>NZ_WKKI01000050.1 GCF_009674805.1 Metabacillus lacus | reverse complement strand
GGTGTAACCTAAGATAATCACGAAACAATAATTTTTCAATCCACTCACTGCTATTAAATTCACAGACATGAAGATGACAGTGCCTTGTCCCGATAACCCCTTCCTAAAAAACCTTCTATCTTTAAACTCAGGTTTAGGAACATATTCTATTACACTTAAAGGACTAACAAAGTTAGATATTTCACCTAAATTGTACACCTACAATAATGTCAATTATCGGTTTAGCTTCTAACCCCTATTAAACTAATCTAAAGAGCATGCAGTGATTGCAGGGTATTGAAACAGGGAAAACTTAAGGAGGGGGTGATGATGTGGAAGAACGCTTTATTCCGCTTGGCAAGAGTTTTTACAAGCAGCCGACCCTTCAGCTGGCAAAAGCACTTCTCGGCTGTACGCTCGTGAAAGAATCAGAAGAAGGGATCTCAGCGGGTTATATTGTGGAAACAGAAGCCTATATGGGACCTGAAGACAGAGCAGCACACAGCTATGGAAACAGAAGGACAAAAAGAACGGAAATCATGTTTGGAGAACATGGCATTGCCTATACATATGTCATACACACGCATTGTCTTGTGAATGTGGTCAGCGGCCCTTTGGAAAAACCAGAAGCAGTGCTGATTCGCGCTATAGAGCCTTTATCTGGAGTTGAGCTTATGAAGAAAAGACGGGGAATGGAGGACTTGCGTAAGCTGACGAATGGGCCGGGAAAACTGACGAAAGCAATGAATATCAATATGGGGGACTACGGCCGTGACTTTTCTCAGCCTCCATTATATATTGCGCCAGGTTATGTACCGGAAAACATCTCCTCCGGCCCGAGAATTGGGATTGATAATTCAGGAGAAGCGAAAGGATATCCTTGGAGATTTTGGGTGGCTGGAAATTCCTTTGTCTCCCGGTAAAAAGAGTTTTGCTCACTTTCAGAAGGGTAAATGAACGGTATAGCACTTTGAAAGGAGCATGCCTTATGAAAGAATATTCAGTTGTTCCCAATAAAGATGCCACAGGCTGGTATGTAAAGATGGAGGACGTGGCAGCGATCGAGCTGTACGATACTAAATCACAGGCAATCTCAGAGGCAGAGGAACTAGCAAAAGGGAAGGTTCCATGCAAGGTGACCATTTATGATGAAGATTTACATGTGGAAGATGAACGAAGATTCAACTAAAGCGAGATGACCCAAAAAGCGGAAGCTCTTTGGGTCATTTTTTGGTTTTAGGGAAGTTTTGCGAAATCTGCAATACTGTTTCCCCTTGAAAAAATACATTTTCAATACCAGCATACTGAAAGACTTGGCTTTTCATAGCCCTATTACTTCCATTCTGGGAAGAAAAGATGGAGAATCGCCCTGGTCCTTTTACCTTCCCAGTCCCGGAAACCCGTAACCCTGGCCATAGCCTGTGGAAAAAGGAGATCCAAAGCCTTGACCCGGTCCTCCAGAAAAAGGCGTGCCGAATCCTGGACCTTGGCCGTAAGAATAAGGAGATCCAAACTGGCCTGAATAAGGCAGTCCGAATCCCTGCCCGTACCCCGGAGTTTGGGGACCGAATCCATAAGATTGAGGCAGACCGTAACCTGTTCCTAAACCGTATTGCTGCATGCCTGCACCGTAACCGCTGTAAGGTGAGCCTGCTCCGAAACCATATCCGCCAAAAGGACTCAGCATTTGTCGTTGATAATCATAAACCATTTTTTATACACCTGCTTCGCTGTAATAACATCCCTACAGCCTATGCAAAACTTCGTTTAGGGTGTTTGTATGAGGGTAAATAACCTAGAAGCATGATATCAACAAAAGAAAGGAGAATGACTATGGGCTTGAAAAGCAGTTTGGCAAACAATCAAAAATACTTGATCCTGTCCGGAGTAGCTTTATCCACTGTAGGTATTGCTTCCTATCTTTTAAAGGATCAACCAAAACGGGCAAAGATGAAACTGTTCGCTAAAGATGTAAAAAGCAAGATTCTGCCTTATGTTTCTAAGACGAAAAAGCTTCAAAGGGAATTTCCGGTCGCTAAAGGCGGCAACCCGGATCCTCAGGATATTGAAGATAATAAAATGGTATCGGAGGGAGCTCAGTACTCCGTTCAGTATTATAATCAAACACAGCAATAAGATGGTAGCCAGGACCCCCATCCCCCGGATGGTTCCTGGCTTTTTTTATGTCTGGGGAGAGTTTATCTATCTTCTTATCATGCAAAGATGTACTATGCTGGCGAACCAGCCGATGAGTTCCTCCAGGAGTAATTCCTTGACAGACGGGGTAAGGATGAATATGAGGTGATATAAATGGACTTTTTAAGAGACTTCTTCTTATTTGTGGGCGGATTCCTGAATGTAGGGATTACACTTTCAATTGTGGTATTGTTTTTTGTGATAAGAAGATTCAGAAAGAAGAATCAGGAGAAAAGCGGATATATGGAGGAAGAAGGACGTAAGTAAGATTGTTTATCCTTTTTGTATACGGGTAAATAAATAGTATAACCAAATCTTATAGGGAGGCGTTAATATGGACAAGTTTGATAGAAGTATCGTAGGAGTTTATGATAATGAAAGAGAAGCTATTCGTGCAGTTGAGGAGCTGAAAAGCCAAGGCTACCGTGCTGAGGACATTTCCATTATCGGAAAGAATTCTGATGAAGTAGATACAGTGACAGAAGAGACAGGCACAAAAACGGGTGAAGGTGCAGCTTCCGGAGCAGCAGCAGGCGGAGCATTAGGCGGATTAACTGGCTTGCTGGCGGGCGTTGGCGCTTTAGCAATTCCTGGTATTGGACCTATCGTAGCAGCTGGACCTCTCGCGGCAACATTAGCAGGAGCGGCGGCAGGAGCAGGCGTCGGAGGAATTGCCGGAGCTCTTATTGGACTTGGTGTTCCTGAAGAAGAAGCAGACCGTTATGATGCTTATGTAAAAGAAGGGAAAATCCTTGTTCTTGTAGGCACAGATGAAGACAGAGGCTCGGGCACTTTTGGAAATGATACAGACCGAGATCGTTCGGCAGCCGGTACTGGCGCTGCGACGTCTGGAGGCCTGGGTACGAGAGATGCTGTGCGTGGCGAGTTTCTAGGTGAAAACAATGTAACAGGAGGCTCTCTTGGTGGAGTGAATAAAGATTACTCTATTGACGAAAGAGGAACTTCCAGCTTAGTGGATGAGGACGGCATGGGTGAAGAGCGCAGAAACATTCCTCTCCGCGATGCTCAAATTGACTCATCAAGCAGTGTGAATGGAAAGTTCCATCAATAATCTGCAGCTAGGAGAAAAATGAATTAGCAAGATCTGGAGGTGTGAATGAGTAACTTCATTCACACCTCCTTTTGTTTTTAATACCTGTAATCTTCTATGCTGTTTTTTGAGAAATACTAGAGGCTGCCTTGAAAGAAAGGCATTCTTTCATGCTCACGACCATTTTGCCTCATCCTCCACCCATTTCTTGTTCTTTAAATCAAATGATTTATCATCATCGTGGAAAACAAAATATGTTGGGTAATTTACCGAAAACCCGCCTGCTTCTTCCCAGCATTGACTAAACCAATCAGTGAAAGTTTGTTGTTCTAACTCGTATATTGCCTGATCGTTTTCCTCATAAAAACGCTCAAAAAAATCATCCAGTGATTGTTCCTTTAACTGATAGTAAGTCACATCAGAAATGACATTCACACTTCCTGCAAAAATTGTTGTGTCATGCCCATCATTGAAAACTTCGTTCGCTTCTTTATCCATAGAGAACAGCTCTATAGAGATTTCAAAATTTGTTGGCTCAATAAACGCAGTGTAATCTAATAAATCTATTTCGGGAGAATAATTGAATGCCATGATACTTTTAAGGTTAGCTACTAACAGATTTGAATGTTTCTCAAGGTTGGCTTTCATAGAATCAATATAATTTTCAACTGTTAACAAAATAAAACCTCCATAATATTTTAAGGTGCAGAACGGGATAGTTCATTGTGATTCAACATGTCCATTATATTCTTGACAGACCTTTAAAACCCTCTATTTTACTGATTTCAAAAAAAGAACAGTTTTGCACCCCTTTTGAATATAGATGTAAAAAACGACTACGGGGTGAAGCATGAACAAATGGCATGAAAAGGACCTTGATTATATAGCTTTAGGAGACTCACTTACGGTTGGTACAGGTGTGCCTTTTTGGCAGCAGGGATTTGCAGAAAGGTATTTGGTTGAAAGCCGCAGGGTTCTTTGCAGGCCTGTACGCTTTTATAAGTTTGCAAAAAATGGGGCAACAGCAGGAGAGATACTGGAGATTTCAAAAAGCCCATGCGTTGAAAAAGCAATCCGGGAAGCGGATATCATTACCATTACTGCAGGAGGAAATGATCTGATCAGAGCCGCCCGCCTATTTCTGCAGACGAAAGAAATTGGCATATTGAACAAAGCTCTTAAAGAGTGTACTGTAAATATATCTGCGTTGCTGACACACATTGACGCATTGATTGCTGAATGTGAAGGGCCATATATCATTAGAATGATTAATCTGTACAATCCTTTTTCGGGCACACCGCAGGCGGACAGCGGAGTACAGAAATTCAATCAGCATATTAACAGCTTTTCTTCTTATAAAAATGTGAAAGTAGCTGATATCTATTCTGTTTTTAAAGGACGGGAAAAGGAGCTTTTGTCTGAGGATGGTATCCATCCGAACGCAAGAGGATATTCCCTTATGGAAAAAACAGTGAGCGCTTTAGGCTACAGCCCGTTAGCTTGAAAACAGGAGGACTATGTATGTGGATGGATGCTGTAGGCAGCGAACCTTTTGTGATGTTCTCTGGGGAGCATATTGCAGCAATTGTTTTCTTCGTGATGATCATTCTCACCATGTATCTTTTAAGAACAAGAGTGAAGAATTTGAGATTAAGGACCTTTGAAACAGGATTGGCCATTTCATTGATTGCGGTGGAAGCCCTATACTATTACTGGCTGATCAGTACTGGGCAGTGGACGGTGGCAAACTCACTTCCCCTGGAGCTGTGCAGCATTAGTCTTATCCTTGGGATTCTGCTCCTTTTAACCGGAAACAGAAACATTTTTGATATTGTTTTCTTTGTTGGAATAGGGGGAGCTGTTCAAGCGCTGCTTACGCCTGTTTTATTCGTCAACTTCCCGCACTTTCGGTATTTTCATTTCTTTTACACGCATATTGGAATCATATTTATTGCTTTTTATTATTTATGGATCAAGGGCTACAGGCCCACTTTCCTGGCTGTTGCAAAAACGATGCTGTTTCTCAATTTACTGCTGCCTGTTATTCTTCTCATAAATTATGCTGCAGGCGGCAACTACATGTTTTTAAGCAGAAAGCCTGAAACAGGGAGTCTGCTGGATTATCTCGGTCCCTATCCCTGGTATATCCTCACGCTGGAGCTTGCTGCATTTACTATTTTTCTGCTGTTATGGCTGATCTTCAGGGAGAGGAAAAAAGAGAGGGTATATTCGTCTTAAGGACTTTTGAGTGGAAAAATAAATAAAAATATTCCTTATTCTTCAGCTAACACTTCAAAATACACTGTTTCTGACACCATAAAGGATGGATGTCACAACGCTTGTAAAAATAGTGGTTTAAAAAAAATTTATTCGGGTAAATGAATATGTTGCATAAAGAGGAGTTTTTTGCATATAATAATTTCTAACTCTATCTAAAGTTAGGTGTTTATATGAATGATCATACTTTAGCTCCTCTACTTCTATCTCTTTACACTAAATCCGGCAGCGAAGCAGTGCTGCAGTATCAATCTTTCTTTCCCGGAAACAGGCTCGTCGGCGGCAAGTATCACTTAGGGACTCATACTGTAACTCTTTATATTGAAGTGATTAAACAGCAATGCCTTCAGCTTTTTGGCACTTTGGAACGTTTGCAGGATTATGCTCTCGTTGTTTTAGCGCACGAATTGGGTCACGCTGAGGATGATGAACTGCCCTTGCTCGCGGATCAGCTTGAAGCCGCAGCTACTCAGCTGGAAAGAGACCGGACAGCTTTGAAGATTGAGGAAAATGCATGGAGGTTCGCAAAAGAACTTCTGACAGACATTGAGCCTGCTTTTTTTGATGAAGTTGCAGAGCAGTCATTGTTTTCCTATAGAACTGCAATCAACCTGCAAACTGCATAGTCAATAGATCTGCCACAGTAGATTTCTGCTGTGGCTTTTTCATTAGTATTTTATTGAGAAAAACAACGTGTTACACTGGGAGAAAGGAATGCTGGGGAAAAGTGCCCAAATATTCTTTAGGTAAAACGTAGAGGTTACCCAAACTCTATAATAAAATGAAACAACCGATAACATGATTGACCGTACTTTTTTCACAGAAGAGTTATTAGGAGGATAGATGTGAGGAATGACAGTAGAATACAACAAGATGCCGAAGAATTCATCAGAGCAAGCTACAGCGAACTGGGCAAAACGGACACTGAACTAGAGAGCAGGCTGCTGGAAGTTAAAGCTTCTATTGAGCAAACCGGCACTTATGTACATACAAAAGAAGAACTCTCACATGGAGCAAAGATGGCGTGGCGCAACAGCAACCGCTGTATCGGCAGGCTGTTTTGGAATACGCTTACTGTAATAGACGAAAGAAATGCTGACACTGAGGATGATATGTGCAATGCTTTATTGCGGCATATTGACTACGCGACCAACGAGGGAAGAATAAGGCCCGTTATTACAATATTTGCTCCTGAAACCTCTGATCACAGCTTAAGAATATGGAACCATCAATTGATTCGTTATGCAGGATATCAAACAGAGCATGGCATGATTGGGGATCCTGCTTCCCTGAGCTTTACGAAAGCCCTCATGAACCTCGGCTGGCAGGGCGAGCAAACACATTATGATGTTCTCCCTCTTGTCATTCAAAGAAATAAAAATAAGCCGAAAATATATCCAATCCCAAAAGAAAAAGTAAAAGAGGTAAGAATTCTTCACCCTCAATATAGCTGCTTTGAAGATTTACATATAAAATGGTATGCAGTTCCAATTATTTCGGACATGAGGCTTGAAATCGGTGGAATATCCTATACGGCTGCTCCGTTTAACGGATGGTACATGGGGACGGAAATTGGTGCCAGGAATCTTGCTGATGAGAGCAGGTATCATTTTCTACCAAAGATTGCTTCTGTCCTAAATCTTGATTCTTCCAGTCTTTCTACGCTGTGGAAGGACAAAGCTCTTGTTGAATTGAATGCTGCTGTATTGTCTTCATTTAAAAAGGAAGGCGTCAGTATTGTGGACCACCACACCGCTGCTATTCAGTTCAAGCAATTTGAGGAAAAGGAAGGCAAAGCCGGAAGAGAGTTGACAGGAGACTGGTCATGGCTGATTCCGCCGGTTTCTCCGGCTGCAACACACATCTTCCATAAATCTTATAGAGACAGAATTGTTAAGCCAAATTACTTTTATCAGGATCTGCCTTATGAAAGCAGCAGCACTGCAAGCAGGTAGAGTTTTTTGCTTTGGGGGAAATGCGGGAGAGAAGGGGAAAAATGAAAAAGCTGCTGTTATTCACCGTCATGATGATCGCTGCAGGATTATTGTCGAGCTGCAATAATTCCGAAAAAATGGTACCGATTGAGGAAGAAACGTTACATTATGATAGAAATAGAGCTGCTGAAATTATCAAAGAAAAAGAAGAGCTCATTCTTCAATTAGCAATGAAGAAAACCATCTCAGGGCTGGAATACAGGGAATTTGAAAAAGCTTTTTCCGAAGAATTTGGACAGCATGCCCAGCTTTTTTTAAAGATGTTTGTAAGTGAGAATTCAGAGAACAGTAGGGCACACGATGTTTTGCCTATTGAGGAGACATTCTATCCAACCCTGTTTCATAAAGAGATTGCATTAACTGATGCGGTTGTCCATAGCAGCTACTACGAAGATGAATTCTTACATTCAACTTATTTGAGTATAAAACAGGCATACACAGGTGATGATGACATGCTGGAGAATTGGGAAAGAGAGTATATCTTCAGTCAAAATGAAGCAGGTGAATGGGAGATACATGGTTTTTCAGGTGTAATGAATTTTACAGGGGAAGAGTACAATATGCATTATCTTGAATTAAAAAGTGATGAAAGTCACATAAAAAAAGAATAGAAACCGCACAGAAGTTATCATCTGTGCGGTTTTGTTGGCTGATGAAATGCTCAAACAGCAGATGCAGGAAGTTAGTTATCAACAGATCAGGGAAACACTCATCCACTAGTTAATTTCTCTACCTGTGGATAAGATAGTTAATACCACTCGTTATCAACAGTAATTATCCACTTTATCCACAACCTGTTGATAAAGTTTTCCACAACTTTTGCCATTGCATGTTGAAAAAGTATTCACGACTAGCTTTGTATAGCATTATTCCCCTTTTACACGTTCGTCCGCTGCTGATGCACGAGCTTGCGCTTCAACGTCATCATGATCCGCTAATTCTTTTGAGAATTCTTCGTCAATTCCGTCAGGTTGAATTTTTTGGTTTTCAGGTACCTGAGGAAGCTTTGCTTTTCTGTCTTTTGCCAAGATATTTGCCTCCTTTGTTAGAAACTAAGAGAGTTCCTTGTTAGAATGCCGCCTTTTTCAAAAAACATGAAAAATGTTAGTGCCGTGACCGCTGGTTTGCTGTTTCGTTGAATGCACGGTCAGCAGCCTTGAATTCTCTCTGATAAATTACTTCCTGCGTTCTGGAGAGAGTGTTGCGAGCTTGATCTCGTCTTTTCTTTTCCGCCATGTGAGTCACTCCTTTGCAAAAAATAGAAACAGAACTATTCTCGACAAAATTGCTCACCTTCATACAAAACAAAGCACCCTGCCAAACGGCAGGATGCGATATTGTCACGCCTCTTTCAAGTGCTGCTCATCTGCAGCAGTATGGCGCATTGTATATAATGTGTAAAGATCTTTTGATATTTCAAACAGGTTATAAATATCCTCACCCTGATTAATTTCATCCAGCAGTGTCTGATGTGTTTCATTCGCGATGACCACATATGGCAGCTTTTCCGCTGCCTTTGTAGAACGGACGTTTACCTTGCGGATTCGAAGAAAGATCTTTTCAATACCAAGTTCATAAAATAGCTCGCTGAAAAAAGCATCTTTCGCCAGCTGATTATACCCTTTACCATGATAAGGCTTGCCAATCCAGGTACCCAGAAAACCTGCGTTTTCCTGAACATCAAACAGGCTGATTGTTCCAATAGGGCTGCCCCATTCATCAAGGATGGTTCGGGAGATCAATTCTCCCCTATCTTCTGCTTCCATCGTGCTTTTGGTTAAAAACATATACTCTTCTTGAGAAGCTGCTTTATGGCGCACAAAAGGGAAGACATCAGGGTGTACCATTAGTTCGAAAAGTGAAGAAACGTCTTGAAGATCACGTTTTTTAAGCACCATTATCCCTCCAAAAGAGGGCAGACGCTCACACTAAGCCCACACCCTCGAAATTTTTTAAGTTGCAAAAAATTTCGGGGTGGGAATCGAACCCACTAGAACCAGTAAACTGGTGGCGCACCATTTGCCTTCCCAACCAATAGATATCATGAAGTTTGAGTTTGTCTTCCATACGTATAATACTCGAATTTTATTTAAAATGAAACTGTTTTTTTGTAAATTTTTTTAAAGAATTCTTAGTAATTTTTGTCATGAATTTTCATCCAAAAAACGGTCCTCTGTAAAGACGATTTTTCCATCAATCATGGTGAGCTTTGGCTTTGCCAAATAATGAAAAGGGTGGTGATTCCAAAGCACAATATCAGCATCTTTTCCTGGCTCCAGACTTCCTATTTTATGCTCTAATCTTAGGTTTCTGGCAGGGTTAATCGTGATGCCTTCAAGGGCAGCCTTTTCTGAAAGACCTTCTCTGACAGCCAACGAAGCCGCAAGATTTAAATATTGAATTGGCGTGTAGGGATGATCGGTGGTGATCGATACTTCAACTCCGCTGTCAGTAAGGGACTGATAGGTTTTCCAGCTTTTATTTTTCAACTCGACTTTTGACTTTCTTGTCAAAGTAGGGCCAACGCTGACCTTCATATTTTTTCCGATAAACTCATCCGCAATCAGATGGCCTTCTGTACAATGTTCTATTCGATAGTCGAGGTTAAATTCCTCTGCAAATCTGATTGCAGAAAGAATATCATCTGCACGGTGGGCATGAATTCTGACAGGAATTTCTCTTCTGAGCGCTTTTTTAATGGAAAGGCACCTGAAATTGTCAGGCTCCAGATCTTTTTTCGCATTATAAAAAGCTTCCCGCAGCATTCCCATAATTCCCATTCGTGTGATAGAGTCTTTGTTTCCCTGACTGTGGATACGTTTTGGATTTTCGCCAAGTGCAATTTTCAGGCCGGCCGTTTCCTGGATAATCATCGAGGAGATATTTACTCCCGCTGTTTTAATGACTGACGTTGTGCCTCCAATCACATTTGCGCTCCCGGGCATAATATGCGCAGAAGTGATGCCATAAGCAATTGCATCTTTAAAAGCGGGATCCAGGGGATGGACACTGTCCAAAGCTCTGATATGGGGTGTTAGCGGTTCTATCGTTTCATTAGCATCGTTGCCGGCCCAGCCTGTTCCTTCATCATAAAGCCCGATGTGTGTGTGCACATCAATCAGGCCTGGAAATAAAAAGAGATCTTTGCAGTGGATTACTGCAGCTTCAGATGGAGCAGGGAGATTTTTTCCAATAGCGGAAATTTTCCCGTTCTCAACAAGCAAGTCAGCCCCATACTGCACGTTCCCGATAATAGGATAAATAGTTGCATTTTTAAAAATAGTTGATGCCATGAAGTTCTCCTGTTCGTATGTGATACTCCTATTTTATTATGTTTTTAAGGGAATGTTCAAGGTCTGGAAAATGAAAGCTGTAGCCATGCTCAAGCGCTTTCTTTGGAAGAACTCTCTGTCCTTTCAAAATCAGGTCGCTCATTTCGCCCATTAGAGTATTAATGGCGAAGGAAGGAGCGGGCAGCCAGTGCGGTTTTCCAGTGACCTTTGCAATGGTTTTTCCGAACTCTTTCATTTGGACAGGATTAGGTGAAGTGAAATTTACCGGCCCCTCTATGCTTTCCTCCTGTATGACAAACAAGATCAATTTGACAACGTCCTGAATGTGAATCCAAGAGAGCCACTGTTCCCCGCTCCCCACTGTTCCGCCTGCAAATAATTTGTACGGTAGAAGCATCGGTGGAAGGGCGCCGTCATGTTGATCCAGGATGATGCCAAATCTGCATAGCACCGTCCTCATTCCCGGTGCCGCTGCGTTTTTTGCTTCTTCTTCCCAAATTCTTACCGTATGAGAGAGAAAGTCCTCGTCAGCGACAGGGGAATCTTCAGTAAAGCTTTGTGTGACATCAGCCCCATAAGCTCCTACTGCACTGGCATTAATCAAAGTTGCTGGTTTGCTTTCCAGCACGCTGAGAATACGGCCTGTCTCCCGTGCTGCTTTCACTCTGCTGTCGATAATCTCTTTTTTTGCTTGTTCTGTCCAGCGGGTATTGATGGACTTTCCCGCCAAGTTGATAAAAACATCAGTGTCTTTCAACTCCGATTCAGGAGATGTACCTTCACTCATCCACTGAACATACTGTATGCCATTTGAAGAATTTTTCCTGCTTCGAGTCAAGATAAAAACTTCATGGCCTTCCTTCAAGAGTGCATCAGCCAGATGCTTTCCTATAAAGCCGGAACCTCCTGCAATTGCGATCTTCATCGTGCCACCCCTCTGCGTTTTGAATTTACTTTACCCTCTTTGGATTAAATACCATCTTTACAACTCTTTTCCCTTTACTTCCTCTCTTCAGACAGTGATAAAATATAGATACTATAAAAAAGGAAGGTACCCTTTATGGCTATCGTAACAAAAATTTCTTCCCAATTGAAAAATGAGGACAGGTTCAATGTGTATTTAGACCGCGGCAAAGGTGAGGAATATGCTTTTAGTGTTGACCAGGATGTCTTAATCAGATTTGGACTGCGAAAAGGCAAGGAACTGGACGAGCTGGATATTGCTGAAATTCAATACGGTGACGATGTGAAAAAAGCTTTTAATAAGGCGATTGAATATCTGGGATACCGGATGAGATCAGCCAAGGAAATCAGGGATTATCTGGCTAAAAAAGAAGTGGATGAATCGATTGTACATGAGGTAATCCACAGGTTGAAAGAATACAATTACGTGAATGATGGCGAATTTGCAGATGCCTTTGTCAGGTCACAATGGAAAAGCAGCGGAAAAGGCCCGGAGGTAATCAAACAGGAGCTGTATGCAAAAGGAATTCAGCAGGAACAGATCCTAACATCTCTTGAACAGTACAGCATGGAGGCACAAATAGAAGAAGCGTTAAAACATTGCAACAAGAATTTGAAAGCAGACAAGCTTATCTCATCTGTTCAGCAAAAACAAAAGCTTGAACAAATGCTGATCAGAAAAGGATTCTCCTATGATGTCATCTCCATCTGCATGGAAGAGCTGGAGATGGAGCTGGAAAAAGACGAAGACCTTGAAATGCAGGCTCTCATCACGCAGGCTGAAAAAGTAAAGCACAAATACCAGAGCGAGGATGAATACACCAACAAAATGAAAATGAAACAATTTCTGTACCGCAAAGGATTCCCGATTTCCTTAATTGACAGGTATCTCGATGATGCGGGAGAGTGAGGGAAGGAAGGTGCTTAGGTTTGTGGCGTTTTGCTGGGGTGCCGGGATTTGTCCACTTCCTTTGTCTGGTTTATACTTTATTGTAGAGGCTTTACCTAAATGGACATAAGGGGAATTTAACATGCAGAGCAAACGCTATAGCGAATTAACGCCATATGAATTAAATAACGAAATTGCGGCCCTGAAAGAGAAAGCAAGAAAAGCGGAGCAGCTGGGCATCATTAACGAATATGCTGTGTTGGAAAGAAAAATTGCGATGGCTCAATCTTATCTGCTGAATCCCGCAGACTATACTCCAGGAGAAGTTCTCGAAATAGAGGGAGCACCAGGCGATACGTTCAAAATTGACTATATGAACGGAATCTTCGCATGGGGTCACCGAACGTCAGCACCTGAAAAGGAAGTGGCGCTGCCAATTTCAATGCTTAAAAAGGACAATACGATTTAGCGTATTGTCCTTTTCAATGAGAAGATTATTGAAGTCATAAGCCATCTTGGTTAAGAGGTCAAAGAGCGACCTCCTGCCCAAACTGTCTTATGCTTGTCGCAGCCCGACACGACGTCGGACAGTCATGCGTTGCCACAGGACGTGGCGCTCTTAGCATGACTTCCTTTAAAACGGCGCCTTCCGCTTTTCTATTGTCCAGCTCCGGCAGCTAGGCCTTCGAGGTCATAAGCTGTCTTGGCCATAAGGGCAAAGAGCGCCCTTACGTCCAAGCCATCTTATGCTTGTCGCGGCTGAGCAGGCCGGTTCCGCTTTTCTACATTGTCCAGCTCCAGGCGCCAGCGGCTCGAGGTCATAAGCCAATCACCTCAAAAAGGCAAAGAACGCCTTTTAGAGATGCTCGTCTTATGCTTGTCGCCGCTAAACGGGCGCCTTCCGCTTTTCTATTGTCCAGCTCCGGCAGCTAGGCCCTCGAGGTCATAAGCCAATCTGGCCTGAAGGTTAAAGAACAACCTTCATTCCAGCTTGGCTTATGCTTGTCTGGCCTGGCAAGCTGCCTCCGCTTTTCTATTGTCCAGCTCCGGCAGCTAGGCCTTCGAGGTCATAAGCCATCTTGGTCAAGAGGTCAAAGAGCGACCTCCTGCCCAAGCTGTCTTATGCTTGTCAGGCCTTGCAAGCTGCCTCCGCTTTTCTATTGTCCAGCTTCACCGGCCAGCCGCTCGAGGTCATAAGCTGTCTTGGCCATAAGTGCAAAGAGCGCCCTCCTGCCCAAGCTGTCTTATGCTTGTCGCAGCCCGACACGACGTCGGACAGTCATGCGTTGCCACAGGACGTGGCGCTCTTAGCATGACTTCCTTTAAAACGGCGCCTTCCGCTTTTCTACATTGTCCAGCTCCAGGCGCCAGCGGCTCGAGGTCATAAGCCAATCACCTCAAAAAGGCAAAGAACGCCTTTTAGAGATGCTCGTCTTATGCTTGTCGCCGCTAAACGGGCGCCTTCCGCTTTTCTATTAATCCTCCATAGTTTGCGGGACTTGCCTTTGGCCCGAGGCTCTCATTCGCTCTTGAGGACGCGTGTTGGTTGTTCCGTCCGCTCTTTTGGAGGCAAATTCTGCTTTTGCCCTTGGATAGAAGTCATTGTCTTTGTTATGCTTGTAGCCTGATTCCGGCATTGTAAAACCTCCATTTCCAGGGATACGCAAGAGAGCGCACACTTAGTATGATTTGTTTTAGAGAAAACTATCGGCGGGAATTATATGTGAGAGGTGATAATTTTGGAAACATATTTTGAACGGTTAACCAATATGCTTCTTGAGAAAAATGAACAGCTATCCTATGCACAGGCACGTACCTGGGTTGAGCTTTTGTGGGAAGATTTTGAAGCAACTTATGCAAAAGCAGGGCGTGAGTACAAAGGAAAGGAAATGACCGAGCAGGTTGTAGTCAGGTATATTCAGAATCATGGTGACAGGCTCCATGAATTTGTTGCCACAAACCCTAAGTACAAGGATCTTTTAAATAGAAATGACTATCTCAAGCATTAAAAGGTACTGCATGGAGGCTTGATTCATTGGGTACAAGTTATATAAGCGGAAGTTTTCCGCTTAACTGTAAATTCCGCCTTTTTTTTTTGGAGATATTAGGGTAGGATTTCCGGTTATCGTCTTAAAAAGCCTCTTTTTTAAGCTTTTTGAACCTCTTAGTCGGAATTCTTCCGTTTATTCCCGGCTTTTATTAGTGGAATTTTTAAATAAGCGGAATTCCTCCGGCTACGGCTGGCCGGCTGCTTGGGTGATAAAGGTAGTCAGAAGGTTAAATGAATGGTACAGGCTAAATAAGCGGATGATTTCCGCTTAACTGTAATTCCCGCCTTTTTTTAGGCGATATAAGGGTAGGATTTCCGATTATCGTCTTAAAAAGGCTCTTTTTTAAGCTTTTTGAACCTCTTAGTCGGAATTCTTCCGTTTATTACCGTCTTTTTTTAATGAAATTTTTAAATAAGCGGAATTGCTCCGGCTATGGTTGGCCGGCTGCTTGGGTGCCAAAGGTAATCAGAAGGTCAAATGAATGGTACGGGCTAAATAAGCGGAAGATTTCCGCTTAACTGTAATTCCCGCCTTCTTTTGGGCGGTATCAAACTATTCAAAATCTCCAAATACCAGACCATCAACAATAGCAGTCCAAGCCTGGACTGCCATCCTATATAAAGCTATATACTCTCTTATGTTTGATCCGGCAGCAGTTCGAGTTTTCTTCTAAGTTTTTCCTCGCTGAAAATCCATCCTGTATAGGAACTGACTATGTTAAAATTGAGGTCTAGCTGAACAATGGCGACAAAGGGATAATATTCTTTGCTCCTATAGCGAAGGTCAATAAAGCGAACTTCAATGTGATCGTTGTATTCAATCACTTCCCATTTATAAACAGGCGAAAATGATAGGAATGCAGAGATGTTTTCATCCTGCTTTGCCGCATTCATGATTGAATTGTCAGGCAGCTCTATTCGCTTGAACTTATCCAGCACCAGCAGTTTGCCATTGATCATTTTGGCAACATAGAAGTATTCACTTGCTACGATGGCAAGGTGCCAGCTGCGAAATCTATAAGATGGTGAAATAATAATTTTTTCAACATGCCGAATTTTTTCATGAACATGTTTGAAAATTGCTTGTTTCATGGCAAATCTAAGCAGATAGTATCCGACCAGGATTACATAGACGGATAGAAATGAGATTCCTGCTGAAACACCCATGTACCATGCCATAATACCAGCTATGTGGATGAAAAAAATGAAAGGGTCAAAGGTATTAATCACGCCGAGAGCGACCCATTTCTTTGAGAACGGCCTGAGCGCCTGAGTACCGTACGCGTTGAAAATATCAACAAACACATGCAGAAAAACGGCTGCAAATACCCAAAGTGACAAGTGAAGCAGGTTGGCTTCGGGAATGAAAATAGTCAGCATTCCAGTAATTAAAGCAGTCCACAAAAGGATTGCAGGAATTGAATGGGTAATGCCGCGGTGGTTTCTTATATACTTTGCATTATTTCTTAACTTAAGAACGGTATCAATGTCAGGTGCTTGAGACCCGATAATTGCACCAATCATGACGGCTTGGGCAGTAGGAGAGTCAACCCCTACAGCTGGATCAAGGGTTGCAAGGCCGCCGAGTGCAATTCCCATTACCAGATGAGTTCCAGTATCCAATGACTCAACCTCCTTACAACGGTGTAAATCATTATGCTTATCTTTCGTTTTCCCCTTTTTCACAAAATCATAACATTGGAATTGGAGGCAGCAGTCACGTGTCGCAAATAGAACAATATCTACATGGCTTTCAGGAAAAAGCCTTTCAAACCGACTTAATTACATGGTATGAGCTGCAAAAGAGAGACTTGCCATGGAGAAAGGATCAGGACCCATACAAGATTTGGGTATCTGAAATTATGCTTCAGCAAACAAGGGTTGAAACAGTCATTCCTTACTTTTTAAATTTTATCGAAAAATTTCCCTCTATCCAAGCTCTTGCTGAGGCTGACGAAGAAGAAGTGTTAAAAGCATGGGAAGGATTGGGGTATTATTCCCGGGTCAGAAATCTTCAGTCGGCTGTCAAAGAGGTGCATGAACAATATCAGGGAATCGTACCGAATGATCCAAAGGAAATCGGAAAGCTAAAGGGAGTCGGCCCTTATACAAAGGGAGCAATTCTCAGCATTGCCTACGGCATTCCGGAGCCAGCTGTTGATGGAAACGTCATGAGGGTGCTGTCCCGTGTACTGGGAATTTATGATGATATCGCAAAGCCCTCCACAAGAAAAATATTTGAAGAGGCTGTTTATAAATTGATTTCCCCTGATAAGCCTTCAGAATTTAATCAGGGTTTGATGGAACTTGGGGCCACCGTTTGCACCCCAACTTCTCCTGCTTGCTTAATCTGTCCTGTAAACGAACATTGCACTGCTTATGAAGAAGGCCTTCAAAAAGAACTGCCTGTGAAAAGCAAAAAGAAAAAAGCCAGGGCAGTGGAAATGGGTGCAGCCATTTTTACAGATGAGCAGGGATATTTTTATATCAACAAGAGAAGTGAGAATGGTTTGCTTGCGAATTTATGGGAGTTTCCGAATGTGGAGCTGAACCGGGAGGACGAGGCCACCTACAGAGAACAGATTGTTGCATATTTAGAAGAAAATCATGGTGCTAAAGCGGCCATTGGACCTTTGGCTGGCACCATTCAGCATATATTTACTCATTTAATTTGGAACATTTCTGTCTACACCGGATCAGCAGACAGCAGGGAAATGGCTCATTCAGATCTCATGAGAGTTTCTCCGGCAGAGCTTGAAGCATATGCATTTCCCGTCTCCCACCAGAAAATTTTAAAGCTTTATGGGGAACAAAGAAGCTAGCAGATCAATCATAGCTAACTTCCGTACCGTGCGTATAATCAGCTTCATTGCGATGAAGTCCGCCTCTTGTTTGAATTTCTTCAATAATTTCTCGATGAATGGTCTGGCCTTCCACATTCAGATAAGGCATAATTTGCTGAAAAGAATGATGAAAATGGGCAAGCTCACTGTTTTTCCAGTCTTTCTTGGACATCATGCCCAGCTCGGACATATCTCTTCCTACATACATTGATATACCTCCTTAACGTCTTTACAGATAGTGTTTGAAGGGCAGCGAGGAACTATTCAGATCTGCAAAAAATTGGATAAAAAATTTTTTTTGGACAGCTGGATAGTTTCAAAACCTGTAGGAAAAGATAAGTTTCGTGGAGGTGATAAACGATGGCAAACAACAAATTCGGTCAACAAACTTCTACTGGTACTAACGTACAAGAAGTAAGACAACAAAACAGCCAAGCTGCTCAAGGTCAAGGTCAATTCGGAAGCGAATTCGCTAGCGAAACTGACGTACAGCACGTAAAACAAGCTAACCGTCAAGCAGAAGCTAACAAACAACAAAATTCTTAATACGTATCACCAACACGAGGCGCTTTCCTTTACGGAAGGCGCCTTTCTCATTGTGAGCCATTACCCGGCGTCCGTCTTTGCGGAACAGGCAGGACTTCGGCAGGCAGAATGCTCAACGGTGAGTAAACAAAGCTCTGATTGTCAGAAAGTAAGTGTATGTTTTTAAAGAGGGTTTGATGATTTCACACGACATCAAGCTTCGTCCGCCAATCCAGATTCGAGATCGGGCTGCCCCTGTAAGCGATCATTTTAATAAGGTTCAATTTATGCATCAGCATGGTTGCTTTTAAATGTTCCTCATCTGGACAGCTGAATTGGAAGCCTGATGTATGGGCAATGATGTACTCCTCCCAGCTCGAATAGGATTGCTGAGCAAGGTTGGCAGCCGCAAGTTCGTATGCAATCCGTTCTTTTCTTGAAATATATCTAAAGATAGAAGCTGCATGCGCCGTCAGAATGACGGTGGAATAATCATAGGCGGCTATGCCTGCAGCAGGAAGCCTGTTCAAATAATAGCGTACGATGCTGTTCTTATAGATCACCCGGGGATCTGTGTGATTAGCTGTATACTGGTCTTTTTCTCCTTCTGACATAAAGACGTACATATTACTAAATAGGTTGTATTCCGCTCTTAGGCCTGTATGGAGCATCAAGTCAATACTTTCTTTTGCAGTGGCTTTATCGACTATATTAAAATTGGCCAGCAGCATCTTGGAATAATTCCGGTTCACATCTATGCGGTTGACAGCTTGATGGTAGTCATTTCGCATTACCAGGGTGAAAAACTCCAATGTTTTTATATATTTTCGGGCTTGTTTTTGTTCTCGGCTTTGCCACACATTAATTCCCCCTTTTTTAACGGAATGGACGCAGGATTCTGAACCAGTACCTGACAATTAAAAATAAAAAGAAAAGGCTCATAGCGAGATAGCCAAAGGTACTGAAAATCGTTGAGTAAGATAAGGAAAATCCTCTGTAGAAAAGGCCCAAAATTGACTTTCCAATCAGTTCTAATACTCCCATATTCTGTGACTCGGCAGTGTTCCTGATTAGTTGCCAGCCCAGGTTGTGGAGGATGATAGAAAAGAAAACCCACACTCGCAGTTGGTTTATGAGGAAAGTACTGATAATAATTGCAACGGAATGATAGCCGAGCTCCTGCTTGATTTTCTTCCTTGTTCTGCCCGATACTGAAGAATCTTTGAGCAGCTGCTTATTGATTTTAGCCAGAAAGATAATAGCTTCAGCATCGTGCGGCGCCAGGGCTTGGAGATTCTGAAATTGAACCCGGGCGTCTTGCAGCCGCCCCTTTCCATAAAGTGCTTTTCCATAGTAATTGAGCGTATCCGGATGCTTCGGCTGTAACTCAAGAATTTCCCCACATAGCGCTAAGGCTTCATCGTATTTCTTTCCCTCAACTAAGAAACGGGCAAGGAGGACTTTTGATTGTATATCATCAGGACGTAACAAGGCTGCCGTCCTGACAGCCGTTATTCCTTCATTCAAACGGCCGTTTCGGGAAAAAATTCTTCCTTGGACTACGAGCAGGTCTGGGTCTTTTGAAAAAATACCGGCAGCCCGGAATGCTTCTATTTCTGCAGTTTCCCAATCATCCAGCATGACGGCGCGGACGGCAGCCTCCCTGGCAGACAGGAAACTGTCCCTGTCGATACCTTGTGCCCCCGCCACAAAGTCAAAGGAAAGGGCAGGAAAATGCAAGAGTCTCCCTTCAAAAGATTGTAGAAGTTCCTCAGAGGAGGAATAGTGGCGCTTGTCATTATTTACCCATCCAAAATGGTCTTCCAAGAGGAGAAAAATACGTTTTGGAACTAAAGGATTTTCTTCAATAAAGTCGAAGAGGGCCTCGCTTGCGGCAGACTTCAGATCCATGTTCCAAAGGGCATCATCATTCAGCAAGTCCAGCCAGCTTTCCTCCTTGATCCTGGCGTGGAAATCATCGTAAAGGGTTTGAGTTCGTTGAAGAAGTTTATCAACTGCCACCCAGGAATCGACTTCAGGTGCCGCATGGTCATGCAGATTAAGCAAGGAAGGAGTATAGATACTGGTGTCCATACTGTCCAAGTCCTCAAGGTGTTCTTCAAAATAGAGGTCAGCCTCGGAACTTTCAGGCTGAGTATTGTTAACAATCCTTTCATACTCGGCACTTTTAGGTTGAGTTTCGATGACAGCACTTTCAGCCTCAGCACTTTCAAGCTCAGTATCAATAAAAAACCTTTCATCTTCTGCACTTTCAGCCTCAGCACTTTCAAGCTCAGTATCAATAAAAAACCTTTCATCTTCTGCACTTTCAGCCTCAGCACTTTCAAGCCGAGTATCAATAAAAAACCTTTCATCTTCTGCACTTTCAGCCTCAGCACTTTCAAGCTCAGTATCAATAGAAAACCCTTCATCTTCTGCACTTTCAGGCTGAGCAACAAGAACCCTTTCCTCCTGGGCTTCATAGAGGTTATTTTCCTCCGCAGCCACTGCTAAGACAGGCTGCTTTTGCTTCCTTTTTGTTTCTTTTGACAAAAAGTCGTAGGCTTCCCGCAGCTGTTGATAGCCTGCAGGGTCATCCTCGGGATGGTAAAGCTTCAATCTTTTCGAATAGGCTTTCTTGATGGCAGAAAGATCATCTGTTGGCTCAATCCCTAATATCCTCCAATGATGATTCATTCCAATTCAATCCACCCTTCGAATTGATCCAGCGCCTCTTTAAAAGAGACAGCTGCACTCTTTATTTTCTGCTCATCCTGAGTGGAAAGGATCTGTTCGAACTTATCCATCGTGCTGGCAATGATTTGGCGGAGTTCACCGAGCGCTTCTTCATATAGACGCTCTCCACGGGCCAGAAGCAGGCGGTTTTCAGTCCGCTCCCTCGGATGTATTTTGAGTCCCTTCAGCTGTTTCATCCGTTCTGCCATTTCCTCTTTGGTCATGCTGCCCTCATTCTGCTCAATCAGCATTTGTTTCTTTTCACCAGTGCTTACCACCGTCGTTTCCACTTCAAGAAGGCCGTTGACATCATATGTATAGCGAACATCCACGCATATCTCACCAGCTGGAGCAGGAGGTATGTGCAATTCCATTTCACCAAGTTTCAAATTGTTGTCAACATGCCTGCTTTCTCCCTGGTAAATGCCGATACTGAGCAGTTTCTGCTGATCATGAAGAGTGTACAAGCGCTCGACACGGCTTACCGGGATGGGGGTGTTCCGCTCGATAATCGGCATAAAGTATCCACCGGTGTAATGGTCATGATCGATCTTAATGGCAACATCCGTGCCCAATGTGTATGGGCAGACATCTGTCAAAATCAGCTCTTGGACAGCCTCGTTGCGCTCCTTCAGCGCCACTTGTACAGCGGTACCAAGAGCGACCGCCTCATCAGGGTGGATGGATAGAAACGGAAGGCGGCCGAACATTTTGGTAACTGCTGTTTTAATAATTGGCATCCTTGTTGCTCCGCCAATCAAGATGATGGCGTCGATATCGTCCGTCCGAAGTTCGGCATCTCGAAGCGCACGCTGAATCGGGTTGCGAATCCGAAGCATAAGCGGCTGTGCAAGTTTGTCAAAAAGGCTGCGATTGACTTCCATTTTATGAGTAAAGCCTTGTACCTGCAGCACCATCCTGTAGTTCTGATGATTTTCGGCAAGGTGTCTCTTACATTTTTCCGCCTGCTTGAAAAGCATCGATAGAGCATGGGCGTCGAGTTCTGCAGGATCAATTTTTACAGTATGGATAAAATGGTTCATTAAAAGTTCCGTAAAGTCTTCTCCACCAAGGAAGTTGTCACCTGTGATCGACTTTACCTCCATAACCTCTTCAAAAAGCTCGAGAATTGAGACATCGAACGTACCTCCGCCAAGGTCAAAGACGAGGAATTTTGTATCACTGCCTTTTTGATGAAAACCATAGGCAATGGCTGCAGCGGTCGGCTCGCTGATGAGGCGGGTGACGGTTAGGCCGGCAAGTTCCGCTGCCCGTTTGGTCGCTTTCCTCTGCTGATCGTTAAAATAAGCGGGAACGCTGATAACAGCATCAGTGATTGTTTCACCCAGAAAAGATTCCGCATCAATTTTCAAAGATTGCAAGACGAAGGATGAAAGTTCTTCAGGTGTTAAATTGTAAGAACCAAGCTTGTAGACTTTATTCGTTCCCATGTGGCGCTTGAATGTCGAAGCAGTGTGGTGCGGGTGGGTAATGAGCCGTTCTTTAGCCACCTCGCCTATCAAAATTTCACCGTTGTCATCCACGCTGACAATGGACGGTGTCAAATGGCTGCCAAGTACATTGGGAATTATCCTCGGGCCATCTTCTGTCCAATAAGCAGCCAGGCTGTTAGAAGTTCCAAGATCTATGCCGATTGTTGTCATATTTCTTACTCCTTTACTATTTGTGGTAAAATTCTACAAATATAGGAAAATATGATTCTAGCTTACTGTATACAGCATGTTTTAGCAAAAAAAAACACCTGTTGAATACCAGTTAATGATGGATTTCGTGTCGAAAAGATGTTCAGCCGCAGCCGGGTGGAAACAGAGGGTGTTTTTTTCGCAAAATGATTACTAAGCGGAAATCTTCCGCTTAACTAGCGGCCAGTAATCAGTTCAAACCTTGGAAACCTTTGACAAGCAAACAGCGGGCCGGCAATAGACGTAGGAATTCCGCTTATGTGAAAAATCCATCTAAAAAAGCTTGAAATAAAAGGAGGAATTACGTCTATGGGCTATAAAGAGCTTGATTCTAATGACTTTTAAGACAATAACCGGAAATCCTACCCTTAAATCGCCCAAAAAAAGGTCAAAATGCTAGTTAAGCGGAAATCTTCCGCTTATTTAGCCTGTTGTCGCATTCATTACATCCCGGATACCGGTTACACCCTAAACAGCGGGCCGGCAATAGACGGAGGAATCAAACATGACCTACTGGTCACCGCCAGGAATGAAAATTGGTTTGATTCTTGTGCCACAAAAGAATTATATTTG
>NZ_WKKI01000049.1 GCF_009674805.1 Metabacillus lacus | reverse complement strand
AAGTCATGCTAAGAGCGCCACGTCCTGTGGCAACGCATGACTGTCCGACGTCGTGTCGGGCTGCGACAAGCATAAGACGAGCCGAGCTATAACAAAACTTTCCGCTTTGTTATACTATCTCCGACTTTCTCCAAGATACTATAACAAAACCCCTCACTTTGTTATACTATCTCCAAAATACTAGAACAAAACAGCTCTCTTTGTTATACTATCTTCGACTTTTTCCAAGATACTATAACAAAACCCCTCACTTTGTTATACTATCTCCAAAATACTAGAACAAAACAGCCCTCTTTGTTATACTATCTCCGACTTTTTCCAAGATACTATAACAAAACCCCTCACTTTGTTATACGATCTCCAAAATACTAGAACAAAACAGCACTCTTTGTTATACTATCTCCGACTTTTTCCAAGATACTATAACAAAACCCCTCACTTTGTTATACGATCTCCAAAATACTAGAACAAAACAGCCCTCTTTGTTATACTATCTTCGACTTTTTCCAAGATACTATAACATAACCCCTCACTTTGTTATACTATCTCCAAAATACTAGAACAAAACAGCACTCTTTGTTATACTATCTTCGACTTTTTCACAAAACAGCCCTCTTTGTTATACGATCTTCGACTTTTTCCAAGATACTAGAACAAAACCCCTCACTTTGTTATACGATCTCCGAAATACTAGAACAAAACAGCTCTCTTTGTTATACGATCTCCGACTTTTTCCCAAGATACTAGAACAAAACCCACCCACTTTGTTATACGATCTCCAAAATACTCTAACACCCCTGACGCCTCGGCATCTCATCTCCAAAAAAATATAACAAACAAGACTATTCTCAACCACCATCCTTTCTCTCTTCCATAGTCAAAATAGTCCCCTCCCTTCCCCAAGAAACGCAAAAAAAAGAGGCCCCGCTATCCGGCCTCCCTACAAACATATAAATTACACCCACCACATAACAGAGGGCTTTTCCTTGATATTGATGTCAGATAGATTTTTGACTGCTCTTGCAAAGCCCTCTTCTATTGACATAAGCGGGTCTTCGTGTTCAATGCTGACAACATAATCATATCCGTATGTTCTGAGCGCACTGATCATATCCGACCATTCTTGAAGGCTGTGTCCGCAGCCTACAGAACGGAATGTCCATGCTCTTGTTTGGACTTCGCCGTATGGCTGCATGTCGGTTAATCCGTACATGTTTACGTTATCCTGATCAATGTAAGTATCCTTTGCATGAAAGTGATGAATGGCGCCTGCTTTTCCTAGTATCTTAATGGCTGCAACAGGATCGATTCCCTGCCACCAAAGATGGCTTGGATCAAGATTTGCACCGATTGCTTCACAGGTTTCTTCCCTCAGCTTCAGCAGGGTGTATGGTGTGTGCACCAGGAAGCCGCCATGCAGTTCCAGACCAATTTTCACCTGATGATCTTGAGCAAACCTGCCCCATTCCTTCCAATACGGTATCAGTTTTTCTTCCCACTGCCACTTTAAAACATCGCCAAACTCATTAGGCCAAGGGGCAACAGGCCAGTTTGGATATTTCGCTTCTTCATGGTCGCCGGCAACTCCTGAAAAACAGTTTACCACCGGCACCCCCATCAGACTCGCCAGCTTCACAGATTTTACAAAAGCCTGGTGAGATTCTTCAGCAAACTTTTTATCAGGAGAAAGAGGATTTCCATGGCAGCTGAACGCACTGATTTCCAGGCCTCTTTCCGTTACCTTTTGAAGGTATTGATTTCTCAGCTCCTCGCTTTCAAGGAGTTCGTCAATTGGGCAGTGGTTGCTGCCCGGGTAGCCGCCGGTTCCAATCTCGACCATTGTGAGACCTGCATTCTTGACATAATCCAGCATTTCTTCAAAATTTTTATTTGCAAACAAAACAGTAAACACACCGAGCTTCATAATTATATATCCTCCTTTTTGGCCAATGTAATGCTTTCCCTGGACAAATCGCTGGCATAGACAGCATCAATGATACCTGAAACCTGAAGTGCCTGCTCCGGCTTCACAACGGGCTCTTGAAGGCCAAGGCAGCTGTAGATAAAATTTTTCATTTGCGGAATGCCCGGGTCGTCTTCTCCCGGCAGCCACTCTGGCGATGTATTGAGGAGCATGCCGTATTTTGCCTGATTCAGAACGAATGGAAACAGATCGATTCCCCCTGTTTCGCCTGAAATACTGACCGTTGTAATGTCTTCTTGAATATTGGCAGCCCAGGACGTTTCAAACAGCATCGTGGCACCGTTTTTAAATTTAATATAAGCTGTGACGTGGTCATCCACTTCAAAGTTTTCATGATCAAAGCCGCCCCACAGATTTACCTGACCCGGCATTTTGCTCAGGCTATTGTAAGCTTTTCCTGATACCTCGGCAGGTTGGGGATTTCCAAGCAGCCACAGAGACAGATCGAGAAAATGGCAGCCCCAGTCAATCAGGCTTCCGCCTCCCTGCAGCTCCTTGTTCGTAAACACACCCCAGCCCGGCACTTTTCTTCTGCGCAAGGCACTCACTCTGGCAACTAGCGGACTGCCGATTTCACCCGCTTCAATCAGTGTTTTAGCTGCCTGAGCTTCTTTTGTAAAACGGTAATGATAGCCGATTGCAAGAATTTTCTCCGCCTTTTTCGCAGCTTCCAGCATCAATTGTGCTTCATCTGTACTAAGAGCCATCGGCTTTTCGCAAAAAACATGTTTACCCTCAGAAAGTGCAGCAATGGCAATTTCCGAATGAAATTTGTTGGGCGTACATACCACAACAGCATCGACTACCAAAAGCATATCCCTGTAATCCGCATAGATGCCCGGTATGGAGAATCTATCTGCAACCGTTCTGGCTGTTTCTTCATTAATATCGCTGACTGCAGCTATAGAAACTTGATCAGACAGCGCGAGAAGGGCAGGTATATGCCTGCTCTGTGCTATGCCTCCCGCTCCGATCAAGCCTATTTTCAATTTTTCCATTTTTGACACCCCAAAGTAGATCAGATTTCTGCAAACTTCTTCGTTTCATTCGACTTCAGGGCAGCAAGTACAACCCTAAGCGACTTCAAGCCTTCTGCTCCACTAATAGCCGGCTCTGTATCTTGACGAATAGAATCAATAAAATGATCAACAACAAGGGAGTTTGATTGCCCTCCGCTTTCATTCGTTTGAATTCCGCCCAGTTCATATTTTACTGTTTCACCAGTTTGATATTGAACGATAAGAGAATAGGCAGGATCTTCTTCCAAACGAAGAATTGCTTTTTCACCATAGATAATTGTAGAGTTATCTTCTTTTGCTACATAAGACCAGCTTGCAGCAAGTGTCCCGATAATGCCGCTTTCTGTTTTCAGCACGCATACTGCTGAATCATCGACCGTGCTTCCTTTCTTAGCGCTTGTTTCAACTAACGCAGCAACCTCGGTGAATTCCTCTCCCAGCAAATAGCGGAGAAGATCTGTTTTATGAACACCCAAATCACCCATTGCGCCGATAAAGGCCTGCTCTTTTTTAAAAAACCAGCTGTCTTTGCCATCTGCACTCCAGCCCTCAGGTCCACCGTGTCCAAAAGAAGTTCTGAAGCTGTAAATTTTCCCCGCTTCTCCGCTCTCAATAATTTCTCTCGCCCTTACATGAGACGGTACGAACCGCTGATTATGGGCAATCATCAATTTTCGGTTGTTGTTTTCGGCAGCAGTAATCATTTGCTGTGCTTCCTCTTCTGAAATCGCCATAGGCTTTTCGCAAAGAACGTGCTTGCCAGCGGCAAGAGCTGCAATGGAGATAGGCGCATGTAGATAATTTGGCGTACACACACTCACTGCATCTATATCATCACTTTTCAAAAGCTCTTCATAATCCTTATAGCTTCTTGCTCCGTATTCTTTTGCAAGTTCTGCAGCCCGTTCCTCCACCTTGTCGCACAGCGCAACAATTTCAACCTCATTGTTTGCTGCATACTCAGGAAGATGGCGGTGTTTTGCAATGCTTCCGCAACCGATGACTCCTATTCTGATTTTCCCCATATTTTATCCCTCTTTCTTTGTTTATTTAGATTTTATTTCTTCCAGCGCTTTCGCATTCCCATAAACCGGTTTTGGCAGATTCACAGGTTTTGCCCACTGCACCGCGTTTTGTATGACTCTTTGAATGTCTGTATTGTAATAGGTTGGGTACGTTTCATGGCCGGGACGGAAGTAAAAAATCTTTCCCTGACCCCTGCGGTACGTACATCCGCTCCTAAACACTTCTCCGCCTTCAAACCAGCTGACCATCACCAGCTCATCCGGCGCCGGTATATCAAAATGCTCACCGTACATTTCTTCGGCCTCAAGCTCAATATACTCTCCAAGCCCCTCTGTAATCGGATGGCTCGGATCAACAATCCAGATGCGTTCTTTTTCATCAGCCTCGCGCCACTTCAAATCACAGGAAGTTCCCATCAGCACTTTAAAAATTTTCGAAAAATGGCCTGAGTGAAGAACAATCAGCCCCATTCCGTCAAGCACCCGCTGCCTCACCTTCTCGACAATCTCGTCCTCTACCTCATCATGTGCAATGTGCCCCCACCAAAGCAGAACATCAGTACTTTGCAATACTTCCTCTGTCAGGCCGTGCTCTGCATCATCCAATGTAGCCGTGCTTACTTCCGTATTCTCTGATTGAAGAAACTCCGCAATCGCACCATGAATTCCTTTTGGGTATACCTCGCTTACTTTTGGGTTACTTTGTTCATGCCGATTTTCATTCCATACTGTCACACGCAACATGTTCATTCCTCCTTTTTATATTGGCAGGCGGCTTCTGTACTCATTGGGAGTAAGGCCGACTTGCTTTTTAAATACTTTGCTGAAATACTTTTCATTTTGATAGCCCACCTCAAATGCAACTTCATACACCTTTAAATGAGGATTTTTCAGGAGCTCTTTTGCTTTCTCAATCCGGATATTCAACAGGCAGTCGGTAATGGTTTCGCCGAACTCCTGTTTAAACCTTCTGGAAATATACTCTCTGCTCAAATAAAACTTTTCCGCTATATCCTGCAGTGTAATATCCTCTTTGTAATTACCTTTAACATATTCCTTTATCTGCTGAATACTATTTTTTTCTTTTTGATATCTATTTTGAAGCAGCAGCTGTATCAGCTGGTGAAACTGTTCTCTTTTCACTTCCTTGAAAATCTCAGCAGAAAAGGTGCCGTCCTCAAGCCAATAGTCAATGTCTTCACCGGCAGGCGGATCTGAAGCTACCTCATACTCCTGCAGCCAGTGCTCCCATAACAGTTTGAGCTCATTATCCCAAGCTTTAATCTGCTCCAGAGAAAGCGAGGCTTGGGCTTTATCCAGAATTTTTTGCAGCACCTCATTCAGACTTTGAATGCTTCCGCTTTTGATGGCCCATTTGATATCCTCCCGATAATCAAGAAGCCGTGCGAGCGGCTTGTTTGATATATCTTTGGTTGTCAGGAAGCTGCGTGATTTTACTACATGTGTTAAAAGATGTTTTTTTAAAATAGCAGAAGAGTGGCGGTACCCTGATGCGATGCAATCTGTATTCGTTCCTGCAGCAATGGTGACATGCATTTTCACAGCCTTGAAAATGGAAGAATACAAATGCTTGAGAATCTCCGCCGTACTTTCCCGCTCTGAAATCAGCAGCACAAGTTCGTTTTCGCTTTTCGTATTTCGGAAAGCCACCCCAGCCTGAGCATCTTCAAGTGCCTCATTGCAGATATTGAGCAGGGTAAAAAAAGCTTTATCCCTGTCGCCGCCAAACATTTTCATCGCAACAGGCTTAATGTATATCAGGCACACGCTGCACTTTTCACCAGCGGGGTTAATGCCGAACTCCCTTTTCATCTTGACCGGTATATCAGCAGTATATATATTTTTGACAATCCATTCAGAAAGAATATGATCCCAGTAAAGCGGCTTGGCCTCCTTCACAGCCCTGCTGCTTTCCAGGCTGAGCTTCCTCTTTTGCTCTTCTTCTTTCCACTCGGCAACTGCACGTTCAATGGCAGAATTCAACGCAAAAGGATCAATCGGCTTTAAAAGATAATCAAAGCTTTTGTACAAAATGGCACTTCTCATAAAATCAAAGTCCTCATAGCCGCTGATCACGATTGTTTTGCTGTTGAAACTCATTGATGTCAGCCACTTAAGAAGTTCTATGCCGTTCTTTTTCGGCATCCTCATATCTGTAAAGATAATCTGGGGCTTATGCTGAAGAATCAGCTGAACAGCTTCCTCGCCGTCCCTGGCCTCATACGTTTCTGTAATGCCATGCTTTCCCCAGTCTGCAAGAAGGAGAACTCCCTCACGCACATGCTTTTCATCGTCCACTATCATTGCTTTCACTTTCCACACCTCCCATATCAGCAGGTATCTTCAGCGTAACCAGCAGCCCGCCCCCGGCAGCATTCTCAAGCTCCAGAGATGCTTTTTTGCCATAATAAAGTTGGAGCCGCGAAGAAATATTTTTTAGCCCGATATGGGCACTCCCTTCAGAAGACCGTTTTTGCTCAATCCAGGAATCATAAATGTCAGCCATCCGCTGTTCCTCAATGCCTGTTCCATTATCCTGGACCTTCATCACAAGGTAAGCGCCTTCAATTTTGCAAGTCAGAATAAGCTTGCCTGTTTCACTGCCGCTGTCAAAGCCATGCTTGAAATAATTTTCAACAATAGGCTGCAGCAGCATCTTTGGCACCAATAATGCCATCGTCTCCTGATCTGCTGAAATATCATATTGCAGTTTGTCTCCAAACCGCTCCTTCTGCAATAGCAAAAATGCCTGAATGTAGCTGATTTCCTTACGGAGAGGGACCATATCCTCTTCCACATTCATACTGTATCTCATAATGCTCGACAGATGGGTAATCAAGCTGTAAATCTGCGGAACTTTATTTTTCAAGGCGATCGTCCCGATTGATTGCAGAGCATTATATAAAAAATGAGGATTCAACTGAGACTGAAGCGCTTTCAGCTGATTCGTCTTATTTTCAATTTCCAGCTTGTATTCACGGTCGATGTGATGATTAATCTTCATCATCATCTCCTCAAACCGTCTGCCCAAAATGCCAATCTCATCATTACCGAGGTTGCCGAGCTTTACATTCATATTTCCCTTTTCAACTTCTTCAATGTTTTTCAGCAAAACAGAAATCGGCGAGGTGATTTTGAATGAAACAAACAAAGTAGACAGCACAACGAGCAGCAATCCAATCAATCCAAAAAAGATATTAATTTTAGCCACTTGAAAGGCACTTTCATAAAGTACAGAGTATGGAATCCTTTTCACCATGGTCCAGCCGCCGGATACATCAGGAAGCCGGTCAAATATCATCAACCCCTGAAAGTCCCCGTCATTCCATTCAAGTGTCCCCTGGCTGCCGCTGCTCTCCAGAACTCCCTTGGCCCATTCTCTGCCTTCAGTTTCCTCACCGGTAGAACTGTAAATGGTACGGCCCTCCGGAGACAAAATAAAAAACTCTTCATTTTGATTACTATAAAGATTTTCACCCAGCTGATTGATCCGGTCCTCACGAAACTCCAGCGTCACAAAACCAAGAACCTCAGAAGACGGAACCTTTAAAATAGCCCTGTGCAGCGCAATGGTATTTTCACCCTCCATTGGCTCAATAAACAAATTCTCAGGACTGTTCATCGCCTTTTGAAACGCCGCTTCATTCATCAGGTTGCTGTCAGCAGCATACACAATAGCAGAACGCTTGGAAACTGAAATCACCTTCTGATCCTTCACCATCGTCAAATTCACCCTTGTCAAATTTTCCTCAGTGTACAGAATCGTATGAAGAACATTTTTGACAGCGCCAATGGTCATATAAGGATCGCTCCTGTCAGACGAAATCAGCAAATTTAAAAACTGCGGATTATTATACAAAGATAAAGAAAGACCATTCAACTCATCCATATAACCCCGCAAATTCACCTTGCCCTGATACAGCAAATTTACATTCTCCTGAACAACCTGCTCCTGAAGAGAATCCTTCGTGTAAAAATACGTGATGACAATGGAGCTTCCAAAAGGAATAATGGTAATCAACAGCAGGAGCACAATCAGTTTATTTCTGATACTGGTCTTCAACATGTGTCATTCCCCCATGCCTTCCCTTGATTACAGTATAAAATAGAAAGCATGCTATTTGAATAAAATAGTTAAAATTTTTATATATTAATAGGAAGTAAATGATGGCTCTATGGGTTTTGGGCATATAACTAAATAATAGGACAAAATTGGATGCTTTGTTATAGTATTTTGAAAATAGTAAAACTGAAATTGGGTGCTTTGTTATAGTATCTGGAACTTAGTAGAACAAAAACGCCCGCTTTGTTATACTATTTCGTGCTTTTACCGAAATAGTAGAACAAAACCACTCACTTTGTTATAGTATCTGAAACTTAGTAGAACAAAACCACTCACTTTGTTATAGTATCTGAAACTTAGTAGAACAAAACTGCCCGCTTTGTTATAGTATCTGAAACTTAGTAGAACAAAAACGCCCGCTTTGTTATAGTATCTGGAACTTAGTAGAACAAAAACGCCCGCTTTGTTATAGTATCTCGTGCTTTTACCGAAATAGTAGAACAAAACTCCGCCCTATATTAACCACAACCCCCCCGCCGCACTCCACAATCACAGCAACCACCAAGCCGCTCTCCCCACACGACTGAAAAGAAAAGCATATCTGTTTAGACATGCTTCTCTCTTTTCAGCTATGACTCTTACTTCAGGTTATCCCATGTTGATTGAAAACGCTCAAGCAGTGTGTCGTAATCAATTTTTCCTGCGGCATATTCTTGGATGCTTGCAGCAAATTCTTTGTTTGCTCCATCCGGCCATCTGAACCACGTCCAAGGAATCGTTTTTTCTTCTTTCGAGTATTCAAGGATGGATTGGCCCAGGTCGCCCAGTCCTTCAGGCTCGATGTTATCGAAAGCCGGGATAAAGGCGAATTCTTCAGTGATATAGCGCTTGCCCGTTTCAGAAGACACCATCCAGTTTAAGAACTGCTTTGCTTCTTCAAGGTGCTCAGAGTTTTTGTTGATAACCCAGTTGTTAGGCACGCCGACCGGAAGGCGGTCTGCATTTTCGTCATCTGTCATGGAGATTGGCAGGAAGCCCATGTTCATGTCAGGATTGATTTCATAAATCATGTTTTCTGTCCAGTTCCCCTGCTGCAGCATAGCTGTTTCGCCTGAAGCAAACAGCGTTACCTGAGTATTATAGTCAGTCGTCAGCGGATTGTCGTTGCTGAACTTCAGCTCTGCATCAAGTACGCTCTTAAAGTTTTTGAATTGCTCATTCCCAGGAATCTTTTCGCTGCCATCATATAAACCGGCGATGAACGCTTCCGGATCTTCCTGTTGTGCGAAAGGAATGTTTAATAAATGCTGCCCGATTACCCACCACTCGCCATAGCCTGCGGAGAATGCGTTAATTCCTTTTGCCTCAAGCTTTTCTGCAGCTGCTTTCAATTCAGTGATATTTGTCGGCGGCTCTGTTACGCCTGCTTCTTTAAATAGATCTTTATTGTAAATGAATCCGTAACCTTCAAGGTTTACAGGCATACCATAAAGTTTTCCTTCTTCATCCGTCATTGGAACCTTCCCGATAGGAAGAACGTGTTCAGCCCATGGCTCCTCTGAAAGATCTGCTAAATGCTCTTTCCAAAGCTCGAGTTCTTTAAAGCCTCCGTTGTTGAAAATATCAGGCTTTTCTCCGGAAGCAAACTTAGCTTTTAATGCTCCGCCGTAATCTGCTCCGCCCCCGACCGTTTCAAGCTTGATCTTGATATTCGGATGCTCAGCTTCAAATTCATCAATCAGCTTTTGAAGCTGATCAGCGATCTCCACTTTAAACTGAAAGAAGTTTAATGTAACAACGTCACCGCTGCCACTCTTGGGTTTCTCTTCACCTGATGATCCAGAAGATGAACAGCCTGCTACTATACCAAAAGTAAAGAGGACTGCCATAAGACTAAGAATAATGCGTTTCATTTCATTTTACCCCCTTGTAAAATTTAAACTGATTATAGAATTCCAAAAGCCTGCGGCTCTCAGAAATTACTACCAAATGTGTATTACTTAATTGAACCTGCGGCAATTCCTTTAATAATGTGTTTTTGCAGGAACAGGAAGAAAATAATGACCGGCGTGATCCCCATGACGAGTGCCGCAAGCCCCATATCCCACTGCTTTGTATACTGTGCAAAGAAAGAGCTCGTAGCAAGAGGAATCGTCCTTAGTTCTGCGTCCTGCAGAACAAGCAGCGGCAAAAGGAAATCGTTCCAAATCCATAGTGTGTTTAGGATCACAACTGTTACGGTAATCGGCTTCAGGAGCGGAAAGACAATTCTCCAGAACACTCCGAACTGGCTGCAGCCGTCAATTCTCGCTGATTCTTCAATTTCCACCGGTATTGTTTTTACAAAGCCGTGATATAGGAACAGTGACAGTGGAACTCCAAAGCCGAAATACATCATGACAATGCCAGGGATGCTGTTCATCATGCCAAGCATTCCGCCAAGCTTCATTAAGGGAATCATTACCGTCTGAAACGGAATAACCATCGCGGCCACAAAGCATATGAATAGAATTTTACTTAATTTCCCTGGTGTGCGCACCATTTTCCAGGCAGCCATTGAACTAATGATGACCAGGCCGATGTTGCTGAACAATGTGATGGTGAATGAGTTCCAAAATGCACGCGGAAAATTAATGACATTCCATACCTTTTGGTAATTGGTGAAAAGAATTTCCTTCGGCAAGGCAGCCGCATCTATCAGGATTTCGGCAAAGCCCTTTACTGAGTTTACAAAAACAAAGTAGAAAGGGACGAGGAAAATTAAGCCGACAATAATGCCGATGATTTCAAGCACAAAGGTTTTTGAAGTGTATTTTGAATCCATTATGCCTCGACCTCCTTCCGTTTTGTGATCATCACCTGAATGGTTGTAAAGATGGCAACAACTACGAAGAAGAGAATCGATTTTGCAGTGCCAAGTCCGTATCTGTTATTTTGGAATGCCTCTTGATAAATATTGATGGCTACGGACTGAGTTGAATTAAATGGACCGCCGCCAGTCAATGATAAATTCAGGTCAAAAATTTTGAATGCCATTGAGATTGTCAGGAAAAAACAAATTGTAAATGCCGGCAAAATCAGCGGGATAATGATTTTTGTTAGTAGAACCCAGCTGGATGCGCCATCAATTTTTGCTGCCTCCAGCAAATTCGTGTCTACCCCTTGAAGTGCTGCAATGTAGATAACCATCATGTATCCGCTGATCTGCCAGGCAAATACGATGACAATGCCCCAGAATGCCGTGTTCGCATCACCAAGCCAGGCCATCTTGAAAAACGGAATGCCGGTTAGGTTGCCGACCGCAGCAAAGCCTTTTACAAAAATGAACTGCCAAATGAACCCCAGCAGCAGGCCTCCAATTACGTTCGGAATGAAGAAAACCGTCCGAAGAATATTCCTGGTTTTCAGTGCTGCATTCAGCAGCAGAGCAAGAGATAATCCAATCACATTGCTGATTACCACTGCCGCCAGCATAAACTTGGTGGTAAATCCAAATGACTGAAAAAACTTGGGATCATCCCGGAGGATGCGCAGATAGTTGTCAAACCCTACCCACTCAACAGCTGAACTGACCCCATTCCAGGAGGTAAACGAATAATAAATTCCCATAAAAAACGGAATGATTTGAATCACGAAGAAAAATATAAGTGCCGGGCCTACAAAAGCCAGATAGGTAAGCAATTTCTTGAACTTTACTTTTTTCATTTTTGTTTCTTTTCCAGATTCCAGCTTAGGCTTTAACTCTTCCTGCTGAACTGCTGATTCCATCGAGTTTCACCGCCTTCTTTTTGTGTAACCGCTTTCTTTTATTATAAGTGCTGATGAAGAAATTGAGAGTGCACTAATTTGACGTAAAAGGGATACAATGTTGATTTTTTGACAGTTTCTCAGCACAAAAAGACCGAAAGCTGCGTTCGCCCCCGGCCTTTTCTGGTTATACTCTTTTCACATCTGACATCACAATTTTGCTTTCGGGCAGGCTCGGAATTTGTGTAAAGCTGAATGTTAAATCCTGCTCCGGCAGATCATACATCATTTTATTAACAAGATAATCTAAGCTTGCCTGCATAATATCAACCGTAATCCATTCCCCTGCACAACGGTGCCCTATATCAAACTCTCCTCCGCCCTGCGGAATAAAGTCAAACGGACTGCCATCCCAGGTTTCAAAGCGCTCCGGCTGAAATAAATCTGGATTTTCCCACTCCTCTGGGTGATGGCACGTGCCGTACAAATCAAGCAGTGTTAATGTATCTTTTTCAAACAAGTATCCATTCCACTCAAAATCCTCTTTCACCAGCGCAGCGGTAAACGGGAAAAATGGATAAAAACGGCGCACCTCCTGGACGAAGTTTCTTAATTTATCAGGATCCCCGGAAGTCACTGCTTCGGCCTTATCTGCATGCTGATGAACAGCCAGCCCTGTAAAAGCAATATACACAGAAATTGCCACCGTCGGCCTGAGAAGGTTCAGCAGCTCCACCGCCACTACATCAGCTTCCAGCAGATTGCCCTTTAAATCCCGGTGCATGGAAAACGTGTAAAGCGCCTTTTCCTTCGACACTTTGACATCCTCGCGGCGCACCATTTCTACAAGCTCCTCCATCCATTCCTCGGCATTGGTTCGTGATCTTCTTCCTTTCCAATGCTTCGGTCCAACGGCTGCTGCAGATTCGAACATGTCGCCAAGCTGTTCCGCTCTCTCTTCCACCTCATCCTCTTTTAGAGGAACGCCAACCCAATCGCAGGCAACCTGAGTCAGAATCTTCTTCGCTTCTTCATATAAAATGACTGAATCTTTTTGCTCCCACTCAGCTGCAGCTCTGTCCCAATATTGATATGTAAGCTTGGAAACCTCCGCTCGTGCTTCCTTTGACATAATTGACATAAACATGCCTTTTCGATGATGATGGGCTTCTCCATCCAGTCCCTGAACGCCGCCTACACCAAATAATGTTTTCTGAACACGTCCCGGCGCAGCACCCTCGCGCTTAAATTTGTCATTATCATAAAACAGCTGTGCGCCTTCCTTTCCCGTTAAACAAATGGCCTTCTGGGCAAGCAGTCTTGTCTCGAAAATATTCGACTCAAACGACTTTCTTCGATTCAAAATAAACTGATAGCCCTCCCCCAGCAGCTTTATGCTGTGATCAAGACCCTCTTCAACTGGTATCGCACGTTTTTCAGCCATCCAATCCCTCCAGATAATAAAATAAATGTCTTGCCTATTTTTCCATTCCCTTCTCCCTTTTAACCAAACTGCTATCTAGGTGGCAATTTTGAAGAAACTGTGAATGCAGAAAATGGATTTTTACTTTAGCCCTTGCTGTAAAAGGATGCTATACTCCGGGCAGGAGGTGAAAAAAATGAATGCACAAAAGGAACCGTTGAAGCTGGAAATACTGAGAGCCTTGAGTGGAAGAATTCAATTCGACTCCCTAGAAGATAAACACTTTGAAAGCCTGGAAAAAGGATACAAAGGAGAACAGGACTGGAATCAACACATGAAATGTATCAAGATCGGGCATATCCATCTGTTGGACCTTCTGCTAAAAGTACATTCTACATTCCTGCAAGCAGACTCCCTGCCCATCACAGAACGGACCATTTACCTGTTTGAAATTAAAAACTTTGAAGGAAATTTCATCTTTGAAAATGATAGATGGTACACCAGCTCAAAGGTAGAAATCCCAAATCCGCTTAATCAGCTGAAAAGAACAGAACTGCTCTTAAAGCGGATACTGCAAAATTTGGGTTTCAGTCAGGAAATTGAATCATACCTTATCTTTGTTAACCCGCTTTTTCACTTATATCACTCACCAATACACCAATCGATCATTTTCTATCCCCACATTCCACAGCTGCTGCGTAGGATCAATGCCAGACCATCTAAAATTTATCCAGGACTAACTGTAAAAGCAAACAAATTGAAGGAAGAAGCCTTAACAACCTCTCCTTTTACAAACCTGCCTGCCTGCGAGTACACATCTTTAAAAAAAGGAATCAAATGTTGCTGCCTGCTTATCCTTTGTAGAAAATTCCCCTAAGAAAGGCATCTGCTGCCCCCAGTGCGGCACCAAAGAAGAAACATCATCCGCCATCATCAGGACAACAAAGGAACTTCAACTGCTATATCCACACAAAAAAATCACAACTGCTGCAGTCCAAGAATGGTGCAAAATCGTCCGTAACAAGCACACCATCAGGAAAGCGCTCCGAGAGCATTATCAGCCAAAAGGACACAAAAGGAACTATTATTACGAATGACTAAACTTGTTTTATTGGCCGCAAAAACTGAATTATAGAGCTTTTTCAACCGTATTTGTAATACAAGCATCAAAGGGAGGCCACCTGCCTGCTCGGCGGGGACCTCCCTTTGTTTGTTAGGTGAGGGTGGTGGGTTTAGCCAATTAAGTTTCAGATCTGTACCAAAAGAGGCGGGTTTGTTCTACTATGTTTCAGATGCTATAACAAAAGCGGCGGATTTGTTCTACTATGTTCCAGATACTATAACAAAGAGAGGGGTTTTGTTCTACTATGTTCCAGATACTATAACAAAGAGAGGGGTTTTGTTCTACTATGTTCCAGATACTATAACAAAGCGGGGCTCTTTGTTCTACTATCTTAAGAAATTCGCCAGATACTATAACAAAGAGAGGGGTTTTGTTCTACTATGTTTTAGATACTATAACAAAACGGGGCTCTTTGTTCTACTATCTTAAGAAATTCGCCAGATACTATAACAAAGAGAGGGGTTTTGTTCTACTATGTTCCAGATACTATAACAAAGCGGGGCTCTTTGTTCTACTATCTTGAGAAATTCGCCATATACTATAACAAAGAGAGGGTTTTTGTTCTACTATGTTCCAGATACTATAACAAAGCGGGGCTCTTTGTTCTACTATCTTGAGAAATTCGCCAGATACTATAACAAAAGAGGCTGTTCTAATATTTCTAAGATCGTCTTTACAATTTTTCTGCCTGGCTTTATTTGGAAAACTATATATACTAAATTTATGAGGACTATATTGAATAAAGTTAGATAAAGTACCGTTGTGCGCTTCTTAATCAACATTTGCTGGCATTAAAATTAACTCTAGTAAAGATATCCGTTGTGAATGCATATTATCAATGAATGAGAGGTATGAAATGAGAAAATTTGAGCAGGAATATCTTACAATTGCTATTGGACAATTTAAACATCTAAAAGAGAGAGCTGAAAGTGGAATACAGCAATTATCAGAAGAGGAATTACACTGGAAGCCTAGTGAAGAGTCCAACAACATAGCGATAATCATTAAGCATTTAAGCGGGAATATGCACTCTCGATGGGTAGATTTTTTGACTGAAGACGGGGAAAAATCTTATAGAAATAGAGACTTGGAATTTGTCGATGGTAATGAATCCAAGAAGGCATTAATGGACTTCTGGGAAGAAGGGTGGAAACTACTCTTTAATACCGTGCTAAACCTTAATGCAGAGGATTTACATAAAACGATCACTCTGAGAAAACAACACTTAAGTGTTCTTCAAGCTATTCAAATAGAAGTTTCTCATATTAGTTATCATGTAGGACAAATTCTTTATATTGGAAAACAAATTAAAGATAAAGATTGGACAATTTTGAGCATCCCTAAGAACGGTTTGAAGAAATTATAGTGACCGTCCGATTAAGAAAATAGAAACGTTTCAAATCTTGGATTAGTCTCCAGCATTTTTTATTAATGGGATATCAATATTCACTGTTTTCTTGATGGGAAACCTATTAATGCCGAAACAAAGGACTTCAAAGGGGTCCTTTGTTACACGACAATAAAAGTACTATTAACATCATTAAAGATTCATTAATTCTTACTCCTGTACTCATCCTGCAGCACACTCATAATTATTTCATCAGAATACTGATTGTTCATGTACAGGGACTGTCTCAGCACCCCTTCTTTGACAAAACCCGCTTTTTCATAAGATTTAATTCCTCTGATATTATGAGAGTACACTTGCAGTTCCAAACGATTGAGGTTCAGCTCGTCAAATACGTATGCTTGCGCAAGCTTTACTGCTTCGGTGCCAAGGCCCTTTCCATAATAATTACTGCTGTGAAGGGCAATACGAAAAATTCCTTTTTTATTTATGTAATCAATCTCCATGATAGCCAGGTCACCGATCGTTTCGTGATTACTCACCAGGCAAATGGCTAAGTCCTGCCGGCTATCATCTTCCTTGAACTGCTGATAAGCCCCAACAATCTCTTCCAAGCTGAACACTTTTTGTGTACCGGTCATATAGATTGCTTCTTGATCCTGTGTCCCTTTGTATATGCTCATGGTATCTTCTTCACGGAGAGGCCGAAGATATACTTTTTCTCCCTTAAGCATTTACTCACCCCCTTCATAAACTTTCTTCCGGTGTAAGCGAGATATCTGTTTCATGGTAAAAAAACCAGCTACTATAACAAAAGAGACGGGTTTTGTTCTACTAAGTTCCAGATACTATAACAAATCCTGGCCTTGAGTTCTTTTCGAGCCCGAAACAAGGTTGCGCTATTCAATGAGGTAGAGATGGCCAGCCTGATTTTTCGCTTCACTCAATTTAATACTATAATGAATCATTGCGTCCAGGGTTCCTTCATATTCAAAGATCCCCTGTTGAATCAACTTTCTAAGTCTGTATTCGAAGAAATTATCTCCGGCATATTGGGAAAGAGATCCGTATACCTCCCCTATTAATCTTGCCGATTTAACATATCCTTTTTGTTTTCCAAGCAGAATTCTTGCTTTCTCAATAATAAAATCATCAAAATAGTTATCAGGTACACACTTTATTTCACCGTTTTCCCAGACTCTCAGCGTAGCAGAGTTATTTGATACACTTAGCCACTGTGCTTCCAATTCTGCACGCTCTGTGTCGCTCAAAGCCTCTTGATTTTCCCGGCTAAAGGTGTAAATAATTTTCAGTTCTTCCAATGTGATATCCCTTGTAGAAGGCGGGAGATATTTTTCGGATTTTTTTGGAAATAACTCCTTATATGCGGCTGCACTATTCACTTGATACAGGCTGTTTTTTCTATTACTTAAGAAGTGTACTATAAAAAGAAAACCGGTTTCTTCTTGTGCATTTTCCGACATCCATATTGTAATTGGAACATTCTCTGGAATAGAAGATAATTGTGCAAGAGCTTTTTCAATTTCTTCTGTATCGCTATCTTGAAAGCTGTCACGCAGCCATTGACTTCTTTCTTTTTGACCATCCATGGTTTCTAGATTTTTGATAGGACCAACAGCAAATTGATCTTGAAATGCAATAATTAAATCTTCTTCTTGAAAATTCAATTCCTTTACTGCTTGCCTTAAAACCGGATCTCCAAATATTACAGTAACTCTTTTGTAATTACCTTTTTCGAATGTCATTTCCTCATGATTTTCAGGATGTATAAAATGGTTATAAATATCCATCAAATCTTTGGCATCTTTATTCTCCTCCAACGTACGGATTCTCAGTAGTATTTGAAATAGATATGATTTTGCTTCCCGCTCTGGTAAGTCTTTTACTCTCTTTTTTAATTGAATAATATCCACTATACTCACCCCTTTTTTTTATAATAGGTTAAAATCACCAACTACAACTCGTCTGTTTTAGTTCCTTGGTGAAAAACCATTTTCCACTGACCCTTAATTCGTTTCCATATGGAACTTCGCAATGAATATTGCTCGCTCTCTTCATTGAAAATTCTGTAGGTTGATAACACTATCGTTTCCGACAAAGGATGGAGTTCAAAATGACTCATTTTCATCCTGACTATACTTATCCCGTCTTCAGCTATATCTTCACCCTTATATAAAACCTTACCTGAACTTCCAAATTCAAAGAATTCATCAGCCAACATTTTCTTCAATTTAATTTTTGATGAACGGACTTCTGGACTTAATAAAGCTTCTTCTAGCTGTCTAATATGTTCTTTTAAATAATCGCTTTTCATTTTAGAAAATCTCCTTTACTCAATTTAAAATTCCACAAGAAAGAGCACTAATCCTTCTTGATTAGTACTCAACTTTTTGTAATAACCTGCTTTTCTAAACCGCTTTTGTACAAACATTCAACTATAAAAAAGAATTAACACATGCACACCACAAATGGTTACCACCAGGATTTTTATATGAAACTGATCATCATGCGTTCACCATTCTTTTACTTCATAAACTTTTAGGCACTTTTATAACTTGAGTATTAAAATTAGCTTTGTACTTTTCCCGAAACAATGTTACAAAAGGTCAATTGCATCATTTTATGGCGGTCACGTGCAGTGACCACTCTTCTCCATTTAATGTGCCAGTAAATAGATATACAGGTTGATAATACCCCTTTGAATCATACATGTAGGCCAGTTCGCAATCAGTCACAACTAATTGATCACCTTGTTGAAAGGGATTATATTGGTCAAACTTCCCATCTTTAATTTTTTCATACGCCTCTTTCGTGGATAAAATCTCGACATCACGTACAAATTTATTTTCTGTATTACTATAGAAAAGCCTTCCAACACTGCCATCTTTTTTAAGATCCATCATAATCAATCCATTTTCGATATCTTTACTCGGATAGGTGGATTGCTGAATGATCCATTGAAAAGTCCCACTCTCTGTAATTAAGAATTCAGCCTGCTTCGGTAGCAAATCTAAATTGGCGAGAATTCCTTTTGCATCCTCTTTCATTTCTTTGCTGCTATCAGAAACCCCTTCTTCTTCTTGGAAATAATTATCGTCAGTCAGTGACCATGTTCCATCCCGCAGAAAATAGGTCATGTAATATTTAGTATCAGCTTCTTCTTCAAAAACGAAATTGACGATTTTCACCATCTCTTCCCTCTGCCGTTAGCTCTGGTAAGGTTAATGCCTTCTGGAGAAATTCTGCCATCCTTCGCCCATGTTCCCTATCATTGCTATATTTATTTTTATAAACTGGAACATATGCTGTTTTTGAATTTAGCTGAATGGTGTTACTTAACGTGATTTTTCCCATATCTGACCCATACGTTGGATTGATGCTCATATTCCCAAATTCTTTAGAATGATAAAAGGAAAGCACACTCACAAAAGCGATGAGTAAAATCAGTGGAATTGAAAGGCGTTTCGTGAGTTCCTGAAATGAAATTCTTTTTTTCTGGATGACTGTATGAATCAGCATAAAAAGCTGATAACCCAACACACCACCTAAAGTGTTATGAAAGATATCGTCCAGTTCAAAGATACCTCTGCCGGTAACAACTTGAAAGGTTTCAATCATTAAGGTTGCAACAAAGGACCCAATCAGTATCCATTTGAATTTCATGAACCTGCTGCTATATAACGGTAATAGAATTCCTAATGGAACAAACATAAGAATGTTAAAAACAATTAGTTGAAAGGATATGACCGAAAATGAATTCCATGCTTCAACGTAACCACTGAATATATTTAGGTTAATAATCCCGTAATAAGATTCCCCACGGCTTAAATTCGTGATTCCAATGACAATAAAATAATATGCCACAAGCAGGGAGCCTATTAAAGCCTTTTTCTTTCCACCGCTGGATGGATTAATGTTCTTCTTCCTCATTTTGATAATAATTAAAGAGAAAGCCAAAAAGACAACGGCAATTACAATGGCTGGCACAAAATATACACTTAAACGAATGATAATTTCCTTGAAATCCATTAGATACCTCCGGTTGTTCCCTTATTAGTTAAGAAAAGTTTAGCAAGGTATGGTGACTTTCAAGTGACTTTCAAGTGACTTTTAAGTGATGATTTAGTCACTTAACCAATAAGGTATACAACTCTAAGTCCATTGGAGTTGATGTGAACCCCCAATTGTTAAAAAACATAAAATCAATTCCTACTTTTTTTCGAGTGAATTCAAAATGTGCAGCAAGGATGGCAAAACCTTTAGAAAAGTTGATGGGAATGTCAAATTGAGTTCAGAAAAAGAAGTTTTAAATTTACAACAAGAAATATCAAATTTAAAAAAGGACATTCGATTTCTGTCTAAAAAAGGTAGAATACAAGATCTGTATTTGAATCGCCTTAATAAAGAAAAGGAAGAGGTGCTTCACACGCAGAAGTATTCTGCTGAAGAAAAGATGAAGAATGTTATGAACCCCAGCAAATGGGAGTCAAATGGAGAACGTCAAAAGTTTTTATTAGAAATGTTTAATGAATCTATAATAAGGAAAAAATTCCGAGGGTTGAAGTAGGATAGGAATAATAATAAATCACCTTGACTATGACATCAAGGTGATTTATTTGTTATAAAATCAATGTATAAATTTAATGAACCAAGCGAGAATTGTTCCGTCATGATACTAAAACTCTCATTTGTTTAAATGAGAGCATTTACATTGTATGGCATTTTTGTACAATTTATTAGCTACATAGGCTGATTAAAAGATTTTGCAAAAAGTTTCGATTTTTTAATTATTATCATTTACCTTTAAACCCGCCTGTTCCTAAGTGCCTCCCTATCTACATTTTGTGGCGGCTGTTCCAGCCACCTGTTGTCAATCATCAATTTTACTCCATCATCCCCATATTGAAGTATTTCAGCCACTAACCTTGTATAATCCCCACCTAAATCCTTTCTAACGCTCGCACCCACTGCTGCACCATATCCAGCTACACTAACTTCATTTAGGCTTAAAGTATGAAACATCATTAGCTTATCTGAAAAAGGTGGATCAATTGATTTGGAGATAGTTGAATCCCATGAACTCGGCAACGGAACACCATCTTTTATTAATATTTCCCTAAATACAGTTTCATGCTTTGCTGCTATTTCCGTACCTCTTTCCATAAATTTTCTAACTTCTGGTGAGTTAGCTACTTGGGAAAATCCAGATACAAAAGTTCTACCAATTGAATTTGTTTCTGTATTTTTAGAGATATGTGCTAATTCAATGGCTGTTAAAGGCCGATATTTGCCTATTAAGCCCGATAGGAATGTTTCACTTTGAAGATATTCTGCTTTTTCCATTGGTGGTATAGTTGGTGAACGGATAAATGCACCCTTTTTAAGGAGTAACTCACACGCATTATTGTAAAGTTCCATAAACAATTGGGAGGTGGTAGAAAAAAATTCCCTTACATCGCTTCGTGCCAAAACCTCAAGAAAAGCTGCTGCAGCTGCCGTTCCAACAGCAGCCATATATTTTATGTACCGCAAAGTAAAAAGGTCTGAATAAACTCTCCCTGCCTTTAAATTTACATCTTCCTGTGTAAATCCAATAGGTATTGCATGATTATCTTTTTCAAAAATTCGTATTACCTCTTTTACAACATAGTCACAATTGTTTATTGCAGATTGGATAAGATCAGTACTTTCTGCATCTTCATTTACGCTGTTAAAATGCTGAAGGATACCATTAACCATGGTGTTCTGCATATAAGCTCCCCACAAAGCTGCAACTTCTGATGAAACAAGTTTAGGGTTATGTTCCATTTAGTGAAAACTCCTTTGAATGTTATTATGTTATTATGACCAAAAGGATTATTTAAAATCCCAGATCAAAACCTTTGAACTCACTGCCCCGTTAGCCATAGATGAATTACATAACTCTTGCACACGATTTTTGTTTTTTTAGTCGTGTTAGAAGACAAAGAAAAAAGCCTCAACATGAAGTTAAGACCTTTTTTCTAACGCATCTTTAGATACCGGCGGCCGGGGTCGCTATAGGTGCATTTTTTCCAGCTATTTTTTTGTTTCCACACTCCACATGTGTGGAGTAGATGTGGCAACACAATATGAGGTGCTGGTAAGTTTCAATTAGATATTTGTTCAAATCTCACCCATCATAATAGCCAACAGTGCCTGGCACTATAGGCTATTATGATGGGTGGATAAATTTTTTAGTTCCATGTTAACCTTTTATCTTTGAGCTGACGTCTAAATATACATTAAGGCGCCATTAGGATTTGGTAACTCTTGTTCGTTTATCAGATTCATTTTACAAAAATGCTCGAAAAATTGTTGTGCCAGCTCTTTTTCCTTGGGATCACTTTTCAACGAAACTATATCACGCAAAATCTGAGCCAGCCATGTATTATAAAAATACCGGTATTTACCTGTATTCCATGTCATTTTCTGAGGGGATTTTTCATTCACATAATAGTTCCAGAAACGCATCCGATCCGATTCCTGTTCTGTAAGTTGAAGTCTGTATTTTGAATGAGCAGGGACATATCCATCTTCACAAAGCTTACCGATGAAATTTTTATCTACCATATAGACACCTAGGATACGTCTGTCTTTTTCAGGCATGCCGGAATCTACTGCTGTTAACAAGACAGCACTATTTTGGTGCAAGCGGACGGGTTTGTTTGGCTTCCCCTTGTTAGTACCACTTTTTATTACTCCTGAAAAAACCTTCCACTCTGAAAAAGAACTATTCTGTTCTTCAGCGTCGCACCAATTAACCATTTGTGATTCAGAATGAAGTTTATGATTTTTCATAAGTTTTTCATGTTCCAAGCGAACTTCTTGGTTTTTTCGCTGTAGTTTTTTTTCCTCTTCCTTCTTCAATTCTTCCTCCCTTTGTTCCAACTCATTTTTTTGTATAATTTTTTCAACTGAATAAGCAACATCTTTATCATGTAGCACTAGGAATTTTCCAAATACATCAGGGAAAACAAACTTCTTATTTTCTGATCCGAAATGTATTTCAATACTAGAATCATTCTGTTTTACTATACTCCCCACGCCAAAACTCTTGTGTGTTACTTTCTTATCGATTAGATTCAATATTCCAGTCCTCCTAGTAATTTTATTCAACTAACTTACAATCAAAGCTCACGGTACAGATTGAGTTTTTCTTCAGTTTAAAAAGGATATAAAAAAAAACGCATCCATAATTCTATCTGCAAAACATACAGCAGAATTTAGAATACGTTTAAAATAATTATAAGATTATTATAACATTTTTTTGAAAATATCACAAATTTATTATTGACAATACATTTTATTTTGAGGTAAAATAAAATATTTGATTCTCCGAATTCTATTGACTAATGTTAAAACGGCCTAATAAACGGGCATAAAGAAGCCGCGTACCTAACTTAGAACAGGTTCTTGCCATCCACTTTGTCCGGTACTGCTTGCCGTTATCAAAGTACACACTTTCGGGAACCCCATGCTTTCTGACAGCTTCACGAAAGGCATCTTCAACACACCGTGCATCAAGCATAGGGTAGAATGCCACATGAAGTGGAAATCGAGTCGCGTCGTCTAAAAATGCTACCATATATACCTGTTTTTTCGTACCGTTCGGTCCAATCGGTAAATAAGGTTCGTATTTAATATCAGAATGCCATAAGGCATTGCGACAACGCTTCTGAAAACGGCGGACAGCTCCAGATGTTTCATGGTACATCTTCATTTGTCCTGCACTATACCCACGCTTTGCGAGACGCTCCTGCAGCGTTGATCGTTTCAGTACACCTTTTTCTCCAAGACCATCCCACTCGAGGATTTGAATAATGGAGGCAATACTCCTGCTTGGCACTTCACGTCTCAGTAGAATAGCCTGTTCAAGCACTTGATCCTGCAGTTCCTCCGGAACGGAACGATAAGGTTTTTGTTTTAAACCCTCAAAACCTTTTTCCTTAAACTAGGTGATATAGCGTCGAATGGTGCGCTCTGAAAGTTTGTGCCTCAGACAGATTTGCTTGATGAGTCTTCCTCATTCCTGCTTATCAATTCTCAGAAGTTCCTCCAGAGTCAATTCTTTTCGTCTTACCATACATGCCCCCTACGCACACGATTCAAAGCACACGATTTTTGTTTATTTTAGTCGTGTTAGAAGACAAAGAAAAAAGGCCTCAACATGAAGTTGAGACCTTTTTTCATAGCAAATTGATACCGGTGGCCGGGGTCGAACCGGCACTCCAGAGGAACACGATTTTGAGTCGTGCGCGTCTGCCAATTCCGCCACACCGGCATGTTGTTGGAGGCGGCACCCGGACTCGAACCGGGGGTAAAGGTTTTGCAGACCTCTGCCTTACCACTTGGCTATGCCGCCATAGTTGGAGCGGAAGACGGGATTCGAACCCGCGACCCCCACCTTGGCAAGGTGGTGTTCTACCACTGAACTACTTCCGCAAATCTTATTTTATATATTATGCACAGCAGCCTAAAAGTTGACTGAAATAAAAAAATGGCTGGGCTAGCTGGATTCGAACCAACGCATGACGGAGTCAAAGTCCGTTGCCTTACCGCTTGGCTATAGCCCAGTGCATAAAAACAAAATGGGGCGACTGATGGGAATCGAACCCACGAGTGCCAGAGCCACAATCTGGTGCGTTAACCACTTCGCCACAACCGCCATGTTGTTTTCATATGAAATTAATTGGCAGGGGCAGTAGGAATCGAACCCACACCGGAGGTTTTGGAGACCTCTGTTCTACCGTTAAACTATGCCCCTATAGAGATGGTGGAGGGGGACGGATTCGAACCGCCGAACCCTGAGGGAGCGGATTTACAGTCCGCCGCGTTTAGCCACTTCGCTACCCCTCCATTTAATTGTGCTATCAGTGCCGTTAAGAGGACTTGGACCCTCAACATACTGATTACAAGTCAGTTGTCTGCCAATAAAGCTGCACTGGCAAAGAAAAATGGTGGCTCGGGACGGAATCGAACCGCCGACACATGGATTTTCAGTCCATTGCTCTACCGACTGAGCTACCGAGCCAA
>NZ_WKKI01000048.1 GCF_009674805.1 Metabacillus lacus | reverse complement strand
TGGACAATGTAAAAAAGCGGAACATTAGTAAAGGAAGTCATGCTAAGTGCGCCACGTCCTGTGGCAACGCATGACTGTCCGACGTCGTGTCGGGCTCTGACAAGCATAAGACAGCTTGAGCATGAGGTCGCTCTTTGACCTCTTGATCAAGATGGCTTATGACCTCGAAGGGCTGGCGCCTGGAGCTGGACAAATCGAAAAGCGGAAGGCGCCCGCTCAGCCCTGACAAGCATAAGACGAGCAGCTTCAAAAGGCGCTCTTTGCCTTTTTAAGATGATTGGCTTATGACCTCGAAGGGCTGGCGCCTGGAGCTGGACAATTTAGAAAAGCGGAACATTAGTAAAGGAAGTCATGCTAAATGCGCCACGTCCTGTGGCAACGCATGACTGTCCGACTTCCTGTCGGCCTTCGACAAGCATAAGATGGCTTGGACGGAAGGGCGCTCTTTGCCCTTATGGCCAAGACAGCTTATGACCTCGAGAGCCTAGCTGCCGGAGCTGGACAAAACAGAAAAGCGGAAGGCGACGTTCAGCGGCGACAAGCATAAGACGAGCCGGTATGAAGGTTGTTCTTTAACCTTCAGGCCGGATTGGCTTATGACCTCGAGCCGTTGGCGCCTGGAGCTGGACAATGTAAAAAAGCGGAACATTAGTAAAGGAAGTCATGCTAAGTGCGCCACGTCCTGTGGCAACGCATGACTGACCGAGTCGTGTCGGGCTCTGACAAGCATAAGATGAGCAGTTTTTTCAAAAGGCTTTACCTTTTTAAGATGATTGGCTTATGACTTCGAAGGGCTGGCCCTGGAGCTAGTCAATTTAACCCTCTGTATTTACCGGTTGTTAATTCCTGAATATACTCATCACATTGTGGCATGTCCATTTTTCTCGCAATTTCGATCGCTTTTTCAATGTTGTAGGGAACCCTGATAAGTTGGATTCCGATTGCGGATACTTCAGCAATATTATAATTTCCTTCTAAAATGGCATAAGAAGCGCCGCTGCTGTCCAGCGGATTGCCGACACTGCCTGAATTAAACAAGGTTTTTCCTAAAAAAGACTGAACAAATGCCTGATGTACATCTCCATAACCGACAATATCAGGTTCCTCCCACAAGAAACCGGTAAGCTCGCTGGGTTGAAACATAGCAAGCTTTTGTTCCAGTGAATCCCAAGGCTGTATTCTGACATAAAGGCTTTCAGCAGATGCATGATACAGACGGACTTTCCTTCCGCTCATGATCACATCCTTTGAAAAAGGAAGACTTTCAAGAAACTTCCTGCTGTGGGGTGAAAGCTGCTGCTGATGCCACTGCAGAACACTGCTGTTCGTTTCTCTTGTAATAAAGTCATCCCAGTTTCCTTTCACAATGACCCTGCAGCAGTCTCTTACAATTCTGATTGCCTTCTCTCCTTCAGGTCCTTTCCCTATCAGGTCTCCTAGGCAGTAAATATTCTGTATTCCGCGCTCATTTATATCTGCAAGAACTGCTTCCAAAGCAGGTATGTTTCCATGTATATCTGATATAATTGCAATTCTATCCATTACTTACCCCCTGTCAGGTGCCTCCGGAAATTTTCTTCCTATTAAAAGTACCATAAATCCAAGACTCATATAACCGAATAAGGGATATAAAAAGGAAATCAGACTGCTATATTCATATTGGCTGAATACAAAGCAGACAGCGAGAACTGCAGCCACTGTCAAAAGTTTCGGCACTTTCAGCACTTGGGCCGCGAGCCTTTCTATCCCGAAAAGATTTCCAATAACAGAAGTGAAAATTTCTCCATAAATAACAAGTATATAGATATAAAAAAGTGCGGAGAAAGCACCTTTCATGACCTGCCCCATCGGAATATCAAAGTCTATAAACCCAGGAAGGCCGGAGAGTGCAATATGACTGCTCAGCAAAATAGCAGCAAGAACTCCCCCGCCAAGCCAGCCGCCAAGCTTAAGCGCTTTTTCGTCTTCTATCTCTTTTGCCAGGGGAACAAGCACGGCCTGAGCCATGGCCAGATTGAATGAGGCATATGAAACAGCTGCTAACAGCCAGCTCAGCGGATTACCCTCATGTACTGGTTCCGCAGTGAAAATTGTAAATGAAAAAGAATTTACAGCCAGGATAATGCTGAACAAGATCAGCACTGGCACAACCAGCATATTAACCCCAAGCAGTCCCTTTACCCCAAACTTCATGACCAGAAGAGCAAGCAGAACGGTTGCAATCATGCCAACTTGTTTTGATACATTCAGCTGCTCTTGAAATACAGCACCTGCACCGGATATCATTACCGCTGTAACAGCGAGAAGAACGACAAACATAAATACATTTATGATACTCCCCAGCTTGCTTCCAAATAGAAAGAGATTGAATTCTTTGTAGGAGTTTGCACCGATTCTTCTGGAGATAATGAGTATTTTCATTCCAAGCCAGATAAAAAGGCAGCCTGCCAACAGGATGCCCAGCATGCCCAGCATACCGAATCTCGTGAAAAATTCTACAATTTCCCTGCCTGTAGCAAACCCTGCTCCTACAATGGTACCAACATACACTGCACCCACTTGTACAGCAGCTGTGAAAGAATTTTTCATGCTTTCTCCGCTCCCTTCCTCTTGGTTCATTTATATGAGACAAGATCTCCTTAAAGAAGAGATTTTTTGAGCAAAATACTTGAAAGTCAGATTAGGTCAAACTATAATAGGTTTTAGTCAGGGAACGTCAAACCTGATTTTTTAAATAATCTTATAGTCAAAGTTGATCAAAGTTTTTACTAACATTTATATATATGACTGCAGCCGGAAACATACGGCTCTCTCACCCATAAAAAATGAACTGAGGAGGAATATTTCATGTTATGTCAGCACTGTGAAGAAAACAAAGCAAAAATTAGATTACAGCTTCAAATTAATGGAAAGTTCAAAGAGTTGCAGCTTTGCCCATCCTGCTACGCTGAATACAGGGAGAGAATTCCAAACGGATACTCTGCAGCTCCTCCTATGTCTTTTCAATCCCTGTTCGGGGGAGGAAACGGCCAGTCCGCCAGCAATCAGCCTCAGGCTGCGGAAACAGCCAAAAGCAGGAAGAGCGGCCTGCTGGATGAACTGGGCAGAAATTTAACGCATGCTGCACGTGCCGGTCTTATTGATCCAGTCATTGGCAGAGACGAAGAAATTCAGCGTGTAATTGAAATTTTAAACCGCCGAAATAAAAACAATCCTGTACTGATTGGCGAACCCGGTGTGGGTAAGACTGCAGTAGTTGAAGGACTTGCATTACAAATTTCAGAAGGAAATGTGCCATCCAAGCTCCTCAATAAAGAAGTGTATTTGCTGGACATTGCATCCCTTGTGGCCAATACAGGTATCCGCGGTCAATTTGAAGAAAGAATGAAACAGCTGATTGCTGAATTGATGGAACGCAAAAATGTGATTTTATTCATTGATGAAATTCATATGCTTGTGGGAGCAGGATCTGCTGAAGGTTCTATGGATGCAGGAAATATTTTAAAGCCGGCACTGGCTAGAGGAGAACTGCAGGTCGTCGGGGCAACAACCCTGAAAGAATACAGGACGATTGAAAAGGATTCAGCTTTGGAAAGACGCCTTCAGCCGGTTATGGTGAACGAACCTGCCCTTGAAAAAGCAATTTCAATTTTGAAAGGCATTCAAACCAAGTATGAAGAATATCACGGCGTCTCCTATACCGAAGAGGCAATTGCTGCATGTGTAAACCTATCGCACCGCTATATTCAGGATCGCTATCTTCCCGATAAAGCGATTGATCTGTTAGATGAAGCAGGATCTAAATTAAACTTGACGATTACTACACATGATGAAAAAGCAGCTGAAGAGCGCCTTTTACAAATTGCTGTTGAAAAAGATAAGGCTGCAAAAGAAGAAAACTATGAGCTTGCGGCAAGGCTAAGAGATGAGGAAGCTGCACTCGAAAAGCAGCTGTCCGAACATGTTGATGCTGCCAAACCCGTTGTCAGGATAGAAGACATCCAAAAAATAATTGAGCAGAAAACAGGTATTCCTGTCGGAAAGCTTCAATCCGCCGAATCTGCAAAGATGAAGAATCTTGAAGAAAATTTAAGTGATAAAGTGATCGGACAGTCAGAAGCCGTCGCAAAGGTTGCGAAAGCGATTCGCAGAAGCAGAGCGGGATTAAAGTCTAAACATCGTCCGATCGGCTCCTTCATGTTCGTTGGACCAACCGGCGTAGGAAAAACTGAATTGACGAAAACTCTCGCTCAGGAACTGTTTGGGTCAAAAGATGCCCTTATTAGACTCGATATGAGTGAATACATGGAAAAACACACTGTTTCTAAACTGATCGGATCTCCTCCTGGCTATGTTGGCCATGACGAAGCAGGCCAGCTGACTGAGAAAGTGCGCCGAAATCCTTACAGTATCATCCTTCTGGATGAAATTGAAAAAGCTCATCCGGATGTGCAGCATATTTTCCTTCAAATGATGGAGGACGGCCGCCTGACAGACAGCCAGGGACGAACAGTCAGTTTTAAAGATACAGTCATCATCATGACCAGCAATGCTGGAGTAGGTCATAAAAAAATCACTGTTGGTTTTGGGGCAAACACAGACGCAGTAAAAGAAACCGGTATTTTAGACTCCCTGAGCTCCTATTTTAAGCCGGAATTTCTTAACCGCTTTGACAATATTATTGAATTTCAACATCTTCAAAAAGAAGATCTCATGAAAATCGTAAAAATTATGATAGAAGAGCTTCAGGAAACTCTCGCTGAGCAGGACTTATCAATCTCAGTAGATGAAGAAGCTATGAAAAAGCTTGCTGAGCTGGGCTATCATCCTGCTTTTGGTGCGAGACCTCTGCGTCGTGTCCTTCAGGAAAAACTTGAAGATGCAATTGCCGACGTTCTGCTGGAAGCGGAAAATGCGAAAAAACTGCAAGTTACGCTAGAAAATGATAACATCGCGATTACAAAAGCAGACAGCTAAGCCGCCAGCCATCTAATATATGAAGAAACCCCTGCCTTATTTTAACGGGTTCAGTTGCGGGAGGGAAAACGTTAATTCACAAGTTAAATAACAATGTGTTTAGCATCCTAAATCCACTCTAATTAACACTATAATTGGCATATAAAAACGCACAGATTTTAAAATCTGTGCGTTTTTTGTTCTTATTTCTCCTTATTGAACTATTCTGTTATGTTAGTCTTCCAATTAAACCTCCAACCAAGTAACCTGCAAATAATATAATAAAACCTGCCCCTACATATATAGCAATACGAATAAAAGCATCTTGTTTTGATATAAAATCGTAAATCTTTTTAATAACAGGCACCCCCCTTATTCCTATTTCAACATTTAATCCAATAATTCCTATAAAATTATTGTGTTCTTCACTTAACAAAGTAATCAGAGCATCGTTGAACCCGTTAGCCTTATTTGCATGGGTTTTTTTCTTACATTGCATCATGCCTTGAAACAGGCATGCGCAGTACTTTCCCATTTTCCAATAGCGCTCTTCCCCTGCCCGAATGCTTTGCCCGATACAGCAAGGCATCCGCCCGGTTGACTACATCCTCATCAGCTTTACCGCCTGCTCCGGCAACACCAAAACTCATAGAAACAGTGAAATTTCCCGGAAGATGCAGGCCGCCTAATTTTTTGTATAGCTCTTCAATTACAGCTTCTGCCTGTTCAAGAGTTCTATCTGAAAAGATAAGTGCCAGCTCTTCCCCGCCATACCGAAATGCCCGGCCGCCCATAAGCTCCGCCTGACTGCCCAGCACTTTCCCAAGCTGTTGAAGAACCGCATCTCCCATTGTATGTCCGTACTCGTCATTTACTCTTTTAAAGAAATCAATATCTCCCATCAGCAAAATAAATTCCGCACGCTCTTCCTTCAATTTTTTAATTTCCTCCTGAAAAGATCTATGATTATATAATCCTGTTAGGTAATCACGAGATACAAGTTTCTGAAAAAATTGTTTTTCCTGAAGGTGACTTCTTTCTCTCAGGACAATCAGTGCGCCAAACAATCCGATAATCCACAAAAAGCTGATATTTGAAAGAAAGCGGAAAGTATTCATCCAGCTGTAAGGCTCTCCCAGAAAAATAACACTATAGGAAGCGGTCACCGCAGCTGAAGAAACCAATGCTCCAACCGCTTTCCAATAAATTGCAGCGTGCATGACAATCAAGTATGCAATCGGGATGAAAGGACTTCCTGATCCTCCCGATAAAATCAGCAGCCATACAAAAGCAGTAAAATCAAACAGTATACCGGACCAGGTCAGCCATTTGGCTGAGATCGGGTCCTTCTCCATCTTGCCGAGGCTGAATTGCGTTATGCTCATGTATAGAATACCAATAGAAATGAGCAGCGGAAAAGAAGCTACTTCAAGCTCAAGCAAGCTGGAAACCGGAGGATAATAAAACATGAAAACGGACAGTGCTAAAAAAATCCAACGGAGCCAGGAAAATATTTTTTCAGTTTTGTAGTCTGTTATATCTCGTAAAGAATTCATTATTTTCGTCCAACTTTCAACTGGGAATCATGCTTTGCCGAATTTCAGATTCTATACTCGTCATCTCTCTGCATAGGAATAATGCAGAGTCTCTTTGAAAGGCGGCTAAAGTAGCATGAAAGTATATAACAACATATGGCTTTGCACCGGTTTTTTCATTCTTGTACTAAATGGTTCCGGAATTGGTTTTATTTTAACATTGTATCAGTTTGGAGCACACTTTGGGTTAGCAGCATACTATTTTATGATTCTATTTGGCTTCACTGTTATGTCATTAACAGAAGAACTTGCTGAAGGCATGCAGTATTATGCTAAACTGTTTAAGGCTGGACTCTTTGCTGCTCTGGCTTTGCCTTTATATTGCCTGTTTTTTTCATCTCTCTTCATTCCTCATTTATTACGGTGAAAAGTCTTTGAAGGCTCTGCTTTATTTTTTAAAAGCTAAAGCGGGCTCTCTGTAGGCATTATAATGTAGAATCGTCTATGCTATATAGCCATTCTTCTATCTCATGAATTACAGAGGCAATAGATCCATCTTCAAAAGGAGATAGAAGCTTTGCATCACTTACAAGCTCCAGGAATGATTTACTGCCGCCCTGCTTGCATAATTGCAAATAATCCTGCCAGGCACTTTCCCTGTCCTCATGCAGTTTTTTCCAAAATTGAAGAGCACAAATCTGGGCCAGCGTGTAATCTATATAATAAAACGGAGATTGATAAATATGAGACTGCTTCTGCCAGAACCCTCCCTCTTCCAAATAAGAAATACCATCGTAGTCAACGTGGGGAAGGTAGATTTCTTCAAGCTTTCTCCATGCCTGCTTTCTTTCAAGAGGTGTCGCTTCAGGATTTTTATACACATAATGCTGAAACTCATCAACCGCCGCACCATAAGGTATAAAAAGTAATGCCTCACTTAAGTGCGCATATTTATATTTCACAGTATCTTCTTTAAAGAAATATTCCATCCACGGCCATGTGAAGAACTCCATGCTCATAGAGTGTATTTCACATGCTTCATATGTCGGCCACTGATACTCCGAAACATCAAATCCCCGGCTCATATAAACCTGAAAAGCATGTCCCGCTTCATGGGTCAGTACATCAATATCTCCTGAAGTTCCATTAAAGTTGGCAAAAATATAAGGAGATTCATAATCAGCAATATAAGTGCAAAAGCCCCCTCCCGCTTTTCCTTTCTTTGCAAGAAGATCCATCAAGTTTTTTTCAACCATAAAAGTATAAAATTCATCTGTTTCAGGCGCCAGTTCCCTATACATATTTCTGCCGTTTTCCACAATCCACTCCGGCCCGCCTTTTGGAACTGCATTTCCTGAAAGAAAGTTAACAGGCTCGTCGTAAAATTTCAGTTCTTCCAGACCCAGCCTGGATCTCTGGCGCTTTCTGTACTTTTGGGCTGCAGGGACGATGATCTCCCTGACCTGCTTCCGGAATTTTTAACCATATCTGCATCATAATCTGTCCTGTTCATCCTGGCATACCCTAACTCTACAAAATTGGCAAATCCGAGCTTTTTAGCGATGCCTGCCCTTATGCTGACCAGTTCATCATAAATTCTATCAAACTCTTCTGCCCTCTCTGAAAAGAAGGAAAAACGAGCCTTTCCTGCTCTTTTTCTTATATTTCTGTCGGGAGACTCTGTAAAAGGCTGAAGCTGGGCAAGTGTATACTCTTTACCATCAAAGTGAATCTTGGCAGAAGCAACAAGCTTTGTATATTGTGAGGATAGTCTGTTTTCCTGCTGCAAATCCTCCAGTACTTCCGGAGAAAATGTTTTCAACTGCAGCTCAGCCAGTGCAAACAGCTGTTTCCCCCACTTGTTTTCCAATTCTTTACGGAAAGAGGATGCTGTCAATTCTTTGTAAAACTCACTTTCCATAGCCTGAAAATGCGGCTGCAAGTCATCCATTATATCCTGCTCATTTTTATAGTAGTCATCATTTGTGTCGATAGAATGACGTATGAGAACAAGATTAACCATCGTATCAGCAGTATTTCTGATCCGGTAAATCTCCTTCATTGCTGCATCCTGCTCTTCAAATGTTCCTGCATGTTTAAAAGAAGTTAACGCTTCCTGAAACTGTGACTGCACCTTCTGGAGATCAGGCCTGATATATGTATATTCCTCAAATTTCTTCATCTTGTTTCCTGCCTTTCTAAATAATTTCCGTCTGGTTATTTTATTCTGCTTGAAATCCCTAATCCCTTCTTTCTGAGCTGCTTTGCTGCTGCAGCAGCGGTATGCAGTATAGAACATGCTGAGGAGTTTGGTTAAACATGGATCATGTCTGGTATTTTCTTTAAGGCTTTGACAGCTAAAGGGTCCTTCATTCTCTGCGAAGTACTACCACGATTATGAAAAATTGGTTTTACAAAAGTTCATCACTACAATGATTAAAAATCATGCTGACTTTGCCGATAGTATAGGTAGACCTAGAAAACAAAAGGATTTGATGAGACATGGATAAAACATCTTTGGTTGGACTGATTTTAGGATTTGTCGCTGTTGGGGTAGGAATGTTCTTGAAGGGTGTCAGCCCTATTGTTCTTCTTAACCCTGCTGCATTATTGATTATTATTCTTGGAACGATTGGCGCAGTAACGATTGCATTTCCAAGCAGTGAAGTAAAACGGGTTCCGAAGCTGTTCGGCGTATTGTTCAAAGAGCAGAAAATACCCGCTGTGCAAGAGCTGATTCCCTTGTTTTCCGATTGGGCACAAACAGCGAGGAAAGAAGGCCTGCTTGCACTTGAAGCAAAAATTGACGAAGTAGATGATCCTTTCCTGAAGAACGGGCTGGGAATGGCCGTTGACGGACAGAATGCCGAGTTTATCAGAGATGTGATGACTGAAGAAATTGAAGCGATGGAAGAAAGGCACCTTGCAGGGGCTTCCATCTTTTCGCAGGCCGGGACTTATGCTCCAACTCTTGGCGTGCTTGGAGCGGTTGTCGGGCTGATAGCAGCTTTATCACATATGGACAATACTGATGAGCTGGGCCATGCAATCGGCGCAGCCTTTGTTGCAACACTGATGGGCATATTTACAGGATATGTGCTTTGGCATCCCTTCGCAAACAAATTAAAGAGAAAATCCAAGCAGGAAGCCAAAGTCCGCTATGTGATGATAGAAGGTGTTCTTTCTGTTTTGGAGGGCCAGGCTCCAAAAGCAATTGAACAGAAACTTGCCACATACCTGCCGGCAAGAGAGCGGCAAATGCTTATAGCAGAAGGAGAAAAGCTGGATGGCTAAAAGAAAGAAAAAGCAGCATCATGAAGAACACATTGATGAGACCTGGCTGATCCCCTATGCTGATTTGCTCACATTGCTTCTTGCCCTGTTTATCGTGTTGTTTGCCATGAGTTCAGTGGACGCTCAAAAGTTTCAAATGCTCTCAAGAGCTTTTAACAGCACTTTTACCGGCGGCACAGGAATCATGGAATATCCAAGTCCGCTACCTGATGGAGAAATGGAACAGCTTGATAAGGAAAAGAAACAGGCTGCCGACGATCAGGAAGAAGATCAGAAGAAATTGAAAGAAGTCCAGGAAAAAGTCAATGCATACATAGCAGAAAAAAATCTTCAGGATAAGCTGAAGACTACCCTTACTGCAGAAGGACTTCTAATTACCATTCATGATGACATTTTCTTTGATTCCGGAAATGCAGAAGTTCGTAAAAAAGACGAACAGCTTGCAAAGGACATTTCTGATCTGCTTGTGATGAACCCGCCAAGAAATATCATTGTCAGCGGACATACTGATAATATTCCAATCAGCAACTCACAATATGACTCCAATTGGCACTTAAGCGTCATGAGAGCCGTCAGTTTTATGAAACTGCTGTTGGAAAATACCAACCTAAATCCTCAGGCTTTTAGTGCCAAAGGCTTTGGCGAATATAAACCTGTTGCAGACAATGCTGCTGCTGAAGGCAGACAGAAGAACCGGCGTGTTGAAATTCTGATTCTTCCCATTGAACAAACAATAGAATAACAAAGTTAAGCCCGAAGCTTAAGGCTCCGGGCTTTTTAATGTACAACATACTCTGTTTACTTTCTCAAATTTCTTCTGACTGCAATTGTTTTTGCAGAATTTCCCGTTGCAGCATAGCTGCGAGTTTATCAATGCTGCAGGAGTGGGAGTCAGGTTCACCGTGCCGTCTGATCCTTACCTGTTCCTCTGATATTTCTTTATCGCCTACAACCAACATGTAAGGGATTTTGTTCAACTGAGCTTCTCTAATTTTGTACCCCAGCTTTTCATTTCTGCTGTCATACTCTACCCTGATTCCTGCTAAACGGAGCTTTTCAGCAGCCTCACTGGCAAAACCGCCGTGAATGCTTTGAGATACAGGAATCACTACGGCCTGCAGGGGTGAAAGCCACAAAGGAAACACTCCCGCATAATGCTCTATTAAAATCCCGAGGAATCTGTCAATTGATCCAAATACCGCTCTATGGATGACCACCGGGCACTTTTTTTCATTATTGTGATCTATATAATGCAGATTGAACTTCTCCGGCATCTGAAAGTCCAATTGAACTGTTGCACATTGATGGCTTCTGCCAATGCTGTCCCGAATATGAAAATCAATTTTCGGCCCGTAAAAAGCACCGTCTCCTTCATTAATTGAAAAATGGAGCTTTTGCTCTGATAACGCTTCTTTCAATGCTTTCTCCGCTGCATTCCACAACTCATTGCTGCCCATAGAGTCCGCCGGCCTAGTTGACAGTTCAATATCATACTGAAACCCAAAAACGCCGTAAACCTCGTCAATCAAGTCAAGAATAGACTGCAGTTCCTCTTTAATTCCTTGGGGAGTGACAAAAATATGTGCATCATCCTGACAGAATGTACGGACCCTGAGCAGCCCGTTCAAAGCACCGCTGTATTCGTGGCGATGCACCTGTCCGAACTCAGCAAGTCGGAGCGGCAAATCACGGTACGAATATAAGTTGTTTTGATAGATGATCATATGCCCGGGGCAGTTCATCGGTTTGAGAGCAAAATTCTGTGAATCCACATCAGAAAAATACATATTCTGATGATAATGCTCCCAGTGTCCCGATTGTTCCCAAAGCCTTTTGTTCATCATGGAAGGCGTTTTCACCTCTTGATAATCCCTTTTATTCTGCACAAATCTCAGGTATTGCTCCAGCTCATTTCTGATGATTTGTCCCTTTGGGAGATAAAACGGCATTCCAGGAGCTTCTTCGGAGAACATGAACAGCTTCATTTCTGCCCCAAGCTTGCGATGATTCCTTTTCTCTGCCTCTTCCTTTGCCGCTAGATACTGCTTTAATTCCTCTTTATCCGAAAAAGCAACGCCGTATACCCGCTGCATGACGGCGTTCTCTTTTTCTCCACGCCAGTATGCTCCGGAAACACCCGACAATTTAAATGCCTTTAACATGCCCGTTGAAGGAATATGAGGCCCTCTGCATAAATCTACAAATTCACCCTGCTCATATACTGTTATTTCCTCTGAATCTGATAATCCTCTCAAAATCTCCAGCTTATACTCTTCTTTACGAGCATCAAAAAGAGCGGCGGCTTCCTCTTTGCTTACAGCTCTTCTAATGATGTTATGATTTTCATTGATGATGTTCTTCATTTCACCTTCAATATTCAGCAAATGTTCAGGAGTGAAAGACACATTACTTTGAAAATCATAGTAATATCCATTTTCAATAACAGGGCCGATTCCAAGCTGCACTTCTGGAAACAGTCTTTTCACAGCCTGCGCCAGAATATGGGCTGCTGAATGCCTGGCCATCTGGATGCCATGCTTTGATTTTTGGGAAAGAAACTCAATTTCTGCATCAGAATCTATTTCGCTACTCATTTCTCTCAGTTCCTGATTGACTAAAACTCCGACTGATGTCTTCTTCAGCCGAGGACTAATATCATAAGCGATATCTCCTGCAAGTACTCCCTTTGGATAATCCTTTGAACGTCCGTCAGGAAATGAAATATTGATTTTGCTTGAATCCACGGTAATTCCTCCCTAAAATTTTGTGATTTTTTAGAAGTAACACACACTGTTCCCTAAGCAGGGACGAGTGTGTGCAGACCCGTGGTTCCACCCCAGTTTTCCGCAGAAATTCCCTGCGGCTTCATTTCCCGATAACGCTGCGTTAGCGGTATTGGATTTTCCCCAATACAGTTCAAAGGCGGTAAATGGATTCCCTGCGTTAGGAAGCTTTCACCATCACTTCCCTCTCTGTTAACCGTAAAAATCCATTGTTGTCCTTCTCATCACCTGCTATTCTCTTGTAACAGGGATAAGTTAAAATAAAAAAACACACTCATCCCCCATAGAGGGACGAGTGTGTTTTACCCGCGGTTCCACCCAGCTTTCCGCTAACCAAGATAAGCGGCTTACTTTCGCTGTAACGTTGCTAACGGCACCGGTTTTTTACCCCGGTGCAACTTCGAGACGGTAAGACGAATCCCCTGTTCATGGGAAGTTCTCAGCTTTCTTCCCTCTCTGTTATGCAGGCTGTGATCCGCTCTTGTTCTCATCATTGTTTTTATGCAAGACTGTTTACTTATAAATAAGGATTTACAGTCAGTTATGATATCATTTTTTCTTACTATACACATGTATGGAAGAATGTTAAAGACTTTTTTTCATTTTTTGTATTTTTTCCTCCAAAAAGTTTTTAAATTCCTGAGGATTGTCGACGGATATGTAAATTTTTGAGATGCACTTTTTCCTCCCGTACAGCCCCGTTGCATATACAGAATTTTTTAAAGTGATTTCCATTTGCGGCTTCACCTCTTCGATCATTTCCGGCAGATACATATGGAGAGCATCTTTTTGTTTTTTTATCGTATCTAGTGTTCCTCCTGCAGTCTCAATGCTCTCTATGCTTACATAAGGTATGTGGGCCGACTGCCGGATGCCTTTTTGAATATGCAGAGCGTGCTGATCTGCAGTAACAGGCGACAACATCATGGCACGGTAGTCAGCGATGAGGGCGGCTAGAAAAAACAAGTCAAATACGGTAACCAGCCAGGCGAGAGCAGAATTGTAAGCATAAGCCACCATCATGTGTACACCAATTATCTCAATTGCCAGGGCATGTGCCAGCATTAGAACAAATGCCAGATACCCTGTTTCTTTGTGATAGGAAAAGCGGTATGTTCCGGGGATTGTGCTCAAGCTTTTTCTCCAGGCAAACATACTGTAGTACCATACAGATAGATCTGTTGCCAGAAGCCGGGACACTACCCATGTACCAAACGTTTGTTCACATGCTTTCTGAAAGGATGCTGTAAAAAAATAAAAGGTTTTTCTTGCCTCTCTGTAATTGCGAACCAGCAAAATAAGCTTTCTGAACAGCATGTACACAAACAGGAATTCAGCTGCAAGCACCACTGCGCCAAGAATAAAGACGAGCAGAGAGGCACCGTTGCTGTTAAGAAGATCGTGCTCCGGGAGCAGCAGACGGAATAGAAAGACTCCAATCAACATAACCGGAACCACAGTCCATACCGGAAGCTGATAGCCTCTGACAATTGTCAGGTAAAAAACGACTGGAATACAAATCATCAAATCAATTATGACTGCCAGAGAGAGTTCAAAAGGAATAACAATAAATAACCCCGACTGAGTAACGAAAACATTCGCAGCCAGCACAAACAAACTGAGTACACTAAAAGTGATCATTGGACGATGATTTCTTAACAGAATTTGTGGCATAGCATCCCTCCTGATACCCAAATTATACCAAGTTATCACGGTGAAAAAATTGAACAAATTGTGTTTATTTCCTTTCCTTCAGCTAGGAAGGGTTTTATGTTTTCTGTGTTATATTCTAAAGTATCTTGCAACACAAAAAAGGCCAAAGAAATTTCTTGGCCTCTGTTCTTTGTTAAAGCTTTGCTGGAATGTTTTTTCCTATCTTTTTTAACAGCTCAATCGCTGATTCTTTTTCATCCTCTGTTAGTATTTCCATGATTTGATGTATTGCATGTTGATGAGGAGGAAATATTTCTTCAATGAGCTTTCTGCCTTGCTCAGTTATATGAGCGAACGTAACGCGCCTGTCTTCCTGACATGCTTTTCGTTCCAGCAGGCCTTTCTTTTCCAGTTTATCTACCACATAAGTGATGCTTCCGCTCGCTAACAGAATTTTGCTTCCAATGTGCTGCAGGGGCTGATCACCTTTATGATACAGCAGTTCCAGCACTGCAAAATCAGTGGGATTTAGTTCAAAGTTTATTATGTTTTGGTTTACTTCATCATTGATGGCACGATGAGCCCTGGACAATACAATAAAAAGCTTGAGGGACTGCTCTATCTTTTTATCTTCGTTCATATTTATCAATCCTTAATTGGAGAATTATCTTGAATTACAAGTATGATAGTCTTATACAAATAAAAAGTCAACTATGTCCGCCGATAATTTTCCAATTTTCATTGATACTTGCCCTTACTCTCCCATTTCTGATGAAATAGTCGGCAATCAACTCACTCATGTCTACCGGAATTTCTTTTAAAACTTTACTATCCTTAAACATATGATAATTGCCGCCACCGCCTGCGCGGTAGTTGTTCATAACTACAGCATAGTCCTTATTAAGGTCAACAGGCTGCTCATGATATGACAGGTCAACTACCCGCTCACCGTGCGGTTTGGAAATATCCAGCACATATGATATACCCTCCCACATATCATAATTATAATGCTGCGGTTTTGGATCAGTGAATGCAGAATTTACTTGGTAGTTCCTGTTTTCATCCAGCTGAAAATATTCTGCAGATTTTTCCAGAGCTGCCTTCATGTCAGCACCAGAGATACTCAAAACCTTTAATGTATTTGGATAAACGTAATTCGCTGCTATGTCCCTCATTGTAACTCTTTCTGAGAAACCGCCTCCTTCACTGCTGAACAAAGAAGTTAACGAAATGTCAGTGTCAGCAGCCTCCATTTGAACCTTGTTCACAAATTCAACAAAAGGGTGCTCTTTCAGTCTTGCTTGAAAGAGATCAGATAGAAGCATGCAACCATCTATTGTACCTATTTCTTTATCAAGCCATGACTGGGCAGCCTGTTCATACGGAAGCAGCAAATTGCCAAGCTCTTCGTCCGGGTGTTCCTCTCCAATCATCACAAGCGACGGGGTATTTTTGGTGATTCTCCATTTTTCTCCGGTTTTAATAAACTCCAGCTTCACATCAGCCAGATATTTTCCATTATTACCCGGCTGTACAACAGCAGTTGAATTTAGCTTCTCGGCGATTTGCCGGTGCTGATGACCTGTTATCAGCACATCAATATCTGCTAAATTCATACACATTTCATATCCTTGATTTTCCCCTGTTAGAGGCTCTGTAGGGTCCCCTTTTTCAAGATCCCTTTCAAATCCGCCATGATAGGCGACAACCAGGACATCAAACGTTTCATTTCGCTTTAGGTGCGCAATCCAGCTTCTGACTGTTTCGTAAGCATCAGAAAAAGACAAACCTTTAATATGGGCAGGTTCCTCCCAATTCGGTATATAATGGGTAGTCACTCCAAGAACAGCCACCTTAATTCCTTCCAGCTCTTTTACGATATATGGTTTTCCAAACGCAGGCCTGCCGGTTTCTTCACTGACTATGTTAGCAGACAGCCAGGGGAAATGAGAAGCATCTACAGTTCTATCAAGCAGTTCTCTTCCATAGTTAAACTCATGGTTTCCAATGACTGCTGCATCATAAGCTAAATAATTGAGTGCAATAATCATTGGATTGATAAGATGAGATTGTTTTCTTGCAAAATGGTATGTCAGCGGCGTTCCCTGTATGAGATCACCATTGTCAATCAGCAAAAAAGTTCCATCTTCTTTCCTTTTTCTCTTTATATAAGAGGCTGCCTTCAGAAGGCCCTGCTGTGAAGGCTGTTGATTATGATAGGCATGCGGAAATACCTGCCCGTGTATATCGCTCGTAGCCAGTATGTGAATGGTTTTCTTTTCCATCTTATTTTACTCACCTTTCAAAAAGGGTGCAGCAAAAGCTCTGCACCCCAGTGTTTCTATACCAATCTTCTTCTGATTGCTGTAGAAATGGTATCAATGATCGTCACAACGATGATGATCACAACTAGTATCATCCCAACTTCTGACCAGTTTCTGTTCATCGTGGCAATTGTAATCAATGTACCAATTCCCCCAGCTCCTATAATACCCAGAATCGTCGATGCTCTTACATCTATTTCGAATCTGTATATGGCGTAGGACATAAACTCAGGAATCACTTGCGGCATCACACCGTAAAACAGAACTTGAATCTTGTTTGCTCCGTTTGCTTCCATTGCCTCAACAATTTTCATATCGATAGATTCTATCACTTCAGAGTAAAGCTTCCCGAGCATCCCGGTAGACCCAATAGCGATTGCCAGCACTCCGGCAAAAGGGCTTGGTCCGATAGCCGCAACAAAGATAATGGCAAGCACCAGATCCGGAAAAGCACGAATACCATCAAGAATCCATTTTCCTGCGGTATTCAGCCATTTGTTCTGAACCATATTTCCTGCTGCCAGAAACCCAAGCGGAACAGCGATAATGGCAGCAATTAATGCACCTGTATAAGCAATATAAAGAGTCTCAACCATTTTAACCATGATCTTTCCAAGTGCATCAATATCAGGTGAAAACAGCTGAGGAATCACTCTGCCGAAGCTGTCAATTGTATGTTCGCTGAAGATTCGCTCCCATTTAATATTAATGGTTGAAAAGGTCCAGAAATAGATCGCTGCAAGGATAAGCAGAATAGCAATGTTGCGAATAACCTTTTTATAAGAAGCAGGTTTTTTAGGAGGCTGTTGAAGTTGTGTCATTATACAATCGCCTCCCTTATTTTGGTGCTGACATAGTCAATGATAATAACGATTATGAAAACAATGAGGATCAGCATCATCGCATTTTTATAATTGAAAAAGTTAATCTGCTGATTGAGCAGCTGCCCTACACCGCCTGCTCCTACAAGCCCAAGAACAACGGAAGCCCTGATATTGATTTCAAATACATAAAGGCCAAAAGATGTAAACTGCGGAAGTACTTGCGGAACAACAGAATACCAGATTACCTGAAGCTTGTTACCGCCAGATGCTGTAATAGCCTCCATAGGGTGACGGTCAATGGCTTCAATCGTTTCACTAATCAGCTTGGACAGTATACCTAGCGAAAAAATAATCAGGGCGAGTATGCCGGGAAATACACCGATGCCAAAGATACCCACAAAAATCACTGCCAAAATAATATCCGGAATGGTTCTCAGTATATTAAGGAAAAAGCGCGAAATTTGGTAGGAAATCTTATTTGTATTCACATTGCTCGCCGCAAGCAAGCTCATTGGTATGCAAAGAATGACTGCAATGGTTGTTGCAATAATTGCCATATGAATGGTCTCTGTCAGTTTTGGCCATACTTGGCTGGTAAATGACAAATTAGGGGGAAACAAATCCTGAACCATTCTGGACATATCTGGTATACCCGCAAAAAAATCTGTGATAAATGACTCAGTTTGAATGGAGCTCCATAAATACAGACCGATGACAACCATCATGATCAGAGTCACCTGGCGCTTGGCCCTGGCACTAATCAGACTGCTGGGAACAAAGTTATCCTGCTTAGGATCCATCACTCTTCTCCTCCACGCAAATCATCATCACGGATGGAACGGCCGTAAATTGTTTCAAACGTTTTTTCATTTACTTCAGAAGCTGGCCCGTCAAACACAATTTCTCCTGCACGCATCCCGATAATTCTGTCCGCATATTCCATAGCCATATCAATAAAATGCAGATTCACGATTGTAGTAATGCCGTCTTCTTTATTAATCTTTTTTAAATACTTCATGACCTGATGAGAAGTTGGAGGATCCAGGCTCGCTACCGGTTCATCCGCCAAAATGTACTTCGGCTTTTGGGTAAGCACCCTTGCAATGCTGACTCTTTGCTGCTGTCCTCCGCTCAATTCATCTGCACGATTGTACAGCTTGTCTGAAATATTCACGCGCTTTAAACTTTCATAAGCAAGAGCCATATCTTCTTTTGAATAAAGATTTAAAATACTTTTTAGTGTACCTGTATGGCCAAGGCGGCCTGCAATGACATTTTTCATCACTGTGGATCGCTTAACGAGGTTATAATTTTGAAAGATCATTCCAACCTTTGTTCGAAGGGAACGTAGCCCTTTACCTTTTAATCTTAAAATATTTTCTTCGTCAACGTTCAGCTCCCCGCTGGTTGGTGATACGAGGCGGTTAATACTGCGGATAAAAGTAGATTTTCCGGCTCCTGATAAGCCGACGATAACGACAAATTCTCCTTCTTTAATACTAACGTTTACTTCTTTTAATCCTTTAGTGCCATTAGGATACACCAGGGAAACATTCTTAAACTCAATCACTTTGACCCCTCCATGGTTACTTTTATATATTTTTCGACATTTTTCTCAAGTAAAAAAGGGGAAGCATGCTCCCCCCTGCAGGCATTTCAAATATTAGTCTAGAGTAATATCATCTTTGAATTTGTTGTAAGTTTCTTTTACTACCGAATACTCGCTGTCCTGAGCCTCAATAATGGCATTCCAGCTGTAAACTTCCTGCATAACTTCTATCATTTCTTCATCATTGTTAAAGGACAGGAAAGTTTCTTTAATCTTATTTACCAGCTCTTCGTCAAGATCCTTTGTAACAGAAATCGTATCATTTGGAATTTCGTCAGTATAATCAATAACAGTCAGCTGATCCATGATTTCAGGATAATCTTTTTCAAGTACTGCACGAACATCATCAAAAGTTGTCGCTACATCTGCATCCCCATTCAATACTGCGATAGCTGCATTGTCATGGCTGCCTGATTGTACAGTTTCTCCAAAAAAGTCAGTTTCAAGATTTTCTACGTTGAATTTTTCCATAAGCTGTGCTGCAGGGAAAAGGTATCCGCTTGTTGATGTTGCATCAGCATATGCCCAAGTTTTTCCACGCAGATCTTCAAGGCTTTCAATACCGGAATCAGACTTTACTACATATTGTGCTTTATACGTTCCGCTTCCGTTTCTTTCTGATTTAAGAATGACGTTTACGCCGTGTTTCTCATTAGCCAGTACATAACCAAAAGCTGGTATAAATCCGATATGAACTTTGTTAGATCCCATTGCTTCTACAAGTGCAGTATAATTTGTCATAACTTGTCCTTCAACTTCTACTCCAAGCTCTTCAGAAAGCTTATCTGCCAAAGGCTTTACTGTATCAGCAATCTTATCTGATTCCTGAGAAGGAACAAACCCCATAATAATTTTTTCAGGTTTGCTGGAACTGTTTGCATTGGTTCCGCATGCTGCCAAGCTGATTGCGAGTACAGCAATTAATAGAGTGCTAATGATTTTTTTCATTTCTTTTGCCTCCCGGTAATTTTGTCTCAGTTGTCTTACAATTGCCATTATGCACGCTGATTCCTAAGACTTCTAGACTATTTACAACTTCTTAACACTGCATTAAACATTGATAGATGTGTTGAAACTTGTCGAAGCCATTGATAAAACTAGCTTTTTTTGAGTTCTTCAGAACTTATATTTTTACATAACCTTTACATTTAAAAGGCGGCTAATTTGTTTAATAATCTTTGAGATGGGTAAATAAGTAGATTTTTTAGGAAATAGATAACCCTCCCTCAATCTCCCAGACCCTACCTGCTTCAGGGAAAATCCGCTATAATAGAAGACAAACTTAATTTTTTGGAGAGATAGCATGCAAAAACCCATGATCAGAAAGCTTTCCCTATATCTATTTATTGTGGTCATTCCCACAATGGTAATCGGCTTGATATACATAGACATTAAAAAGCAGGAGCTCGCTTCAGAACACCTGACCGAAGCCCGCACCATGCTCAATGTACATAAAAACCAGATTGACTATTTAATTCAGGAAACAAAAGCCCGCCTTGAAACCATGGCGGTAATGGTGAATGAACAAACAACAGAAGAAGAACTGCAGCGGGTTTTGACTGAAACATACCGAAAGGAACCACGATTTTCAGGACTGCTTCTTCTGGACAATGACGGAGACATTCTCCTTTCCGCACAGCCGTTAAAACAGAAAAGAAATCTAAGTGGTAGAGAGTTCTTCCAAACTGCTCTGCTGACAGGACAGACAGCTGTATCCGGGGCATATTACGGACAACTTACAGGCAACCATATCGTCAGCATTTGCACTCCAATTCACTCTTCTGATGACGATGAACCCCAAAGGCTGTTAATCGCCGCGCTGAGAGTGGATTATCTGCAAAACATTATGGAAGTGATCAGTCCGAGTATTGACATTTCGGTGTTAGATGCAGACAGGAAGATAGTCTTTCAAACAGGAAACTGGAGTGGAGAAACAGGCAGACCTGAGAGTACTGCACTGCACTTGAATCAGTTGAATTGGCAGCTGAAAGCTTCACCGAAACCTATCAACCTTTCGGAGACGATTTCCAGTGTGACGCTGTTCCTATTTTCAGTTTTTATCCTGTTGAACGTTCTATTCATTGGCACTCAATATTACCTGCTGCGCAGGAAAGCTGCCCGGGAAAATGCCCAGATAGACTCACAAAAGCTGGAGCTTGTAGGAACGCTGGCTGCCAGTACTGCACATGAAATCAGAAATCCATTAACAGGCATTAACGGTTTTATTCAGCTGTTGAAAGAGAAATACAAAGATGAGGAAGATCAGTTTTATTTTTCTGTCATTGACAAAGAAATCAAAAGGATCAATCAAATTGTGAGTGAATTTCTTGTGTTGGGCCGCCCTACAGCACACCATCACAAAACACATCAGCTTAGTGAAATCATCAAAGAAGTCCTGCCAATCATCCAGTCTGAAGCGAATTACAGTAATATGGATATTCAGACAAATCTGCAGGAAGATGAAAAGCTGACAGTACATTGTACAAAAGATCATATTAAACAAGTAGTCATGAACCTTGCCAAAAACTCACTGGAGGCGATGGAACCTGATGACACGCTGTCCATTTCCGTGTATCGGCATAAAGAAGAAGCGGTCATTGAAGTATGTGATACTGGAAAAGGAATTCCAGAGGACATACTGAATAAAATTTTCACTCCCTTTTTCACTCTAAAAGATACCGGAACGGGGCTCGGTCTTGTTGTCTGCAAACGAATTATCAATATGTATAAGGGAGACATCGACATACAAAGCAGGGTAAATCAAGGTACAAAAGTACGTATCACTCTTCCTTTGGCAAAAGGAAAGTTATGATGGAAATGAGGTGAACAGCAGGTGAAAATTGGACTTCTTAGACATTTTAAAGTTACCCGCGGCTATCCTTCTTTTTTCATTACGTCGGATGAACTTCGTGAATGGGTACGGGAATATGATCACTCTGAAGTGGAAGCATGCGAAGTGAATTTGAAAGGAATAGAGTGGGAGTGCTGTTATGCGAGCGACCTGGACAGGGCAGTTCAAACAGCACAAGCAATTTACAGTGGACAGGTGGAGCTGAGAGAGGAGCTTCGTGAAATTCCCCTTTCCCCTTTATTCAGCACAAAAATGAAGCTTCCTCTGCATGTCCATCTTCTGCTGATCAGGTCAGCCTGGTATTTCAATCACCCTTCTCAGATGGAAACAAAAAGCATGGTAATGGATCGAATAAACAGGGTTGTGGAAGAAGCTGTGCAGCAAAACAAAAATATTCTCATTGTAGGTCATGGCGGAGTAATGATTTTTATGAGAAAAGCTTTAATCAAAAGAGGTTTTGCCGGCCCTTCATTCTCCAGAGCAGAAAATGGAAAACTATATGTTTATGAAAAAAGCTAAGCAATGCTTTATATGGCAGGCAGATATCGTACATCGTCTGTCTGCCATGAAAGCTTGCTTCATTAAACATAAATAAGAGCTTTGAAATGTATTCGGTCCTTCCCCCGCAGGTCAGAACGCTTAAGCAGCACAATGCAGGAATTACGGCCTCTTCCACCCATCCACTGGTACTGTATAAAAAATTTCCCCTTACTCATAAGCTTGATAAATGACGCCTATTGACTACAATGTTACAAGATATGTATATGGAATAACATTTTCATCTTATCGTATTGTATTAGGTTCTTCTTTGATTAGAAAACGTAATGATTCACCTTACCTGACAAATTTAATCATTCAATTCACCATGAACAGCCCTTATATTGCAAGCAAAAAAAGATGAACAATCTGAAGCATGGGGTCATAGCATAGTAAAGTAAGAACTGGCCCAACTAATTTGTATATAAAAAGTCTGAAAAATAACCATATCTATCTCACTACTTTTCCGCTATAATATTCACATTACCAAAAACGGGAAAATAGAAGATTAGTGATTATAGAGGTGAATTATGACCGAGGTTCTTTTAGGCAGTATATTGTCTGCTTTGGCAACAGGGTTGGGAGCGATCCCGATACTCTTTTTGAAAGGAAGCATTACTCACAGGTGGAGGGACATTCTTCTGGCTTTTACAGCGGGCATAATGATGACCGCTGCGATGAGAGGACTGATACCCGAAGCTCTTCAGGCTGGGGGAATATTCGAGGTCATAGCAGGGCTCTTCTTGGGAGTGCTGATTCTTACTATGCTGGAAAAAACCATTCCCCATATAGATTTAGAGCATAGCAGGGTAGGCATTCAATTTGATGAAAAGGCCTTGCTGATTATTGCAGCAATTACTCTTCACAATATTCCAGAAGGATTGTCGGTTGGGGTCAGCTATGCATCTGAAGCACAGGAAACCGGAAATTTAATCGCATTTGCGATTGGACTGCAAAACGCGCCCGAGGGCTTCCTTGTAGCTCTTTTTCTGATAAACCAAAACATTGGCAGGCTAAAAGCTTTTATCATTGCTACGCTTACAGGTGCGATTGAAATTGTGGCTTCCCTTTTGGGATATTATTTAACATCATTTATAGAAGTACTGGTTCCATACGGCCTGTCATTTGCGGCCGGGGCTATGCTGTTTATTATATATAAAGAATTGATTCCGGAAAGCCACGGAGACGGCAATGAACGCATCGCGACGTACTCTTTTATAGTCGGTATAGCTTTTATGTTTATCCTCTTGGAAACTTTTTAGGCCGTTATCCGGCCTTTTTATTTTGTTTAAGCATTATGGTGAAGGGTCTCACTGTAAGACCATTTTTTCATTCTTAGAACAAACTTCTGAAACGGCGCTGCTGCTATACTGCCAGCTTCAGCTAGCTGCAGCTGCTGATACCTGTTTAGCAGCTCGTCCAGCTCCTGGCTGTACTTTACAGTTTCAATACTGGAGTAACCTTCAATTGAAGCAGTTTTAATCATTTCCTGCCTTTTCTCATAAATCATCTCTAATAAGTTTTCTTTTTGCAATTGCTGTACGGACAAAATAATCCCTCCATTGTTTGTAAGAAGCTTATTTAAAAGTGTCAATTTAGTGAGAAAAAGGCAGATCGTCTATTTGCTTCTTTGACAAAATATTTTTATTACATAAAATGGCATACTCTCTCATTATGTATTATTCCCACTAATTCCTAGTTTAAACTTTTTTTAGCAGGATATTTATATATAAATAACCTTTTTTTTGAAATGGGGAGGCATAATGGTTAAAAGAATGATTTTAAAATTAAAGCCTCAAGCTGAAGAAATTTCTCAGAATAAGGCGAAAACTGACAAACTATTAAAAAAGGCCAAATCAAAAAGAAGAAAAAGCAAGTTTCCACTTCAAAGCGGAGTGGAAAACTTCACACTTTTGTTTCATGCACTAAAGTCTTGGCGCAGTGGTGAATATCCGCATTTTCCTAAAAAATCAGTCATCCTCATTACTGCCGGCATCCTGTATTTCGTCACCCCGATTGACTTGATACCGGATTTTTTATTTGGAATTGGACTTCTTGATGATGCTGCAGTGCTGGCATTTGTTGTTAATGAGATTAGCAAAGATTTAGCAGAATACAAAGAGTGGAAGGACAACAAGATTTAAATTACAGCAAAAGAGCAAATATGGCTGCTTGATCTTGGAGATTATACCTGCAGCTAACACAAAAAGGGCAGAATCACTAAGATTCCTGCCCTTTTCTACAGCTTCAATTTATCCCGCATCGTCAACATATGTAACCCGAAAATCCTTTTCTTCCAGCTTTTTGATAATTCTATTCAAGTTTTCTTCAGATGTATCTCGGGATAAATTTACGATGATTCTTCGGATATACTTATCACCATTATCAAGAGTAAGCAGCCCCTCAATATTAACACCCTTTACTGCTGTGACCAGATCTTTTATGGCACCTTTATGTTCTTTTGTTGCAACAGTTAATAGATGGCCTCCTGTTTTCAGTCCAAAACTGTCTTCCAGCACATCCATGATGTTTGCGTGTGTAATAATGCCTGAAAACTCTTTTTTCTCGTTCAGCACTGCTAAAAATGGCAGTCTCCTGATTGAAATAAACGTTTTTATAAAAGAATCTTCTTCAAAGATGAATGCATCCTTGTCAGAAATCAGCCCTTCGATGCTGTCTTCATCCCTGCCCTTGTTTTCTACATAATGCTCCAGGAGATCAACCTTGTAAATCAACCCGGCAAAAGCCTTTTCTTTTACCGTTAGCACCGGGACACATCTGTAGCCTGTTTCCTTCAGCAGTTCATAAGCTTGTTTCACTGTATAATCTGCTGGGCAATATTTAACTTCCTCTTTCTTTACATAATGATACCTGATCTGCATCTTACCAACCTCCCTCTTCCCTATTATTAAAATTTTATCTTAAAGGGTTTCATTAAGTAAAGAAAATTTTCACTTTTCTGTACTTTATCCTCTCTCCTCTCAAGTATGGAAGACAATTTATAGAGCTTGAAATTCAGGCAAGAGTCAAGTCCTTAATATTGTGTAAAATTCCTTACAAGTGTTTTCAACAGTTAAATGGTTATATGAATTATCCCCTTA
>NZ_WKKI01000047.1 GCF_009674805.1 Metabacillus lacus | reverse complement strand
CGTCTTATTGATTAACTCCATTTGTTTTTGATTAGGGAAGATACGAAACTTAAACGCCTTTTTAACTAACATGATTTCACCTCGCTTTATAGGAACGCACGTTCTAATTTTACCATGACAGTGAGTGTTTTGGCTATCGCCAACCGCCATTCATCTTCCCCTTATCGCTGAGCTAAAGCTCATCACCCGCTTGAAGAGGGAGTCTTCTGTCGGATAAAGATAAATCTTCCATTATTTCTACGCTAATTGTTCAAATGAAAATGTAACAGAGTCTGATTTTAAAAAGACAAACCAATAAATTACTCATATGGTTTGTCTTATTAACATTGTTTTCACTGAAAGAAGAACCCTTTAATTCTGTTGAAGATGATCTTTATTATAGTCTTTGCCTCTGCCGCAGCAAACTTCCCGCATTCTCCTTAACCATCTTGATTTCTAAATTCGATGAAGCATAAAAAAGTAAATCAGCATGACTAGTAACCCGATGGGAAGGCCGTAAGCCGCCCACTCTTTACTGGTAATATTCAGTTTTCCCGCAGCAATGATATTAGGAATATTGCCTGGAATCAGCATTCCGCCGCTGATCAGCAGACCCAATAATATCGCTCTTATTGTGACAGTATCCATAACAGGACTGATTTCGGCAGCAGTCAAAGTTGCATTATCGAGAACTGCCGAGATCATGTTAAACCAGTACAGCACTTCTGGCTGCAGTTTCACAAAATAGGTTTGTATAAGAGGTTCAAATCCGGATCCCAAAAATGTAAGCCCCATAACAAAAAAGTAAATTTTAAGAGCTCTGGCCAAAATGTCCTCATATGACTCTTTTTCCATTGTTTCTCTCATGGCTTCTGTCTTCACCGGCTTTTTTACAAGTACTGCACCCAAAGATCCGAATAAGAGGAGAGCTGCCAGCACTTCATGACCAATCAGCCTGGTGAGCAGAAAAAAGCTGCCGTTCAGTTTGCTGATTGCAATGGTGGAAAGTGGTTCTCCAATAGGGGTGAGAGCTGCTCCCATCCCGATTGAAAAGCAGGAAAGCACGACGAACCGCACCATATATTTTCGCTCAAGATTCAGGGAGGATACCAGCATCACCAGTACCAGAGCTGCAATAATGGCAGTAATTGCGCTGGAGATGAGTCCCAGAAAAACAATGGAAATACATGTAAATAACTTAAATGGCATTTTGCTGCTAATTTTGCTGATAAACCTGGCCAACGGCATATGTATCCATTTAAACAATATTCCTGCAGCTAAAACTGCGAGTGTAATGTTAACAGGATCCCTTGCTGCATCCAAAAAAAGATCAGGATTCATAACCCCGCTGAACACAGCAGCCAGCATTCCCATTACAAATAGAAACAGCTCCAGATTATGTTCAACAGTATGTGATATTAACGGAAGAAATAACACCAGCAAAAAGATTGCCGAGAGTCCAATTACCATGTGAAGATACTCCCCATCCTTATACTACTCATATTTTCGAGCCAAATGGTACTTCACATATATATGCCTGGAAGAGGACAAACTTTCCTATAGAATCAGCTGCTACCTCTACCCTGCTTGATGTATGGACTGCAGCAGTTAGTACAATATTTACTTGATTTTCCGCATCAGGCAGCTGCCATTAACTTCCGTTGAAAAACCAAGCTTTTCATAATAAGGGATCAGCCTTTCCGGACAGTACAGTTCAATTCGCTCAGTGTGATGTAAATCTGGATGCTGGCACAAAGCTTGTACGACAAGCTGGCCAATCCCTTTGTCCCTAAAGCTGTCTCTTACAATCACATCAAAAATAAACGCTCTGAATATCTTGTCAGAAATGGCTCTGCCAAACCCTATCAGCTCCCCTGTTTCTTCAGACAGTATCCCCACTGTAACTGTACTGTTTTCAATCATCACTTCAATTTCTTCCCGCTTTCTGTTTCTTGTCCACCATTCTTTGGAGAATAACTCATATAGCTCCCCTACTTGCTGATCACTTAGTATTTCTATCACTGAATTTCCCATATTTCTCCTCTTTTCTAAACATTTTTTTTTACTCTGCCTGCCTCAAATGCTAAATACCCCCAGCAAAATCTATACTAAATATACCATCTTCATAAGAGAGAATCGTTAAGCTTGTATCACATGAATAAAAGGAGGTGCCCAAAAATCTTCCAAATCCCCCCGTTAACATGGAGCTAGATGGCTTTCAGCATAACAGCATGCGTAACTATCAGCACATTTCCTTCTAAAGGTTGATGAACAATTTTATCAAGGACAGTGGCAGCTCTCTTCATCAGCTGTTGAAAAGTTTCTCCCCCCGCAGGTTCATACAGATGAGGACTTTCCCAAAAGTGCTGAAAGTGTTGAGCATGACTCACTTTAATTTCTTCATGGGTGGGCCCTTCCCACTCCCCCAGACTGATTTCTCTTAAGTTTTCTTCGTGAATCAGCTGAGTGCCCCTCTCTCCCAACAGGAGTTTTGCTGTTTCAATCGTTCTTTCGCTTGTACTTGTATACACTCCTTGAAATTTTGTATGCTTCAACCGTTCTCCAAGAGCAAGCGCATTTGAAACACCTTGTTTTGTTTAAGGTGAATTCAGCCAGCCCTGCAGCCTGTTTTCAAGATTCCATTTTGTCTGGCCAAGTCTCGTTATTGGGACATTTCCTTTCTATGAGTAACGTTTCATTCATAATATCTTGATAAAAGGATAAGCTATAAAAAAACAGTAGGAGTGCGTTATGGATAAAGAACAAAGAAGTACTTTGCAAGGATTGCGTGATGATCAGCTCGACGTTTCCAGACATTGGGTGGACTATTGGTTTGATCATTCCGGTCCGGATACCTGGCAGTTTTGGGTAAATGTATTTTTCCTGATATCGCCGCTCATCCTGCTATACTTTAAAATAGACAGAAGCAAAATTTTCATCGCAGGTTTTTACGGATTTGCTGTACATATCATTTTTTCCTATTTCGATCTGATTCTCGTGAGATGGGGATATATCAGCTATCCCTATCAGTCCATTCCTCACCTTCCCTCCAATTTTGCATTGGATGTGTCACTCATACCTGTTCTGGCTATTTTGCTTTATCAGTGGACGTATCGTGAAAAAAAGAATTACTACCTGTATTTTCCACTGCTGGCAGGAGGTCTTTCTTTCTTATTCAAGCCAATACTTCTGATATGGGATCTTATACATCTGCAAAGAGGCATGAATGTCATTCATCTCTTTTTATATTATCTCTTTATTTTCTATTCGGCCAAGCTGCTTCTTAACTTTTTCTTCTTCATGGAAAAGCAAAGAAGTCCGCTCAGTCTGCGGCGTAAATAGAGCGTATATATCAGTACTTGCAGGATTAAAAAAAAGAGGCATTGAAAAGATTTCTCCTGTCAATGCCTCTTTGTGAATTACAATGCTTTTTCTACTTCTTCCATCATTAAGTTCACAGATTGAAGACCTCCGCCGCTCAAGTACCAAATGCCGCCATCAAGGTAAACAATTTTACCGTTTTCAAAAGCGGAAGTCTTTTTCACCAAATCATTTTCAACCGTTTGTTGAGCCCCTGCTTCCCCGCCAATTGCAGCAGAACGGTCAATTACGAACATAACATCAGGATTTCTTTCCAGAATATATTCAAATGTAATGCTTTGTCCGTGCTGAGACACTTCGATGTTTTCATCGCTTTGCTTAAATCCGAAAACATCGTGGATAAAGCCGTAGCGTGAACCAGCTCCATAAGCGCTCACCTTTCCTTCGTTAGCAAGAAGGATTAATGCTTTACTGTCAGAAGAACCAGTTTTTTCACTTAACTCGCTTGCTTTCGCTTTAAGGTCATTTAGCGCTTTTTCTGCTATATCTTCTTTTCCGTAAATTTTACCAAGCATTTCAACGTTTTTCTCAAGAGATCCCAGGTAATCGGCATAATCTGTTTCTACCAAAATAGTTGGGGCAATTTCTTCAAATTGTTTGTAAAGCTCAGCCTGTCTTGCCGAGATATAAATGACATCAGGTTTTAATGCATGAATTGCCTCAAAATCCGGCTCTTTTAAGCTTCCTACATTCGTATATTCACTAGCTGCATATTTCTGCAGATATTGAGGAACAACAAGCTGCGGCACACCGGCAACATCAGCACCGAGCACATCCAGTGTATCAAGTACACCAAAATCAAAAACAACTGCCTTTTGAGGATTTTTAGTAACTGTTACCTCTCCGTACTGATGCTTAACTGTTACAGTCTCTTCAGTTTCAGCAGGCTTACTGTCTTTTTCTGAAGCTGCAGTACTTTGTGCAGCCTGATTATTGCCGCAAGCTGCCAACAGCAGCATAACTGCCATTATGAATGTTAAGTAGCTTAGTTTTTTCATGATTATTTCTCCTTTTTCTTATGAATTAAAATATACGCAAATTCTGCAATTGTTCATTTCCTGTATTGGAATATCCATATCATAAATTTCCTTTAATGCAGTGGACTGAATAATTTCATTAGTGGGGCCGTCCTTCACAACTTTGCCATTCTTAAGTGCGACAATTTTGTCTGAATAGACGGAAGCAAAATTAATATCATGCAGCACAATGACCACTGTCTTGCCCAGATCGTCCACAAGACTTCTCAGTATTTTCATAATTTGAACGGAATGTTTCATGTCCAGGTTGTTCAGCGGTTCATCAAGCAGAATATAATCAGTATCCTGCGCAATGACCATGGCAATAAACGCTCGCTGTCTTTGCCCTCCGGATATTTCGTCTATAAAAACATGCTCCATATCCTTAAGAGCCATATATTCCAGGGCCTGATCCACCATCTGCTCATCTGCATCTGTCAGCCTTCCCTTTGAATAAGGAAAACGGCCGAAAGATACCAGTTCTCTGATTGTCAGGCGTACATTCATAAAGTTGGACTGTTTGAGTATGGAGACTTTTTTGGAAAACTCACTGGATTTCATTTTTCTGGAATTGCTTTGATCTATCAGCACCTCTCCGGTATCAGCATCCAAAAGTCTTGAGACCATGGAAAGAAGTGTTGATTTACCGGCACCATTCGGACCTATAAATGATGTAATCTGCCCGCGTTCTATGACAGCTGACACATCCTGGACAACCTTCTTTTTTCCGTAAAATTTAGACAGTGACTGAAGTTGTATCATGAAGAACGACTCTCCCTTAACAGTAAATAAATGAAGTATATTCCGCCGATAAAATTAATGATCACACTCAATGTAGTAGAGAATGTAAATATTCTCTCAACTACCCACTGACCGCCCACAAGAGCAATCATACTGATCAGGACGGCACCGCTGATTAAAATGCTGTGCCTGTATGTAGAAAACATTTGGTAGGCAAGGTTTGCCACGATCAATCCAAAAAACGTGATCGGCCCCACAAGTGCAGTCGAAATGGAAATAAATACAGCCACCAGCACCAGCATCTTTTTAACAATTGAATCGTACGGCACTCCCAAATTAACAGCATGCTCCCTGCCCAGGGATAAAACATCCAGATATGCTGTAAACCTCCATGCATAAACCAGAAGAATCAGAATGAGTCCTATCGCCAGCCAGACCAGTTCGGAATTGATGTTATTAAAGCTTGCAAACATCCTGTCCTGAATGACCATAAATTCATTGGGATCGATCAGCACCTGCAGAAAAGTTGAAATGCTGGAAAAGAACGTTCCTACTATGATTCCGACAAGAAGCAGAAAATACACTTGCTGATTTCCCTTGCTGAACAGCAGCCTGTAAAGGATTAGTGCGAATAGGATCATCACACTGACTGACACAGCAAAATTCAACTGCTTGTTGGCAACGAGACTATGTGACGATCCCAAAAAGAAGATAATGATCGTTTGCAGTAGCATGTACAAGGAGTCAAGCCCCATAATTCCCGGAGTTAGTATTCTATTATGGGTAATGGTTTGAAACACAACGGTCGAATAGGCGATTGCAAGGCCTGTGATCATCATCGCCAAAACCTTCATGCCTCTTCTTGGCAGTGCATAGTCATAGCTTCCGTTCAATGAATCAAACAAATATAAGCTGACAGCGCCGATAACAAGTAAAATCAGAATGGCAAACTTCGGAATATGTTTACGCATGCGCTCTCCTCCTAAACAGTAAATAGAGGAAGATCCCGCTGCCGAGTACGCCTACCATTAAAGAAATTGATATTTCATAAGGATAAATGAGAACTCTCCCTAAAATATCTGTTACCAGCAAAAAGATTGCTCCCAAAATCGCAGTGTGAGGCAGGGTTTTCCGCAGGTTGTCGCCTTTAAAGATTGACACAATATTCGGTATGATCAAGCCCAGAAATGGAATCATTCCTACTGTCAGGACAACAGTAACTGTAATCAATGCCACGAGAATCAGGCCAATATTTACAACTCTCCTATAGGCAAGTCCGAGGTTTTTTGTGAAATCTTCCCCCATGCCCGCCACGGTGAACCGGTTGGCATACAAATAGGCAATGATAAGCACCGGAACACTTATGTACAGCAGTTCATACCGCCCTTTCATAATCATTGAAAAGTCACCTTGCAGCCAGGCGGACATATTTTGAATCACATCTGCACGGTAAGCAAAAAAGGTAGCAATCGAAGACAGGATATTGCCAAACATCAAACCTACCAATGGAATAAAAACTGAATCTTTAAATTTAATCCGGTCAAGAATCTGCATGAACAGCAGTGTCCCTGCAAGTGCGAAGACAAACGCTACCGTCATTTTTTGAAACATGGAGGCGTTTGCAAACATCAACATTGACACCAGAATGCCCAGCCTTGTCGCATCAAGCGTTCCGGCAGTAGTAGGAGATACGAACTTATTGCGGCTCAGCTGCTGCATAATCAGACCGGCAATGCTCATACCCGCTCCTGCCAGCAGGATGGAAATCAACCTGGGTACTCTGCTGATTAAAAAAATCTCTGTTTCTTCAGATTGAAAATTCAAAAGCGCTTTTGGTGAAATACTGCTAACCCCTACAAAAAGAGAAACAACAGAAAGAATCACTAAAGCCGGCAATAAATAACGTAATTTCATGATGCTTCTCTCCAAAATCATTCGGTATTCTCTTTAGTGATAATCATTATCACTGGTATTATCATAGAATAGTAAATATATTCTGTCAAGGTAATTGAGAAAGTTTTTCATTTAATGATTACAAAGTAGACTTTATCCTTAGATGAATAGGAAGCGTCTTGATTTCTTTGAAATTTGGTACACTGAGGTCAATTAAAGGATACAGGGGTCTTAAACCCTTCTTTACCATAGCTGGCTAATGAAATTGGCTGACCCTGTTATGTTTAGCAAAATAAAAAAGACTTTTTTCGTAAATTTTTGGCTTTTAAAAAGGTAAGTAACTTTTATACATGTCTAGCGTCTAATTTTTTAAAGGGGTGGTTTTTTGAAACGATACATATGTTTGTTATTCTGTATGGTAATAGGTTCTACACTTTTATCAGGGTGCCAAAGTGACAATTTTAACCAATCTATTAAAACGACAGACTGGAAGCCTACAATTTATGCAACTGTCAACAACCTCGATGGCGTCACTATGATTGCAAAGGAAGGGACTGTCTCCTCAACTGGGATGACTGTGATATTTGAGAATAACTCTGACAAACAATGTATCTATGGTGAGTATTTCTCGCTGGAAAAGAAAATTGAAGGTAAATGGTATCAAGTTCCTGTTGTCCTTGATGCTAACTATGGGTTTAATGATATTGGTTATGAATTGGCTTCTTCAGATGTTAGTGAATGGGATGTTGATTGGAGCTGGCTCTACGGAAATTTGGAGAATGGTGAATACCGTATAGTAAAAGACATGCTAGATTTTAGAAAAGCGGGGGACTTTGATAAGTACCACTTAACAGCGGAGTTTACCGTTGATTCATAACTTACGATTAGCATAGGTGAGTTTTACAGAAATTAAAAGTCTTCGAAAGTCATCAATACGAAAACAGCCTAAAAAAAACGAAGAAACAATCGCAGGCAATGCCACGGTGTTTCTCCGAATTAATCAATTTGACAATCAAAACTAACTACTTTCCATCCCGATTTTTCTATAGAAGGAAATCCGCCTTTATCATAGCAGCTATCTGTGTATGCCTTCACTTCTTTATAACTAAAGTAGCTATTAGTGAAGAACAGAAAAGAGCCTGCTACAAGCAGAACCGGTAAAATAACAGCTCCAGCCAGTCTTGCCGCACCTAATTTTCTTGTCATTCCAACAGCCTCCCTACTGATTCTTCAGTTGTTTTTGTTCCTAAGTTCATCAGTGTTATATATAACTTTATTGTCTTTTCTCCAGCTTATCAAGCTTTTCTTCAATTCTATCGAGCTGTGTCTGCCTTTTTCTCCATGTCTTCCAGAATAGAAACGGTACTGCTATCACCATAGCAAGAAAAATAACCATTGCCAGCTGAAAAAATGCATCTCCTGGGTTCATTAAGTGAAACCTCCTCCATACAACAAGTATACTACTTATTCTACTGGAAACTTTTTACACTGTCGATACTGTGGTGTTTGCATTTTCTCATTAGGGGAAGTCCCATAGTAGAGGCAATGGGAAAGGAGAGTTTCTACATGTTTTTTAACAGCTGGGAAATAATCGGCAGAACTACAATAGTAGGAATACTGGGGTATGCCGGACTCTTAATGATCCTGCGGCTATCGGGGAAAAGAACGCTCACCAAAATGAATGCATTTGATTTGGTGATCACCGTTGCGCTGGGATCTACACTCGCCACCATCCTGCTTAATAAAGATGTAGCGCTTATGGAAGGTCTTACTGCCTTTTTTGTCCTGATTGGCATGCAGTATTTGATTACCACTTTTTCCAGAAAATCTTCTGTTCTCAGCAGTTTAATCAAGTCGAAACCGGAGCTGCTATACTTTCAAGGAACATACAATGAAGACACCATGAAGAAAAATCGCATGATAAAGGTGGAGGTGCTTCAGGCAGTCCGCTCCAGCGGAATTCCCTCAATGGAAGAGGCTGAAGCTGTTATTCTAGAAACATATGGCAGTATCTCTGTTCTTCAGAAGGTAGAACCAAGGAAGCAATCTTCACTGCAAAATGTTAAAGGAAGTGAAAGCTTCAAGCAAGACAGCTTGTAAGAAGCCTGCAAGAAAAACGCTATGCAACTAACTAAAGTAGCTGGTGGACAATTAGAATGTAACATTGTCCGCCAGCTCATCATGAATACAGCATCACAGATGTCCTTGATGATCCTTTGAAACAATCGCCAGCCCTTCCATAGACATGGTATACATTAACCCATGCTGCAGTGTACTGAAGCACTTAGTATAAATAGAATTGAAATCCATATCCACCATTTGCAGGCTCAATTCAGGAGAAATTCCTACCAAGCTTGTTTTGGTTCCAAGAAGCCTGACTGCCCCGATAACATCCTTAAGAATGCTGATTGTTAACTGATCAATCTCTTTGATACCAGTTAAGTCCAACAGCAAATATTTTGCATGATGAATTTTAATTCCGGTTAATATTTTATCCATCAGTTCGCTTGCCCGTCTCTCTTCAAATTTACCAATGAGAGGAATGACAATTGTGTTGTTAAAAATGGGAATTAGAGGGGTTGAAAGATCACTAATCAGCGATGTTAATTCTCTTGTTCGCTCACTCACCTTTTCTTCCAGCTTTCTAATTTGTTGTTTCTCTTTGCTCCTAATTAATTCATACACATTTCGATCAGGATCAACATCTGAGGGTGAGAACTTCAACAAACTGTATGAATTCTCATCCTTTTCACCTTTCATGTCTTCATACCATACATTTTCTTGCAGCAGAACACTGAGAGCTCCAGCCATATGTCCCGGAATGAAGTACCCCGGCCTTGGAGCTGTTCCCCTGTCCTCCGCCTGCTTTTTAACAAGTTTTGTTTCCCACATATTTTCTAATTTCATAGTAATCTCTTTTTTTTCCAGGTTTATGTATTGCAGTGTTATTTTGCCCCAGCCGGCATTTAAATAAACGAGGTGAAGATCTTTCAGCACTTGGTCGATCCTTTTTTTCGCATACATGCCTTCTCCGACAATTTTCCCAGTCCTGTATCCAGCTGTTTGCAGCACAACCTTCAGTTCTTCGGGCCCGGTGATTTCTTCAAATGTATCAAACAGACTTTTTAAAGTGGTTTCAATCCAGAATAAAGTAGCATGTTCTCCTTCATATGTAAGGCTGCCATTAATAGTAGACCATTGTATTTCCGTACCGTTTATGTCCTGCTTAATTACTTCTGTCATGGCTGCATCTCCTTCTCAATTTCTAACAAGTCAACAATCCTATTTTGTACTAAGCTGGTACAAATACTCGAATTTTTTATGGTCAAAAGAACTTAATTATATATTAATCAATTTTCTTGGCCATTTCCAGTCTCAACCATAACAATTATTATTTTTTTAAGCAGCCGGCCTCAGCCTTACCGAAAGATTAATAGCCCCAGTCAGCAACCCTCCACTTTCCGCCTTTCTTCTCCCTTACCAAAATCCAATTCCAATCAGATTGGATAGAATGAGGATCAAAGCTGCCATCTCCTCCAGAAAAGCCAACAGTAAATGTTGAGAGAAGGACAATGACATTTTCAGACGTCAGCCCCTTTCCCGTACCTCCTCCGTAAGTCAAATATTCCTCTGCCTTTCTCTTTGAATATGTTTCACTATATTTAAGATCTGTTAGTTCACATCCTTGAAACTCTCTAAACTTTTTCTTTACTGTGCCTACTGCTCCTTCAATTTCCTCACTTGTGAACGTACTGGAGTATTCAATACTCACCACAGCATCATTTACTTTGCCAGATTGCAGATGATAGATCAACATCAACAGAACGACTATGATAACTGCTGCTGCCCCTTTTTTCATCATACCTGTCTCTTTTCCTCATCATTTTTCATCAAACTAATAACCATACTTCTTACTGCATCAATCACAACTTCAGGCTGTTCCCTTTGAATGAAATGCCCTGAATGTTCGGCAATTAAAAATGTACTCCTGCTTTTTGTTATCTGAAGCATTTCCCGCTGCATGTCATGCCATAGCGTCTGCGAAGATTCATTGTAATGTTGTTTTTTACCCGCTGACAGTACTGTTACCGGCACATCCAGCAAGTTACTGCAATTTTGAAGCTGCTTCAAGCTCTCTTTAAAATTCTCTGCATTTCCCTCTTTTGTAAACTGGCTGTAATAGCTGTTTTGAAATGCCTCTGACATGTTTGGTAAAAATCTATTCTGATAATCATGGGGCGTTGAATCTATTAGCACCAGCCCGGCTGTCTTTGTTGGATATCTGTCAGCTAACACCCTGTGAATCACACCGCCATAGGAATGGCCTGCCAGTATCGGAGAATCAATGTCCAGATTCTCCATGATTTCGTACAGTTCTTCTGCCATCCAGAAGGCTGTTCTCGGATGGCAGCTGTTACTGCTTTTTCCGACTCCTGCGCGGTCATATACAATTACATTTGCAAATTCACCAATTTCTCCTGCTGTCTTCTCCCAAACACTGGAGTCATTACCGTAGCCAGCATCTAATATCACATAAGGGAGATGTGGCCCAGATTGATATATTACAACATACATTTCTCCAAAACTCAGCTTCACATTACTTTCTATCTTAAGCACCATAGCTTCTCCTTTATCACTTCAAGTCTTCCCTTTCTAAGATTTCAGCAGATCTTACACTCTTAGAAATAAGAAAACAGACTTCGACAACACATTATCAGTATCTATGTTATATTTTATAAAAATTTCCTTTGTTTGGGAATGTTTTTATTTTAATAAGTAGATATAGGAGAGATGCACAATGAGATGGCCTAAAAAATTAATACTGATTATCAACTGTATTTTAATGGGCTGCTTGTCCGTGACAAGATTTTCAGTAGGAGAATGGGGATATGGTTTGTTTTTTGCTGTTTTGAGCATGTTTTTTCTCGTCTTTTCCGTGCTGGAAGACACCATTTTAAGAAAACGTTTCAAAGCTGACGGAGTGAAAGGAGCCGAACAAAGATCAAAATAAGTATGTGGAACTCTTGAAATGGAAGCTTAGCATTTTTTCAAATAGGGAAAGTGATAAGTCAACATAAGAAGAGGTGGAGAACTAGATATGGAAAAAGAACGATTGAAACTGGCAGAATATAATAAGAAAGGCATTCCTATGCTCCTATCCGTTATCTTATACTGGGCAGCAATGCTGGGAATGCAGTTTTACATCAATCACCCAACCACGCTGGCTTTGCTTTATCTTTGCGGAACGGTTCTTCTTTTTCCTGCCGGTTACTTGTTTTGCAGGCTGATGGGAATCAATATGCTGAAAAGGATCAACTCTCTGACGAGTCTGACCGGACTGCTGGCAGCAGGCCCTGTTTTTACAGCACCCATTATGGTCTATATATATATAAACGATCCGGCCGCTCTTCCCTTTACGATCAGCACCATTACCGCAGTGCACTTTTTTCCTTTTGCATGGCTGTACAAGTCATACTCCTATCTATACATACCTATTGCCATCATCCTGCTGGTTTCGGCTTCCCTGATCTTCCTGCCAAATCATCAATTTGCTGCAGTGCCGATTATTATGCTCTGCTGCAATGTTATTCTGCTGGCTGCTTCAGCTGCGGAACTGCGGTCGGGAACAGTGCCTGGCACCACCCGGGATTTGGCGAAATAGAGAACAGTGCCAGGCACCACCCGAGTTTTGTCGAAAGGGGAACAGTGCCAGGCACCACCCGAGTTTTGTCGAATTTTTCCCGACTGCCCTGCATCTTTCCTTTCAAAACCTACTATAAAGAAAGCTCGAAGCATAATGGCTCCGAGCTTTTTGCGTGTTGAATTTGCTTCTATCAAATGTGCTTTACCCTGCTAAATGCACTAGTAACTCTCTTATTTATAAATGTTTGTTGTTAAGTGTGCGAGATTTCTTATAAGTTTTTCCTTTACTTTTTACTTTGGGACGGAACTGCTGAAATAGACGTAATGATTTCTCTTATTGGAAAAATACAAAAAAAAGTCTGAAATAAGCGTACGAATTCGTCTATTAGTTTTTAAGTAGAGTAACCGGAAAAGCTTATCTTAGATTGCCTAAAATCAACCCTATTTAGTACTTAACCGGAATACTTCCGCTTATATTTTCTTTAACCCCTTTTTTAAGAGTCTAGCGTAATGACATAGACGTAGAGATTCCGCTTATTTGAGAAATGCAGCAATAAAAGCTCAAAATACACGTAGGAATTCCGCCTATTTGAACAAAAGTGCTAGAATCAGGCAGTTTTAAGTAGGGTAACCGGAAAATCTCCCTTTATAATGCCTAAAATTAGCCTCATTTAGCATGTAACCGGAATATCTCCGCTTACGTTTACTTCACCCCTTTTGAGAGAGGGATTAGATATTTACTAAATCCTTTTTGTGTTCACTTCTTTTATTGAAAAAGCTCAGGGTAAACAGCTGAAGCTGCAAGTTCCACTGCTTCACCGATCCGCGGTCCAGGGCGGGACATTACATCAGAGTCCAGGAAAAAGACCTTATCATTTTTCACCGCATCCAGTGCGTCCCAGCTTCCTCTGGATTTAATTTCTTCAGTTGGGTTTTCCACATAATTGACGGTAGTCAAAATGGTGTCAGGATTTCGCTTGACGATCTCTTCTTCTGACAGCTTCACCCACCCTGTTTGATCAGCAAAGATGTTTTCGACACCTGCATTTTCCAGTATTTCCTGCTGAAATGTTTCGGAGCCTGCCGTGTAAATATCAGGAGAAGGGCTGATTTCAAAATATGTTTTTTCTTTTTCACTAACTTCAGCCACTTTCTCTTGCACGTCGCTGATTTGTGATTGAATGTCAGAAATCAGTTTTTCACCATTCTCTTTTTCTCCAAGCACTGCAGCAATTTGCTCAATGTCTCCGTATACGTCATCAAAAGTTTGGGCTGACTGAATCACAAACACATTGAGCCCTGCTGCTTCCAACTGTTGAACCCCGGCGTCATCACCTGTCGTATAAGCAATGACAGCATCAGGCTTTAAAGCAAGTATAGCTTCAGTGTCCGCTGTCATTGAGTCAGAAATTCTTTCAATCTCTTTTGCCTCCTCGGGATAGTTGTCATATTCAGTTACACCGACAATTTTTTCTCCGGCACCAAGGGCGAACAGTATTTCTGTATTGCTCGGCTGAAGGGAAACGATTTTCTCCGGCACAGCTTCAAATGTTATATCTAGTCCTCTGTCATCTTTCACTGTATAAGAGGCAGATTTTTCTTCCTGCAGCTGTGTTTCCCCGTTCTCAGGCTGTTCTGTTGTCGCAGACTGTCCATTGCTGCAGGCAGAACTAGCACAAAGCAGGAAAGCTGCAAGCAGTATTTGAAGTTTTTTTGTCATTTGGAATTCTCCTCTTTTTTTATATTTCTGGTTTTGTAAGACTTGCTGATAAATGGAATTTCTTGAACACCTTCACATGAATTCACATGCACGGCCATTACAAATAAAACATTCGCCAAAAGATGGGCATAATCAAACAGAATTGGCTCCACCTCTCGTTCAAGGCTTACCTTGTGAAGGGCTCGGACTGATTTTTTCGCTTCACTTCTACAGGTATGAAGAACACAAGCTGCCTCTGTTCCTTGAGGCAGTACAAAAGTATGTATCGTGTCACCCGCTTTTGACGTGTAGTAATCATACATATTGCTGAGTGTTTGCAAATCCTCTGCAGTAATTGCCAAGCTGCCTCTGACTGATCCATTCAGGTGATACGCCATCTCTGAGAGGTAAAGCAATTCTTCATGCAGTTCGGGCATATTTCTCGTCTTTGACGCAGCTAGTCCGATTCGCGTTGCAAGAGAATCTGTACGTATTTCAAAATCAACAGTTGAAGCAGCTTCACGCATGTACGGATAACACAAATATCGAAAATCTTTTTTTACCATCTTCCTTCCCCCAAGAAATATACTTTTGAGTAACCCCACAGTTACGTAAACGCAAAAAAAACCGCCCAGGAGCTGGCCGGCGGACATCATCATATATTAAAGAGAACAAAAGGATGAAAAGTCGCCGCACCATGCCCCTAACTTCCGAAAGGCATAATACGATAAAAAAAAGACAGGTATCCTGGCTTGTGCATCATTTTACTTTAAGAACCTTCCCGTTCAAAACGAAACCTCGAACAGTGGTCATCTTCTTATTTCATCAGCACTTACAGTTGCGGAAACAGCTCCGGATTTTCACCGGATTCCCTATTAAGCTGGTACATCAGCATCTTTTTTCTGCGGGGTATTCAATTAAGGAATATTATACCACTAGAGAACAGTGACTGTCACACCCCGAATACTGTCGATAAAGCCTGATACACCCCGAAAATTATCAATTTTTAGCGGGAGGCCCCTAAATTTCCCACCTTACACTTTTCTCCATGAAGATTGAGAGAAGGACACCAACAATGAGACCGTTGGCAGCTAACGGCTGCAAGAGAACCGGAAGGCTGCTGAACAGGCTTGGGGACACATTCATGATGCAGAGCCCGATGAGTACCGGACCCGCAATTCTAAATATGGAGACCGAGTCAAAGATTTCCCCTTTGATGCTTGCCAGCGCGGTGCCAAACAGCTGCAAATATGCGACAAATAACACAGCGTTCCCCACCGTAATCGGCAGGGTTCCAAGAAAGCTTCCAAAAATCGGAATGAGTCCGAGTGTTGTCATCAAAGCGCCGCCGATAAAGAAGGGCTTTTTCTCAAGGATGTTGGTGCTTTGTAAAAAACCGATTGTTGAAGCAAAAGGTGTATAAGGGACCAATCCGAATAGCGAAGCCGCCATACTAAACAAACCCGTAAAAAATATGGACCTTCTATACTGACCTGTTTTTGCCTCCTCACCGTACAAAACTGCAGCTGCTTGAATAGAAGCAAACGAATTGGTCAAATTCAAAAGACCTGCCAAAAATGAAACAGCAATAATACCATATTGCAGGTTTGGAACACCCAGAGGAAATAGAGTAAAGGTGGAACCAACACCAGAAGGAGAGGCAGTTTCCCCCGGAAAAATCAGAACATAAAGCAGCCAGCCTGCCGTGATACCAATCAAAATGGAAAAGTTTCCGAGCATTCCCCCCCCTTTTATCTTGAGCAAGCTGACAAATATCACGAGTCCTATCGACAACGCAGCTACAGGAAGATCAATTGCCCCCTCCGAATCGAGCTTAAACATACCCTTAAAGAATATAAAAATCAGTTGAAATGTTAGTAAAAACAAATAAACACTCATGACCATAGGTGTGAAAATGGCCTGAAGTACGGAGATGGTGTTACATGCCGCAAGCACAACTGTAACTGCTCCTGCAAGGAGAATGCCAACAGCAATGCCGCCGCCAATTTCCGAAAGGGTAAGACCCAGTGAAGCCGACGACAAGCTCAGCGAGAGAGTCAGACCCCACAGCAGTCCTGAATGTCCTTCCAGCAGAGGATAGCGATGGCCAGCCAAACCTTGGAGGATGCATGCTGCACCTGTTATGATAAAAGAAATTCGTATAGTCATTGCAACTGTTTCCAGAGGCAATTGAAAAGCTGCACCGATTGATACCGGTACAACAATTGTATTAGCAAAAATAAAAAACAGCCATTGAATGGAAGAAAAGACTGTAACTGCATAACCTTTATGCTTCATGCTCCAACCCACTTTCCCTTTGAATAATAAGCCCTAGCCAGTATACTCCTTTATGTGGGAGATGGGAAAAATTTTCTTTAAGAAGGGGGCAAACAATGAAGAAATCTTCAGACTTTAGCAGCCTTAATCAGTACGTGGTACAAAAACAGAAAGAGATCGGTGCCACAGCCGCAGCTGTTTATATTTTGAAAAAAGGGATTGCAGTAAATGAATACTATGCAGGAAACCAAGGGAAAACACCCGGTTCCAGAACGACTGATGAAAAAACGCTGTTTCCGCTGGCCTCAATTAGGAAAACTTATCTGGGTTTGGCAATCAGCCTGCTGATAGAAGAAGGAAAAATCAAAAGCCTGAATGACAGCATAGAAGACTATCTAGATATAACAGCTCCGCGCGTCACGCTGCGTCATTTGGTTACACATACGCATGGTCTTGATCAACAGGATAAACAGCTGCTGTCAGCTTTTGCTCCCGGTACCCAATGGATGTATAACAATTCCGGTGTTGATCTCCTGATAGAGCTTATCCAAAAGCTAACGGATCAAACACTCCATGATTACGTTGCTAAAAATATTTTTACGGTGTATCAGCTTACGGAAACCCACTGGAAGACAGAAGCAAAGGAGTATATGGCAGAATGGCCCAGAAAAATTTCGGGAAATTCTTCTGTTAACTTTTACGCAAGTGCGAGAGACCTTGCGAAGTGGGGCTGTATCCATCTCAACCATGGAAGATTCATGGGAAAGCAGCTACTCCCCAGAAGCGTGTTTGAGAGAGTAGTGATGTCACAGACTCCCTCTGATCTGCCAAAGCATTTTCCAAGAAACGGCTATTTCTGGTGGCTTCAACACCCCACGCCGCTGAACCAGCTGGGTGAAGCACTGCCGGAGGATGCATACCTCATACTTGGCATTTCCGGCTGTGCCTGCCTTGTTATCCCCTCACTTCAGGCAGTAGCAGTCAGAATGTATAACCAGACAGAAAATCCTTCAGGTTACAACTATCTTGAAGATATCAGGCAATTTGGTAATCTAGTCGCTTATCATTTATAAAACTATAATTAAAACAGGTAAAGCAGGAGTTATGAAGATATTTAGCAGTCACCGCCAAGGTATTGAGAATTGTTGAACATGTGCATTGCAGATCATTTTCGCAGAGAAATGCTGCAGAATAAACCATTGTTGATAATATATTACTTATAGTTTAGGTTTTGGTAAATCTCATGAAAAAGAGGATAAAACTGTGAAAATGTTTTATCCTCCCTACATCAAACATACACCTTGACACCGACCCTCTTCACCGTGAAACAATCGTTTTCGAGGAGTGACTGGCACCCCTATTTCACCTCTTTTACACTAGTCACCAACCCATACCCATCATGTATCCTCACAGTAACCACCACCTGGCCTTCTCTCGCCTGTTCTTCCAACTCCAAACCTGTACCTTCTTCTACATAAAAACGATCAATTCCATAATTAATTCTTACAGATTGTTCATTTTCGCTGGAATCGATGAAATATGGCAGCATTTTGCCTTGCACGAAGGAGCCGCTTGGTTTTTCTTCACTAATATTGACCGCTTTATAAATACCGTTGTCATCTTTAGATAGTGAGACATAAACAGTCAAATCCCTGTGAAAGCTGTCATTGGTTAGTTGTTTTCTTAACTTTTCTGTCAGTAAAGAAGCATTCAGCTCGTTTATTTCCAACTCCAGGTCAACGTAATCGCCATAAAAAATATCTCTCGGATCTATTGGGATTGTTGCCAGTGTCACTTCTTCTCCATTAACCATTGTGGTCACGGGTTTGATTAACATGCTTGTCAGCACCACAACAGGAACAAATAGTGATAATAGAAACAATCTACCTGGCAGCCGCTTTTTCTTCATTCATCTTCTCTCCTCTCCTCGTTCTCTCAAACCAATATCCCAGTCCAAGAAGAAGAGTTCCTCCTATAAAGAAAGCAATTGATTTATTCATAAATGCCAGCGATACATCCACATAAAATCGGAATATCAGCGCACTGACAAGCAGTACACCAAATAATTTATTTTTATAAACAAGATAAACGCCATAAATTAAATATAGTAGTCCAAAAATCAATTCATATGGAACAGCAGCGTCAGCTGGATACGCAAATTCCATTGTTAATAGAATTCCTGCTCCAAACTGTAAGACAATACCCAAATTTTTCATAACGTTTTGATAGTCGGAAAGTTGGAAATGGGTGAATATCAGGCCAACCATAAATATAAACCCGAGATACCAGCATGCATAACTTACTTCCATATGGTAAAAAGCAAGAAGGACCACTTGAATAGCTAAGATTACATTGAATCCAAAAAGAATTGGAGACTTATTTAACAGCTTGTGACTGCCGATAAACAGAACAGGTACAATGAGTGCAAACAAGAATAAAAAGGAACCATTTTCTATCGCTTCGAAGCCGATTTTTGTTTGAACAAACTGATAAAGAATAATAAGATTTACGACGCGCAAGTATGTGTCTTTTTTAAACAGGACTTCTGAAAGAAGAAATAACCCTGCTAAAACAGGAAGCATCCATAAAAAAGAGTACTCGTTGTTTAGTAGAAATTTCATTTCAATAAATTGATACATAACAAAATAGTTTGCAATCTGTAAATATGGGCTCATCGTCTTTCCATAGGCTGAAATCAGGAATAATAATGGCAGGACGATTAACATCCATAGAGAAGGATCTCCACCCTCGACAAATAAGAATTTCAATTGAATGGATAAATAAATAAGGCCATAGCCAAAAAAATATAGGATTTGATCGCTTTTGTAAAAAGCTAATGAAAGAAACCCAAGCGACCAGGCAAATAAAGCGTTTGCCAATTCTCCTCCCAAGTGAAACATTTGTCCAATGTAAAATATTTCAGCTCCATATACAAATACACCAATATAGTACAGAGATTTTGACAGAACAGGCTTGCTCTCTTCCAAAAACCAGGCCAAGACATAAGAAACAATCAATCCTCCAAGTAACAGAAAGAATTTTTCCATGCTGGACAACGCAGACCAATTGCTCGCAACAAAACTAAGAACACTAAGGCCGATTAAAATGGAACCGATTATAGATATGATTTCAAAGAAATGAATAGATCTTGCAGGTTTGGTCTCTTTTTCGTACCCTACTTTGTAACAGCGGAGCAGTCTCTCTGCTTCATTGGGCGCCAACTCACCGATTTCTTCTAAATAGAATAATTCCTTTTTCAAAATATCGTAATGAAAAGGAGAAATCAATTTGTTCACTTTGTAACCTCCTTCTGTTGCAGCTCTTAGTAGTTAATTTTTTTATTACTTACTTTCTACTTTCTACAACTCTTACTGAATCAATATTACCATTAATTAGAAAATAAAAAAGCAGAAGATTTTCTTCTACTAGTTTGTTCATGCATATATGGGAGAATGTTTATTTGAGGGAAATTTCAGTTAGCATAGTATATGATGGGGCCGGGATTTATATGACATATCAGTGATTAGGCGGAAGTGAATTTCATCTCCAAGTGGATTGACGCGGGACGTGGGACCCGTCCCTACGTCCCACTTTTCTTCCTGTAAAACCAAAATACAGCAGCAGCCCCCGCTGTTCCCAGTAAAACATAGGAAACTGTGGAGTAAACATCCATGTATTGGTAGATTCTGTCCCAAGAGTCTCCAAGGATGACACCAATGTAAACCAAAACTGCATTCCATATCAAAGTCCCGAAAGTTGTGAGCAGGAGGAATAATCCAAAGTTCATCCGCGAGGTACCTGCCGGAAGGGAAATCAGGCTCCTGACAAGCGGAACGAATCTGCAGAAAAAGACTGTCCAGATGCCGTGGCTGTGAAACCAATTATTCGCCTTATCCACATCAGCAGTAGTCAGTCTCAGCAGATGCCCCCATTTTTCAACGAGCTGCTTTAGCCTGCTGGCTGAAAGCTTATATCCTATCCAATAGAGGATAACAGCACCTAAAACTGATCCCAGGGTCGATACAGCTACAACTCCTAAAACTGTTAAACGTGTAGTTGTTGTCATAAATCCGCCAAAGGTCAGTATGATTTCTGAAGGTATAGGGGGAAAAATATTCTCTATTAGTATCAATAAGAGGATCCCTATGTATCCAAACTGTTCCATTACATTTGTAATCCAATTGTCCACATAATCACCTCTTCTAGTAACCCTTCTTACCTTTCATACCCTTAAATGAATGACAAAAAGCAGGCTAAAAAAAATGACTATGCTGCAGGATGAGCATTCTTCATTTTCTGCTTGTGATGCGGGACGAGGTACCCGTCCCTGCGTCCCGCAGTGCAGATATCAAACGTTCTTCTGTTATGTGCAAGCCCATGTAGTGAATGGATTCCTGAGGCAGGATTGTCTTTTTGGCAATTCTCTTCAGGAGCTCATCGTCTTCAGAGTCTATGCCCAGGTCAGATAGAGATGAGGGAAATTCCCATTCTTTATAATAGTTCAAAAGACTGTCCAGTTCCTCCCCTTTTTCTTCAAGTGAAAGCTGTACCAAAACGCCATATGCCACTAATTCGCCATGAAGGAAACCGCGCACTTCCTTTGCTTCTGTCAGGCCGTTATGAACAGAATGGGCACCGGCAACCCTGCCTGCCTTACCACCAAATCCTCCAACCATACCGCCAGTCAAGATGATGGCATCAATCACACTGAGAAGTTCTTCCGTTACTTTCCCCTTTTCAGCTGATTCAATCGCTGCAGCAGCATCCTTCAAAAGAGTTTCCTTACATATTCTTGCTGCTTCTCTTGATATCTGAAGCCATACAGGCAATTCCTTCCCTTTATAAAAAGAAGAAATAAGTGCTTCTGCTTCGTAATATTTAGCCAGGGTATCGCCTATTCCTGCTTTGAGGTACTTGACAGGAGCCTGTGCTATAACTGCTGGCTCGACCAGTACGAGGGTATTTGCCGCAGGAAATTCAGTGAAATGGGTAAAAGCACCGTTCTCATTATAAAAAACACTGAGCGGTGTCCAAGCAGCACATGTGGCTGCAATTGATGGAATGAGAACTGATTTAACTCCTGCCTGAATGGCGGCAGCCTTTGCAATATCAAGAGCTGTTCCGCCGCCAATGCCGATGACAGCATCAGCTCCTTCCGAGATGAGTTTTTGACTAATAGCTTCGACTGTCTGCAGAGTGGTATGGCCTGTAATCTTGGTTAAAGCTGCTCCCCAGCTTCCATTCTCCGTTAATTCTTGAGGCCAGTACGGCTGCACAGCTTCCCAGGCTTTAGCACCGCTGACAATATGCACCTTTCTAATTTGCAATTCAGTAAGATGAGAGGCCAATTGTTTTAGTATTCCTTCTCCTAAGCTGTAAGCCCCTGGAGCTCCTTTCACAACGCTGATGGACATTTCTTTTTCCTCCTTTTGGGTGATATAAAAAAAGTGCCGCTCTATAAAAAGAGAGGCACTAAATATTAAAGCTGTATTGCTGCCTCTCTTATCTTTCAAAATACAAACCTCGTATATTGCAGGATTTAGCACCTATTCATATTCTAAGAATATGGATGGTTGCCGGGCTTCTTCGGGCCAGTCCCTCCGCCGCTCTCGATAAGAGAAAATATTCAATTATTAAAAATTTGTCCTGGGACAAGGGACCCGTCCCGTCGTCCCACTCAAGCAGAAGTTATTAAAATTTCATCATGATCATTGCAGATCATGTCATCCTTGAAGACAAGCCTTGTCTGAAAACGATAGGACACATTCTCCGAGGAGGGTGCCAGCTGATCTGGTACATGATAGGTAAATGGAATTTGGCTTTCGTCGTTCACTTCAATCGTTCTAGACATGAGAATGGTTGTGACCGCATCTACAAACTCCGTTGATTTTTCCGGAACTTCTCTCACCAAATCACATTCCAGCCGCTTAATGTGCTGCTTAATCCAGCCTCCCTTTACGTGAAAAGCACCGCAAACCTTGCTTCCGGCCGAAATGCTTTCACACTCCAGCACAAGATTGACATGTGGTATTCCTACCTTCATAAGACTAAGACATTTTTTTAGCACGGGTATTTCCTCCAATAAAGTATTCATTCCTTAACGGTTTCGGTTCATTTATACTCCCAAAGATGTGAAACCAAGGATTCTCGGGGGATTATAATCATTTTCAGTGAGAGCTGCCGCTGCATATAGTCCAACGGCCGTGTAGAGCATCAAGAATATCAATATTCTTCTTTGCAGACTTCTATTCAACTAATTTGATAATCTCCTTCGTTTTTCATAGCGTAAACGTCATCCACAAAAATTTCAGATATCCTTTCTCCTCCTTAATATAAAGAACCCTCACCAGAAGTATGGCAAAGGTTGTAATAGAAAATTCAAGGGTCCTTTACCACTATTGGCAAAGGTCTCGCAAACAACAAATTTGTTGCCAGTTAGGCCGGTAATGCAGCGCATTACGAGATGACGACATAACTGTTAGCTACTCCCCTTTGGAGTTCATTTGATTGTAAAACAGCTAAAATGTGGCTGTGAATTTATCATAAGACATTCATCTTTAGCTGTCAATAAACTTATGGAAAAATGGTTAAACAGCAGAGACTCTTATCAAAACAACTTGTTAGAACACCGCCAGGGCATGCAGCAATTTAGTTATTGCCATATTACCCCATATAATATATACCACATTACAACAGTAATGTACTAATTAAGAAGGGGAGCGATAGCGATTCTGCATCCTGATAGTATGAAGCCTATTTATGTACAAATAGCAGAGATCGTGGAAGCTGAGATATTAAACGGACAGTTTGAAGCTCAGCAAAAAGTATATTCTCAGTATCAGCTGGCTGACATATATACAATCAACCCTGCTACTGCTGCTAAAGGTTTAAACTTGCTCGTTGATGAAGGCACGCTGTATAAAAAACGGGGTCTGGGAATGTTTGTTTCAGATGAAGCACATAGCATCATTCAACACAAAAGAAGGAATGAAGTCCTAAAAGGGCTTGTTCATGATCTTGTATCAGAAGCAGGACGCCTGCACATACAAGAAGAAGAGCTTATCAGTATGATTCGGAAAGCAATGAAAGAACAGGAGGGAGAAAGATGAACGTGATTACATGCAGCAATGTGACGAAACAGTTTGGAAAGAAGTACGCGGTCAATGGCCTGAACTGTAGAATCGAAGAAAACAAAATTACAGGGGTTATCGGGAGAAACGGGGCTGGAAAAAGCACATTGCTGAAAATGATTGCAGGCTATTTAAAGAAAAGCTCCGGAGATATCAGCGTTTTTGGGACACACCCTTTTAACAGCCTGGATGTGTCTATCAATTCAATTTACATAGATGATCAAATGATCTTCCCTCCTTCTATGCAGCTGGAAGAACTTCTGGAAACTGCAGGCAGTTTTTACCCTAATTGGGATGAAAAGCTGGCATGGAAGCTTTTTCATTACTTCTCTTTGGACAAAAAACAATATCACCATCACCTTTCAAAGGGTCAGACAAGTACATTTAATTTCATCATCGGGATTGCTTCCAGATGTTCACTGACAATCCTTGATGAGCCTGTTTCAGGATTGGACGCAGGTGCCAGAAAAGATTTTTACCGAGCCCTGCTGAAGGATTACATTGCCTATCCTCGTACCATTCTGCTTTCGAGCCATCATATGGAAGAAATCGAAGATTTGCTGGAAGATGTTCTTTTGCTGAAAGAAGGAAGAGAAATCCTTCACATGCCGGTATCAGGGCTCAAAGAGTTCGCTGTCGGCTTAAAAGGGTCAAAGAAGGTGATCAGTCAGGTTGTCAAAGACAAAAAGGTCTTTTTTTACCGCGACTTACATTCTCACATGTCTTATGCTGCTGTGGAAAACACTTTTACAAAAGCAGAACTGCAGAACATGCGCACTCAGGACCTATTCTTATCAGCTGTATCTGCAGCAGATCTATGTATCTATTTAACACAGGATGAAAAAGGAGGTATCGATGATGTCTTTAGTGAAAGCTGATTATCGGCCAATGATCTATAAACAATATATTTTTAAGCTGAAAGCTTATAAAGATGCTGTCACTACATTAATGATAATCCAAATTGCAGCCATTCTCCTATCTTTAGGGGGGACAGAGTCAATGGGCGGCGGCAGTTCAGTGGGAATTAGCATGACAGTTAATTACTTCTCTTCTGACTTTGTCATTGCTCTTACCTGGATTTGGGCTTTTACAACCGGTAGTTCTCTTACTAGCAAGCAAAACAGAAAGATTGACTTTATTTTTGCAGCCAACCGTTTTACCAGCAGCGCTGCAAATATTCTTTACCTACTAACAGTCGGGCTGTTTGCAAGTATAACTTCTGTTCTGGCCGGATCTGCAATCCTTGTAATAAGGAGCATATTTTCTTCAAACGACCTGTTAATAACAGAGTACAGTTACAGCCTGTTTGCCGTATCTATCTTGTATAACTATCTTTATGTGATTCTAATATTTTCACTTGGCTATTTTATCGGAGCGAGTGTACAGAAGACCAGATGGAGTTTCATCCTGCTCCCGTTTCTGCTGGCAGCATATATGTATATGTTTCTCCCTTCCAATCCTTCTGTATTTGAGTTTTTCTTCTTGGAGGAAAGCCAGCTGCTTTTTTTAATAAAAGTCCTTGCAGTCAGCTTTATACTTTTTTCCAGCAGCACCGTATTGCTCCACACAAAGGAGGTAAAGTAATATGGAAATGTTAGGTGTTGTTATTCCGATTTTGCTTCTGCTGCTGATCATTCTTCTACTCATTTTATCTTTATCCGACAGAAGACTCCCTCTTCAAGCGGGTGATGAGCTTTAGCTCAGCGATAAGGGGGAGATGAATGGCGGTTGGCGATAGCCAAAACACTCACTGTCATGGTAAAATTAGAACGTGCGTTCCTATAAAGCGAGGTGAAATCATGTTAGTTAAAAAGGCGTTTAAGTTTCGTATCTTCCCTAATCAAAAACAAATGGAGTTAATCAATAAGACG
>NZ_WKKI01000046.1 GCF_009674805.1 Metabacillus lacus | reverse complement strand
CAAATATAATTCTTTTGTGGCACAAGAATCAAACCAATTTTCATTCCTGGCGGTGACCAGTAGGTCATGTTTGATTCCTCCGTCTATTGCCGGCCGGCTGTTTGGGGTGTAACTCGTAAAAAACTGCCACTGCACGCAGGATTACAGCTTTTATGTAAAGCTCTTAGATGGACAATTAAAAATGAAAAGGACTTACTGCATCAATAAATAGAGCAAAAACAAATGAAGAAATCATTAATATTGCCAGCTGCTTCGGATTTCTGTAAAAAATGGCACATAACACAATAAACATGAAGAATTCTTCTATATAATGTATGTCTAAATAAAACAAGCCTGCTCCCAAAGAGAGACTGAGCATCAGCCCCAGGGGCAATGCCGGCAGAATCAAAGAGAAGGTTCTGCTGTTTTTAGCTCTCCATACGATAACTGCCAACAAAGGAGAGAGTAGTGCTATGCTTCCCCAAAACATAAAATATCCAGTTGGAAATACGCCATACAAATATAAAGTATATAGATAATAGCTTATCAGCATTCCGATAAAGAAAAGGAATGTATGTACTGCGGCTTTCATTTGCGTGTGACTGTATGCAGCTAGAAAAGTAGCAAGAAATATCCAAACCCCTAATCTCGTAAATAGATCTCCAAGGTAACTAAGGAATACCATCCACCAGATGTCATCAAGGACAGAAACAGTATCTAAATATTTGGCGAATAAGCCCAATGCTGCTCCCATGCATAACCACAGACTATAAGGTGCAATGTTGTACTTTATCATTCGTTCACCTCACTAATAAGTATTACATCAATAGAATAATAACATATTTATATACAGCGATTTTCCACTATTTTTTAAACGGTCAAGAAGGATAACCTGCAAGAATACTAGAAATAATCCGTATGAGATATCTACCTATTATGGTTAAAGGAGTTGCTGAATTGGATTTTAGAATTGAAAGGATTGAATATGAATTAAGATTAGCGGGAAGGGGAAAATCTGTTAAAACGAGCAGAGCAGCCAAGGATATTTCTTCACATTGGAGCAGTGCCAAAAAAGACGGATTTATGCAGAAGCTGATTGATATGTCATGGGAGAACCCACAGTGTACGCTGGAAAGCCTGCTTGGAGTATGCGGGGAAAACGCTGCGATTACGGACGAAGAATTCACCTACTTCATGGGAGTCAGATATGATGGAGATCCTCCTTCCCATATGGAAACACTTACTATCCCTCCAAGTACGTGGGCAGTTTTCCCAAAAGTAAGTGATGCTTGGAAGCACCTTTACACAGAATGGCTGCCAGCTTCTGGCTACGAACTGGGAAATACTCCTTGCATTGAATGCTTTTATCCTCCTAAGCATAAACCAAGAAATGAATTATGGGTTCCTGTAGTACAAAAGCAGTAAGGTATTCGCTTACCAAAATAGACTGTTACTGGTTAACGGGATCGTTTTCACGGGGAGAGAACAATAGATAACAAACGAATTGGAGTCATCATTCATATATGAATTGGTACCCTTCTTTTTATTGTTATATAAAGATTTTAATGAATTTTATACACTAACTAACGCATAAATAAGCATACAAATTCGATACTTTGCATAAATTGATACGGTGTTTAAAACCTATGCTAAATGGTTGCGAATTGGAAGTCGATGTGTAAGACCAAATTTAGATAGGAGATAGAGTTTATTACGAAGCGGACTTGTTTATAACGAAAGTTAGAGTTCGAAGAATTGATAGATTGTGAAATACTGTACTTAAACCCCCTTACCTCTTACATGCTAACAGTGCAGATTAGCGAAAGAACAAGAGTTCCTCAATGGTTGTAGTATACTTAAAATAGGAAAGTAAAATTATTTGTAGGCGGTGCAGTTTTATGGACAACAATCTCATTGTAAAAGAATACTGTAATGAGTACCAGGCTCAAGTAGTAGATGTAATTCTTGATATTCAGCAACAAGAGTACAATATTCAGATAACCAAGGAGGACCAGCCCGATTTGTTTTCTATAGAAGAATTTTATCAAACTGGCAATGGTAACTTTTGGGTAGCTATTTGCGATGATAAAGTAGTTGGCACAATCAGTCTTTTAGACATAGGTAACCATCAAATGGCATTAAGAAAAATGTTTGTAGATAAAGAATACAGAGGAGCTAAATTTAAAACTGCGAGTACTTTATTAAATAGTGCCATGAAATGGGCGAGAGAAAAGTCAATTAAAGAAGTGTATCTTGGAACAACACCACAATTTTTAGCCGCTCATAGATTTTACGAAAAAAATAGCTTTACAAGTATAAGTTTGAAAGATTTACCTGAGAATTTTCCGGTGCTGCGGGTAGATAAAAAGTTTTATAAGTATCTGGTGAATTGAAGAAAATAAATTAGATTTTGTTCTTTATTGTTGTACAAATAAGACAAAAAAACGCTCAGAAAAAATCTGGCGTTTTTACTTGTCATTTATATTGATAACTTACTGTTAAAACATATGATAATTAGTTTGTTATTTACATCGTTTTCAAGACTTTTCTCTCCAACAACGTTCCAATAGTAACTGGTTATTTTTAAAAAGCAAATGCATGTCTCACAGTTCATTCCTTACCATTGAAAAGCATTCTTTCCTCCCTGTACAGGTAGGACAAGGTGGCTCCTTTCAGGGTCAATTGTAATTTTTGTTCCGGCTTTTGGCCGCAGTGTATAGTGGTAGTCACTAGAGATCAATACAACCACGAGACGGTCTCCGGCAGCAAAAACATAATCATCCGGCTGCATATCCCATGTAAACGTATATTCACGGTTAGGAGTCAGGCTAACTGACCGGTTTTCATCCTTGATGTTTTGAGGGTCGGACCAGCCTCTTGTCACAATTTCTTCTTTTCCATCACTTCCATATTTTACGAGAAGTGCTGTGAGGTTTGCCGTCGATTTGCTCAAACTGGCACGTATCGTCACCTGAGGTGTACCGCTGAATCTCACTGCTTGTTTTAAAGGCGGCGTGAGATAAGCCAGACGATTTTCAGAGTCGGCTGCAGGATTTTTAATAAGGTTTTCTGCTGTGATCGCTGCATCATCCACAAAGTGCTGCTGTTTTTTATTATTGTTTGGGACAGGCTTCAGGCTGAAGCTGCCGTTCTTGGAAGTTTCCTGTTTAAAATAAAGCTTGGTATCCGCGGCTCCTTTAGCAGGCCAGTTTTCCTCTTTATGCCACGTTCTGTCTTCGCGTTGAATGTCAACGGCTGGCTGATCCATCACATCATTTTGAATGTCATAAAGCCAGTGATCAAACCATTTGTTCAGGGTTTCCAGCCAGACGTCACGCCTGAAGCTGTATGGGCTTGAATGACCTCCTTGATGAAGCCACAGCTTGCTTGGCACATGATGCTGCTGCAGAGCATTCCACCAGTCTGAAAAATGCTTTGTTTTTACATTCCAATCGTTCAGACCATGCACAACAAATACGCTTGCTTCAATTTTGTCTGCATCCTTGGTGTAATTTCTTTCATCCCAGAAGGAATTATAGTCACCCGTTTGCCTGTCCTGCCCCTTGGTGAGACTCTCAATAACTTTTTGGCAAACTTCAGGATTTTTTCTCGTCAGGACTGCTTCCGCCATATTATCTGCATCTTCGCCCTGATAGCCTCCGGGTGCAATGACAGCTCCGTTTGCCCGGTAATATTCGTACCAGCTGCTGATTGCTGCGACAGGTACAATGGTTTTTAAGCCTTCCACTCCTGTTGCTGCAACGGCATTCGGCAGCGTTCCATTATAAGACACACCAGTCATGCCCACATTTCCTGTGGACCAGTCCGCTCTTACTTTATTTCCGTTAACATCAAAAGCATTCGCTCTACCATTCAGCCAGTCAATGACAGCTTTCGTACCAAGAATTTCATGCTCATCACCTGTTGTGGGACAACCATCTGACAGGCCTGTTCCGACACTTTCTGCTAAAACAACTGCATAGCCGCGCGGCACAAAGTAATCATCGTAATATCCTGACAAATTAGCCTGAGGCACACCTGCTCCTTCCTTATTCTTGCCCTTTTTAGCAACAGAATGAAGTTCCACATCCACATCATAAACAGGTACATTCTTAATTCCCGAACGATAAGGGCTCATTTCATAAATAACTGGAACTTTAAGGCCATTATTTGTTTCTTTCGGACGCATAATATCTGCTCTTACCCTGTCAAGCTTGCCATCGCCGTCACTGTCCGTTTCTGTCTCTACGAACACTCTTTCCACAATAGCATCATTAAATGAAAAGATCGGTTGTGTCATTCCATCTTTCACCGAAATCTGCGGAAATGCTTGAGCAGTCTGTCCAGCTAAAAACTCCCCTCCCCCGCCTCCAGACAGCAAAGGTATCACGATTGCAGTACTCATTAAAACTCTCAAAGCTGATTTCTTCATAACCTGCCTCCTCTATGTATCTATTAGACTTCCATTATAAAGTCTAAATGAGGAGAAATTTGTCAAAATTCCGCTAGTCAAAAGGCTTGTTTTTGGAGTATTCAGACTTTATTTCCCATTCCAATGTCCTGCTAGCTAACAGGGACCAATGATTGAGCCAGCAGCACTGTCAGTTAACAGTGCAGGTGATTTTTACCAAGAATCGAAAGATAAGAAAACTGGCAAAATACTGATAAAGCCATAGCAGCTGCAGAAGTGAAACTTCACAGGCTCTTCTTTATATAGAATGAATATCAACCTCTAAAGAAATTCCATATAAACGAACGATTATCCTTAACCCTTCTTGAAAAAATCACAAATCAAAAAGCCGTACCCAAAAGTAAGGGTACGGACACTCTCTACTGATTCAGCTCTCTGACTGTAATCGGCAGCAGAACTTGCTCAATTTGGCTGCGATGTTTTTCATACTGCTCAGGGAGCATTAATGTTTCTCCCATTGTTTCAGGAGATTCATCATGTGAGAATCCCGGTGGATCTGTTGCAATTTCAAATAGAATTTCACCGTGCTCCCTAAAGTAAATAGCATTAAAGTAATTTCTGTCCTGCACTGGAGTTACATGATAGCCAAAACTTGAAACATGCTTCTGCCAATTCAGTTGATCCTCATCATCGTCTGCCCGCCAAGCAATATGGTGAACAGTTCCGACTCCCATTTGACCGCGGCCAGAGGCTCTTTTTTTCAAATCAATGACATTGCCAATGTCTCCTTTAGCACGGAACCTGATAAATTCTCCTTCTTCTCCGGCTTTCTCAAGTCCCATCACTTCCTCAAGCAATGAAGCTGTCTGCTCAGGCGCAGAGGAGTATAGAGTACTGCCTCCAAAACCTTTTACAGCAGTTTCTGCAGAAATGTCTCCAGACTTCCACGTGTTTTCTCTGCCTTCTGCTCTTTCCACAAGCTCCAGCCTCAGCCCATGCTGATCTTGGAATTGCAAGTAGTTTTCTCCAAATCGCTGCGTTTCCTGATAGGAGATTCCAAATGAAGACAGTCTTTCCCGCCAAAAGTCAAACGAGTTTTCCGGAACAACATAAGCTGTTACCCCGACCTGGCCGTCTCCAATTCTTCCTCTTTGAGCGCCTGACCATGGAAAAAAGGTAATGATCGTACCGGGATCTCCCCCCTCATTTCCAAAATAAAGATGATAGGTTCCGGGATCATCAAAGTTAACTGTCCGTTTTACTAGGCGCAAGCCCAGAATTCCTGCGTAAAAATCTACGTTTTCCTGAGGATCTCCTACAATTGCAGTTATATGGTGAATACCCATTGTTTGTACTGACAATGTGCACACTTCCTTATTGTTTAGTATTTTAATACCTTTTCCCATTATGACATGAATTAAATCTTGATTTCAAGATATTTAACCAGAACACGACTGCTTATAACTATCCAAACGAGTGTCCCTTCGGAAAGTCGTTCCAGACCTGCCTCTGCTTTCACTCTTGGTGTCTTTTTCAGGAAATTCCCAAGCTGATAATAATTAATTTGTTTGGATCTTCCACATTAATAGCAAAAAAATAATTTATTGAGACAGCTGTACAAGCCAATTCAGCCATTATTCATATACAAATAGTAGTTGAAATTTCTCAACTGTATTCCAGTAAGGGAGTGTTCTCATATGAAAAAGAAACATGATAGAGACCGCTATGACCACGGTTTTGGATCTTGTGATGTTGCGGATACCATTAAAGCAGCATGTTACAGCAGATCGCTGCCTCCTTTTGGCGGGTTTCAAAGATTTCCAGTCGCAGATATTCCGGTAGTCCTTGCAGAGGTTATTCTTGAAGCTGATGTAGAAGCTGATATAGATCTTCCTTCAGCAGCAAGAGAGATTAAATCTATTCGAAAGAATGTATATTTGAAGCAAGCTAAAGCTGTTCCTTCTGTTGCCTTTGGCATTGTCAAGCTGTTTATCACAGGAGTTGTTCACAAAAACATACAATACGTTGAAGAATGCAGCGGCTACGTAAAGGACTATAGTGTAGAAGTAGAATTTCAATGTAATCAGCAGGTTCCTCTCTATAACTTTGCTCAAAATCAGAGCAGCCAGAAAAATTCAGTTGCAGAGTACCGCTACCTTGATAAAAAAGGCCATGGAGCTGATCATTCAAAATTCGGCTCATTTCACTATGAATTTTTCAACGAACCTATTGAGGTGAAACTAGTTGGCGCCTATATCAATGAACTTGATCTGGCAAAAGACTACGATAAACACGGCCATTTCCACAGCATTACGGAAAAAATGGAAGTGGTGCTCTTCCTCAAGCTGCTTCAGGTTCAGCAAGTAAATCTAAGACGCCGTTTTTTTGAAAAAGATGCAGCAGAAGAAGGAGACATGGCAGAACTGCAGGAACAAGCTATGCTTCAAGCTCCGGAAGAAGATGACTTGGAAGCTCCAGATCAATCCCTGCATGATCGAATGAAAGCTATTATTAAAAGATTAGAAGATTAGTCACATTCTATTGCTGTAAAGAGATTAAAAGAGCACTGAAAGGACAGTGCTCTTTTAAAAATTGTCTTTATTTAACTTGCATTTCAGCAATAAGATCCTCTAAGCGTTCTTTTTGTGCCATCAGCTCTTCTACTGAAGGTCGATAAGAGCTTGTATTTTGTCTGAATGGGCTGTGTCCGCTTCCAGCAGGCTGAATTAGACGGTTGAGCTGGCCGCTGTTTTGTTCGTACAATCGATACCCTACTGCCCCTACTACTGTTCCAGATACAAATCCCATTATAAAATCTTGATTAATTGCCATTGTCATTTCCTCCTAATCATTTTTACGTACTTTGAAAACTATTAATAGATACTGTAAGACATTTTGTTGCTCTTTAGTACTTCATAGAAGATTTCTATAATGTTAACAGCCCATGTAACCATTGAGATATACAGCATATTACCTGTTCCCAAAGAAACCAGGCTGATAATACCAGTAAGTACATCTGGATGATTGATCTTGTTAGTCCCGTGAGATAGAACTGTATAACCTGTTGCAATCACAGCTATATACTCGAAAGCATCAGGCTTTCTAATAGTAGATTTACGTAAAAAAGCGGCAAACAGCAGGACTCCGCTTACTAAGGAGCGGAAGAGTTCACTTCTGAATCTTGGTTTAAGTTTAACCATTAGGGAATCTAACGGGTCAAACCTCGTTTGCTGAAAAAACAAGGAAACATACCTTAACAAAACATTTCTGGATAATAATTTGTCATCATACTTGATTAGCATAGTACTAATTAAGGGTTCAATTCTTACTTGTTGGATGCCTTTTAAAGACGAAAACATAGCTTCAATTTCCCTATGGGATGTTTTATCATTAAGAGCCGGGATTCGCAAACGAATTCTGCCAGAAATATCATGCAGGATATAGAATCTTGGTTCCACTTCGTTTATCTCCCTTCCATAGTAACGCTGCGCTGTTCAACACTACACCGATTGTAGCAGCATTATGTACTGCAGCCCCCCATACGGGAGTAATCATCCCTAAAGCTCCGAGCAGGATGGCTGCCCCATTTATGAGGAAAGTTGCTATAAAGTTTTGCTTGATTTTAGCCATGGTTAATTTAGATAACCCAACTAATTCCGGTATAATGGCTGGATTATCTGCAGTGATAATAATATCACTTGCCTCTGATGCAATATCCGTACGCTTTGACCCCATCGTTACTCCAATTTGGGCATGTGCCAAAGCTGGAGCATCATTAATTCCATCACCTACCATCATGACTGTATGGCGTTGCCCATATTTCTTTACAAAATCTGCTTTCTCACCTGGAAGTGCTTCAGCATGATACCAATCCAAGCCCAAACGATTTGCAGTTTCCCGTGCAACGACCCTTTTGTCTCCTGTCAGCATGACAATCTCCTGAATCCCTTGTTGCCTTAGATGCTGAACTGTAGTATTCATTCCGCTGCGAATTTTATCAATTATACTGATTGCACCAATCAGTGATGAATTGTAAGCGACGTAAACTGCATGATCTTCTATATCAATTTTATGAAGTAACTGTTCAACATTCACTTTCATTTCCTGCATAAAACGAAGACTGCCGACAAAGATTTGTTTGCCATCTAGATCAGCACCTATACCTTTTCCTATGAATGTGCGAAGCTGCGAATTTTGATCTCTATTTGGAATGATGATTCCACAATCTTTTGCCTTTTTTAAAATTGCATCGGCAATTGGATGAGAAGAATTTTTTTCGGCCACCGCAGCGAATTTCAATACTTGCTCACTTGTAAAGCCATTATATGCCTGCACATCCTGAACAATGGGCAAACCTTCTGTTATTGTACCTGTCTTGTCTAAAATAACCGTTTTTAATTTTGACATGCTCTCAATGTAATTACTGCCTTTTACAATCGCACCTTTCTTTGCGGCTTTTCCAATAGAAGCATAAAGAGCAGTTGCAGTAGATAATTTAATGCCACAGACAAAGTCTATCACCAGCATACTCAAAGCGCGGTTGATGTTTTTTGTAAATAAGAAAGTTAATAATGCCAATCCAAAAGAAACTGGGACCATTTTTTCTGCTACGGCATCGGTCATATTTTGAATAGGAGCTCTTTTTTCCTGTGCATCCTCCAATAGATGAAGAATTCTAGATATGGCTGTATCATCTCCTACCTTCTCTGCCTCTATCGTCAGCTCGCCGCTCTGTAGAATGCTGCCTGCATAGACTTTAAAAGAAGAAGCAACCTGCTTTGCCATATACTCTCCTGTAATGCAGGATTCATCAACCACTCCTGCACCTGCTGTAACCCTGCCATCTACAGGAACTTTTTCTCCAACGTACACTTTAATAAAATCTGATACCATTACCTTTTTGGCTTCTACTTTTTCTTCTTCACCTTTCGGGTTTATGCGCCAGGCATATTGAGTATTTAATTGAAGAACAGAACGAATATAATTCCTGGTTTTCTCTGTCGTATGCTGCGTCAAAAGCTCACTCACTGCAGACATCACCGTTATGACAAGAGCTGAGGCAGGATTTCCGATGTATATAGCAGCTAAAATAGATGAGGCTGTTAGTGTATTCGCATTAGGTTTGTGCTTCTTCAATACATGTAACCCGCCATCCCTAAAAACATCAATCGAGGTAAGTAGAGTAGCTGCTATCGCAGCATTATGAACAATTGGCTCCCACATTTTAAACAAAGGATTACGGCTTACATACCAGCCTGTCAACAGCACCCCGGTGCAAACCACGATACTTAGATATTGTGACCAAGCTTTTTTTTCATTCTTAACTTTAGTCATCAGATACCGTTTAATAAAAAGGGAAATTTTCTTCAGCGAAAGTTTACAGTCATGACTTAAAATCAGACTGCCTGTCACTTCATTATAAATTGCAGAATAGACACCGCTCATCTCACGAAACAGACACTCAATTAAAACCGGTCTCATTGAACTCTTAAGCGTTAAACGACTCCTGCCCGGCAGTCCATGAACTATTTTTACGCTATTTATCATAAGGTCCGTTTTGTTCCTTTCCCCTAATAATGGTGTAGGCCCAATAAAGCAGACTGCCGGAAAAAGCTGGTGCTGTATGAAAACTATGGATACCTTTACCTAACAAAAAAAGGACTAACAAACTATCAAGGTCAGCCAATCCGCTGCTTTGTCTTTTAATGCCCTTGTCAATGATCGTTAAGGATTTTTGCATGGTTCTCGTTATTTTTGCATCTATTTCAAGAATTGCTTCAGATGCCTCTTGAACAATAAATTTCATTAGCTCATCTAATTCTTGTTCACTCATATACGGCAATATAAATTCAATAAGTATGCTCCCGGTAATACTTGAAGCTTTGCATGTAGCTACTATTGGGAGATGATTAATTTTGTGCTGCAGATGAGAGGCTACTTCCTCACTTTTCCAATTGTCACACTGTATTCGTAATCTCCCCGGCATTGCATGAAGAATATTTATTTTTTGGTCACGCAGTTGAGATAATATTTTAGGAGCAAGTAAGGAACCTCCCATACCGATAAGGGTTGAAATCATACTCATCCTTCTTTCTCAGATCCATAATGCTGTTTATAAACATCATCTAGTATAGAGAACCAATTCTCCATTTCCTCTCCTGTGGTTAAGTACGCAGTGTCATAGTTGATTAATAAGCTCCCGGTTTCTTTAGTGAACTTAACCTGATAAATAAAATGTTCTTGATTCATTCGGTCAACCAGAGTAAGAACAAGATCTTTATTTACAATCCAGGTATGTGATTGCAGCCGAATTCGCCCTTGTAAGAAGTGCACAATATTAATATTGTACTGAGACAGCTTTTTTCGTACTTGATTAAGAAATAAAAGCTCGGTTAATTTTCCAAACATTCCTCTTTCACACCAACTTTGTTTAAAATACTTCCTTAAATATATTGAGGAAATGAAAACAATATGACCTACCAACAAAGTAACATCATTGAATTTTCTGAAATTAAAATAACAATACCATAATTTACCTTATTTAAAAACAGGAATTTTATCTCATTTCTCTATTTCTTCCTGCTCCTTGTAAAAGCTGAAAAATTGATATAACTTTATTAAGTGGCTCAGTCTAACACGCCGGCAACCAGCTGCCTGCATACCCCAAAATACTCGCGAATATAGTAATTTACCGTGATGAAAAAAGGTGATTCACCTGCAAGTCCTTCACACACCATTCCTTCTTGTTTGCAAATCAACTTTGCCCGTGCGAGGTGAAAGTCACTTGTCACGATCAGCACGTTCGGCATTTGTATTCCTTCCTCTTCCATCAGCTTTTTGGAAAAAGCTATATTCTCCTGAGTTGATGTGGAGGCTTCTTCATATAAAATGAGTGACTCGTCAATCCCTGCCTCAATGAAATAGCGTCCCATTGCTTTCGCTTCCGTAATGGTTTCACGCGGTCCCTGTCCCCCTGAAACAATGATAGGAGGGTGCTCTCTTCCTTGAAGGTACTGCTGCGCTGCTTCCAGCCTTCCCAGCAGAGTTAAAGAAGGCTGATCTCCATTCAACCCTGCCCCCAGCACAAGAACAAAGTCATAGTCCTGTTCCTTTACCGCCCCTCCTGCCTGAGCTTCGTAGAAAATAAAGCTTTCTACCAGAATGAAAGATAATACAAACAGCAAATAGAGAAGAAACAAAAGAACTGCAGGCCTGCCTTTTCTTTGGTTGCTTACAGCCTGCTTTTTCTTCCACAGCAGCAGTAGCAGAAATAATACAGCAATGTTGGCTGCAATAAAGATTAATCCAAAGCTGATGCCGAAAATGAACAGCATTACTATCATAATAGATAGTAGTACTAGACAAATTTTTTTGTAAGATATCATGTTTTCCTCCTGACTTGCATAATGAAGTGTGTTTCCATTAATAGACGATTTGACGTAAAATAAAGTTGCAGCTTCATGAGACAGGAGGAATACGATGAAAACTGAAAAGGAAAAAATGCTCTCTGGAGAGCTTTATCATCCATGGGATCAGCAGCTCGTGAAAGACCGGGAGAATGCCAGGATTCTGGTGAGAACGTTCAATTCAACAATTGAAACTGATTATGAAAACAGAAATAAGATTCTTAGAAACTTACTGGGTTCTACAGGCGAGCAAATATATATAGAATCTGATTTTCGGTGTGATTACGGCTACAACATACATGCTGCTAATAACTTTTATGCTAATTTCAACTGTGTAATATTAGATGCCGCCGAGGTTATAATTGGAGAAAACTGCATGCTTGCCCCAGGTGTACATATTTATACAGCTACCCACCCCCTTCATCCCGTTGAGCGTAACAAAGGGCCCGAATATGCATTTCCAGTAAAGATTGGAAACAATGTTTGGATTGGCGGAGGAGCCATCATTAATCCCGGTGTCACAATCGGTGATAATGCTGTCATTGCTTCAGGAGCTGTCGTGACTAAAGATGTGCCGGCTAATGTGGTTGTGGGCGGTACTCCTGCAAAGATTTTGAAAGAAATAGAGATGTAGTTAGAATACCTGGGACCGGCATCTTCCAAATGCCGGTTTCTAAAAAAAGAAAGCAGCCATAGCAGCAGCTCATTACATTTCCACTTTCACAAATTTCCTTTTCCCCACCTGCATAACCATGCCGTTTTGAACGGTTACCTCCTGGTGTATGCTGCTTACTTTTCATTGTTTATTTTAATTTTCGCTTACTTATAGAATAGAGGGGGAAATAAGATTTTAATTTTGTTATATTTTTTATTCATTTGCATTACTATCTTTTTATTTGTAGTTCTATGTGCCAAGGGAATAATTTCTTTCATTAAAAAGAAACCTTTTCCCAAAAGAATGTTGATTGCAACGTTATCGGGAGTTATTTTAATTTCTTCAATCTATATTTATGAAGCATATTTTTTCACGTTTGATGAAATCGATAAAGAATTTACGCAAAAAGGTCCTGGTCCTGTAACCTCACCTACCAACGCTTATACAGCTAATGCCTATTACGAACCCTACGGAGGAGCAGCAGGTGGTGTTAATGTTTGGGTTGAAGTTACCTACAACAATGAGGACGATAAGGTTCAAACGGTTTATTATGGGGATGCAAAAAGCACATTTAATATGGATTGGTTAAATGAAGATACTCTTAAAATTCAAAATGATGACCCTGATTATCCTGATTCAGATAGAAGTATCAACTTACGCATTGGTAAAGATATTTATCACGAATTCGGATTGGCTTGTCAGAGTATTTTGATGAAGGACGAATATGAAACTTGCTATCAAAACTAATTCGACATAATAAAATATTCGAGATGTTTGCTAAACAAGCAGACGCTCTATCTTCCGCTAAAGGGGACTTTAATGGAACAATAGTTCATAAAGAAGCAAAAAACCCGGATCCATTTGGATCTGGGTTTTTTACTGTATAAATTTAGTGCTAATTGAGATGGTATTTTAAATGCGATTTCTATAACTGCTTTAAGGTTTTCCCTCCCTGAACGGAACCCCTTACCTTTTTTGGCGCGTGTTTTTTTGTGCAAAAACAGTAGGAGCAGTCAGATGAATGTAGAACTTGAACAACTGCAAGAAGTGAACAGACAGCTGAAATGTACACCCTGGGAGTACAGGAAATACTGCCGGCAGAAGAACTGTAAGACCCTGTAAGTTCATAAATTGAATAATGATTAAATTTTCTGATATTATAACGGTATTAATATACTAATAAATGCTTACAAAAAGGGGCTTAGAACTTGAAAGAAAATAAAAAGAAAAGTAAAAGAAAGGCACTTAAAATCTTACTGATTGTTAGTCTGGTAGTAATTGGTCTTATTGGATATGGAGTATATTGGGCATTTTTCAATATGAATAGATTGCCGACAGGAGAATATCTTACCGAAGAAACATCTCCCGATGGAACTTATACCTTAAAAGCATATCTTACAAATGGAGGAGCCACGACTTCTTATGCTGTACGAGGAGAGTTAGTCTTTAATAATCGTAATGGCAAAACAAAAAATATCTATTGGAATTATCGTGAAGAAACAGCCAATATTGAATGGGAAGGTAATGACACAGTAGTAATTAACGGTCATACACTTAATGTTCCTAAAGAAAAATTCGACTTTAGAAACCAATGAATCTTAATCCCTTACCCCATCCTGTTGAAGGATGTTTATGCACTTCTCAACAATTCAACAGTTATACAATTAGAATTTTGACAAGCAGACATAAGCACATGCTCTACTCGCTTTTCAAATACTAAATCCTTACCTAATTCAAGCCAACAGAACCAATTAAGGTAGTTGTCCAAACGTAACGTTCCTACCCCTTGATAACGCTACAAACACCCTTTCAAGTGATTGTGGAAGTTATTGACGTACTGTATATGATAAATCCCTTTCTTCACATAGTTTCTAGTTTTAATTTGTAACTTGCATGCTATAATAAGAGCAACATCAACAGGAAGAAAGTGGTATATTTGTCTGTTTTCACGGTTAAAGTTCTTTTTGTATCTGTTTTTTTAATGGTTATTCACAGCATAGAAACATTGGCATACGCTGTGAGGCTTTCAGGAGCAAGGGTGAAACTGATTGCCACAGCACTCTCTCTGTTCAGCATGATGGTTATCTTTTCGAGAATGGCGAACATGATGCAGCAGCCTGTTACCGGCAGCCTTCTCGATACAGCAAACAGTGCAAATCCGCTTCTTTTGGTAGAAAAACAGTTTCGCATCCTGATTATGGCTTCAACAGCTGGCACAATTCTTGGAATACTGCTTCTTCCAACATTTACAGCCCTTTTTTCCAGAGGCATCATCCATCTTTCAAAGGAACGGGGATCCATCAAGAAGGTTCTCGCAAAAGCAATGTCAAAGGCTTATTTCAAAAGAGGTCTCTCTCACATTTCTCTCCCTAAACTGTCCTACATAAGAGACTTAGATTTTAAGAATGTTCCGAAAAAGCTCTTTTTGATCAATATGGCTGTTACAGCCGTTTTTACTATTGGCGTGCTGTCTGCACTCTACGCTTCCCTTCTCGCTCCTGAACAGGGTGCCTCAGCAATTATGGCGTCGGGCTTAATTAACGGTGCAGCAACCATTCTGCTTTCTTTTCTTGTAGATCCGAAAATATCCATTCTGGCAGACGATGTTGTGAATGGAAAAGGAAGCTATGCTTCTCTTAAGGGCATTTCAGTCATGATGGTTGGCTCCAGACTGCTTGGCACCCTGCTGGCACAGCTTCTATTTATACCAGGAGCATATTATATCGCCTGGGCTACTAAATATTTGCTCTACTTTCAATAAGCAGTAAGCGATAAATCCGCTGTTCATGCCCTCATCAGTCCAAACATCTTCTATTCATTCTGCGTATCTTGTAAACGTAAGGGATTCCGAATGAAAGAAAAGAGGGTTATGAATTGGTGTTTTATACAACTAAAAATATCAATAACAAATATGTTGAACATGTATCTGCAAGCATAAGAAATTCCAGTTTGTTTCAAACCGCTTCAATCCATATAAAAGGCTATGATATCAGCAGCTCTAAAGAACAGTATGTGGAGGAACTGCTGCGGTTAAATCCAGGAGAAGCTGTCACAAAGAATTATTATGGACATTCAGGAAAGTATTTATTTGAGTTTACAGTAGACGGACATGATAAAAATTCCGTGGAAATTGTTCTGCGGGGGAAAAATGCAGCGGGCGAATGTGTGGCAGAGAATTTGCTGGCGGCAAAGGAAAACATTGCCCATCATCACAATTCCAGCGGACAGGCAAGAAGTACGCTCATTCCTGAAGGAGGAGTACCGGTTACGCTTTCCAGCCTCCCTGTTACAGTGACGCATGGCGGACAGCATGTGCTTTTGGAGGGTACATTTTTTACGCAGATTCTTGTACCGGACGTGGACTCATTCGCTTATGGTGTTCAATACAGCCTGTACAGAGATGGTACCTTTCTGACTACACTTGTTCAAAACAGAGCATACAGCAGGAGAGCTTATACGCCTTATATGTACTATGAACATGCAAAATTGGAATTCAATGATGTTCCTGGAGAACCCGGAGAATATCTTTACACGTTAGCTGCTGTAGAAGTAAGCCGGAATGCTGTAGTATCTGCAGAAGTGGATCACCGGCTGGAAGTTACTTTAAAATACTGACACTGTTAGACCTGCCGGTTCAAAAAGCCGGCAGGTTTTGCAGTACACACTGCTCAACACTCAATAGATTAGAAGTTGGGAGGAATACCTGTTGAATACTCACCCTATAGAAAAGTTAAAAACGCTGGAGGAGTTCTTCTGGATCAACCCTCGCCTTGAAAAAGCGGAAGTAGCTTTTTCATATTCGCCACTGGGCAAAGAGGCAGTGCTGGATGCAGAAAGCCGGCTGAGAAAATTCTCTCCTTACATAGCTGAAATCTTCCCCGAAACGAAAGAGGCCGGCGGAATAATTGAATCCCCTCTTGTTGAGATATCTTCTATGAAGAAAACCCTGGAGAAACTGTACGAAATGAACATCAGGGGAAGCTTGCTGCTGAAACAGGATAACGCACTTCCTATCTCTGGTAGTATCAAGGCAAGAGGCGGTATTTATGAAGTACTGAAATACGCAGAAACACTTGCCATATCTCACGGTTTACTGAAAGCTGGTGATGATTACCTGATTCTTAAGGAAAAGAAATGCCGCGATCTCTTTTCACGCCATTCGATAGTTGTCGGATCTACTGGAAATCTTGGCTTAAGTATCGGCATAATAAGTGCTGCCCTCGGTTTTTCAGCAGTTGTACATATGTCATCTGATGCGAGGCAATGGAAAAAGAGTCTTCTGCGCCGCAAAGGTGTGACTGTGGTTGAACATGAGGGAGATTACAGTATAGCTGTTGAAACGGGCCGCCGGGAGGCTGAGGAGAATGACAGCAGCCATTTTATTGATGATGAGCATTCAGTAGATTTGTTTCTTGGCTATTCCACTGCTGCAGTCAGACTGCAAAAGCAGTTGAAACAAATGAACATTCATGTTGACAGAGATCATCCACTTTTCGTTTATCTTCCCTGCGGAGTCGGAGGCGGACCTGGAGGCGTTGCATTTGGCCTGAAGCTTGCCTTTGGGGATGATGTTCACTGCTTTTTTGCAGAGCCGACCCACTCGCCTTCCATGCTGCTTGGACTTGCCACACAAAAGCACGAAAAAATATCAATTTCAGATATCGGGCTCGACAACATAACAGCTGCTGATGGTCTTGCTGTAGGAAGGCCTTCAGGATTTGTCGGAGAGCTGATGTCACCTTTTTTGGCTGGCTGCTACACCGTTAAAGACTCTACTTTATTCTATCTGCTCAAGCACCTGGCAGACACGGAAAATCTTTACTTGGAGCCTTCAGCTCTTGCAGGTATGGCGGGGCCGGCTAAACTGTTTCGTGATGGGAGTGCCTATTTGAAGGAACATGCTCTTCTGGAAAAGATGGACAATGCAGCTCACATCGTATGGGGCACAGGCGGCAGCATGGTCCCCGAGGAGGAGATGAATATGTATTATCAGCAGGGAGCTTCAGCATATAAATAATAATAATATAGCGGGAAGAAAAGGAGAGGACAAGAATGTTAAACGAATATCAAATTGTTAAGCTGGAAACCGTACACCCTCACTCTGAGAAATTGGCGGGCCTGCTGTGCGATACGGTAAATCAAGGGGCATCGATTGGATTTATTCCTCCGCTGAAGTTTCAATCTGCAAAGGAATATTGGGAATCTCTAAATGACCCAAGCATCCTGATTTGGGGGGCAGAGACAGAAACGGAATTAATCGGAACCATTCAGCTGCAGTTTTGCACAAAAGAAAACGGTCGGCACAGAGCAGAAGTGGCCAAACTGATGGTTCATCCTGACCACCGAAAAAAAGGGATTGCCCGCCGTTTATTGGAAACAGCAGAACGGGCTGCCGCTGAGAATCATATCAGCCTGCTCGTCCTTGACACGCGTGAAGGCGACCCTTCCAACAAACTTTACCTTTCGCACGGCTATCAAAGAGCGGGCAGTATTCCTTTTTTTGCGCAGTCGGCTGAAGGTGACCTGGAAACAACGGTGCTGTATTATAAAGTTTTATAATTTGCAATCTTCTGCAAAACCAGCTCCCGCTAGCTGCAGGAGACTGCTCAGCTTGGTACTCTCTCTATTTGTTTTTGTTCAATATGACTGATGGAATAGTTAACCCTTAAAAAAACCAATCCAAGAATCTTCATCATGTGAAGAGCAGATAGAGTTCCGGGCTTCACTTCTTGTATGACAAATTTTTCAGAAAGCGGCAGCTGAAACAATGATGTTCCGGCGGCCAAATAAATACCAGCATCTCCTTCCCCAGTGCTGCTGAGAATAAGAGCTCCATTTTCCGAATGGAGCCGCAATATTCCGGTCATGGTTGACCATGGCAGCGGCAGAGCTATGTTCATCAGGATTTGCCCCTCTGCCTCATGATAAGAGTAGATTGCGGTAAACACTGTCTCATCATTGACTTTTCTCACCCATGCACGCGGTTTCACTCTTCCGTCTGTTTCAGCATTCACGGCCAATAGTTCTCCTGTCATAACCACGGGATCCGAAGAAAGCGGCAGGTTAATTTGCTGAGTCCTTTTGCTGATCATTTTATATAGAAGTGCAAACGGATAAAACCATACTGCCCACTTAACGGATGCACGCAGATGATAATTTGGCGTTTTTTCATAAAAATCTATAATTGTCTGCGGCAGATTTTTCTCTTTTACAAACAAGCTCATATCATCTACAAGGCCTGAAGCCGGCCCCTCTGTTACAAGCAGTTTTCCTCTTATTTTGCTAACAGGAAAAGTGAATTTCTTACTGCCGGCAGGTGGAAGCAACACCCAGCCTATGACTCCCAGCACACCAAAACCAACACAGTTAAGAAGTCCGTGAAAAATCATCATCGTTCCTATTGAGACAGAAAACAGCTGAAATGCACTGCTTGCTGCATAAGCTAGTGAAAACAGAATGGTGATACAGAGCGAGGTAAACGAAGTTCTGATCAATACAGCCTGAAATTTCGAGGGGAAACGGGTTCTCCATACAAGAAACGCTATACAATAAATAGCTAAAATGTAGATGATGGACGATAGGAACTCCAACAGCGGCCAAAAGGTAATCCCTGCCGCGACCAGCAAAGGGCCTGCCAAGACTAGCGGAACCACTACTGAATAAAGACTGGAAGAATGAATTCTTCCAAAGTAACCAAGAAAAACAGGGAATAAAAACGCGGAATAGTGAAAGTGGATTGCCGTCAGCCAAGTCAGCAAAGAGCTGAAACCGGTATTTATACCTGTTGTATAGGCGAAAAACCATATTCCCCCTACAAAAAGGTAGACCATGCCTGTATCAATTGCAATTTCTCCCCAGTTTGTAAAGCCTCTTTGAAAAAAACGACGCACTCCCTTCCAGGCAACCATGATCGTAAAAAGTAGATAGATAAAGCTAAACAGCACTTCAGCCATTGGGGGTAAGGAAAGATAGAGCAAAAAGACTGAAAGCATAGACAGCATGGAAAGTCCTGTTTCCCAGGCAGTTAATTTGCCGATCAGCAGCAGCATCACCGGAATAAGAATCAGCTGTGCTGCCGTGAGTATCAGCAAATAAGATTGTTGAACAACAGCGCATAATAAGAATAATAAAAGTCCCGTTATGATCAGAGGGTTAAAAAGAATATGCTTTAAATTCGCCTTCATACTTCATCAGCCTTCCCGCAATGATGCTGCTAATATCTACTGAAATTGTAAAAGCGTCCGAAAGTTCATTGTAGCCTTCCTTTACAATGACTTTCCCTTCCAGAACAGCCGGGAGCGAGATTTCCATTCCCCTGATCAGGATTCTCTGCTTTCCTGAAGAAATCTGCAGACTGCCATCTTCCGAGACATCAAAATGCAATTCAGAGTAAAACAATTCCGGTTCACCAAGATAGTCCCGCACGTACTGCCCATAGCTGTCGGCTGTCATACGCGCATGAAAATAACGTTTCGTTCCGGAAAAATCAAAAGTTCTTTTCCAAAGGATTTCTTCTTCCCCAGAAGGCAGTTTTCTGTACGTGTTGGAAATTGAAAATGGAATTCCTGCCCCGCTCTCTGGAAATAAAAAATTTCTCTTCACAAAAAAGGACAACAAGGGTTTAGTCCAAAATGCGCCATTTTCTATTTTCTTCATAACACCAGCTGCTTCAAAAGGAGTTTCAAGGCTGATACGATACCTTTTTTGCAGCTGCGGATGAAGCTGATTGAATTTTTCACCCAGAACTTTTTCGTATATTGTCATATATCTCTCCCCTTTTTCTCCTGCAGCTTCCTGCTGTTGGAAGATCCTTTGATAGAAACCAGCCTATCAGCGATAATATCCACAAACTTGCATTAAATGTGACCGGGTTAAAAGGATGAAAAGCCGCTTGGGGGGCAGCCGTTAGTGCTGCAGCAGTCAAGATTGGAAATGCAGTGATTTGAAGTAAAAACAAATACCTTTTCTTTGGATATAACAGCCAGACAAGAGCAAAGGCAGCCTCAAGCACCCCTGCCAAAATGACCGCCTGCTCTGCTGAGTATCCCGTAAGAGGTGATAGCTTCTCAAGCATCGCGGCTTCTTCCGGATGCCTTGCAAGTATTTTAGGGAAAAGTCCCTGATACAGCCAGACAAAGAAAAACAGCAGCGTGAGAAGCGTGCAGCTGAAAAACCGCAAATACTGAGACCTCGGAAGCTCGCCTTGTTCCAGCCACCTTTTTAATACATCAAAGCTAAGTGCTGTTGCCCAGCCGATAATTGGACGAAAAAGACGATCCAGCAATTTCCCCCCTTGTCCCCAGCGCACCTGATAATCATATTGAGTCAAAAAAACGGTCCCAGTTTCACGCGGCAGGTACCGCCAATATCCTTTTCCTTCTTGAATCAATGACATTTTCTGATCTGTTCCAAAATGCAGTGCTGAAGTTTTGGAACCATCCTCTTTATGATGTGTACCTTTACTGACACCCCAGCCTGCGATGGTAAACCAGGGAAGAATGCTTGTTTTGTATATAAATGACTGCTCTTCATTTTTCCTTTCCAAATATGTAATAGAATGAAAGCGAAGATCCCACTGGCTGTGTTTTTCAGGATCCTGCGACATTTCCCACACTTCGTCAAGCTCTTTGTTGATATGTATTTCTACGTAAACAGGTTTTACTTTCACAATTCTGTCATTCCCCTCAGTTCACTCCTGATGAAGAAACCCAATCATGGTAAACCTTGCCCATTTTTCCATTATCAAGTGAAACTGCAATCGCTGTATTTCCCTCTCCGATCACTCTTTTTGATATCATAGGGCCTGCCCCCCATCAGCAGCTTATCTCTTAACCCTAGTATATCACGGATAGTTGACTGGGAAATATTTCTTCCCCTATAGTAGTTATAATCAGTTAACTTTAAAGAGGGCTATCTTTGCAGAATTGATATATAATAAAAGTTATAAAGAAGAGAAGGAGAACCATCAATGACAGTAAAAAAAGATTTAAAAATTGGCGGAGTTGAAATATCTTGGGACCTGGATTCCGGCAAGGTACTTTTTGAGGGCGGAGATGTCGTCTTCTTTTGGGTATCCGCCATGAAAACTTTCTTTGATACGATTCAGGAGATTTCAGGCAAGGAGGCAACAAATCTAGTACTGGAAACGACTGGCTACCGACAAGGAATTATTGTTGGTTCAGGATTTCGTAACATGAAAAACATTACAACAACCAATGTGGTTGAATTTCTCTCAGAGACGTATGTGCCTGCAGGGTGGGGAAAAGTTGACATAAAGCATATAGATCCCGCTTCAGACACATTTACACTTCATATCAAAGATGACTGGGAATACAAACTAAATCAACTTAGTGAAGAAAAAGCAAGCGGTATATTTGTACCTGCTCATTATGCAGGCGTATTTCATGGTTTGTTTGGCGAGAACTACTGGTATAAGATACTTCAGCATCAAAACGCGGAAAATGATGCGACAATTGTGGAATACTTCCCGTCAACAGTGAACATACAACAAAACATCCATGAACTTGCAAGAAAGCAGGAAGCAGAACAAATACGCCAGCTGGAACAGCTGGTAAGTGATAAAACCAAGATGCTGGAAGATTTGGTGAGAGAGCTTTCTTCTCCAATCATTCCTGTACTGGAAGGAATTCTGGTAGTGCCGTTGATTGGCCGCTATGATGAAGATCGTGCAGAAACTCTTATTTCTAACACACTTGATCAACTTCCAAGCTATAAAGCTAAATATTTGCTCTTGGACCTTACAGGATTAAATACAGATATATCTGAGCATACAGCAGATTTGATTGACAAGCTGGGCTCTGCAGCAAGGCTCCTGGGAACTGAAGTTATACTTGTTGGAATTTCTGCTGAACTGGCGATGATTATCACCAGTACGCTAACCAATTTAAAGAAATATGAATGCCTGCAAACATTGCAGCATGGCATCCATTACGTGCTTGGCAAAAGCGGGAAAACAATCGTATAGTGTTCAAAAATGAAGACGGTATGAAAGAAAATCGCCGATTGCAGCCCCTGTACCGCTAAGGCATTCAGGAGACAATCGGCGATTTTTTTATTCAGCTATCGTGCAGAATATCTGTTTTCCGCTTTATCTTAAAGCCCCTCTGAGTTTCCCCAAAGCACAATCTCCTTTTACTTACCTGTATGAAGCGGAATCTCTTTGACGCCCCTGACAATCATGCCAGGTCTCCATTCCAGTTCCCCTGCATCCACTGCAAGCTGCATGTCCGGGAATGTTTGCAGTAAGCTTCTTAAAGCTATTTCTCCTTCCAGCCTTGCCAGCGGTGCACCCAGACAAAGGTGAATGCCTTTTCCAAAAGCAAGGTGAGGGCTTTTTTCCCTAAGAATGTCAAAGACTTCCGGCTGATCAAATTGCTCCGGATCATGATTGGCAGAGTTAAGCGCAATGGTGATAAGCTCCCCTCTCCTAATTGTTTTCCCTTTAAATTCTATATCTTCATTTGCCCATCGCGATGTACTGAACTCTACCGGTCCGTTGTAGCGGAGAGATTCTTCAATGCTGTTGGAAATGAGCTCAGGTCTCTCTATTAGAAGCTGCAGCTGATCGGGATTTTCAAGGAAGGCAAGCACAGTATTACCTATCAGATTAACCGTTGTTTCATGGCCGGCAATAATCAGAAGCGTCACCAGCCCGAACAATTCTCGCTCCGTCAGTGAATCGCCTTCCTCCTCCGCAAGAACAAGCTGGCTGATTAAGTCTTCACCGGGTTTATTTTTGACTTGCTGAAACCACTCACTGAGATATGAAATAAATTCGTTAATATGCTGGAGAACCTGTTCAGGATTCTCTCCATTGGAGCTATCTATGATTGAGTTGGACCATATCCGGAATTTATCCCTGTCTTCTGCAGGCACTCCAAGAATCTCTGAAATGACGATGATTGGAAGCGGAAAGGCAAAGTCATCAATCAAATTAATAGATTGTTTCCCGGAAGATTCATTCAGAAGCTCACGGGCTATTTCCTCAATTCTGCCTTTCATTCCCATAATCATTTGCGGAGTAAATGCTTTTTGTGCAAGGCCGCGCAGCCGCTTATGTTCTGGAGGATCAGAGAAAAGCATATTGTGCATGAACACACTGCGATATTCCATGTTACCGCCAAAAAGCTTAGATGGATCTTTAATAATCCTGGAATCCTTTAAAAGTTCCACAGCATCTTCATACTTTGTAACCAGCCAGCCGTCCTGCCCATCAGGAAATTTCATTTTACACAATGGCTCCTCTTGACGCAGCCTTTCGTATGCAGGGTAAGGATTGCGGGTAAATTCCTTTGAAAATAGTTTAGTATCTGTATTCACATTCATTCTCCTTTAACCGCCAAATTTTTTTCCTATGCAACTGAAACATTCTTTCTTTACACGCTATAACCCTTCTCTATTCAACAAAAGCAGTCAATAGTACCAGAATATTCAACCTGCCTAATGAACGACTTTTCCCTCTAAAATATTGTTTTTCTACTAAATAATGGTCATTTTCTATTATTAATAAAATAGTCAGAATAGTCCGTTTACTAAATCCTTCCAATCCTTTACGATGAAGTAGTTAGGAATACGGAATTTTCGATGTTCGTATGACTGCCAATTTAATAGAAAGAAGGGCTGCAAATGAAAAAAGGGGTCATCATTTCACTTGTTCTACTGATGGTATTTTCCGGATTCTTTTTCGGGGGCTCATCACAGGCAGCACAAAATTCCCTGGCTGATTTTAAAAAGCAAGGAAAAGTAAAACTGGTTCAAGGGAAAGACAAAAAAGGCGCACCATCCTTTGTGAGCGGAATCCTTTCTGAGAAATATGAGAAAGGAAACGCACAAAATGCTAAGAAATTTCTCGAAAAACATCAAGAGTTTTTTCATATGAAAAATCCAAATGTTAACCTGAAAGAAGTGAAAACGAATAAAGATCAGCTGGGCATGACTCATGTAAGGCTGCAACAGACCAAAAACGGCATTCCTGTAGATAGAAATGAAATCAATGTTCATTTCAATGAGGAGAATGTTGTGACATCTGTAAATGGAAACTATAACACAGAGGTAGATTCTCTGAACATCAACACAGTACCTGCTGTTAATGAAAGCAGCGCAGTTTCAGCAGCAAGAACTGCAGTAAGCGCCCCGCAATCAGTGGAGTTTCAGACTGCCGAGCTTGTGATTTTTCCTCATGAAGAAGATACATATCTCGCTTACCGAGTTAACCTGGAATTCTTCAGCGGTACGCCGGGTAACTGGTATGTATATGTAGATGCAAAAACTGGGAAGGTCATTGAAAAGCACGACGCAATGACAGGCTTTAAGTTCTTCTCTGATGTTCTTTCGGCTGATATTGTAGAGGATAAAGAACCGAAAAATGCTCAGGGACCTAATCCTAAAGCAATTGAAAAGGCAAGTGCATTTAAACCTGCGAAGGGGACAGGCCTTGGAACAACAGGAGCAGTAAAATCATTAAATCTTTCTCACGGAAACATTCCAGGAAGCGGTGAAGGATCTACATTTTACTTAGCAGATCATACGACTCCTGCAATGGACGGCATTTTCACGTATAACATGAAAAATACCAGCAATCAAATCTGGCTGTACTCTAACAAAAACGCGTCCTGGAAAAACACTCTTTATACAGGAGACAGCAGCTCATGGGAAAAAGTAGGCCAGGGACCTGCTGTGGACGCACATGCTAATTCACGGATTGTGTATGACTACTTCCAAAAAAATCACGGCCGTAATTCACTTGATGGCAATGGAATGGCGATTCGTTCCAGAGTTCACTATGGAACAGCGTATAACAACGCATTCTGGAGCAATGGTATCGCAATGATGACATATGGAGACGGTGACGGAAAGCAATTTGTTCCTCTTGCAGCACTTGATGTAACCGCTCATGAAATGGTTCACGGCATTACTCATTATAATGGCGGCCTGCGCTACCGTTTTGAGACAGGAGCGATTAACGAAGCATATTCTGATACGTTTGCAGCCATTGTGGACGACAGCAACTGGGACGTTGGAGAAGATATCATGGGCTCTGACTGGATTGCCAACGGCAGATCTGCACTCCGAAGCAATTCAGATCCCGGCAAATTTCCGACCGGGCAGCAATACTGGAGATACAGCATTGATGGTGAAGGACGCTATCCCGCTCATATGGATGAATACTATTATCTTCCTGCAAACATGGATAATGGCGGAGTCCACATCAATTGTACAATTCTGCAGCACTCCGCTTACCTGGTAGCCGAAAAATACGGCATGGGCCGGAAGGTTGTCGCAGACACATGGTACCGTGCTTATGACTATCTTCATTATGATGCTTCCTTTGCTGAATTCCGTGAAGCCATTCTCCAATCAGCAACTGATTTGTATGGAGAAGGCAGCAAACAGTATAAAGCGTTTATATCTGCTTTTGATGACATTGGACTTTATGAGGGCTGGTCTGTTAATGACAACCCTCGAGCTCCAAGACCATAAGTTGCCTCGAAAACTGCCGAGTATCTTTCGGCAGTTTTTTTTGCTGTTACAGAAGGTTTGTTGTTGTCCTCTGGTGAGCAGCCAACGGAGGGTAATAAAAAGGGTTACTAGGCAAATAGTAGTTTCAATTCTCAATCGAACAGCCAACGTGGGGGAAATTTATAAATGAAATTTTTAAGGATATAGTAGTTGTTATCATGTGTTCAGCAGCCTACAACGGGAAATAAAAAGGTGTTTTAGGTAGTTAGTAGTTTCTATCCTCATTTGAACAGCCTGCGGGGGGAAAATAGACGGAGCTTTTCCGGTTAAATGTAAAAAACAGCTCTTTTTAGGGGAAATAAAGGTAGCTTTTCCGGTTAAACAGATTAAGTCCATATAATTGTGTAAAAAGAAAGAGTCATTTTGTTCCTTCTTGTCAACACTGTTTTCAACGACGATAA
>NZ_WKKI01000045.1 GCF_009674805.1 Metabacillus lacus | reverse complement strand
AAAGAAAATAATATCCAATTTTTGGATAACTGGGTTCAATTACAACCCCCTAGACTTTTTGGCTCTGAACGAATAAGCTTGGATGGTAAAATTATACTTAAATTACATATAGAGTAAACTCAGTATACCCTTGTGGATATTTTTACAATGCTAGTGGAGTTTCTCCGTTTGTATAGCGAGTAATGTCCTTCACAGGGGCAATGAAGGACAAATATTGCAGGGAAATGTCCTTCATAAGGCCGATGAAGGACAAAACTGTCCTTCATAAAGTCGGTGAAGGACAAACTAGAGTGTAACAGCAAGTACTAGATGCCTCCCCAACTCAATAAAGAAAAAACCAATATAAAAATCCCGGTTAATCCCGAATAGGCCGTTTTTTCACCAGCACTTCATCATTCTCTTTTAAGTGCATGAGGCGATAAATCAATGGTTTGAATCACCTAAACGTCCAGGGAATTCTGGGTGTCTTTTGCTGAGGTAATTTTGCATAGTAAGAACTTTTAATCCAAAAGAAAAAAGGCCTCTTATTCAGAGGCCTTTATACGTCAACTCTCAACCTGGCTGTTTTTATTTGTTTTAAGATGGCTCTTCTAGTGAAAATTCCTTCAAAATAACCATCTTCATTTTCCACACACACAAATGGATGGTTAATGACCATTTCCAATCCTTTAGAAATGGAATCCTGCATTGTTAAGCACGGAATGTCCGTATTCATAGCTTCTTCAACTTTTAATTGATCCAGCTTTTCAAACTCAATTCTTTCCAGACCCATAATTTTATCCATAATCATATTGGTCCCGATTAAACCGTGCAATTTGAACTGAGGATCCAGCACAGGAATTGCTGTGTAGCCTGAACGGGTCAAGACCAATAAAGCATGTTCCAGATTGTTTCCAAGCTGCACGTGGGCAACCTTTTCTCCAGAGATCATTAATTCCTGAATGGAGGTTTTCATTGCTTCCTCTGAATGTAGACTAAACATGTATGTCTTCCTCTCTTCCTACGATGACAGTACCAAATACCCCTATCTTTTATCACGTAAACTGCTTACCTTGTTATTTTATCATATATGAATTGCTGTGTGGATGTGCCAATAAGCGGCAGACATACACTCGCAAAATGTCGAAAAAAATAAAACGACCCTCTTAAAAGAGCATCGCTTTATGTACGTTTACAGCATCCCGAACCTTAAACGGTCATATAAACATATCAGTTTTTTATATCGCTGTTCATCAACAGTTTTCAAACCGTTTTCTATATCATTAATTTCACTGGTTATTAGCTCAAGTGCATACTGCTGGTTCAGTAGCAGGTCCACTAGTAATACTTGGTCATCTGTTGATAAATTTTGTACTGCCAGGCTCATTTCCCTTTTTACCCCCTGTTCTATTGACCGTCTTCCATTCAAGAATAATCAATTTTCCCAGTGCATGCAACCGCAAGTTTCGACACATTCGGCATTACCTTGTATACCTATTGGCATAGCCGAAAGCAGTATAGGAATCTGGTTTGATTTTCGCTTCAACTCCCATTGCCAGAACCCTTCCAGTCATTTCTTGAATCAAATCCTTTGTTACCCCTTTTCTTCCTATATCCAGGTGAATTTCAAACGTTAAGTCTGCCCCTTCATCTGAGAATGGAATGAGGAGTTCAGAAAGCTCAACCAAATAATCAGAGGTAAAATGATATGCAACTTCCTGACTAAGAGATGTCTCTATAGATATTTTTTCGTGAATACTGTTAATCTGTCTATTAATAAAAGTATTCTGAAGGCACCCCCATGCACCTTTCCCTTTGCGGTGTAAATGGATCGCTGTTATAAATTTTGTATCTTTAGCATGCACATGCGAATCGGTACCTACAGATAGGACATATTCAGATCTAGGGTCTGCCGTAATAAACGTTTTAAGCCGGTCAATCACATCTTCAAACGACATGTCCTTTTCAGATACATTATAAAATATCTTCCTATACTCCATTATGTCTCTCCTTTTCTAAAGTCCTCTTCTTACCATATACGCTTTTTAGCTAAAATATGAAACTAACAGCATTCTGCATTGTAAAGTATTTGTAAAAGTCAAGAGATCATGACACCCCATGTACAAGATCAAAAGAAAGGTGTCTGACCATTTTGGTGCCTCAGATTAATGCTGCTCCGGGGCAAAAGCGGAATACACCGGCTAAATAGGCTTTTTTCATGCTGTTTGTTCAATAAGCGGAAAAGGTTATGCCTATTCAATGAAAGGATTCATCAGCTTCCCTTATTTTCACTAAATAACTCATTTCTGCAAACAACCGGGACGCTCCGCTCATTTTTTTACTCGTTGGTTAACAACCTAAGATAACAAGGTATGTTTAATTTAAATATTGATTTCATACCAGAAAAAATGGACAACAACTTAGACTGATTTTCCATTCTTACTTACTGAATAAACATACCTATTAAAAGTTTAAAAAGTGATATTATTTAATGCAACCTAAAAAAAACAGCCTCAGACAGAGACTGTTATCCTTTGCTTGTCCTGATATTGCGCAGAATAAACCTGCAATCAGGACATGTAAATATGACATTTTGATTCGACTGGGCTGTTAGTACTTCTGTTAATGGCAGCTGCTTTAAGCAATTGGGACATTCAACATTCGGTACTTTCATTATTTCCTCCTATGCCTGCAAAAGATCAAAGATTTCAATGGCAATCATATCAATGTTATCGAATTGATATGATTGAGGTTTTTCACCTTTTTGGTATACTTCGAGCTCAAATGTACTGCTTTTATCAAAAAATTTGACGCTGCATTTTTTTTCGCCGTCAACCTCAAAATAACGCTGCATCGGCTCACCAGAAGTATTAGATTCCTGCAGGCTTTGTAGTCTTGTAATAATGCCCAATAATTGTGACATAGTTATTTCTCCTTCCGAAAGACGAAGTTCACGTTTCGTCTCTGTATTTACTTTAAGTATTGTACCCTAACTTTGGCTATCTAACAAAAGTCAGAAAAATGAATGAATTACTTTACTCCTTGCAGACCCGCTACTACAATAATAGTGAGATGCCTTTATTTTAAACAAGGAGGAATAAGATGGCAACTATTCACCGTGTTTCTGAATCAATTTCTATCATAGATACACATGATCTTGGCAGGAAAGCCAGAACAAGCGCTTATCTTCTCCATGAAGAGAAACTAACCTTAATTGAAACTTCGGCCAGCCCTTCTCTGCCTCATATTCAGGCGGGATTAGAAGCTCTTGGCTGCAGCTTGTCAGACCTTCACTACATTATTGTCACTCATATCCACCTTGATCACGCAGGCGGCGCCGGCCTTCTTCTTGAAAAATGTCCAAATGCAACCCTTATTGTCCACCCAAAAGGAGCCAGGCACCTCATAAATCCCGAAAAATTAATTGCAGGCGCGAAAGCAGTTTATGGTCCGGAATTCCATAGGCTGTTTCACCCTGTTGTTCCTGTTTCGGAGGAAAGAATCATTGTAAAACATGATCAGGAAACTTTAGACCTTAGTCCTTTATGTACATTGAAGTTTTATGATTCACCTGGTCATGCAAATCATCATTTTAGTCTGTTTGAAACAAGAAGTAAAGGATTATTTTCAGGGGACTCACTTGGAATTTTTTATCAGGAACTCTTGCCGCAGGGAAAACATTTCTACCTTCCTTCTACATCACCTAATCAATTTCATCCAGAAAACATGCTGAAAAGCGCGGAAAGAATGAGGTTACTGTCTCCTTCATTCATCTGCTTCAGCCACTTTGGAGTCAGCAGAGAACCCGAAAAGGTTTTTTCATCTCTAAATGAATGGCTTCCAGTCTTTTTGGAATGTACTGAAAATACCATCAAGAGAGAAGGAGATAAGGAGCCAGAGAAACTGGTACATATTTTAGGCAGCACGCTGCTTGAAAAAGTAAACCAGGAACTCGCCTCTCAAGGTGTTAGCATAACAGACGATTTATATGATATTCTTAAGCTTGATTTATCGGTTTGTGCGATGGGTCTGCTTCACTATTACTCAAAGAGGAGGTGATATCCTTGAAAACCGTCCATGTATATACTCAGCCGGAGTGTCCCCCCTGCAAAATCGTGAAACAATTTCTTGACCATCACAATGTACAATATACAGAATACGATATTAACAAGAATCAGGAAGCACGAAAAAAGCTGACAAGCGTTTACCGCTCTTATTCTACCCCAACTGTAATCGTCAACGAAGAAGCAGTAACAGGCTTTAACATAAAAAAGTTGGAAGAGCTATTAAATATTTAAGTTAACCTGCAGTCTGCTATATCTTGAAAGCATTGGAGATGGATAACAGTTGTATTTTTTCAGGAAGGGAGCCAAATTCCAAGCGGCTTTCCCCTTCCCACAAAGTCCTCAGGAATGAGCTTCTTCTGCTTAAGTTAAAATTCTAGAAAGTACGTAACAAGGCTGTGAAGCGCAAAATTTAAACATCCTTCTGTTCATCAGAAACGCTTTATGGACAGTTTACAGCATGCAAAAAAACCGGCACTGAAAATACCGGCCTAAATTCCTGCTGATCTTTGCAGTCTTCTTGCTATTTCCATAAAGTCTTCTTGTGATATGCCAGGAGCGAACTCTTCAGGCACCTCTTCGAAGTCAGGCATCGGTCCGCCGTCCGGAATTCCTATTATTACTTCCAGCGGCTGATTGTCAATCGGGTGAGTCCCCTTCCATATTTTGTCGATGTCTCTGTAATCTGTATCACTGAACGTATAAAGCTTGGTATGAACACGCTGCTCTTCAAATTTTCTGGCAGCTTCAAATTTCTTGTTATCAAGGTTTGGAATTGGAAGCATTTTTCCCAAATCCACTCCCGTAATGACTTCGAGCGCTTTGGCGTAGGCCACAATATGTACGCCTCCTCTCACCAGCAAATAACCGATCATTTCCCGGGCAGCCGGGTTATCTGTCATTTCATACACTCTCATTTTATGAGTCCTGGCACCGCATTCCAAAAAGAAATTGTGCAGCAGATCAAGCACCAGATTCCCGCTGCTGAACACATTGTCTCCTGTCCAAGGCCGGCCCATTGAATCGAATGGAAAAGATGTTTGTGCTGTTCCGATAAAATGGTACGTATTCCGTTTATCCACTGCCTCTCTCATTGGAGTGGAATCCGGAGGACCGGGGAATGTTGTTCCGGTTATCATTAAATTGATTGTATTGGATACAAGCTCCACATGGCCAAATTCCTCAGCTGTAATGCTCGCAACCAGATCATAAAAGGGCTTAAGCTTTTTTTTCTGACGAAAATTAAATGACTGATACATATAATTATTAAGAGTAGACATTTCACCGAATTTGCCCCCAAGCAGCTCTTGAACAGCTGCAGCTGCATTCGCATCAGGATGCTGCGGTCTCGGCAAATCGATTGCAAGCCGGTTCACACGTTTTATCACCGGTTACTCCCCCTTTGCGTTTTTATTTCCTACATAGGAGGATATGCAATCAGAAATTTGTCTTATGACAAGACAACCTGCACCCTCAATAATTACTAATAAGTTTCTGTACATTCAATTAATGACCAAAAAAAACAGCCCCTATCATTTTCAGGGCTGCTTGTTTTTGTTTTTGTTATTCAGCGGCTAATATTGACTGCTGCCGGTATTGATCGGAACCGCCGTTAAAAGCAAGCTTAAAAACAACATAGCTGGGAAATCTCTGACTATCGTCGTCGAAAATATTTCTAAACGGCTCCTTCACATCTTCCCAAAAGGAAGAGTATTGCTTTTTTGGCTTTTCGTCATTAGAAAGCTGAAGCTTTTCAGGATGAATGCCTCTTTTTTCAGTGATGACTCTCCCATCTTCAAGCTCCAAGACTTCCTTGCTTTCTATTATACTTAGTATGCGCGGCCCATTTTCTGTTTTTTCAATATTGACTGAGCCGTACATATCTTCATGATAAACCGGTCCCTCTGTAGGAGCGGGAAACAATTCGTGTACGAGAATAGATGTACTGTTTTCAACCATTATCGTTTTATTGTTGTAAGAGTAGAACGGGATTGTGGAAACTGAAAAATCCGTACCATACACAATATAACCGCCATCGAGCTGAACAGCTTGCTGTTTCAGGTATGTTTCAATAAAATTTTCAGAAAAATATGGTTTCAGTATTTGCTGCATTTCATCCAAAGAACGCTCTCTTTCTGATAAAGAAACCTGAGCTGCAAAGGCACTTTGTAAAAACTCATTCATCTCTTCCTTATGTAACTCTTTTGCATCTGCCGTCAGGCTGAAGCCTGCTAAGAGAGAAAAAACAACTGCCGCCATACACTGTTTTAAAATATTCATTATGTCACCTTTCCCTGTACTGCTAGTATATAAGATGTATACCACTCTTTACTTTTTTTAATCAGAATTCCACATAACTACCGAAAGATAGTGAGAAAGTCTCATGTTTATTCTGAATCATGTGGTTAAAGAAGCAGAGTTTAAGCAAATACAACATCATGAAGAAGGAAACTCATGGATGGAAGCAGGTGTTAATTTCAGCACTGCTAAAAAGGCATGCAGGGTAAGCTGCATGCCTTCGTTCTTATTCAGTATGTTCCTGCATATCTCACTGCCATATAAATAATGTAAGCAGTTATAAGAGCAGCTGTAATTAAATACGTAAGAAAAATTGGATTCCTCAAATAAGGATGCGCCTGAACTTTTGGGTTTATGTCTGTATCATGTTCACTTTGCCGGCTATCGACCATTTTACCGACTTTGACAGTATAAAACAATCCATAAGAAACGATGAGGAGAGCAACTACAGACAGCACGATACTAAACTTTTGCATAAGTCCGCTACCACCTTTTTACAGATAGCATTCCTCTCCCTTTCTTTCCTTATTCTTAGAGCAAGCCATCCTGCTCGTATAAATAAGAGTATGGAAGGTCAATAAACAGATACAGCTGTTCATCAATGGGATAAGAAAAAGTCCTAATCGTATCGCCTGTTTCAATATCTGTATAAAGATCGCTGAAGAAACCCTTTCGATCACGTCTCATCCTCAACATGTTTTCAAGAAAATATGGTCTCCAGCTCCAGTTTTTTTCATAATATTCTTCCTGGATAATCCAGTTATTGTTGTCTCTGTAAATATTCCCGGTCTGCTGAAAACCATCTTCATCACAGACATACATTCTAAAACTGCAGTCTGACATTTGTTCAGCCAGCTGAATCAGAAGAGTATTAAAATCTTTCGTTTCTTTTTTAAGGCTGGAAAGGTGCCCGTGTACCCGCAGGTGAAAGGCTTCCGTTTTCTGATATAACATTTCCAGCTTCTTTTTTTCAGTAACGATAAATTGATGAAATTCAGTTTTCAGCCTGCCCTTTAACAGATACTTATCAACAGAATGTTCTGCTGGATTCTGCAAATATGCGCCTTGAAAGTATCTTCCGCCGTTCTTCCAAGCGTACCTTAGCTGAAAATTCATCTCAATATCCTTATAAAGAAGATCCGCTCCGATTTTTCTCGCTAATAGGACGATGGAGTATAATACGTCGTTATATGATTGTGAAACTGAAGTCAAAGTCAGCGGCTTTAAATCGATTTTCAGTATATCAGGGGACAGCAGACCAATCCTGTTAAGGTTGCTGCTTTCCCCTCCACTATGATGAATTGACACTTTTATTCCATACGTACGGTAATAAGTGAGAAGATGGACAAGGCTCTTCATATCTCCATGATATTTGTCTGCTTTTATATCAAGCACTATGCGGTCCAGCGAACAGCCCTGTTTTTCAAATTCCTTAAGGAGCGATAAAAAACGCTCTCCTTGATCTGACATTAGCAGATTTACATCCCTGTGCAAAAAAATAAACACAGATGGTGCCGCATTGGGCAAATAGTTCAATGCCTTCCGAGCAATCTTATCTTCCACTTCAAGACGGTACTCATCCGGAACACTCTCATCCTGTAAAAAAGCTCCCAGGCTTTCTTCAGTACCGTCGACCACAATCTTACCGACCACTTCATAGCCGATGACACTTTGTTCATCCGCACTAAAAATTGCTCCATAGTGCGGTGAAATGCTTTCAATGTTTGTGATAACATCCAAAGGATCCATATGTACCCCCCCAGCATATCTCTTTATTCAGAATTATATCACAGCCTTGCATGCAGAGGGGGGTGATAGACTGCCGAAAACAGGACGAGCGGAAGAGATTTCTGCGATTTTTAAAACGGATGAGGGTTCAGCCACTGACCGCCGTCCATGGCGATACACTCTCCATTGATATATTGAGCTTCATCAGATAACAGAAAAGCAGCCAGCGCTGCAATTTCTTCCGGCTGCCCAAGCCTGCCGAGTGGAACACTGTTAATGGTTCTCTTTGCCGCTTCTTCAGACGTCCAAAGTTTCGCAGCACCGCCCGTCTGATCTATAGGCCCTGGGGCAATTGCATTGACTCGTATACCATAGCGAGATCCCCATTCAACAGCAAGAGATCTTGTCAGGGACAGTACCCCCGCTTTCGCTGCAGCTGAATGAATAATTCCGGCACCTGCCCCCCAGGCGTATGTGGCTACCATATTAATAATGGAGCCCTTTATTCCCTTTTCAATCCAATAATTCCCCGCAGCAGAACTGCAATAAAAAGTACCATTTAATACGATATTAATGACGGCATTCCAGCCATTCACAGTTAATTTCTCAGCCGGCACAATAAAGTTTCCGGCTGCATTGTTAACCAAAGCGTCCAGTCTTCCAAAGTGCTCGTCTGCAAATTGAATTAGCTCTTGTGCTTTTTCCGGATCTCTTACATCCATTTGAAACGTGAGTACCTGATCTTCATCTTTTTCTATTTCTTTCTTCGTTTCTTGAAGTGTTTCTAATGTTCTCCCAGTGATTATCACCTTTGCTCCACTTTCTGCAAATCTTTTTGCCATTGCTTTTCCCATGCCGCTTGAACCGCCTGTTACAATGATAACTGAGTCCCTCAATTTCAGCCCCCCTAAAAATGAATACTCATTCATTTTACCATAAATTTTCTTATTTTTCTAACTTCTGCTTCTTAGAGGAAAATAGATTAAGAGATGGCTGCTGTCGTGCTATAATACAACAAAAGAAACATGAAGAATGGTTGGTTTGGCTTTATGACAAAAACTTATTCAAGACGTACTTTCCTTAAAAAAATACTTTCAACCGCTGCTGCAGGATTAGCTGTTGTTTTCGGAGGATATGGGTATTCTCGGTATTTGGAGCCTCGCATGATGGAAAAAAACGAACTAACAATCTTGAGTCCAAAGCTTCCTCCAGGATTTGACGGTATTAAGATTGTTCAATTCAGCGATACGCATTTAAGCCCCTTCTACACGATAGAGCAGCTGGAAAAGGTAGTGGATGAAGTCAATTTACTATCCCCAGACATCATTGTGTTTACAGGAGATTTAATGGATGAACCAAATTCCTACAATGAAACAAACTTAATTTCCCCTGTACTATCTAAACTGAATGCACCCCTCGGGAAATTCGCTATTTACGGCAATCACGATCATGGCGGCTATGGTACTGATATTTACAGCAATGTTATGGATCTCTCAGGTTTCACTCTTCTGCGAAATGAAGCATTGCCTATCAAGCTTTTAGATCAAACTTCCATTATTATTGCAGGCATTGATGACTTGATGCTGGGACAGCCCGATTACGAGGGAACACTTGCCGGTTTTTCGGAAGAACAATTTGTTGTGTTTCTCGCACATGAACCGGATGCAGCAGAACAAGCTGCAGGTTACTCTGTCAATCTGCAGCTTTCAGGGCACAGTCATGGCGGACAAGTTCAGGTTCCCTTTTACGGCGCATTGGTAACCCCCCCTTTCGCAGATATTTATGTAGAGGGATTGTATCAGGTAAGGGAAAATTTCCAGCTATATGTGAACAGGGGACTTGGAACTACGAGAATTCCGTTCCGATTCTTGTCAGTCCCGGAGATTAGTATATTCACATTAAAACGTACTAAGAATTGAAAAGCCCCCTGCACAATGCAGAGGGCTTTTCATTTTTTAGGCCAGCTTTATGAAAGATGTATTCTTCCTCACAGTGCCCGTGAACATTACTTATATTCCTTTTTTCTAAGGTAGGTTTGCTGAATTTCTGAAGCTGAGAGAGGACTGTCAAAATAAAAGCCCTGTCCAATCTGACATCCGTTTTCCTCAAGAAACAGCAGCTGTTCCTTTGTTTCAACTCCTTCTGCAACTACGCGGAGCCCAAGGCTTTGGGCCAGGTGCAGAATCGTCGTGGTTATAGCTCTGTTTTGTTCATCTAAAAGCAAGTCCTTTACAAACGACTGATCTATTTTTAGTGAATCTATTGGAAATCTTTTTAGATAAGTCAGCGAAGAGTAGCCAGTACCAAAATCATCTATGCTGATAGACAGACCCAGATCCTTTAATCTGCGGATCATTTCATATGCTTCATCAGGATTTGTCAGGGCTCCCTCTGTTATCTCAAGTTCAATTTGAGCGGGCTGCACTTCATATGTCAGCATGAGGGATTGTATCATTTCAACCAGGTAGGGCTGCATAAATTGTTTAGCTGAAAGATTAATTGCCAGTACAGCCTCTGGCAGTCCTTCCTGTTTCCACGTGTACAGCTGCTTCATTGCTTCCTCAAGAATCCATTCACCCAGCGGTATGATCAAACCGGATTCTTCTGCAACAGGTATAAATTCTGCCGGTGAGATAGCGGGGAGATTTGCAGGCTCCCATCTGACAAGAACTTCGAAACTGATCGGTTCCCTTGAACGCAAGTCTATTTGAGGCTGATAGGCCAGCCTGAGCTCTCTGTTTTCAATCGCCCTGCGCAGTCCGGTTTCTATCAGCAGAACATTGCCTGTGTCGCTTTTCATCCTTTCCGCAAACAGCTGATAATCTCCCCTGCCCCTCTTTTTTACCTCGTAGAGTGCTGTATCTGCTGAAATTAACAGCTCATCCAGTGTGCTGCCATGCTTCGGAAAAATGCTGATCCCAATGCTCGGACTAATATAATAGTCGAGTCCGTTTAAATCAATCGGATCATGGAATAACCCCAGCAAAGCAGACGCTCCTGCTTCGGCTTCATCCTCAGAAGCATTATTCAAAAGAATAATAAACTCATCTCCTCCATGCCTGTATACATCAAAAGAAGAATAATCCAGCTGCCGGAACCTGTTGCCAACTTCGATCAGCAGATGATCTCCCACATTGTGCCCCATCGTATCATTCAGCATCTTGAAGCGATCTAAATCAATAAACAACAGTGCGAAAGAATGCTCTTTCTGATTCTGAATCATTTCATGTGCATCTTTTTTTAAAGCGCTTCTGTTTTTCAGGCCGGTAAGAGTATCATAATATGCCATATGTTTAATTCTTTGATCCTGCCGAACCTTTTCTGTCACATCTCTGCATATAAAGAACAAACCGCTGACGGAATCCTGCAAGAAAACCGGTATAGTTTTGCAGTGAAGCGTAACTTCCCCGTGTGATGCAAATGATATTTCCTCTTCTGCTGCTGCCCCTTTCAATGTTTGCTCAAACATCTTGAGTACCCTTTCTTCTTTTTCAGAAAAAAAAGTTTGCAGCTTTTTGCTGATCAGCTGTCTCTCTGACAGACCAGTAAGTTTTTTTGCAGAAGGATTTACAGCGAGAATGGTCCCATCATTCGCCAAAGTAAATATAGCATCAAGGTTATGGTCGACAAGAGATTTATATCTTTGCTGGCTCTCCTTCAGCTGCTGCTGTTCGTTTGCCAGCTGAGTGATATCTCTTGTTACAGAAATAATATACTTTATCTGGCTGTTGTCGTCTTTTATAGGAGAAAGTCTGGATTCTCCTATAACATAGTTCCCCTTGCCAATTTCCACCTGATCCTGAAAAGAAAGAGATTGCCCTGTTCTCATTACTTGTTGATACTTATTATGCAGGTGATCAGCTGCGTCCTTCGGAAGAAGGTCATGCAAACTCATTCCTTCATAGCTGGCGGGAAGTCTTGCGTGTTTTGCTCCTTCATCATTTACAAAGATATATGAAAATTGAAGCGGATTTTGCTCCACTCTCATTAAAAACACAAAATCTTTGATGTGCTTCAGCAATATCGGCAGTATTGTTTCTTTAATATGTTTCTGATGTTCTTCATCCCCAATACTTTCATGTAGATGCTGTAACCAGCTGTTCATTCTACCCCACCTGTCTTCTTGTCCTCTAACTTCATAGTAAAGGCTGTAAAAAAGAAGTGCAAGATGCACTTCTTCAGAATAAATATTTAGGATGCTGAGCAAAACACAGCTTCATCCAGGACTCTTACAACTGGCGAAAAACAGCTGGGCAGCAAATGAGACAGCACGCTTTTTGTTATTCTTCTCCCTCTGTTACTTTGTAAGCCATACCGAAAAGGACTAGCTGGCTGTCGATTTCGGGCTCACCGGGTTCCCTTTCTACATAGTGATAAACACCATGATGATCCTGTTCACGTGCTTTCATATTATCAGCCAGCTGAACATCTAAAATTTTGTTAATCCGCTTTTTAATGCTTCCTTCAAAGATAGGAAAGGATATTTCAACTCTTTTTTCCATATTCCGTGTCATTAAATCAGCGGAAGACAGAAAGGTTTTTTCCTCTCCATTATGATGAAAATAGTATATTCTGCTGTGCTCAAGATATCGGCCAACGATACTTCTCACCTTAATATTCTCGCTGATTCCCTGAATTCCCGGCCTTAAGCAGCAAATTCCCCTGATGATCAGGTCAATCTTAACTCCAGCATTTGAAGCTTCATAGAGCTTTACAATTAGAGGTTTGTCTGTTAAGGAGTTCATTTTTGCAATAATCCGCCCATTTCCAAATCTCCTATGAAACTTTATTTCTTCATCTATCAATGCGATAAATTCACTCCTGATATCAAAAGGAGCCACCGACAAATGATGAAATTCAGGCTTATCTGTGTAGCCGCTTAAATAATTAAAGAAATTGGTAGCATCGATGCCGATCTTTCTTTTAGAAGTTAACAATCCCATATCAGTATATATTTTGGCCGTTTGATCATTATAGTTGCCTGTACCCAAATGGACAAAACGGTCGATGCGGTTATTTTTCTTCCTGACAATCAAAGTGATTTTACTGTGAGTCTTCAAGTGTGTCATGCCATAAATAACGTGGCAGCCGGACTGTTCGAGCTCCTTTGCCCATTGGACATTATTTTCTTCATCAAACCTTGCTTTCAGCTCAACCAGAACTGTCACTTGCTTTCCGGCTTCAGCAGCTGTTTTTAAAGCTTCGATGACTGGGCTTCCTCCGCTTACTCTGTATAAAGTCTGCTTGATTGCAAGTACATCGGGGTCATGTGCAGCTGAAGAAATAAAATCGACCACCGGCTCAAAAGATTCATAAGGATGGTGCAGAAAAACATCCTGCTGTGAAACAGTCTCAAATATATCTGAATCAGAAGGAAGATCAACAGCAGGCTGCGGAATTAAGGTTTGAAAAGTTAAATGATCTTTGAATTGCCCGGCAGACTTTGAAAAGCCAAACAGAAAAGTTAAATCCAGCGGCCCCTCCACTTCATATACATCCTTCTGATGAATTTCAAGCTCGCTCAGCAAATAGTCCAGCAGATTTTGATCATAGCTGTCCTTTAATATTTCAAGTCGAACAGCTGCGCCCCATTTTCTTCTTTTCAGCTCTTTTTCTATTTCAAGCAGTAGATCCCGAGCTCCTTCTTCATGAATGGTTAAATCAGCATTCCTGGTAATTCTGAACTCTGTTACTGATCTGACCCTGTAACCTGTGAAAAGTTTATGTATGAAATGAGAAATTACTTTTTCCAGCATGATCACCTTATAGGAATCTTCCCCGTGATTTATTTCAATATATCGGTCCAATACAGCCGGAACCTGTACAATGGCTCTTTTCACCCTGTAATCTTCATCTTCTTCCTCATCATCTTCAAGAACGATGGCAAGATTCAAACTTTTGTTTAAAAGTGAGGGAAACGGCCTGTATGCATCTACAGCCATTGGCGTCAGCACAGGAAATATATGTTCATCAAAATAGATCTCAAGCTCCTGAAGCTCTGCATCACTTAAGTCCTGTGGATTTAAAATTGAAATTTTCTCATCCGCAAGTTTCGGCTCAAGAATATGGCTGAAACCCTTATACAGCCGGTTAACGAGCTGATGATTTTTTTTAGAAATTTCGGTAAGCTGCTGTTTAGGAGTCATGCCTGCCTTATTTTCAGGCTTGTTAAAACCGGCTTTTACTTGATCTTTAAGACCTGCCACGCGAACCATAAAGAACTCATCCAGGTTGGAACTGAAGATCGCCAGAAACTTTAACCGCTCAAGCAGGGGATTTCTTTCATCAAGGGCTTCTTCAAGAACGCGTTCATTGAAAGCCAGCCAACTGAGCTCACGATTGTTATAATACGTAGGTTTATGTAATTCTGTCATTTGATTGATGTTCGTTGCCACAAACTCTCCACCCTTCTCACACTGTACAGTTGATATAATAGCAATAGCAGCGACTGATATTGTAAATTTATTGTAAATTATTTATTAATATTTTGTTAAGGTCTATTTTCATAAGAAAGAAGCTATCAGTAGACAGCTTCATTTGGCTTTTACGAAATTCACATTAATACTCGACTTCAACGTTTTCTCAAGATGTTTTTTTTCTTTTTCAACTTGATATTGTTCCGGCTGCCAATCATCGCTGCAAGCAACAGTTAAATAATAACCTTCCTCATCTTTAGCTAAACTGATTTCTTTCACAATATTCCGTTTGGTTGCATTCAGGCTGTAGGCAAATTTTAAAAGAGCTCCCATCAAGCGCAAGTTTTTCTGCTCCTCTTTGGAAAACCAGCTCTCATATGGACCGATGTATTGCCTAAAAGAAGCTTTACTTCTATAAGAAGCAACAAGTGCAAGTTTTAATCTCTGCATATGCAGCAAGCCGTCAATCGTCCTGTTCGCGAGCAGGTAAAATGTATGCTGGCTGCTGGATTCAGAATCTATATACTGGCCCAGATTGTAGACAAATGCCCCCCTTTTCAAAAGAACCATTTCTTCTTTTGAAAATGACAGAACGCCTTCCCGGCCCAAAAGAGAAATTAAGTCTGTAAGGATTTTTGTCACATGATAAACATGATTCAGATTAATATCATAATCGGTGGCAAGCTCATAGAAGCTTTCTTCCACAACATTCGGAAATTTACTAACTCCAAAATTTTTTGTAAGCTCCTCATAAAAAATTCCATCACGCAAACCTTTTCTACTGAGGATAAATGTATCGGTATTTATGAGTTCTGCAAGGGTATGAAAGACTTCCACAGCAGGGATAATGATATCAGCACGATCCTTTGACAGACCTTCAACCCTTTGAAGGTCCTGAAATGAGAGTGAAGCCAGGAACCTTTTAATATGATAAATATTTTCCCGGTTCATTTTATACTGATGAACACCTGCAAATGGATATTGTCTTGCTGCCTGATCAATCTGCACCATATTTCTGGCACTGCCCCCAATGCCAACAAGATTCACTTTCTTTCCCTGAATCCATGGCAGACTTTTAAAGCTGCCGGCAATAAAGTCCCTCAGTTTAACAATCTCATTTTCAGAAGGAACGTCTCCTGAAATGAATTGTTTTTTTAGTGACACTGCTCCAAATGGAAAGCTATGATATTCTTTTAATTCTCTATTTTCAAAGTAAGTAACTTCTGTGCTCCCTCCGCCTATATCAACAGTAATTCCTGTTTCTAATGCAGTAGAGTTGGCAACTGCCAAATATCCATAATAGGCCTCTTCATATTCTGAAAGAACCCTCATAGAAAAATCTGTTTTATTTTCAACTGAAGTGATAATTTCCTTTTGATTAACTGCCTGCCTGATTGTTGCTGTTGCAACACACTTGATTTCGTCAAGTTTATGGTGGCGGGTAACTTTTTGAAAGCTGTTTAAAGCAGAAAGCAAAACATCCACTCCGCGGTTTGTCAGAATGTAATCCTCCGTGAGATACTCCCGCAGCCTTGCTACCACTTTTACGTTCTCTATTTCTTTTAAACGGCCGCTTCTGTCCTGCTGGAAAATGACAAGCCGCATTGTGTTTGAACCAATATCAATTATGCCGTATTTCTCCATGCCAACACCCTCTGAATAATTGTTGATCTCATTATAACACACTCTTTATCATGAATTTTCACCCTTGTTGGAACATTCAACAAATCATGACTTCTCTCATAGTTTGGTGTATATCATGCATTTTTGAAAGGAGTACAAAATGATTCATACAGTTAAGCAAGGTGAGTCCCTTTCCAGTATAGCGCTTGATTACAGAACTTCACTTTCTGCCATACTTGCAGCCAATAACATTTCCTCTGCAGCTCTTCTATACCCCGGGCAAAAACTGATGATTCCTGGATTACCTGATCCTTCGACCATTCCCTATCAAATTTTAATCTCTATTTCAGCTAAAAGGCTGACGCTGGTTAAAAACGGACAAGTAATCAAAGCATATCCCATTGCAGTCGGAAGAATGGTTTCTGCCACCCCAGCGGGAGACTATGTCATTGTAAATCGTGAACCTAATCCAGGAGGACCTTTTGGCGCAATGTGGCTCAGCCTTTCTAAAATCCATTACGGCATTCATGGAACCAATGATCCTTCCTCTATAGGCAAAGCCGTCTCAAAGGGGTGCATCAGGATGTTTAATCAGGATGTTCTTGAACTAGCTGGAATTGTGCCGAATGGAACCCCTGTTTTAATTCGCTGAGTAAGAAGCCTGATAGAGGTATGCAAGTAAAAAATTTACAAATAATATATATTAAAATTCCACTTAATCCCTTATAATAACTACAGTACTTGCTAGAAAGCCAATAAGGAGAGCTGCAATGGATATCTTTCGTAACCCAAATTTTGTAAAATTGTTTTTTGCCGCTCTTGCTTCACAAATGGGAACCACTATTGGAAACATGGCCTTTGCTTTTTATCTGCTGGAACATTTCAGCAATCAGCCCTATTACGCTACTTTGGCAGAGCTGATGTATTCTTTGCCGACCATCTTTGTTTTTTTTATAGTAGGAGTAGTTGCAGATAAATTTGACCGTAAAAAGGTAGCGGAAAACTGCGACTGGGTTCGGGCAGGCCTGACTGTACTTCTCTTTGGTTCACTTTTTATCCATTCTGTTCCGCTTATTTTCTTTATTCTTTTTCTAAGGAGCGCTGTTACAAAGTTCTTTTTTCCTGCTGAAAACAGCCTTGTGCAAGGTATTCTTAAAAAGGAGCAGTATGCTCAGGCAGCTGGACTTAACCAGATTTTGTTCAGTTTATTTATGGTATTCGGGGTAGGGCTGGGAGCTCTCGCCTACAAAACTGTTGGAATACACGGAGCTGTTGTGGTCGATTTTATCAGCTTTGTTGCCTCCGGGTTATTAATACGTGCATGTAAAATACCTAAACATGCCCGCCTGCCCAATGGCAATGTCTCCTGGAAGGAAATCAGCATAAGTGGTGCAGCTAAAGATTTTAAAGAAGGAATTCTCTATATTTACAGAAATAAACTGCTTGCATCTCTTATTTTTGGATTTTTTGTTTTCGGGTTTGTTAGCGGCGGGTTTGCCATTTTGCCCATGTTTACGATGAAGTATAAATATTCTCCTGATAATTATGAATTGTACGCTTCCTTTTTTGCCATTGCACTTGGTGTAGGCCTGATAGCAGGCAGTGCAATTGCGGCATATCTTTCCGGAAAAGTAAAAACATATAAACTCATGGTGTTTCCGATCTTTATTGCAAGTACGCTGGTATTTGTGCTGGGTTTTACTGATACATTATCCATTTACTTAGCTGCTGTCTTTTTGCTGGGTATATGTATCGGACCTGTCAATGTAGCAATCGGGGGATGGATGCCCAAAATTGTTCATCCTCGTTTAATGGGGAGAGTAAGCGGATGGATTGACCCGATGATGATGTTTGCCCAATCCCTTACTTTAGGGGCAATTGCCCTCTTATTTCCTAAAATAGTCGTTTCCATAGATTATTTATATTACGGAATGGGAATGATCATTCTCGCGGTATCTATCTTTTATGCAATGACGCTTCCTAAGCTGAGCAGAACAGCTGCTGCACAGGAAAGCTCTTCAGGTCCGTTAAGAAAGAAAAAATCAGAAATCAATTCCGCTCTCTAATCTAAAATCTACAGCTTATTGAGGACAAAAGACTGTGTCCGAAACTTTTTCGGTGTCCTTTGTCCTTTTAGTCTGGCTACATTCATTAAAAAATCTTTTTAGCCTATTTGTTATTAAGATCATTGTCCAATGATTCAATAAAAGCCTCGTTCTCTTCTATCTCATCCAGCAGCAGCTGCCTTGTGTGTTCTCCTTTAACTACCTCCAAATCTCTCTTATAGTCCTGAGTTTGGCTGATTAATTTATTTCTCCATTCTTCTACAGACCGAAATTCTTCCATTCTAGATTCCTGGCTCATGCAATCACCTCATTCTTTCTGCAATCATCTACATTTTAACATACCCGCAGCACGAAAAATTAACAACGGATTGTTTTGAATTTCCTTCCGTTCTTTAGCGCTTATTATGGTTTCCAACATCTCACTTTAGTGCTCACCATATTCGTGAGAGTACCTAGTCTATAAAAAATTCGCTTCATACTTCTCAAAGGAAAGTCGTTTTATGATGAAAAAGACTTATATTTTTAGTATAATAAGGTAAAACAATACAGAAATATGGAGATCACAATGCAGACATATAAGGATTTTTACCTAAGTCTCTTGAAAAACTACTTGATCGGCAGCATTGTTGCCATATTTGGAGCCGGTTCTTTAATTGTTCTATCAACTTTGAGTATTTCTAATGAAGAAACTGTTGTCATCTTGTCTATTATGGCAGTCGCACTTTGTTCGTGTGCCGCCCTTGAGCTCATAGTATTTACGAGACATTTAGCCCCAATCAAAGCAGCATTTTCTCAGAGAAAACCTTCTCTTCACACTCAGGAAAAGGCTTTTCATCAAGCTCAAATGTTTCCAGAGCTTACTTTTAAAAGAATTATGGGTCCACACTTTTTGGGCAGTACAGTGCCTGCCATTTCCCTTGCATATGGTGCAATTTCTGCCGGCTATCTATCAGTACCCCTGCACTATCTTTTTATTGCCGCTTTAGTTTCTTTTATTATTACCTGCATGCATGCTATCATAGAGTTTTTTCTGGCATCGAAAGCGATTAAACCTCTCCTGAAAGCTATCAGATCAAAAACTCTGCTTTATTATCATCATGATCTGGCATTGGGACAGTCTTCCGGAGCTTCCCTAAGAAAAAAAGTATTATATTGCGGCTTATATATTGGAGCGTTTCCTTTGCTTCTCTTCAGTCTCGCCACTCAGTTACAGCTGACAGAAGCTCAATATGGATTATCTGCTGAATACTGGAGCTGGGCAGCAGGAATACTAATCGTTTCCTTTTTCTCCGCCTATGGAGGTGCTTACCTGCTGTTTCAAGGCCTTATAGAACCCATTAACCTGCTTCACAGAGAAATGAAGAGTGTTGGCAGAGGAAAAACTCCTTATATTAACGAGATATATACTGACGAGTTTTCCGAGCTGGTCGGAGGTTTCAACAAAATGGTTCTTTATTTGAATGAACGTGAACAGAAAAACCGCGAACTGCTGGATGGCTTCTTTAAAACACTGGCTTTTACCCTTGATGCGAAAGACCCCTATACTGCCGGACACTCTGTCAGGGTTGCTGAATATTCCGCGTTGATTGCCAAGTGTGCAGCTATGCCGGAAGATCAGATAGAACAATTGAAAAATTCTGCTCTCCTGCATGACATAGGTAAAATCGGGATAAAAGATTCTATACTGTTGAAAGAAGGAAGGCTGACAGAAGAAGAGTTTAATGAAATAAAAAAGCATCCTGTTATAGGTGCACAAATCCTTGCTCAGTCTGGAGATTCAGAGACCATAGCCCCTTTAATACCAGGTGTAAAGTATCATCATGAACGGTACGACGGACAAGGTTATCCAGAAGGGCTTTCAGGAGAGAGAATTCCGGTTTTCGGCAGAATAATGGCTGTGGCAGACGCTTTCGATGCAATGACGTCTGACAGGCCTTACAGGCGAGGCATGAATGCTGCCAAAGCGCTTTCTATTCTGGCAGATGGACGAGGAAAACAATGGGATCCTTATTTTGCGGACATTTTTATTAGTGAGATGAAGAAATCAAAGAATCTGGACATAAAAAAACATGTTTGAAATACATTGAATTGTGGAATAACAAATGCGGGCACCCTTTTACAAGCCTTAATATCTATTTGCTTTATGGGTGCCAAAGAGTATAATTAATACAAGGTATTATGAACTGCAAAGGAGAGAAAATATGGATGACCATAAAAAAATAAGAGAGCTGGAACTCACCACAGATAATATTGCTAAAGCTGTTTATGTTGTAAACCGGCATGCGAAAACTGCTCCTAATCCTAAGTTTCTCTACATGCTTAAAAAGAGAGCTTTACTCAAGCTTCTTGAAGAAGGAAAAGCCTCTAAGGAAGGCCTTCACTTTTCCCAAAATCCTAAATACAGCCAGCAGCAGTCTGACGTACTAGTAGCAGCGGGCGACTATTATTTTCATATGCCTCCTACAAAGGATGACTTCGAAACCCTCCCACATCTAGGGTCTTTAAACAACTCATACCGAAACCCGAAGACAGCGTTATCTTTATACAAAGCGAAAAACCTGCTGCAAGATTATGTAGGGCTGAAAGAAGAAAGTCCAGCACATAAACAACGAGGCAAATCCCAAAAGCAGCCGGTTTATGCCAAGCCTGTTTTCAAAAAGCTTGGAGAAAGTTACTTTTAATAAAAAAATCCCGCAGCCGCGGGATTTTTTTATATGCTCTCTCTGAAAAAATGATTCACTTTTTGTGACAGTTCTTTGAAAAACTTAGGTTGTACTTCATCTTCTTTTATAATGCCTGCCGCAATCGCCTTATAATACCACTGTTGCTGCTCTCTTCCCCGCTTAAAATGCTGCCATATATCTTCACCGAATATTTCATAAGAAGATATGATACTATTTAAATTATCAAGTTTATCTGCTGCAACCAGCGCCCTCTCCTCTAGTGAGGCCCCTTTCAGCTTGGTAATGGTGGCAGATTTTCTATCCTCCCAATCGAGCCGCTTGTCCTCCGTGTTAAAATTGACCAATCCAGCCACATCGGCTCCAAAGTTCAACAATATAATGGTTTCGTTATAATCCGTATCCTCTGCTGCATCATGTAGATAGCCTGCAGCAATGACTTCCTGCCTGAAATCAGCTCTCCGCAGAATATCCGCCACTCCTTGGAGATGAACAAAATAAGATTCTCCAGTGAGTTTTCTGATTTGTCCTCGATGAGCTCTTCTGGCAGCAAGCTCAGCTTTTTTAATCATAAATCTCACTCCTTACTTTCAAGTATCCCCGGAACTCCCTCTGCTGACAACAAGCAAATCTGCCTGCAATATTTACTTTATCATAATAGCAATACCTGTTTTATTGTATGATTGATGCATGACGTTTGAAAGTGAAGTACTTATAGCCCGTATCAGAAATGAAATGTTCCTCTCTGATACGGGCTTTCTTTCCTGCTTGTCCCTATCTCTGCGATTATGTATGGATCAAGAATAAAACACAGTTAGCTCACTTTATAATACATACTTGTCGATTTCAGCTACCAGTTCTCTTATTTCTGGCTTACTCACTTGTGCATCTGCTCCAACCATTTTACCTTTATGCAAAAGGTCGTTTGTTATAAGTGATGAAAAAATAATTACAGGAAGAGTCTGCAAATCTTCTTCTTGTTTTATTCGTTTCGTAAAATGATGTCCGTCCATCTTAGGCATTTCGATGTCAGTAATCACAAGCTGAACATATTCTTCTATGCTGCCTTTTTCACTCTTAAGGTGAAGCAAATATTCCAGGGCTTCTTGGCCATTTTCAAAAAATTCCAGATTTTCATAACCTGCTTCTGTCAGCGTTTCATTTAACAACTTTCGTAACAAAGGTGAATCCTCTGCAATTAAAATGTTTTTTGCAGATCTTGATCGTTTTCCAAGCTTTTGAACAGATTCAACTGTCATTCCTGCTGAAGGATTAATCTCAACAACAATTTTTTCAAAGTCAAGAAGAAGAATCATCTCTCCATTCAGCTGAACGACTCCTGTAACTTGAGTTGCTTCCCCTTGATACATAGAGGAAGGCTTTTCAATCTGCTCCCAGGAAATTCGATGTATCTGTGTAACAGTACTCACCCTGAAAACAAGCTTTTGTTTGTTGAATTCTGTCACAATAAATTTGTCATTTAAACTTTTGTCCAAGGCTACTCCTAATGCATCAGCAATACAGACAACCGGCAGTACTTCTCCCCGCAATTCGATAATTCCCTCTACATATTTGTGTGAATGGGGGATTGCTGTTACTTTGACAGGCATAAGTATTTCTTTTACTTTAATTACATTAATTCCATATGAGCTCCCGCCAACATTAAATTCAACAATTTCCAGTTCGTTTGTTCCGCTTTCCAGCAGAATTCCTTTTTGCTGCTCCATGCTGTTTCTTCCTTCCTCATTTACAAAAAAACATTGTATATGTCTTATTTACTATTATTATCGGCAGCTTTGGCTTTGCTTTAAGTATTAGCAGTTTTCAGTTAGCTTTGTTTCTCCTTAGCTTCCCATATGAATTCCCAGAAATTCCTTATCATCTGAACTTAAAGTGTAAAAGCCTGAATACATCAGGCTTTTAGTATAAATATTTTAGGATTCTATCATCTGCAAGGTTGGCTGCAATCGGAGTATGCTCATTTTCTCCTCCATATTGCCAGATCCACGTATTGCTTCTGCAATGAGGGACTGCTGGTTTGAAGAGAGGCGCCTTTCTCTCAGAAGACATGTATTCATAAGGTCCGCTGCACCAGAGCAGCAAATCTCTTGCTGCTCCCTTGTCATGAGCAGCCATTTTGCAATACGAATTGAAGAACTGCACATTTTGAAATGTATAGTAACAACCGGGCCGGTATCCGGAGGCAAGCACTCTCTCCGTCCAGCCGTACAGCCATTCTGAGTCAATATCTGTCAAACTTCCTATATTGGCAAACAAAGCCTTTTCTTTAGGAACCCCAGCCTTTCTTGCATGAAACACAGCATTTGACGCAGCAATTGTCCCTTTTTCAAACCCGATGGCCCCGGACACTTCATCAAATATCGGCAGAATACGTATGTCCTTTGAATGAAGAAATGCTGCCTCCCTCTCTGACAATGCTACCGAAGCCTTCTGTGATGCAGTGATCACCCTGCCCCAGTATTTAGGGGCACCATATTTTTCTTTTACATATTCATAAAGAAGCGAATCCGCCCGGTAAACAGAATCTACCCCCCAAATTTTGCGAGCCAGGTGTCTCACACCCTTTCTCAACTATCTCCACTACATCTATATGTCAGGAGGGATGTCCCGGACACGCAAAATTCAGGTTAGAAGGATTTATTTTCAGCAGGAATTCTGGCATGAATGATCAAACCTGCAACCACAAGGACCATTAATGATCCAAGAGCAGTTCTGCTGGCAATATTTCCATAATCAGCAAGCAGAAATGTGATTGTTCCATAGAGCAGCGGACCTACAATGGATGATACCTTTCCTGAAAAAGCAAACAAGCCAAAAAACTGCCCTCTTTTCTCCTCAGGAGTAAGCTCTATGATAAAAATTCTTGAAGTCACCCACATGGCTCCCAGAGAAACACCGAATAAGCTGCCCGCAATCCAAAATAATCCCGGAGAGACCGCAAAGACTGCCGCGGCAAGTGCAATGAGAAGAATGTAACCGACCAGCATTACAGCCGTTCTGGCACCCGCTTTTTTTGTGATAAATCCAAAAATAAAGGAGCCTATAATACTTGCGACTGTTGAAACGAGATATAGCAGAATAAATTCTCCGGATGAAAATCCTACTATGGCCCTTGCATAAACAGCCATCATGGCAATAGCAGTTGCAATAGCATCATTTAAAAAGAAATAAGCAAGCATAAATAGAAAAACAGGGCGGTATTGTTTGATTTCTTTAAAGGTCTGAAGTATTTCGCCATAGCCGCTGAAAAACGATTTTTTCTCTGGATGAGGAAGCGGCTTTTCCTTTTCCTTATAAAAGAAAAACAAAGGGAGAGAAAATACTAAAAATAAAAGTGCAGTTGGTATAAATGCCTTGTGAAAATCACCATCTCCAACGTATAAATAGACTGTCAGCCCGACCAGCGTACCGATATAGCCTACTGCTACCCCAAATCCTGAGATGACTGGAAGATCCCGCTTTTCAGCCAGATCAGGCAGCATTGGATCGTAAAAAACCAAGCTGGAGTGGTAAAAGAATTTAGCAAGGACGAACAGGACCACCACAAGGGCAAGCGACAGCGGAATACCAGCAAAGGTTTGCTGAAACTCTATTCCAGCAAATATGCCCATAAGCATTGTACAAGCAACAGAAAGCAGTGTCAGCGGCACAATAAATTTCTTCTTTCTTCCGGTTCGATCTATCAAAACACCATATAGAGGAGAAAAAAGAACTAAAAAGAAACTTGCCGCCGCATTTGCATAGGAGATAAATGTACTCGCTATTTGGTTCAGCCTTTCACTGTCACCAATTGCTTCCTGCAAATAAAAAGGAAAGAAGATGGTAGTAATGTTTGAAGAAAAAATTGTGTTTGCAAAATCATAAAGAGCCCACGACAGGATTGGGAGAGAGATAAATAATTGCAGGGTGCTTCGCTGTGAAGGCAGTTCCGGTTTTTCAGTCTGTAACTGAGACATTTTCTTCTTCCTCTCTGTTTTTGTTCTCCCTCATTATTTCTGCTTGCTCTTTGTCATTTCCTGTCTATTTACATACTTTTTACATAGGAAATGAGGGGGAGAAAAAGTTTTCGTGCATAAAATCACCGGACTTGTTATAATGCTAAATGTAAATCGGCGCTTGCCGGTTAAACGGGCTGGGTTGAGGGTTATTAATAAGGAAGGTACGACCAATTGAATAAGTGGTTTCAATTAAATGAGAGCAGCACAACTGTCAGGCAAGAGCTGATTGCCGGCGTTGTTTCTTTTTTTACTGTTGTATATATTGTCATTGTGAACGCATCTATTCTTGCTGATGCGGGCATTCCTCTTGAAGCTGGAATTATCGCTACTGTACTGACCACAGTGGCAGGATGCCTGTTAATGGGGCTGCTGGGCAATACGCCGATTATTCTAGTCCCTGGGATGGGCGTTAATGCTCTCTTCACCTATACAATTGTCCAGTCGCTTGGACTTTCATGGCAGGAAGCACTTGGAGTTGTCTTTATTTCAGGAGTTTTGTTTGCTGTTATCGCCTATTCAAAGCTGACAGAAGTGATATCAAGTGCGATCCCTAATGCTTTGAAAGAAGCTATAACAGTAGGAATAGGGTTATTTCTGACATTTATCGGTCTGCAAAAGGGCGGCATTGTATCAGCAAGCGAAACAACTTTTGTTAAGGTAGGGAACTTTGGTGATCCTGCTGTTATTGTTACGCTTCTTACACTTATCGTAACCGTGGCACTTTTTGCGCGAAATGTACCAGGTAATTTTCTCATCAGCATCCTGTTTGGTACTGCTGCTGCTTTTGCGCTGGGAGTTGTAGATATTGAAGCTGACACAGGTGAAGCATTCTCTGCCGCGGATTACTTCAATGTGTTTGGTGCATTATCGTTCCAGGCTATCTGGGAAATACCCTTTTGGATTGCAGTGTTTTCCCTCACTATGGTCATTGTTTTTGAAAATATCGGCTTGGTAAACGGCCATGTGAACATGATTCAAAAACCTGAACGGTATAAGCGCTCGCTTCAGGCCAATTCGCTTTCTGCAATTTCATCAGGTGTCTTTGGCACAAGCCCAACCGTCAGTACTGTTGAAACAGCTGCCGGAATTTCTGCTGGAGGACGTACTGGTCTGACAGCAATTACAACTGGCGGGTTGTTCCTTCTTTCGCTGCTGTTTTTGCCATACATTAAATATATTCCCGACAATGCCATTGCTCCGATATTAATCCTGATTGGCGGACTGATGATCACGAATATTCAGAACATAAATCTGAACGATTTTACTGAAAGCTTTCCCGCTTTTTTGATCATTGCATTTATCCCGCTCACCTACAGCATTGTAGATGGGATGGCATTCGGCTTTGTTGCATATCCGTTATTAAAAATTTTGTTGAAACGGCAAAATGAAGTGGAATGGCCGCTTTACATTATCGCTCTGCTGTTTTTAATAAACTTTTTCTTCCACACCGTTTGATGAACCGCTCAATGAGCGGTTTTTTTACGTCTTAAAGAAAGGCACTTTCTACACAAAGAGTGCATGATAACCCTAAAAGTGTCGGACAATAAGAGCGAAGCAGGCAAGTAACGATTGGAGGATACAAATGAGGTATATAACAGTGCTGCTCTTACTTTCCATGTGCTGTGTGGGCTGCAATCAAACAAACTATGACAGCTCCGGTGAGACAAATCAAAATCAGGGACTTCTTCATACCGGAGATGTGGATGCTAAAAGGGATGATCACATCTTAATTGAAGCAAGAAATACTTTGAACACAGGAAGAGAAATGGAAACGATATCACCACAGCAAGCTGAAGACCTGACCAGGAAGAAACTGGACCTGGAGGACAATCATTCTGTCGATATACGCTATCACCATAAAGAGCGAGGATTATATATGATACATGTTTTTGAAAATGGAGAAAATGCATCTCAGAAAACAGGCTGGTATACAGTTGATCCCAGAACGAAAGAATTGAAAAAAGCGGAAGAAAAGCCAGGTGAAGGAATATGAACAGAGGGGTTTGGACAGGACTTACCGCTATAACCGCAGCACAGGGGTTAAAAATAATAACACACAAAAAAGAGCATGGGACATGGGACTGGAAACCTCTATTCCAAACGGGCGGCATGCCGAGCTCCCATTCAGCAGGTGTCTCTTCCCTTGCTGCATATATAGCGGCGAAAAGAGGAGTCTCTTCTATTGAAACAGCCATTGCAGTAATTTTCGGCATCATCGTTATGTATGATGCTCAAGGAATAAGAAGGCATACTGGTGAAATTGCGAAGATTGTTAACGATCTTGACGCAGATATTGAAATACTATCAGGCAAATTCCCAGGTTTATTCAACATCCGTCCTGAACAGCAGGAACTAAATGAGCTGCTGGGCCACCAGCCTGCTGAAGTGGCAGGAGGAGCACTACTGGGAATCGCAATCGGTTTATTTAGTGCTTATACAGAAAAGCGATAGGCGCCGGTCAGCCCTGACAAGCATAAGACAAGCATCTCTAAAAGGCGCTCTTTGCCTTTTTGAGATGATTGGCTTATGACCTCGAAGGGCTGGCGCCTGGAGCTGGACAAATAGAAAAGCGGTAGGCGCCATAAAGAGGAAGTCATGCTAAGTGCGCCACGTCCTGTGGCAACGCATGACTGT
>NZ_WKKI01000044.1 GCF_009674805.1 Metabacillus lacus | reverse complement strand
CATCCAGTTGGATCGAATACAAGCCAGCTAGCTGCATAAACCCATTTTAAAAAATCCAAATTCAAACCTTGGGGGGCCTTTTTTTGCTTTTTAAGACAGCACAATCCTCAATTTTCGTATAAATTCCGCTTATGTGAAAAATCCATCTAAAAAAGCATTAAATAAAAGGAGAAATTCCGTCTATGGGCTATAAAGAGCTTGATTCTAATGACTTTTAAGACAATAACCGGAAATCCTACCCTTAAATCGCCCAACAAAAGGTCAAAATGCTAGTTAAGCGGAAATCTTCCGCTTAACTAGCAGACAGTAGTCAGTTCATACCTTAGAAACCTTTTACAACCCAAACAGCCGGCTCAACAGCCCTCCCCCCTCTCCCCCAGCCCCTGCGACAAAACCTCCCACTTATCTACAATAAAAGCCAAAGGAATGGGGATAAAAAGAGCGAATGTATGTGGTGTGGAAGTTTGTGGAAGAATGTATGTGGTTGAAAGGAGCGTGAATCATGGGCAGCTTTGAACAGCTTGTTGGAGAACAGCTTAAAACGATGGAAAAGCTTTTGTTTTTGCAGTCGGAAGTGGAGCGGTGCCAGGAGATCGAGCGTGAACTGGTGAGCCTGCAGGATAAGGTGCAGTTAAGATCCATAAGGGATGAGATAGAGCTTATGAAAGCAGAACTGGCCATGATCCAAAGAGTTTTTGAAGAGCAGACAGAAGATGTGATTCAATCCTATCAAGATTATCAGGCTTCAACGGTATTGTAATCTTTCCGGCCATTCAGTCATGAATGGCCTTTTATTTTCTTTTTTAATAGTCTAACGTTATAATAATAAAAAGTAGAATTGGGATTTTCACTTCGAAATGGTGGCATCCAATGGAAAGTAGGGGAGATTAATGGGATATCCCAAGGAAGGAGACAACATCCAAATTCATAGCTATAAACATAATGGCTTACTCCATAGAGTGTGGGATGAAACGACGATCCTTAAATGGTCCCAGGACTTAATCATTGGCGGTAACGATAGGACTATGGTTACTGAATCGGACGGCAGAACATGGATTACCAGAGAACCGGCCATTTGTTATTTTCACTCCAAATACTGGTTTAATGTGATTGGAATGCTGAGGGACGACGGAGTTTATTACTATTGTAATGTTAGTTCTCCATTTGTCTGGGACGGTGAAGCATTGAAGTATATAGACTACGATTTGGATGTTAAGGTTTTTCCGGATATGACATTTATTCTGCTGGATGAGGATGAGTATGAACAGCATCGCAAGCAGATGAATTATCCGAATGTGATTGACCTGATTCTGAAAAAGAATGTGGAACATTTAATGAGCATGATCAGGCAGAGAAAAGGCCCTTTTTCTGCAGAATTTATTGATGACTGGTATGAGCGGTATTTATACCATGTGAAGTAGTAAGAAACGAAATAAGTAGAACGGCGGCCTGTTTTATGCAAACAGGCTTTTTTTCATCCGTGACTTAACACTTTTATAACAAGTAGGAGATATCATGAGCACCGTTAGACGATATATGAAGTTTGTAAAACCATATACCTGGCAGATTGCCGGGACCATTTTCATTGGTGTATTCAAGTTCGGTATTCCCCTTTTGATTCCTCTTTTGCTGCAGCATGTAGTTGACAACATATTGGGAGGAAATGCATCGGCGGAAGACAAGACAAACGAACTGTTTACAATCATGGCCGTGATGGTTGGAATTTTTCTAATACTTCGGCCTCCAGTCGAATATTACCGTCAGTATTATGCGCAATGGGTAGGAAACAGAGTGCTGTTTGACATCCGCGATCAGCTGTTTACTCATCTTCAAAAGCTCAGTTTACGGTATTACGCAAATACTAGGGCAGGAGAAATTATTTCCAGAGTGATTAATGATGTGGAACAAACAAAGAATTTTGTTATTACAGGGCTGATGAATGTCTGGCTTGATATTTTAACAATAATCATTGCTATTGTGATTATGTTCAACATGAATGTTCAATTAACCTTTGTGTCAATCGCTCTTTTTCCGCTCTATGGATTTTCTGTATGGTATTTCTATGGCAGGCTTAGAAAGCTGACCAGGGTCAGATCTCAGGCATTGGCTGAAGTGCAGGGACATTTGCATGAAAGAGTTCAGGGAATGCCGGTAATTAGAAGCTTTGCAGCTGAAGATTATGAGCAGAATTTGTTTTCAAAGGAGAACACAAATTTTCTTCAAAAAGCGACTGATCATACCAGCTGGAATGCAAAAACCTTTGCAGTGGTGAATACAATTACCGATATTGCGCCTCTGCTGGTGGTGGCTTTTGCAGGATATCAGGTTATCAATGAAGATTTAACAGTTGGTACGATGGTTGCATTTATTGCCTATATCGAGAGGCTTTACAGTCCGCTGCGCAGGTTGATTAACTCGTCAACAACACTTACCCAGTCATTTGCCTCTATGGACAGAATGTTTGAGCTGATTGATGTGCCTTATGAAATAGAGGATAAAGAAAATGCTGCAGAAGCAAGAAATGTGAAAGGAAACATAGTGTTTCAGGATGTTTCTTTTCAGTATAGAGAAGATGAGCCGCTGATTCTTGAACATGTACATTTGAATATAGAACGCGGTGAAACTGTTGCCCTGGTAGGTATGAGCGGCGGCGGAAAATCTACGCTTGTCAGCCTGATACCGCGCTTTTATGATGTTACTTCCGGAAAAATCACGCTGGATGGTATGGATATCAGAGATTATCAAGCAAGCAGCCTCAGGGAGCAGATAGGAATGGTGCTGCAGGATACCTTCCTGTTCAGCGGGACTGTGAAAGAGAATATCTTAATCGGAAATCCCCTTGCTTCTGACGATGAAGTGATCGCTGCAGCAAAAGCTGCCAATGCACATGACTTTATTGTAAGCCTTCCGAATGGTTACAACACCAAAGTCGGCGAAAGAGGGGTAAAGCTGTCGGGCGGCCAAAAACAAAGGGTGTCCATTGCCAGAGTATTCCTGAAAAACCCTCCAATTTTGGTGATGGATGAGGCGACATCGGCTCTTGATCTGGAGAGTGAACATCTGATTCAGGAAGCACTTGAAAAACTGTCTGCCAACAGGACAACCATTATTATCGCTCATAGACTGTCCACGATTACACATGCAGATAAGATTGTCCTGATTGAAAACGGCAGAATCATAGAAGAAGGACCACATGCCGAACTGATGAGAAAAGACGGAGCATATGCACGCTTGTTTCAGATTCAGCACTTAGATTAATCAGAAGACCCTTACACTATAAAAATCCATAAAGCTCCTCAAAGTCACAGCAGATGACTTTGAGGAGCTTTTTTCAACCAAAATTATCCTTTTATTGAAAATAACAGCAAAAACTATACCGAAAAATCATGAAATCAGTAGTTAGTTTAAGAGATTTTTCGACAAATATTACCATTATTCTAACTGTAGAATCCTTGTAAACTGTACAAACCTTCCAAATCCTTTTGTCGAAATCCGCTGTTCGCCCCGTAAACAGGACGTTGTCATAAATTACCTCATCCTATATAATGTTTTTTAACATAATATTTTAAATTTTTTAATAATATAAAATAATTTGTCTTTATTACTTTTTGGTGGTGAAGTTACCTCATGGAAAAAGTGCTGGATGTTAAGAATATAACCATTTCTATTAAGAATGACCGATCGGAAACCATCGTTGTAGATTCTGTTAATTTTCACTTGAAAAAAGGAGAAGTTCTGGGGATTGTAGGGGAATCCGGCTGTGGAAAGAGCATCACTTCCCTGTCTATTATGGGTCTTCTGCAAAAGCCGCAGGTGAATGTAACAGAGGGGGAAATTCTTTTTAAAAATAAGAATCTCCTGAATTACAACGAAAAACAAATGAGAGATCTTCGCGGAAATGATATAGCGATGATTTTTCAGGAGCCGATGACATCTCTTAATCCGCTATTTAAGATTGGTGACCAGCTGCAGGAAGCATATATGGTTCATCATAGAAAAAGCAGAAGGGATGCAAAAGAACGAGCAGTGCAGATGCTGAAGCTGGTGGGACTGCCAAGGGCTGAGCAGCTTATGAAAGAATATCCACATCAGCTTTCAGGAGGCATGAGGCAGCGCGTCATGATTGCCATGGCGATGATCTGTGATCCGGAAGTGCTGATTGCAGATGAACCGACGACTGCTCTGGATGTGACCATTCAGGCACAAATTCTCGCCTTGATGAAAGATTTGAATGAAAAGCTTGATACCTCCATCATTTTCATTACTCATGATCTCGGCGTTGTTGCAGAAATGTGTGACAGAATTCTGGTGATGTACGCAGGCAGGGTAGTGGAGGAAGGGGATGTGAAAACCATTTTCACGAATCCTCAGCACCCTTATACAAGAGGCCTCCTGCAATCAGTTCCGGATATTCGAATCAAGAAAGAGAAACTGTATTCCATTTCAGGACAAGTGCCGAAGCCCGGCACTGTTAAATACGGATGTACTTTTGCCCAGAGGTGTGATGCCGTTCATGACCGCTGCAGAGTGGAAAGCCCTGATTTATACAAAGTTGACAGCAGACATCATTCAAGGTGTTTTTTAGTGGAAGAAGGTGACGCAAATGACAAGCTCCTTATTAAAAGTTAATGGGCTCAAAAAACACTTTCCAGTTTCTTCTGGAATTTTAAACAGAAATGCGGGAGCGGTTAAGGCAGTCGATGATTTGTCGTTTGAGATTCGAAAAGGTGAGACCCTTGGCATCGTCGGTGAATCGGGCTGCGGAAAGTCAACAATGGGCCGGCTTCTGTTAAGGCTGATTGAACCGACTGAAGGTGAAATCTACTTCAACGGAACCAATGTTGCGGGCCAGAAGAAAAGCGAACTAAGGGCAATGAGAAAAGAGATGCAGATGGTCTTTCAGGATCCCTATGCGTCTTTGAACCCGAGAATGACGGTTGCCAAAATTCTCGAAGAGCCTCTTATTGTACATAAGATCGGGACGAAGCAGGAGAGGGCTAAGCTCGTGGAGCAAATGCTCACGACCGTCGGCCTTGATCCGGATTACGGAGAAAGATATCCGCATCAATTCAGCGGCGGGCAGCGGCAGAGAATCGGGATTGCAAGAGCTTTGATGACAAATCCCCAGCTGATTATCGCTGATGAACCCGTATCTGCTCTTGATGTTTCCATTCAATCACAGATTCTGAATCTGCTGAAGGATCTTCAAAAAGAATTCTCTCTTACCTACCTGTTTATCTCTCATGATTTGGGGGTGGTCAGGCATATAAGTGATAGAGTGGGTGTCATGTATTTAGGGAGAATCGTAGAGCTTGCTGATAGTGAGAGCCTTTATACAGATCCCAAGCATCCATACACGCAGGCTTTGCTCTCTGCTGTGCCTCTTCCTGATCCGAACGTCAGGAAAGAGCAGATCGTGTTAAAGGGAGATTTGCCGAGTCCTGCTGATCCTCCTAAGGGCTGTGCGTTTCATACAAGGTGTGCCCATTGTTTTGATACCTGCAAAACCGTAAGACCTCAATTAAAGGAAATCAAGGAAGGTCATTACGCAGCTTGTCATTTGTATGAATGAGAATCTGCGTTTGATAGATAAGTAAACTAAAGAGGGGGATATGTATGAAAAAGGGTTTGGTTTACGCATTAATGATGATCATGCTGCTTTCAACTGCACTAATTGGCTGTTCAAATTCTAATGATGCTGGAGGTGATGGAGGCGGCAGCGGAGGCAGCGGCGCTGGTGGCGGAAGCAGCGAAAATACTAAAGATACACTCGTGTTTGGCCGCGGCGGAGACTCCACTTCTCTTGACCCGATTTCCACAACTGAGGGTGAAGCATTCAAAGTTACCGTTAATATTTTTGAGACACTGCTAAACTATGGCGAGCAGGATACCACGATTCATGAAGGTCTTGCGACTGAGTGGGATGCTTCAGAAGACGGTCTTGAGTATACGCTGAAGCTTCGTGAGGGAGTAAAGTTCCATGATGGAACGGACTTTAATGCAGAGGCAGTTGTTTTCAACTTTGACCGCTGGATGAACGGGAATGCCGATCAGTTCCCTTATTACACAATGTTTGGCGGATTTAAAGAAGATGAAGGCCATGTGATTAAGGAAGTAAAAGCAGTTGATGATTATACTATTCAATTTATCTTGAAAAGGCCTCAGGCTCCGTTCTTGAAAAACCTTGCAATGTCACCTTTCGGAATTGCCAGCCCTGCGGCTGTTGAGAAATTCGGAGAAAAATTCCGGGATAATCCTGTTGGAACAGGACCATTTAAATTTGCTGAGTGGAGAGCAAATGACCGGATCGTAGTTGAGAAAAATGAAGATTACTGGATGGAAGGTTATCCTAAGTTAAACAAAGTAATCTTTAAGACGATTCCTGAGAACTCTGCGAGACTTAACGCACTGCAGTCCGGCGAAATTGATTTAATGGACGGTGTGAATCCTTCTGATTTGCAGACAATCGAATCTAACGATGCTCTACAGCTGTTTGAGCGCCCATCCATGAATGTTGGCTATGTTGGTTTAACATCTACAAGAAAGCCGTTGGATAACAAACTTGTCCGCCAGGCGTTGAACCATGCGGTTGACAAGCAGGCAATCATCGACTCTTTCTATGGCGGATTGGCAGAGCCTGCGAAGAACCCGATGCCTCCTTCTCTTGAAGGCTATAACGATGATATTGAGCCATATCCTTACGATTTAGATAAAGCAAAAGAGCTTTTGGCAGAAGCCGGCTATCCTGATGGCTTTGAAATGGATTTATGGGCAATGCCTGTTGCGCGCCCGTACATGCCTGAGGGTATGAAGGTTGCCGAAGTTCTTCAGGCAAGCTTTGAAAAAATCGGTGTAAAAGCGAAAATTGTAACGTATGACTGGGCAACTTACCTTGATAAAGCAAGCAAAGGAGAAGCTGATACATTCCTTTTAGGCTGGACAGGGGATAATGGAGATCCTGATAACTTCATTTACACGCTGCTTGATAAAGACAGCATCGGAAGCAACAACTATTCCTATTTCAGCAATGATGAGCTTCATGACATTCTGATTGAGGCTCAATCAGATCCTGATCAGGATAAACGTAATGAATTGTATAAAAAAGCGCAGGAAATTGTGCACGAAGAAGCACCATGGATTCCGCTTGTCCACTCTACACCAATGCTGGCTGGAGTAAGCGATTTAGCAGAACTGAAGCCGCATCCAACAGGTTCTGATATTTTGACAAAAGTAGAGTTTAAGTAAAACTGTCAGAGGGGAGGGGAGCAGTCCTCTTCCTTTTTTTTGAAAGAAAAAGCTCCGTCTTGCTGTGAAACTACTGCAGCTGACACCGGAGAAAAATGAAAGGCACAGAGATATTGGAGGTGCAGCATGTTATCTTATACAGTCAGAAGAATTGGACTCCTGATACCGGTTTTGATTGGCATGACGCTTGTCGTGTTTTCCATCATTCGCGCAATACCCGGTGATCCTGCACAGGTCATTCTGGGGCAGCGCGCGACAAAAGAAGCAATAGCTGAGCTGACAAGGCAGCTCGGACTGGACAGGCCCTGGTATGTGCAGTACATAGATTATGTGAAAGGACTGCTGAGCGGTGATTTTGGCGTATCCATCCGCACAGGAGCAGAAATCAGCAAGGAGATTACCCCTTACCTTGCTGCTACGCTGGAGCTGAGTATGTTTGCCATGTTAATTGCCATCGTCATTGGTGTTAACGCAGGAATCATCAGTGCCTGGTTTCAAAATTCATGGTTTGATTATACAGCAATGGTCATTGCCCTGATCGGTGTTTCCATTCCGATTTTCTGGCTCGGCCTCATGGAGCAGTGGATGTTCTCCATCAACCTTGGCTGGCTGCCGACAACGGGAAGGGAGGACATTAGAAATCCTGTAAATGCCATGACCAACCTGTATATTATCGACACTCTGCTTCAAGGAAGATTTGATCAGCTGATGGATGTGTTAAGGCATTTAATTCTCCCGGGAATCGCGCTTGCCACCATTCCAATGGCGATCATTGCAAGAATTACCCGTTCCAGCATGATAGAGGTGATGAGTTCCGAGTATATCAGAACGGCCAAAGCAAAGGGGCTCAGAATGTTCTGGGTTGTCTACAAGCATGCTTTAAAAAATGCTATTATTCCAATTTTAACGATTATTGGTTTGCAAACGGGCCTGCTGCTCGGCGGAGCGATTCTGACAGAAACCATTTTCGGCTGGCCTGGCGTCGGAAGATACATTTATGATGCGATCAGCTATAGAGATTATCCGGTTATTCAAACCGGCATCCTCGTCGTTGCAACTGTGTTTGTTTTTATCAACCTCATCGTCGATTTGCTGTACGCAGCAATAGATCCGAGAATCAAGTATTAAGGAGGGGTAAGGATGGAGTATCCATTAAAGAAAAATCAGCCCGTTGTTGTAAAAGAAGAAAAGGCTCTTACCCCTTTTCAAGTAAAGCTAAGACTGTTTTTAAAAAATAAACTGGCTGTTACAGGAGCCGTGATTGTCCTGCTGTTTATTCTCCTGGCCATTTTTGCTCCTTTGATTGCTCCTTATGGAATCAGAGAGCAGGATTTAACAAAAAGGCTTCTGCCGCCTTCAGGAAACAATTGGTTTGGAACTGATGATTTCGGCAGGGATATTTTCTCAAGGGTCATTTTTGGAGCAAGAATTTCTTTATGGGTAGGATTCTTTTCTGTACTTGGCTCAGTGATTGTGGGAAGCTTCCTCGGCATTCTTGCGGGTTATTACGGCCGCTGGGTTGATACCATCATTTCGAGGATTTTTGATATTATGCTGGCATTTCCAAGCATTCTTCTGGCCATCGCCATTGTTTCCATTCTAGGGCCGTCGCTTCAAAATGCACTGATAGCCATCGCAGTCATTAACATTCCTAACTTCGGCCGTTTGATTCGTTCGAAAGTGTTAAGTGTGAAGCAGGAAGAATATATCACTGCTGCAAAAGCAGTCGGAATGAAGGATAGCAGAATTTTGTTTGTCCACATCCTGCCTAACAGTCTGTCTCCAATTATTGTACAGTCCACACTGGCAATCGGGACAGCGATCATCGAAGCTGCAGCCCTGGGTTTTTTGGGACTTGGCGCAGAAGCACCTAATCCGGAGTGGGGCAAGATGCTTGCAGACTCGAAACAGTATCTTGTGCAGGCTCCTTGGACACTCATCTTTCCGGGTCTTGCCATTATGCTGACAGTGCTTGGATTTAACCTCATGGGGGATGGATTTAGAGATGCGCTGGATCCGAAGGGTAAGCACTAACATCATAAAGCATAAAAAAGCAGCACTTTCTTCACAATGAAGAAGTGCTGCTTTTTGTGGTGTGTGCCTGACATTTGCGGGTTATTTTGCTTCCGGAATGTCCAGTTCATTTTCTTCCTTATGATAGGTCTGAAAGCTGTTCATAAGAACATCCAGATGCTCAAGATGTTCACTATAGTCCATAATGCTTGTCACAAGAGGCAGAATGTTGTAAACGTAATTTTCATCCTCATACTCTGCTTTCAGTCTGAGGAAGGATTCAAACAGCTCTGATTTGTTTAATGCACCTTCCTGCATGAATTCATCAGGAACGGACGGCTTGATTTTGCCAATAAACTTCAGCAGGATGGTTTCGTGATAATTCAGCAGGTAGTCAAGCTCTGCGATGAAAATCTGCTGAAACTCTTTTGGCATATGATGAAATTCATTTTCCAGGCGGTGCAGCCGCTTCAGCATATCAAGAGCACGGCGAGTCGTATTCAAAAGCTGCCTGAAGATCACAAGCTTGCGGGTTTTCGCCAGCGTATTCTTCTTGAAGTAGCTTCTTTCTTCTTTGTAATGAAGATACAGCTGATCCAGCTTAATAATATTGTCTTTGAATTTTTCAATATCATCCTTCAATACACTGTGTTCAGAAATATGCCTGGAGTTGATGCGGATCCACTTGATAATTTCCTCCGTATTCTCAACAATACGATGATACAATTTTGTTTCGTATTTTGGAGGAATAAAGACCATGTTTACGATAAAGGCAGCAAGAACACCGAGAATAATCGTAGCAAACCGGATGAGTGAAAACTCTATAAAATGTTCTCCCGGACTCTCCAGAATGGCTATGACTGTGACAAGAGAAACCGGAATTGTGTTCTGCAGCTTCAGCCTTATGTTAAGTGCAATCACGATCACAGCGGTAAATCCAATTACAAATGGATGGGGACCGAAAATCAGGCCAAACAAAATGGCGATGGATGCCCCGATAATATTTGCCTGTATTTGTTCAATAATAGATAAATAAGATCTGTAAATTGTAGGCTGTATGGCAAATATGGCTGATATTCCTGCAAACACAGGGGACGGCAGATTTAAAAGTGTAGCCAGCCAAAGGGCTAATGTAATGGCTATCCCCGTTTTCAGTATTCGGGCACCGAGTTTCATTGGAGCAGTATACATTCCTTTCTGAGCTTTCTTTATAGTATAGATATCCTGACTTATCATATTTACTAAAGAAAATCTTCAAGATACTATTCCCTATTATAACAGAATCATAACGGCGCTCCAGCTAACGCTCCTAAGTCTCTGCAGCGATACAGGTTACCTGCCTGATACCATGTTTTAGAAGATAACAAAAAAAATGACCTGAAAAAGCCTCGCGCGGCTGTTCCAGGTCATTCTCTTTACGGTATTATTCAGTGGAGACAGATGGATCTGCCTGCTGTTTGACCGGCATAATTTGGAAGAAACTGTTTTTTAGGTTATGGAGCAGCGGCTGAAGCTCTGCTGCTTCTTCGTTTTGTCCGCTTGCATTCAGGGCCGAGATGTAGGTGGATAGAAGCTCGAACGTATCTTTTTCACCTTGCTCATCAAGCGTCTGAATTGCAATGTTTGCACCTTTGGCAATCCTTCTTTCAAGCGCAGCTCTTGTCATGCCCATTTCCGGCTGCTGCCTTACGTAAACGACTCCGCCTGTCATTCCTGCGCAAATCCATGGTCCCGGATCGCCAAGAACCAGTCCGCGGCCGTTCGTCATATATTCAAATGCGAAGCCTTTGATATTGGCTGTTACTCCGATATTACCATATTCCTGTTCGGGAATTGGCTTGGAGATTTTGCCTCCAATAATCATGTCGGCGCCTGACAGACGGATGCCTGCTCTTGCGTCCGCATCTCCCTGTACGAGGAGAAGACCTTTTTGAGCGCCATATCCAAATCCTTTTCCAACAGATCCGTTATAGTACCGGCCATCAACGCCTTTGGCTTTCAGTACCTGTATGGAGCCGCCGAAGGATGTTTTTCCTGTCCCATCCTGCGCACCGCCTTCTACTAGAAGATGAATGCCGTTTGAGTTGTAAGCTCCAAGTCCGTTACCCGGAACCGATCCGTCTTTATAAGAAAGCCTTACATCTTCAAGAGCAAGATAAGAACCATCAAGGCGTCCTCTCACTCTATGACAGGAGACGCGGCTTCCAAGCACACGCTGCTCGGATGTAACACCCCTGTACTCTCTAGATTCATGAAGAACTTCTTCACGGTAATCCAGATATTCAGCACCGGCAGCCACTGCCAGCCTTTTTTCCTGCAGGCTCGCGGCAACTTCCTGATGAGCGGCCATGTTTTCAATGTCAAGCATCTGAAGAAGAGAGGAAAGATCCATCTCTTCAGTTCCGCGGGTCTGCTCAAGCAGATCAGAACGTCCCACAAGATCTTGAAGCCTTGTAAAGCCGAGTGAAGCAGTTAAAGCTTTCAGCTCCTGCCCGAAAGCGCCAAACAAATTCATTAAGCCTTTTACTGCAGGCTCATATTGTCTAGGGACAAACCGGCGCAGTCCATGCTCTTTCGCCTGTGCTTCAGACTCAATTTGAGTGGCAATTCCCACGTGGCAGGTATCAAGATGGCACCCGCGGCAGGTTGTACAGCCGATTGCAATCATCGACAGTGTTCCAAAGCCAACACGGTTGGCTCCGAGAAGCATGACTTTGATTACGTCCTGAGCACTTTTAATTCCGCCGTCTGCCCAAAGCTCTACTTTATTGCGCAAGCCAGCTTCTAGAAGGGCATTATGAGCAGCTTTTACACCTATTTCAACAGGAAGGCCGACATATTGAAGGGCATGAATTCTGGCAGCACCTGTACCGCCGTCAAATCCGCTCAGTGTAATAATGTCCGCTCCTGCTTTTGCAATTCCGATTGCAATTGTACCGATGTTAGGTACAACAGGCACTTTTACAGCGACCTTTGCCTGATCATTGGCTGTTTTCAGTTCTGCAATCATCTGGGCAAGATCTTCGATTGAATAAATATCATGGTTATTGGAAGGAGAAATCAAATCCGATCCAATTGTTGCATTCCTTGCTTCAGCAATTTTTGCAGTAACCTTGGAACCAGGCAAGTGGCCTCCTTCACCAGGTTTAGCACCCTGCCCGATCTTGATTTCAAGCAGATTAGAAGAATTCAAGAGTTCGGCATTTACACCAAAGCGCCCGGAAGCAACCTGCTGCCCGCGTGTATGCGGATATTTGCCAAGCATATCTTTAATTTCTCCGCCCTCACCATTTAAGCTGACCATATTCAGCTGATCTGCGGCTTCAGCATAAGCACGGAAGGCTGTTTCATTTTGCGAACCAAACGACATGGATGCAATGACGAACGGAAGATCATGCTCGCCTACGCTCAAGTCTACTTTGGAAGGATCAAGGTTTACAGGCCTTTGCTTGATGCTGGTTAAATGCCTGATCGCAATTGGATTGCTTTCTTCCTGTTCATTGAGCTTTTCCCGGTAGCCGTCATAGCTGCCTGTTGCAGCAACCTCTCCAATGGCTTTCCAGATGCGTGGGAAGATATGGAATGTTTTTGATGGTCTTGCTTTTTCATTCTCATAATCTGCTGCGCGCTTCATGCTGTCTTCTTTCAAAGAAGCAAAATTATATTTCAGTGCATCAGATCCGAAGAAGTTAACAACATTCAGTGCTGCTGCCAGCTCTTCATGCAGACCGATGGAAGAGAACAGGCGGCCGTATCCGCGAAGCTCATGAATGCCGATTGTGGAGATCACTTTTTCCAAGCCTTTGTTTAAAGCGCTGAATAAATTCAAGCCTGGAAGAAATTGCTCCTCTTCAACAACTGTTGCAAATAACAGATAAGGGCTGACAAGGTTTGCTCCCAGTCCAAAAGACACAATGATGTCATGAAGGGATCTGAGCGCCCCTGAGCGAAGCACAATTGAGCAGCTTCTTCTCAGGCTGGCCTCTATTAATGCCCTGTCAACTGCAGATGTGACAAGCAGGGGGTCAATCCACAGTCTGCCGTTTTGATGTGCCTCATGATCATCCAGAACAAGAAGGGACGCTCCTCCTTTAACTGAGTGTATGGCTTCATCTGCAATTCGTTGTAGTGCATCTGCAAGTGATTCCTCCGCTGTAAAAGTTGCAGAAAGGACATGGACGCTTTTGTTCGCTGAATAAAGGCTGAGAAGCTCCTCATAGGACATATGGCTGTGGGCCAATGATGCTTCATAGCCAAGCTCGCCCTCAAGCAAAATAGGAGTCTGCAATTCTACCACTGTATCTCTTTCGTGATATTCATGAAGCGATGGACGTCTGCCCACTATAACTCTTGTAGAAAAAAGTTCTGTTTCTCGATCGCGGTCAATGGCCGGATTTGTAACAACAGCAACGCTTTCTTTAATAAAGTCAGCAATATTCTTTCTGTCAGGATGAATCGCGGCAAGAGGCCCGTCATGACCAAGTGACCGTATTGGCTCGACTCCTTTGTCAGCCATTTGTTCAATCAGCTGAATGTGCTCGCGGTCCCATCCAAATGCAGCATATTGGCCGTTATGTACCTTGCCGGCCTGTGCAGCGGATACCTTGGCTTTTTCTGTGGAATATACAAGACGGCTGCGATAGCCATCGAGGTTCACCTTTGGAGAAAGGCGGTTATAAACCTCTTCCTGAAAAGCTGGATACTCCAAAACTTCAATCACTTCTTCATTCCATCTGATTCCAATTTTTTCTCCAGGTCCGAGCGGTTTTGGATTTCCTGCATAAAGGGAAACCGGAATAATGCCGGGCTCAGAAGAAAACACAAGAGATTCAGCTGTTTCAACTTTCCATAATGGACGCAATCCCAGCGCATCCACGCTGAAGACCGCTTCTTCGCCGAATCTGGAAACAATGCCGGCAGGACCTTGTGCAAAATGTCCCCATGATTCACGCAGGTACGTATATAAATCCTGCAGGTGAGGCTGATAAGATTTTATTTCATTCACAATTGGAGGGAAAAGAGCGTCCACTGCTTCAAATAACGAATATTGCTCACGGCAAATAAGCGTCTCAATGGTACGGTCCAGATCCTGTGAATCGCTTCCACCGTTTGTTAAAGGAACATCAATCATTTTTGCTTCATCACGCAGCTTGGCAATCGTATTAATTTCTCCGTTATGGCCCAGCACGCTGAAAGGCTGTACACGGAAAAAGTTGGATAATGTATTTGTTGAATAACGGTTATGCCCCAATGTCATGGTTGATGCAACAAGAGGGTTGGCCAAGTCGTGATAATATCTTGGAAGTACATCACCGGCACCCATTACTTTATAAACTGCAGCATGTTTGCTAAGAGAAGCAACATGGACATCGTCATTTTTTTCAATTGCAATCTTCAGGTTAAATAAAGACTCAGCTATGTTAACTGGTTTGGAAGGAATCAATGCAAACTGCCAGAATAGGGGTTCTTCTTGCAAAGCGATAGGTCCAAGAGCATTTGCGGATGTAACGGTGTCTGTTTCAAAAATCAGGCTGTATCCATTGTCGCTGATAAGACTTTTTACAAACTCTTTTAGTGCTGCAGGACTTCCTTTTCTTGAAAGAAACAAATGGCCTACAACAAAGTCTTCCCTTTCAGCAAGATCAGGATTCAGGCCTTTCGCGGCCAGCTTATCTTTCCAAAGCGCCAAAGGAATATCAATATGAATTCCTACTCCATCGCCTTCCTCGTTGATGAATCCGGCACGGTGGTTCATGGTAATCAGTGCCTGTATGGCAAGGTCAATGTTTTCTTTGGTAGGATATTTTCTTTTCTCTATAACAGAAACAATGCCGCAAGCGTCATGTTCTGCATTTTGATAATCCTTAAATAGACTAGGGTTCCAAGTATCTTTCATAATAGCGGCCAGAATGGGAAATGAATTCCCGTTCGTTGAGCCTTCACCTCCTGAATGACAAAATCCAAATTATAGAAAATAGAAATAATTTTCAGAATTGTATTACCAATGATAACATTTCAAGAGTTATTTTGCAAATACATATACAGTTTTTTGGATATGGTATTCATTTTGAAAGAAGGAAGGGAGTGAGAAAATTTTACAAAACACCATTATGTAAGCGTTTTCAGAATAAAAAGAGGTGAAAGCAGCAGAAACAATTCTTCTGCTGCTTTCATTAATGAATTTTTATGCATTTTCAAGTTGGCTGAATGCATGCTCAACTGCCTCTAAAGTTCTGGTAACATCTTCTTCTGTATGCTCGCTGGTAAGAAACCATGCTTCATATTTAGAAGGTGCCAAATTGATGCCCTGCTTCAGCATCAACTTAAAAAAGCGCGCAAACATTTCTCCGTCAGTTCTTTCTGCCCCTTCATAGTCAAAAACTTTTTCATCTGTGAAGTAAATGGTCAGGGCTCCTTTCAGCCGGTTGATTGTAATGGGAACGCCGTGTGTTTCGGCATGCTTGAGAATACCTTCTTCCAAGATGGCGCCCAGCTTGTCGAGACGGTCATACAGTCCTTCTTCCTGAAGAACTTCAAGGCAGGCAATTCCAGATAATATTGAAGCGGGATTACCGGCCATTGTTCCTGCCTGATAAGCCGGCCCAAGAGGCGCTACTTGTTCCATGATTTCTTTTTTACCGCCATATGCCCCGATTGGAAGGCCGCCGCCAATGATTTTCCCTAGCACTGTCAGATCCGGCTTCACGTTTAGCAGATCCTGTGCTCCGCCATACATAAAACGAAACGCGGTAATGACTTCATCATAAATCACCAAAGCACCTGCATCGTGTGTCAGCCTGTTCACTTCTTCCAAAAAGCCCGGGTGAGGCTCTACAATGCCAAAGTTGCCGACAATCGGCTCCACAAGCACCGCTGCAATGTCATTCCCCCATTTTTCGAGTGCAGCCTTAAGCGGTGCGAGATCATTAAAAGGCACGGTGATTACTTCCTGCGCTATGCTCTTCGGTACGCCTGCAGAATCCGGAGTGCCAAGGGTAGACGGGCCTGAACCTGCCGCAACCAGTACAAGATCGGAATGACCATGGTAACATCCGGCAAACTTAATGATTTTGTCCCTGCCGGTATAGGCCCTTGCAACACGGATGGTCGTCATGACAGCTTCTGTCCCGGAATTTACAAACCGAACCTTATCCATGCTTGGGATAGCTTTCTTCAGCATTTTTGCAAATTTGATTTCATGCGGCGTAGGAGTTCCGAAAAGAACGCCTCTTTCTGCGGCATCTGCAATTGCCTTTGTAATATGAGGGTGCGCATGGCCGGTAATAATCGGTCCGTAAGCAGCAAGATAATCTATATACTGATTGCCGTCTACATCCCAGAAGTAAGCCCCTTTTGCTTTTTCCATAACAACCGGAGCGCCTCCGCCGACTGCCTTATATGAACGGGAAGGGCTGTTCACCCCTCCGACGATATGCTGTAAAGCTTCTTCATGAAGCTGTTCTGATTTAGTGAAGTTCATAGAATCCTCCTGAAAATTTTACTTTCTATTATAATATCACTTTCTAAAGCTGTTAAAAACTGATTGAAAAAACAGATGTATTGTCGGAGGAAGAGGATTAGCTTACAATATTTCAGTGGAGAAAAGTTGGAGGTCATGCAAATGAAAGACGCAATTGTGGTGAAAGAGCTCAGAAAGGAATTCAAATCCTATTCAAGCCGTAAAGGGCTGGGGGGCGCCTTTCGGGATCTTCTAAACCGAAATTATAAAACAGTTCCTGCGGTAAATGATATTTCCTTCACTGTCAAACAGGGAGAGATGGTTGGCTATATCGGTGAAAACGGAGCGGGAAAATCGACAACCATTAAAATGCTGACGGGCATATTAACGCCGACAGCCGGAGAGGTGCGGGTAAACGGCATGAATCCCCACAAGGAGAGGGAAAAATTTGCTTCGACCATTGGGGTGGTGTTCGGGCAAAGATCTCAGCTTTGGTGGGATATCGCCGTACAGGAGTCGTTCCGCCTTTTGAAAAAGGTTTATAAAGTGAGCGATGAACAATACGATACCCATATGAAACATGTGATTTCAACATTGAATATAGAACCGCTTTTGGACAAGCCGGTCAGAAAGCTGTCTCTTGGGCAAAGAATGAGGTGTGAGCTTGCTGCCGCATTGATTCACAATCCGCCTCTGCTGTTTCTGGATGAACCAACAATCGGGCTTGATGTCCTGGTAAAGCTCAAAATAAGAGACTTTCTAAAAGAGATAAATGAAAAATATAACACAACCATTCTGCTGACAACGCATGATTTGACTGATATCGAGGCTCTTTGTGAAAGAGTCGTGATGCTGGATGAAGGTAAGATCATTTATGATGGTGCACTTGAAAATTTAAGGCAGCGTCTTGGTGAACAGAAACAAATTCAATTTCAGTTCGGTGAAAAAGTGGATCCGCATAATCTGGGCATGCTGACCAGTGATTTGGAGGTTATTTGGCAAAAAGGCGAGAAAGAAGGAATCTGGATTGCAGTGCTTGCCGACTCTGTTCATCTGTCTGAATTGATTGGCAGAGTGGCTGGCTCCCATAAAATACATGATATGGCTGTGCAGGAGATTTCTACGGAAGAAATCATCCGGAATATTTATGAAAAAGGCCAGGTTTTTCAAGCCTGAGGTGATATGTAATGGATAAATATTTAGAAATGATCAGAATCCGGTTTTTAATGATGCTCGCCTACAGGACCAACTACTACAGCGGCATACTAATTTACAGCATTAACATTGCTGCGTATTATTTCCTGTGGACTGCCATATATGGGGGACAGGAAAGCATTCAGGGTCTTGATGTGCTTCAAATGACAACCTATGTGGCAATATCCTGGATGGCAAGGGCGTTTTATTTTAATAATATCGACCGGGAAATTGCCCTTGAAATAAAAGAAGGCAAGGTCGCTGTGGAAATTATCAGACCCTACAATTATCTTGGCATGAAAACGATGCAGGCCTTTGGTGAAGGAATCTTCAGGCTTCTCTTCTTTTCCGTGCCGGGCATGGTCATCGTTTCTTTCATGTTTCCTTTATCGTTCTCATCTAATGCTTCAACATGGATATTCTTTTTTATATCGATACTGTTCAGCTTTATCATTAATACACAAATCAACCTGATGACAGGAATGGTCACGTTCTTTCTATTTAATAATGACGGGTTAATGAGGGCGAAGCGGGTGGTCATTGACCTCTTTTCAGGCCTCTTGCTTCCCATCAGCTTTTATCCGCTCTGGGCTCAGGACGTGATGCAGTTCTTTCCTTTTCAGGCAATCAGCTATATACCAAGCATGATATTCACAGAAGGGTTTACCGGAGATGCGTTGGTCAATGCGCTCCTCCTGCAGGGTTTTTGGGCCATTATCCTGCTTATCCCTATCAAAATCATGTGGGCGTCCGCGAAAAAGCGGCTCGTTATACAGGGGGGATAAACTGTGCATTACTTATCGATTTTATTTCAGTATATTGCCCAGTATATGAAAACCAGAATGCAGTACAGAGCGGACATGGTAGTAGAGCTGCTGTCTGATTTACTGTTTCAGGCCGTGAACCTGGTGTTCATTCTCGTTGTGTTCGGACACACACAAACACTTGGAGGCTGGACCCGGGATGAAATCATCTTTATTTATGGCTTTTTCCTTGTACCTTACGCATTATTCGGGGCTTTTTTCAATATATGGGATTTCAATGAAAGATATATTGTAAAAGGGGAGATGGACAGAATTCTAACCAGGCCGATTCACAGCCTGTTTCAAGTCATTCTTGAAAGAATGGAGCTGGAATCCTTGTTTGGCGCTGTAACGGGAATCATCGTGATGGGCTATGCTGCTGCAAGGCTCGATTTGTCGTTTGCCTGGTATGACATCTTCATCCTGATTCTGTTTGCTGTAGGAGGAGCACTTGTATATGCCGGCATTTTTGTAGCGCTGGCCAGCATTGGCTTCTGGTCTGACGCGCGGACTTCCCTGATGCCGATGATGTACAATATCGGAAACTACGGCCGCTATCCTGTAGATATTTATCACAGTGCGATCCGGTTTGTATTAACGTGGATTCTGCCGTTTGCCTTTGTCGGTGTTTATCCTTCTGCTTATTTTCTGGGCAGAACAGAGTGGTACACATACTCATTCATGACGCCTGTGATGGGTGTCCTGTTCTTTACGGTTTCTATTTATTTGTGGAACTCCGGTGTAAAGCGATACCGCGGGGCCGGCAATTAAGAGGGTATCCCTGGGATATCCTCTTTTCTAATGGGGCTGTTTAGATGATGATATTTTATTAAAAAAGATAAGAACCTATTTGTATAAGGTACATAACTTTACAATTAGTTTTTAAAGGAGATGTCTTGACTTGGGGAAGTATCAGCGAACCAGCGTAATACTCTGTTATGATGATTGATAATTTGTTGGGCAGTAATGTCTTCTGAATCCCACGTGCTGTGTGAATCTGAAGCTAAAGTGACTTTATAGTCCATACTAAAAGCTCTTCTACAAGTTGTATCCACACATGCCTCTGTTTGAATTCCAGCAATTACTAAATGTTCAATCTCATGCTTTTTTAGTTCATCATCTAAAGAAGTATTAAAAAATGAATCAGGAGTAGTTTTTTGTATAATAACATCTTGATTTTTTGGAGCAATTTCAGGATGAATCTCCCATCCACTTGTTCTATACTCCAAAGGATGTCCGGAAGGTCCATTATGCTGTATATAAAAAATTGGTGTCTCAGAAGAGTGTGCCTGGAATATTAGTGATTTTACATTTGTTAGTAGACTATCTCCTTTATACACAACATTACCTTCTTGAAACATCCCAACTTGTACATCTATGACCAATAATGCTTTTTTCATTATTTTACCCCTTTACACTTATTTTTACTGGAACTTCGTTGTTTTCATCGTCTAAGACATAAATTGATTTCTCGCTAATTCTCTCCTGATTAATCCCATTGTCGTATGTGATAACCCACTCTTTATTTAAGGGAATATCAGATTGATTCATACTTGCTGCTATGATATCTTCCTGGCTCACTCCAATAGACAAGTATTGCTTTTCCTTAAAAAATTGATGATAACTGATTAAACTACCTATTCCTATAAAACTAACAGCGGTCAGTGTAATAAATCTTTTGTTCAAAAATATTTCCCACCTTAAATTTGTAGGATTAAATTTTCTTTTCCTAATCTGCATATTTAGTAGAACAAAGAAAAAGGCGTTGCCTTATAAGCATTGCCCCCGATAGTAACGCAACCTCATCAGTTTCATTTAACGCTAAAATATGGACCAAACCATCCAGTTTCATGTGTTTGTATATAAGTCCAGTTAAATCCTTTATCTACAATATAAATATCTTGTTCATTTATAAGGTCATCAGTATTAAACATACCGTCATTTTGTAGAAAAAGAACATAATCATAATGTTGATAAAACACATAACAATTTTTCTTGGGTTGATTATTGAATGCAACTTCAGCATTTTCCCCCTCTATACAACCCTTCTTCTCATAACTAAACAAGTGCCATAAATAGCCACAATAACCACCAGTATCAAATAGGTGAATTGACTTCTTATCTTTATCACTTAAATGATTAGCAAAATTATTCTCCCATTGCTTTCGAAAATAAGGTCCCCATTGTGGAATCTCAGTTATCTTTATTTTTTTGGTCTTAAGTCGACCATATAGGTCATTCATTTTTGCCACACCCTTAATAAAGTCAAATTCCAAATTCTCATAGTATAGTTCTTCTTCAAGTAAATGCTCCTTTACTTTAATGCCATACTCACTTCTGGAATTATGGCACCCGCTTCTAAAGTTTATATTTTTATCTGTTATCTAAATAGCCTATACAATTTTTTTCACTGTGATTGTTTTTATCAGTAGTCCTTTCTCCTGATATCAATATTTCTTTTTCACAAAATTGTACTACGTTTTTTCTGCCTCTTGTCACCCCATACAGGTATTCCAAGTGAGGTTCATCTTTGAAAACCACCCTGTAGTGACCATGATACACACTGTTATTTATTGAATGTTTTGTTTCAATATACGATTGATTCAAAATATCCTCGTCACTATACCCCAATTCCTCTAAATGTGTAGGAAGATATTTACTTACAAGATATCTTTCATAAGGATTCCCATTATTAAGAACATAAAGAAAAGCAAAAGGAATTGAAATCAGCCCAAGGAAAAAAACTACTATTAAAATATTTTTTTAGTAAACAAAGCCAATCATCCCTTTTTATCATTTTTTCATAAAAATGTATGACAGTATTCTATCCGTTAACATAACTAAGGTATCTTTTAATGAACACTCGGCTAGTTGAATAAAATTACTGATTGCATCCGCATTCAAATTCCTTGAATTTATATTCTTTGTCCAATCTTAATTCTTAAAAATCACTGGTATCTAATTTATAAACCCTTACTAATGGGGCAACATCCATACTTGCGAACTTGCTTATTTGTTTTTCTAAATCAGTAGACATATCTAACGGACACTCGTTCATACCTTGGAATAGATTATGATGTTCGTAAAAATTAAAATTTTATATCTCAATTTTAATTTAATAAAAAAATATAATCTTAAGTTGATTTAAATGATTATTAAATTTATAGGTGTCTTAATCAGTGAAACAATATATTATTATCGATATTATTTGCTGTACCAATCAAAGATAAAATGACTTGATAAACAAAAAACTTAAAAAGGTTCGCACCAATTCAACTCCTATATCATCAAGCCTTTTTATATGCTTGTATTCGCTTACTTGCCTGTTAGCATAATGAGCATTAAGGTGTTTTCCTTGCATAACTTCGTGCCATTGTTGAAGGAGAGAATTTTATTCTGTATTTCCCTAAAAGTTCTTCCTTTACTTTTTCAGTTAATTTAGCACCCTGTTTAATATGTTCTTCTTCCATTTCAATGCCATTTGGAATGATTCTATCTATATCCCAATTAATCCATTCACCGTACTTCGTTATCCATTCCGTCAATTCACTTTTTAATTCATTTGAAATTGGGACGTATTCTAAATCTAAGTTACAACCACATTGATTGCACCATATAGGATCCGCTCCAACATCACCTTCAACTTTTAACTCGTAAATTTCCGCTTCCTCACAAAAACAATCCATATCATCAGTTACTCCTTTGAATTGGTTCCTAATTTTCATTTCCATTTTTTATTATACTACCTGTTCTCTTGGGTGGTTAAGAAAATCAACAGTCTTCTTTAACAGTGCCTGCATAATAAAAACGCTTAAACAATGAACCCAGATTTTATGCAATATCTTTCATGCCCGCTCGTATACTTAGTTAAGGACAAAGAGAAGCAGGAGGATATATGGGCTTTGTTATCGGTCTCTTAATTATTATTTGTTTTATCATGAGTGCCAGAATCGCTTACAAAGCTTTCTCGGAGCAGCAGTTCGTGTCGTTTGAGACGATTATCATCATCTCTTTTTTATATTTGGCGATTTTGGTGGCCTTTTCAATGATTTATCTTATTCTTACAAAGAGCGGTTATTATATCCTGCTGGAAAATGGACATGCAGTAACAGGTACATATCTTCAGCAGCTCAATACATGCTTGTATTTTAGCGCGGTAACTTTGTTTTCTGTCGGCTATGGGGAAATTATCCCGATAGGAGCGGGGAGGTTCATTGCAGTGGTGGAAGCACTGATCGGCTATATGCTTCCGGTTGTCATTGTAGCCAAAGCTGTCAGCGGCATTGATAAAGTAAAATAGTTGTATGTGAGAGCAAAGTTGGTTAGGCTAAATGAAAATATATCTATGGGAGGCTCCTTATATGAGTATTGAATTGGGACAGCAGCTGCCGGATATTGCACTTCCGGCCGATAACGGAGAACATATTTCCCTCACAGATTTTCAAGGGAAATATATTGTTCTGTATTTTTATCCAAAAGACATGACCCCGGGCTGCACTACACAGGCCTGTGACTTCAGGGATTCATATCAGAGTTTTTCAGAGCTGGATGCAGTGATTGTCGGCGTCAGTCCGGATCCTGCAGATAAACACCAGAAATTCAAAGAAAAGCACGATCTGCCTTTTCATCTCCTTGTTGACGGCGAACATAAGCTTTCCGAAGAATTCGAGGTTTGGAAGCTAAAGAAAAACTTTGGCAAGGAATACATGGGGATCGAACGTTCCACATTTATTTTTGATAAGAAAGGCAGACTGATAAAGGAATGGCGTAAAGTAAAAGTGAAGGGTCATGTGGAGGAAGCTCTGGAATACATTAGAGAAACAGAGAAGTAATTTCAGCCTGAAGCAGAAGATGCTGGAAAAAGTGAGGGCAATAAGTAAGCTCTCTGAATAAGATGTCGTGACCGGCATTCCGAGTAATCCCATACTCTAACAGCCTTCTAAGGCACGGGGCAATCCCTCGTGCTATTTTCTGTTATAAAAATCAGAAAACTTTATATTTTCCGCCATTTTCTTTTGCACTTTCATAATCATTTGAACTTGTCTATACTAGACACTGTCTAACAAAATACTTTCAGAAAATTTAAATATCGCAGAAAGGTAGGGTATTATGGCGACAGACACTGTAAGGAAGAGAGGGTTTGTTACTCGGTCTCTCGATACAATTGAGCGTGTAGGAAATAAGCTTCCTCATCCTGTTACACTATTTGCTATTTTTGCATTACTTGTTTTAATTGCATCTGCAATTTTTTCATCGCTTGGCATTCAAATTGATGACCCTTTAAATGAAGGGGAAACAGTTCAGGTGAAAAACCTTCTAAGTTCTGAAGGTATCGCATATCTCTTTCAAAGTGCAGTAGGCAATTTTACAAGCTTTGCGCCGCTGGGAACAGTTTTGGTGACAATGCTTGGAATTGGGATTGCGGAACGTTCCGGACTTATAAGCGCTGCGCTGCGCGGCCTGGTTACATCTGTGCCGAAGCAGCTGATGACAGCAGCATTGGTATTTGGCGGAATCATGTCAAGCATGGCTGCTGATGCCGGTTATGTAGTATTAACTCCATTGGGAGCGGTGCTCTTTGCCGGACTCGGCAGACATCCGCTCGCAGGACTTGCTGCTGCATTTGCAGGTGTATCAGCAGGATTTAGTGCAAATCTGCTGCTTACATCGCTTGACCCTCTTTTGGGAGGACTTACACAGGATGCAGCCAGAATTATTAATCCTGAGTATGCGGAAAGCATGAACTATGCCATGAACTACTATTTCATGATAGCATCAGTGTTCATGCTGACCATTGCCGGTACCCTTGTAACAGATAAAATCGTAGAACCGCGCTTAGGGACGTATAAAGGAACCGTAACTGACAAAGTGGACTACCTGAAGCCGCAGGAGAAAAAAGGACTTTGGGGAGCACTTGCGGCATTCGTCATAACTGGAGCGCTGCTTGCCCTTCTTGTTGTTCCTGAATGGGGACCTTTACGCGGTGGAACAGACATTGTGAATTCACCATTCATGCAGTCACTCGTTCCTGTTATTCTAATCATGTTCTTCGTTCCGGGCTTTGTGTACGGATTGATTACAAAGAACATTACATCTGATAAAGATGTAGCAGAGCAGCTTTCAGAAACGATGGCAACAATGGGCTCCTACATTGTCCTGGCATTTGTTGCCGCGCAGTTTGTTTCTTACTTTACAGAATCCAACCTTGGTGTTGTGCTGGCGGTAAATGGAGCAGAATTCCTGGAATCTACAGGCTTTACCGGTCTGCCGCTGATTATCGCATTTATCGCAGTGGCCGGCCTGATTAATTTGTTTATCGGAAGCGCGTCTGCTAAGTGGGCCATTATGGCACCTGTGTTTGTGCCGATAATGATGAATTTCGGATACTCTCCGGAATTTACACAGGTTATTTACAGAATTGCCGATTCCACAACAAACATTATTTCTCCGCTTCTGCCGTACTATGCAATCATCATTGCATTTGCTCAGAAGTATGACAAAAAAATTGGAATTGGAACACTCGTATCCACGATGCTTCCATATTCAATTGTTTTCTCAATCCTCTGGATTATCATGCTCATCGTTTGGATGGCGACCGGCATAGACCTTGGACCAGGTTCACCGGTGTATTACAATAATTAATCCTTATAACGCTCTCTCCATATTTTATGGAGGGGGCGTTTTTAGTATGGAGATCAGGGTGAAATGACTGCTAAAAATTGCTGTAATGAAAAAAGGGAGGAGGAGGAAAAGTAAGTAAAATGCATTTCCTTTTTTTCCTACTATTTAAATTGACAAAATCCGTTGCAAGGATGTACACTAATTATAAATATTACAAAGTAAGAATGTTTTTCAAAGAGAGGTGCATGGCGAATGTCTGAACATCAGTTAAAAGAAGCACTCGATACTTTGAAGCAAACAGGGGTAAGAATTACTCCCCAACGTCATGCTATACTGGAATATCTGATTTCATCCATGTCTCATCCTACCGCAGATGATATATATAAAGCACTGGAAGGGAAATTCCCTAATATGAGTGTTGCAACGGTTTATAACAACCTAAGGGTATTTCGTGAGGTAGGGCTTGTAAAGGAATTAACGTATGGCGATGCTTCAAGCCGTTTTGATTTTGTGACAAGTGACCATTACCATGTGATTTGTGAGGACTGCGGAAAAATGGTTGATTTCCATTACCCGGGCCTTGATGAGGTGGAGCATCTTGCATCTCATGTTACAGGCTTTAAAGTAAGAAATCATCGAATGGAAATATACGGGGTCTGCAGTGACTGTGAGAGAAAAGAAGCACTATAGAAAATGTAGCGGCGGGAGCTGAAAGGCGAGTGCAGGGCTGCGGCATATAACGGCGGCGCTGCAACTCCTGATGTGCCTGCTGTATAGAGAGAGCTGATAGCGAAATGCTATCAGCTCATTTTTTTGCGGTTATATTTTTCATCAAATTCTTTGCCTTCGAGATTGGGATCCAGTGTCAGGGGTTCTTTACAGTACATACACATATCTACACGCCCTAAAATCTTAGTGGCTTTTCCACAGTTGGGACAAACAACCTGTACAGCTTTTGTCGACAGCATGCCGATCCAAAAGTAGACAACTGTGCTCGCTATAATGCAGAGCAGACCGAGCAGCATAAAAACCGTCATTAAAATAATTGATTGACGGGCAAATACCCCCAGATACATGACGAAAAATCCTATAAAGACCAAGCTTAAAGCAAAGGTTCGGATTTTATTGATTTTACTAGAATATTTTTGGGCCATTCCTTTCCCCTCCTTTCCTAAATATAGCACACTTTTTCCTAATTTTTGATATGTTCTTCTCCTATTTGTAAAACACCTGTATAATGATTATTCCTGCAAAGGATTTCCCTATCTTTGTATAGAACTAAATTAACCAAGAATTATTTTGGAGGAGTTATATATGGAAGATATTTTCCGCCCGATCTACCAGGAACGGGCAAGCCATCCGGATACACTTGCTGTGGTCATGATGGAAAAACGGAATGAAGTCTCTCCCCTTACCGATAATATGGATGCAGTGCTCTTCATTGTTGTTAAAGAAGCGGAGCAGCCGGTTTTCATTAAACATTATGAATACATGGATAACAGTGCTTCCTTACATATTGTCACTCAAGATCAGGTAGAAGAGTGGCTGCTTCTGGGGACGAACAGAAGAATCGTTGAATGGATTATTAATGGCAGAGTGTTGTTTGACAGAAATGACTATCATGCAAAACTTGCTGAACGGCTTCAAAACTTTCCTTTCTCGGAACGTAAATTTAAAATCGGTCTCGAATTTGCAAAGCTGATCCGTAGATTTTATGAAGGAAAAGCTTTCTTTGAGGCGAAACAGTATCTTGATGCATACAATCATATTGTTCACGCTCTTCATCATCTGGCGCGGCTTGAAGTGATAGACAGAGGCTTTCACCCTGAAATTACTGTATGGAAGCAGGTTAAGCAAATAGAGCCCCAAGTATATAAGCTGTATCAGGAACTGGTAGAAAGCGGGGAAAGCCTGGAGAAGAGGCTGGAGCTTCTTTTCCTTGCCAGCGACTTTCTTATTCACTCAAAAACAGAAATAGGTGCCTCCCATCTGCTATCTGTGATTGAGGAAAAGGAGCAATGGCTGTTTGGTGATCTGCTGAATCATGATGAAATAAAATGCTACAGTCTGGATTTAAGCGTGCTGGTTGAATATCTTGTGGAAAAAGAGTTTATTAAAACGATTAAAATAGAAACTAAGGGAAACCGCATTTTCCACAGGGGATATTCTTTGCTGAAAAAGTATTGACTTAGCAATTTTGAAGTGTTATATTATTAAACGTCGCTGCTGATTACTTGATTAGACAGCGACACACTTCAAAAAAACATTTCAAAAAGTGTTGACAGCGAAGTGCGAAAATGTTATATTGATATAGTCGCTTCTGAGCGATAACGCAAAATTAACATGATCTTTGAAAACTAAACAAAGCAGAACGTCAACGTTAAATCTAGTTTTAAATTTTTACTATGAGCAAGTCAAACAATCTTATTGGAGAGTTTGATCCTGGCTCAGGACGAACGCTGGCGGCGTGCCTA
>NZ_WKKI01000043.1 GCF_009674805.1 Metabacillus lacus | reverse complement strand
ATGAAGGACATTTCTCTTGCTATTCCACTTAGTTTTGTCCTTCATCGGCTTGATGAAGGACATTTCCTTTGTCATTTCACTCAGTTTTGTCCTTCATCGCCCTGATGAAGGACATTTCGCTTACTTTTCCACGCAGTTTTGTCCTTCATCGCCCTTATGAAGGACATTTCCGTTGCTTTTCCATTCACTTTTGTCCTTCATCGCCCTTATGAAGGACATTTCGCTTGCTATTCCACTCACTTTTGTCCTTCATCGCCCTTATGAAGGACATTTCTCTTGCTATTCCACTTAGTTTTGTCCTTCATCGGCTTGATGAAGGACATTTCCTTTGTCATTTCACTCAGTTTTGTCCTTCATCGCCCTGATGAAGGACATTTCTCTTACTTTTCCACTCACTTTTGTCCTTCATCGACCTTATGAAGGACATTTCGCTCGCTATCCCACTCTATTTTGTCCTTCATCGCGCTTATGAAGGGCATTTCCGATGATTTCCCACTCACTTTTGTCCTTCATGACCCCGATGAAGGACTTTTCGCTTGTTTTTCTACTCAGTTCTGTCCCTCATCACCCTTATACAGGATCAAAGGGAATCCAAAGTATCTTCATAGTCATATATTGTCATTTTATATTTCATGCAAGTACAGGCAGTAATCCGTCTTCTGGCGCTTCTCTTACATCCTTTATTATGGTAAAATTCTGACAACAACTGAGTTCTCTGCTAAAGATCTTTAATGGAGGAGGAAGACAGATGAAGAATTGTGTTCATTTAATTCCCTACAAGGTGCTTGAGCATTTAGAGACAGTGAATGAAGTGCCGCGCGGAGTCGACATTATTCAGGCTCCAAAGATTTGGGATAAAACGAAAGGAAAAGGTGTGACCATTGCTGTTCTTGATACGGGGTGTGATATCAATCATCCTGATCTGAGAGACAGAATCATTGGAGGCAGAAATTTCACGAGTGACGACAAAGGAAATCCAGATATATATCTGGACTATAATGGCCATGGTACACATGTTTCAGGTACGATCGCAGCCATAGAAAACGAAACAGGTGTGACTGGCGTTGCTCCCCAGGCGAATCTCCTTATATTAAAGGTTCTTTCAAAAAATGGTTCAGGGCAATATGATTGGATTATTAAAGCAATACATTATGCGATTCAACAAAAAGTAGATTTGATTTCGATGTCACTCGGAGGGCCAAATGATGTAAAGGAATTGCATGACGCCATTAAACTGGCAATTAAAGAAAATATCCTTGTTGTTTGTGCAGCAGGCAATGAAGGAGATGGAAAAGATTCCACGGATGAAAGAGGCTATCCTGGAAGCTATAATGAAGTCATTAGTGTAGGGGCAGTCGATTTTGACAGAAACTCTTCACCTTTCACAAATTCCAATGATCAGATTGACCTTGTAGCACCGGGAGAAAAAATTACATCCACATACCTCAACGGCAAATATGCCACTCTTAGCGGGACCTCTATGGCCACCCCTCATGTGTCCGGTGCGCTTGCTTTAATAAAAAATCTATCAACAGCTGCCTTTGCCAGAAAACTGACTGAAGCAGAGTTATATGCTCAGCTGATTAAACTGACTGTTCCATTAGGCTTTTCTGCTAAGCTTGAAGGAAATGGGCTTCTTTATCTGACGCTGACGGAGCATGTGAAAAATGTCTTTCAGGAGGAAATTAAAAACAAGCTTGCTGAAGTGTAATCATGAGTGGGGATAATGCAGCAACACTCGAAACTGATTGAATATAAAGCGATCATTCAGGCTGCTTTCCGAAGGTCAAACGTTTTTTCTTACCACGGAAAGCAGCTTTTTCAATGATATTAATCCATGTCTATTTTATAATATTGATTCAGCGGGATATCCCGTTTGATGCATTCTTCTTCCAGTCTATCTGCGACAAGCTGCAGCACCTTCATTCTGGCAAAATCTTTGTCTTCCCCTTCAATTACGTGCCACGGAGCCATTAATGTATCTGTTTTGCTGATCATATCATCTGCTGCTCTTTCATAGTCGTCCCATTTCTCTCTGTTTCTCCAGTCTTCATCTGTAATTTTCCAGCTTTTTAACGGGTTGTTTTGCCTGCTTTCAAATCTGCGCAGCTGCTCCTCCTTTGAAATGTGAAGCCAGAATTTCATGATGATAAAAGAATGACTACTATATAACTGTTCAAAATGGTTGATTTCCTCATAGGCCATTGCCCACTCTTTTTCTTTCGCGAATTGCTCTACTCTTTCAACCAGCACTCTGCCGTACCATGATCGGTCAAAAATGCCGATTTCACCATACTTAGGCATGTTCACCATAAAACGCTGCAAATAATGACGGGCTTTTTCTTCAGCCGTTGGAGCTGAAACAGGGTGAACCTCATAGCCTCTGGGATCAAGTCCTTCAGTCAGCCTTTTAATCGCTCCGCCCTTTCCAGCAGCATCCCAGCCTTCAAATACAAAAATACAGCCGATACTATGATCAACCAGTGCACGCTGCATGCCAAGCAGTTTGATTTGCAGCCTCTTCATTGCTTTCTTATATTTCTTATCAGGGACTATTCTTTGTGATAAATCGATATCTTTCAGCATAGTAAACCTCCTGCACTTTTTGTACATTTCTTTACCCTTTGTGAGATTATATCAATCAAAATTATTCCTTACAAAAGTTGCATATCCTACATAGCAGGAGGTGTATCATGGTTAGATTTTTCAATCCCGCTGATCCCGAGAAAAAGAACAAAAAGGGTGAAGACGGCCAATTGCATGGCGGTTTAATGGAAAACATTGATTCCGTCTCAAATGCCCTCTTTGATGCAGTGTCGAATGATGAAGATCAAAAAATGCAGGAACCCCAAAAAGGCAGCGAATAAGCTGCCTTTTTTGTTGAGTGCCGTGAAGGCTGTTCAACTAGAAGGAAGGATTCCAAGCCTCATAGAGAAACAAATATCGACTTTTTCTTTAGCTGTTTTAGTAAAGGTGATTGCTATTAATCCCAAAATTTATCAAAATAAGAAGTAATCAGCATTGCAGAGAGGTGAGATCATGAGGAAACGTATAAGATTATCATTGCTGATTGTCTTCTCAGGCGTTCTTTTGCTGGGTACCTTCTTTTATATTCAGAATAACGGGATTGTAACAACGGAAATGGTCATTTCTTCTGAAAAAATCCCATCAGATTTTGAGAATTATAAGATCGTACAATTATCAGATTTACACAGCAAATCCTTTGGTAAAAATCAAAGACAGCTGGTTGATAAGGTAGAAAAGCTGAACCCGGATATCATTGTATTTACAGGTGATCTGGTTGATGCCAATAGATATGATGAAGACATCAGCCTGTTATTAATGCAGGAATTGGTGAAGCTTGCGCCGGTTTATTTTGTTACAGGGAACCACGAATGGTGGTCTGGTCATTTTGATACCTTAGAGGAAAAATTGCAAGAAACAGGTGTGCATGTGCTAAGAAACTCAACTGTTTCTATTTTAAGCGGGGAAGACAGCATCTTGCTGACAGGAATTGATGACCCTGCTTACCCTGCTTCGTCACAGGAAAGCTATGCGGAACAAAGCAGAATAGAAGAAAATATCCTTTCTTCTTTAGATGGCAGTGAAAAGGGACATTTTCATATCCTTTTGTCTCACAGACCGGAAATGCTTTCCCTTTATTCACAATATGATTTTCATCTGGTCTTTTCAGGCCACGCACACGGAGGTCAGGTAAGAATTCCATTTGTCGGAGGGCTGATCGCTCCCAATCAGGGTTTCTTGCCGAAGTACACTTCAGGCAGACACAAAGTAAAAGACACTGTTATGATTGTCAACAGAGGTCTTGGAAACAGTGTGATTCCGTTGAGAATTTTTAATCAGCCGGAAATTGTCTCAGTGACCCTCTCATCAAATTCCTGATAAGCAAAAAGGACTCCGGCATCATGCCGGAGTCCTTTTATATGATTGCTCTCAGCCTTTCTTAATGACCGGGAAACTTTACATTTTCTGTTTTATCATAAACAGCTATTCTTTTTACAAGGGCAGAGCTCGGCTCATTTAACCCTGTAATATGAACAGCAATATTGCTTTCCCGGAATTTAAGCACAATTTTATCAATGGCTCCCACACCTGAATCATCCCATATTTGTGCTCCGGAGAAGTCAATCATGACTTCTTCGATGCCGTTTTCTTTAAAGTTAAAGCTTGCAACAAGGTCTGTGACAGACGCAAAAAATACTTGTCCCTTTACTGTATAAGAACGGCTGCTTCCCTTAAGCTTGCTTGTTACTTGAACTTTTGAAATTTTGGCCACAAAGAAAATAGCGCTGAGAAGAATACCGGCAAAAACGCCCTTGGACAAATCATGGGTGTAAACAACAGTAGCTACCGTAACAACCATCACAATTGAATCTGTCACAGGAACCCTTCTGAAAGAAAGCAGTGATGACCAGTTAAAAGTACCGATGGAGACCATAATCATAACTGCTACAAGGGCAGGCATTGGAATTTGTACAACCAGGCCACCCAGCACAATAATCAGGAACATGAGGAAACTTCCAGCAACCAGAGCAGATAAACGCCCTCTACCTCCTGATTTAACATTAATAACAGATTGGCCGATCATGGCACACCCTGCCATCCCGCCAAAAAACCCTGCAACAATGTTCGCAATACCTTGTCCGCGGCTCTCTCTGTTTTTATCACTTTCTGTATCAGTCATATCATCTACAATTGAAGCGGTCAAAAGCGATTCTAGTAAACCAACAATGGATAGTGCAAGTGCGATTGGAAAAATAATTGAGAGTGTTTCCAGGTTAAGAGGCACGTCAGGAATAAAAAAAGCAGGCAGGCTTTGTGTAATAGTGCCCAAATCCCCTACTGTCCGAACCTCAATCCCGCCGTATATCACGAGAGCTGATATGGCAACGATCGCTACAAGAGGAGAAGGTACAGCTTTTGTAAATCTCGGTAAAATATAGATAATGGCAAGTGTTGCACCGATCATCACATATGTTATGCTGGAAACTCCGATAAAATATGGTACCTGGGCCATAAAGATCAGAATGGCCAGCGCATTAACAAACCCAATCATAACGGATCTTGGGATAAACTTCATAAACCTTGCTACTTTAAAATAACCTAATAGAATTTGGATTATTCCGGTTAGTATGGTAGCAGCAAACAGGTACTGCAGGCCATGGTCCTTTACAAGTGTAACCATCAGCAAAGCCATTGCTCCGGTTGCGGCAGAAATCATTCCTGGGCGGCCGCCTACAAAAGCAATTACAACAGCAATACAAAATGAAGCATACAATCCAACCATAGGATCTACTCCGGCAATAATAGAAAAAGCAATAGCTTCTGGAATTAATGCTAGTGCGACAAGTATTCCCGATAGAATATCGCCGCGCACATTTCCGAACCACTCCATTTTTAGTTTTTGAATATTATTCAAAATTCTCACCTCATCAATTATTTATTTGCTAAAAAGACTTCCTCTCTCTAAGAAGTCGGGTCCGTTAGTAACAGAGAGCATCATACCACATTTTTGAAAAAGCGAAAAACCCTATGTATGCGTTAACAATTAATTGATTCTCTTTTTTACTTTCTCATACTCTCTTTTTCTCTCAAACCCTTATCTGCAACTGATGCAGATGCACTTGCTTTACCGTCACAAAGCTGTATACAGCAACTTGTTTGTCCCCCTGTAAATCGGGTACTTATATAAGACCAGATACTTTAAGGAGGAGAAAAAAATGGCTGAAAATAAAGAACAAAACCAAAATCGCAGCAATAATAATGATTCTGTAGAACAGGAAAAGAAAAAAGAGCATAACATGGACATTAGTCCTCAGCGCTCTTCTGGAGATGAGAAGCCTCAACAGCCTTAGACCTAAACAGCAGCCTGCCCATAAATGGGCAGGCTGCTGCTTTTATTTTGCAATTACTTCTTCTGCTTCCACAGAGAAACCTCAAAACTGTCAGGAATTCCTGCTATATCATTTATGAGAAAAGCAAATAAGCAAGTACAAACAAGACCAGCACAATTAGAGCAATCCATGCAAATGATGAGCTAAACATCGTTGAATATCCCCCCTCATGTAATTTGGGAAGGTGCTCCCTCTATTATCTTATGAAAGATAACAGAAGGTGCTTGGACAATTTTTAGGTATGTTTACCCATTTCTATTCTACTATCTCCCTACTATAATAAGAAAGATTATAGGAGAGAAGGAGAAATTGATATGAAGAATTCCACACCTTGCCCGAACTGCCAAGAGGAAATTACAATTGAAGATTTTGCAAAACAAGATAATCATTTCAAATTAGCCTGTCCTTATTGTGAAGCAAAAATTAAAGAAACAGCACTTACTTATATAATTCTTCCTGCAATGGTCATTTCAGCACTGGTTTTTTTTAGCGCGACAATCTGGATTAAAGAATCCTTTGAAGCACTTCAAAATGTTCCGACAATGCTTGTATTTGTTGGATTCCTGCTTCCTTTTTACTTCCTTTACCAAAAGTACTATGCCGCCTTCATCGTGAACAAGGGCAGCTTTAAAGTTAAATAACCTTAGAATATGCTAAATATAAAAAGCCTTGCTGCAAATTTTTGCAGCAAGGCTTTTTTCAGTTATTCAGCAAAAATGACTCTTTCATCAAGAGGCATAAATTCTTTGTCTCCTGCAGGTGCAGCCGGTTTACCAAATGGCATCTGTGCGATAAGTTTCCAGCTGTCCGGCAAATTCCATTCCGCTCTCACATCTTCATCAATTAAAGGATTGTAATGCTGCAGTGATGCACCTAAGCCCTCAATTTCCAATGCAGTCCAGATCACAAATTGCAGCATCCCATTAGATTGCTGTGACCATAGGGGAAAGTTGTCTTTATACAGCTCAAATTGTTTTTGAAGTGATTCTACCACTTCCTGATCTTCAAAGAAAAGCACCGTACCATAAGAGTTTTTAAAGCTTTCCATCTTTTCCTCAGTGGCAGAAAAAGATTCTGCAGGCACAATATTCCGCAGAGTTTCTTTCGTCAACTCCCACAGCTTGTCATGCTGATCGCCAATTACCACAAGCACCCTTGCGCTTTGTGAGTTAAATGAAGATGGTGTATGTTTGACTGCATGTTCAACAATATCTTTAAGGCGCGTATCAGACACTGTCGATTCTTTGCTCAGTGTGTAGATTGATCTTCTATTCTCTACTGCTGCCTGAAAGCTTTCTAAATTAATAGTCTCATTTTCTTTCCCTGTTACTTTATCAAATATTCCCATTTTCCTCATCCTTTTCTTCTATGATTAGTTGGACAGTGATGCCGGAGTGGTCACTTGCAAATATGCCGTCTTTTCTTTCTTCTAAAGCAATACCAAGCTCTTCTAGAGCATATATTGCCTCTCTTCTATTTTTTTCTGAGGGATAGAAGATACTTAGATAATCAAGTCCTGATGACTTTTTGCCGGCAGGGGAAGCTCCTTCGCTGTTCCAGATATTTATCCCTATATGATGGTGATACCCTCCGTGAGAAAGAAATAACGCTGCATCGGCATATTGGCTTACAGTTTGAAATCCCAGGGCAGAATAAAAAGCTTCTGCTTTTTCCAAATTGTTTACGCTTAGATGAATGTGTCCTATCACAGTTCCTGAAGGAAGGCCCTCCCATTTAGACTTTGTTTTTTGGCTAAGCAGGTTCTCTGCATTCAGTGCTTTTGTAGTCATTTGTACCTGACCGTTTCTCCACACCCAGTTTTCCGAAGGTGTATCTGCATAGATTTCTATCCCGTTTCCTTCAGGATCCGAGAGATACACTGCTTCACTTACTTCATGATGTGATGCACCCTGAAGTGGATAACCCGTTGTTAAAAGATGCATGAAAACATCGGCTAAATTTTCTCTGCTTGGCACTAAGAAAGCCACGTGATAAAGCCCTGCAGTTTCTTTGCGTTCTTCCCCGCCCTGCAGCTGTACAAGTCGCAAAAGCGGCTCATTGCTTTCCACTCCCAGCTCTGCACTCTCCTCTGTTTCACTGAGCACCTTTAACCCAATTACCTCCTGGTAAAAACGTAGACATTCCTGGAGATCTAAAACTCTTAACACTGCTAGTGCTGGTCTTATCGTTGAAGTTGTATGAAAGCTCACTTGCGTTCCTCCTTTCTTCTTAAATAATCCTATTTAACACTTACTTAATGTAACTAAATTTATATACAATACTTAATTACGTCAAGTATATAAATTCCTGTATGTATTTATTTTATTTTTAGTTATTTGTTATATAATAGACCTATAGGGGTGAAATAAAACATGACGGATTCTTCAATTTGTCCCAAGTTTGAAAAAGCCATGAGTATCCTAAGCCAGCGCTGGACAGTACTGATTATCCATCAGCTTATGTCAGGGCCGCATCGCTTCTGTTCCATTGAAAATTCCATTTCAATCAGCGGCAGGGTTTTGTCTGAGCGGTTGAAAGATCTGGAAAAACAACAAATCATCAAGCGGGAAGTTATACCGGAAACCCCGGTGCGCATTCTTTATTCCCTCACTGAAAAAGGCCATGCGCTTAAGCCTGTGATAGAAGATATTGAGAAATGGTCAGCTGAATGGGTAGAAAATGAATAGGTAACCCTGTAACCGCCGTCTTTGCCTCCAGAAAATACATCAATAATAATAGCAAATATAAGATGCCTTGAAGCAGCTGTCTTGGGGCATCTTTTTTATTGCAGTATTAAAACCCTTCTTCCCTGCATTCTCTTCATCCCGATTTACATAGCTGAAAATGATATATTTCCCCTTCTTCAACTCTTCCTGTAAAAACTACTTTACCTTCTGCTTCAATAAAGGATCCACTAAAATATTATTGTTGAATAAATTGAAACCTTTAAAATGTTTAATCGACTAATTTGTATCAAAAACAAAGGGGGGAGATTATGAGCGAGGATTACGGGGATATAGAGGATTTATATGAAAGGTATTTTGATGATGTGTATCATTACTTATTATTTTTTACTAACAGCAAAACAGAGGCTGAAGACCTGACTCATGATACATTTGTGAAAGTCTTGAAAAACCTGGATAATTTTAATCATAAATCTTCTATAAAAACTTGGATTTTATCCATTGCCAAACACACCAGTATTGATCATTATCGAAAAAAGAAATTTATTTCTATTTTACCTGGTGCATTAACTAATAAAGAGCAAAGCAAGTATGGCAATCCCCAGCATGAATTAGAACATCATCAAAACTGGGAAGCATTACAAAAGGCACTATTACTGTTAAAGCCTGACTATAGAAATGTAGTGATTCTACGAGGTTTAAAGGAATACTCCATCAAAGAAACTTCAGAAATTCTTAATTGGAAAGAATCAAAAGTGAAAGTGAATTATCACCGTGCAATCCAACTTTTAAGAAAGCATCTGCAAATGTCAGAAAAAGGAGCGGAGAGATTTCATGAAAAAGAGAGTAGATGACAATTTCTTAGAGCCTTTGAAGAATAGGCCAGGGTTAACTTCTTTAAAATTTAAACAGGATCTTAAAAAGAAGCTTTTAAGGGAAGCATCTCAGAACAGGAGGAGTCGTAAATTTAAACATCTCCTCCCAAATCTTCTAACAGCAGCTTTACTATTTCTTAGCATCTATGCACTTCAAGATGCAATCCGTGGAATGATTAATAATGATTCACTTTCACATCATGGAAATAAATCAGTTCCGTTACATGATAGCAGAAGTTCAAACTCATCAAATGAAAAAAACGTGGATGACTTTGACTTTACCTTAACAGAAGAAGAAATCAAAGCTTATAGAAGTTTTTCGAAGAATCTAAATGAACAACACTTAAAAGGTCTGAATCCTTTAAGTGTAGCTAAACTTTATGTTCAAGCTAATTTAGACCAACGATTTGATGTTACTTATGCTTTGTATACAGATCGACAGGAACACATACTGTGGACGAAAGAAGAGAATGAAAACCTTCCAGATTCCGATATTGAAAATACACAAAGAATATTCAAAAATATAGAAAAAGGAGAATTTATACAAACGAGTGATTTTGAAGGTTATATTAAATATTATAAGGATGATAGTAAGTCACCTGAGGCTATGATGGGCTTTAGTATGATAAAAAATGAAAACGGAATTTGGCAAGTAGGATTTATGCCTATCCAATAGGATTTAAATTGAAAAGAGTATTTAAAGGCAGGCGCGTCAAAAAAGACATGTTAAATATTTAAAGAGTTTCGTCCTGTACATGGCCAAATAAATGCAAAAAAACAGGCTGACTCACCAGACAGCCTGCTCTTGCTCATTGGATTAAAATTAATAGATTTCTCCTTTTTCCAATTGACGGTTAATCTTCTGGCGGTTTTCAAGCTCTCTGACAACTTTGTCATAGGTTTCGTCGTCCAAGTTATAAAATTTAATATCAATCATGGCCAGGATCAGCAATATAATAGGGACAACAGTTGTTGTAATCAAAATACCTGTGAGCGAGGTTTGAGTTTGTACTTGATTTGCAACATAGCCAAATTGAGTAAGAACTAAACCAGGAATAATTCCTCCCAGTGCCATACCGAATTTGAAGAAAAAGCCGACGATTGCATAAATAAGCCCACCCATTCTTTTGCCTGTTTTAAACTCACCATATTCAATGGTTTCAGGAATAAGAGCCCACATAAATCCACCTGCTGTCAGCGCTCCCGCTGCTGCTACAAGACGGGCAATCAGGATAGCTGCAATCATGGTTGGAGGTATGAGGAGAATTCCCAGCAACCCAACAATTGTCACTGCCAGTGAAATGTAAAGAAGTTTCTTCTTCCCCAGCTTTTTGTTCAGCCACGGAATAAACGGCAAAATCGCAAATGCAGGCAGTGTACCAATTAAGCCGTACCATTTAACAAGCTCAGGGCTGTCCATGTTGTACGTAACGTAGTAAATTCCAACAGAGTTAATGATAGAATTCACGCCAAAAATGATGATGAAAAAGATACTTAAAACCACTAGAGGACGATTCACTCTCAACTGTTCAAATATATCAGTTGGTTTAATTTTATAGTCAGTCTGAACCACTTGGACACGTTCTTTTGTTGTCTTGAAAGTAAAGAGAATTAATAGAGTTCCAAATACCCCCAGTATCCCCATTGTGATCTGCCAGCCAAGAGCAGTATTGTTCGTGATATTTCCAATATAAGAAGATAAAAATGGAACGGAGAAGGAGACAATCAATCCGCCGATATTAGCGAATATCATCCGGACGGAAGTGAGTTTGACCACTTCATCATTATCACGTGTAATTGCTGAAGTTAGTGCGCCATAAGGCACATTGATAAATGTATAGACAACTGTTAAAGCTGTGTAAGTAATATAAGCATAAACAAGTTTTCCCCAGTCATTAAAGTCAGGAGTTGTGAAGCAAAGAACTGCAAGGATGGCGAATGGAACCGCACTGTACAGCAAATAGGGTCTAAATCTTCCATACTTTGTGTTGGTTCTGTCTACCAAACTGCCAATCATAGGGTCATTGATTGCATCAAAAATTCTGACGACCAAAAACATTGTCCCTGCTGCTGCAGCAGAAATTCCAAAAACATCGGTATAGAAGAACAATAAATAAGTAGAAACAGTGGCATAAATAAGGTTACAAGCCAAGTCTCCTGATGCATAGCCAACTTTTTCTAAAGCGCTTACTTTTACACTGCCGCTAGATTCTGCCGCTGTTGAAGTCTCTTTCTCAACTGTTTGAGCTTCTCTCATAATGATGAATCACCTTCTTGTATTTTTTTTGGCCTACAGTCTTGTTGCTCTCTTACTGCCATTACAAAATTCACTCTGCACACAACTTTGTAAATGCTTACAATTAAGATGAAAGATTCTTTCATTTTGCTTTAAACAACATTATACGGTAATAGCAATATAGTTTGTTTATTCAATAAACAAACTAATAATTTAAATAATATACTTCGATCGTTTTTTTGTCAACGTTTTCATTCTGCTTAAGTGACTGTGTTAAAAGAAAATTACAATCCATTTATGAATTGCGATAGTCCAGGTATCTCTCCCCTTCTCTTTACATACCGCCAATCCTTGCTGAAATGGCTTTTTTATTCCAGAAGATGCCCTTCTCTATATATGTTAGATGCAGAAGATCATCCATTGTAACATAAAAAAGCAGCCCAATATATCAATATATTGAACTGCTCAAACGTATATAAGTTATCTGAATGCCTATTTTATCACCCAATACAAAGGCATGGGCTAACTGTATTTTGTAATAGAAAAATTTGAGGAATTTAGCTGCTTAGCTGGTCAACAGCAAGAATAGCGTTTGCTACATCTTCTGCACTAATATCCGCTGACAAGTTGCCCATTGTCTCCCCTGCCTGTGTAGAAGCTTCTCCGACTCTTAATAATTCTTCATATGAGACTCCCTCAAGGTGAAGATCTTTAAGTGTCGTTGGAAGACCAAGTTCTTTGTAGAAAGAAATATACTTTAACAATTCTTCTTCTGGATGAAGTTCGAGCATTAACTGTACAAGGGTACCGTAAGCTACTTTTTCGCCGTGTGTTAAATGGTGAATGTCTCCTTCAAGAACAGTAAAGCCATTGTGAATTGCATGAGCAGCGGCCAGCCCTCCGCTTTCAAAGCCCAGTCCGGAAAGCAGTGTGTTCGCTTCTACGACTGCCTCTACCTGTGGTGTTACAAGCCCCTTTTGTACAGCTTTGTAAGCTGGCAGTGCGTATTGAAAGAGCGTTTCCTCACAAGCCCTTGCAATGGATGCTGCGGCAATGCTTGTCCGCCCGCCCGCCATTGCTGAGCCGCCGCTCTTAATAGTTGCTCTGGCTTCCACCCATGTTGCCATCGCATCTGCGATTCCCGAAGCAAACAGGCGGGCAGGAGCTTTCGCAACAACTGCAGTATCCACAAGAACAAGATCAGGATTTTTATTATAAAATTTATAAGATTCAAAAACACCTTCATCAGAGTAAATCACAGACAAAGCACTGGTAGGCGCGTCTGTTGAAGCGGTGGTCGGTACAATGACAATGCCTGTATTCAAGCCATCTGCTACTGCTTTGGCAGTATCAAGAGTTTTCCCGCCGCCAATGCCGATCACAAAATCAACTTCGTTTGTTTTTCCCTCTTCAACGATCCGGTTTACTTCATTAAAAGATGCTTCACCATTAAAACTGACAAAATGATACTCTATACTCTGTGTAGAGAGGCTGTCGGAAACCACATCCTTCGTTATGTCCCACACAATTTCATCTGAAAGCAGCAAAGGCTTGCTTCCCAGCTCTTTTACATTCTCACCTAACTCTTTTAGTGCACCTTTTCCTTGAATGTACTTATTCGGAGATACAAAAACGATATTTGCCATTATTACGTGCTCCTCTCGTTTTATATGTTTGGTGATTACGATACTATTATAAAAGAGATAAGGGATGATTCAAAATGATATGGCAGCCATTCACAAAAATTGAATTGATTTCAAAAACTCTATTGCAGTTTTTATTTTGATTTTTCACCAGTCATTTTTGTTGATTAATCATCCCGCTGTACCTGAAGAAATAAAGCCAAACCGGTAGGATGATCACTTGGAGGTTTTGTATGAAAGAGTGTCCCATCAGGGGAAGGATGAGCCATTGTAGAAAATAAACGGAGCTTTTCCGGCTACACCCAGAAAAACGCTTTTTTGATTAAATATAAGGGATACTTTTCCGATTATGCTAGTGAAAAACCATCCAATTTAAGCTTCTAGGAGTCAATAGACGGAATGTCTCCGGCTATTCAGGGCTTTTTTCATGAATTTTCCTCAATAAGCGAAAATGTTACGCTTATTGAAATTGAGATGCTGAACCAGAATTTTAGACTTGGAAATTCTGTTCCAAAAGGGCAGTCAAATCAACTGCACCTTTCATTCAATATCAGCAAAAGGTATTTAACTCTTTCCACTGCTACTTTAGTAACTGAATTTACTTCTTTTTTGAAAAATAAAACCCTGGCCCATTTTCTTGTGGAACAAAACCTGTGGAAGCTAATGAGTTTTCTACTATATTTTGTTCTTCTGCTGTTATAACTACTTTAAGGTTTCTGCCATCTCTAACTTTATCTTCCATTGCTTCTTGTTCTTCTGCTGTAAAAACATTCATTTTATCTCCACCATGAATATCAACTTGTTCTTTTGCTAACACACCACTTAGTCCAAGAAATAATGAAAAAACTCCTGCAACACCCACAGTAAACGCTGAAATCTTCATGTACACACTCCCTTTTACCAATTTATGGTTACTTTTCTATCATATTATAGCATAAAACAATTTACTAGCATCTTTTGATGAAATACTTCTGCGTTAGTTGTATAGCCATGTTCTATTTACTATTAACAGGTTGAATAATGTAAGTATCAGGCCGGTTGCAGCACGCAATGAATTGCTGATAGGTGTGCACGAGGCAGCAGGAGAGTCAGAAGATGTTGTAGCGCAGTTTTTGAAAGACTACAGCAAAGGCGAAATACTTGAATAGAAAAGGAGCCAGCTGGCTCCTTTTTCTACAAATAAGCTACAACCAGATCTTTTCCAAAATAAATGGTCAGCAGTGATAAAAGAAGCAGAATCAGCTGCTCACCAGCTCCGCCTGTTTTCATTGTCATTGGCAGACGGACGGTTAACGAGAGCGGGTAAAACAGCTTGATTCCGTTCTTCGTGCATGCATCCAGCAGCAAATGGCTGGCCATTCCTGCAAGTAAACCGGCCCTGATATCAGCATTGCTAATCAGGAAAGTAAACAGCATATTCGCCAATATGAGAAATAGGAGACTGTGTGTAAAAGTTCTATGTCCAAAAATAGTATTCACTGCTTTCGAGAGCAGGGGCATTTTCCTTCCAATTTTGCTGCCTCCATGGCATATGTCGGGAATCAGGGCTCCAAGCGCTGCAGCACTGACTGCAGCAGCAGGATCTCCCTGAAAAAAGTGTACAAAGGCCGCTCCAGCAGCGACTCCGCCTATAATATGTGTTTTACCTGTCATCTTCTCTACTCCTTAAGTGTTTTTCTAGTTGTCTGACTATCTATGAAACGATTAATCCAGCAATACGCTCCGCTCCGGATTCTCTAAAAATTCAAACAGAGTCTGTATCTGATTTTCAGTATTCCGCTCGACAGATAGCTCTGGAAGTTCATCCACTGCAAAGAAACCGACCCCTTCTGTTTCCATTCCTCCGGATGCTTGTCCGCCTGTGATACTGCAAAGAATAAAAATTTTATATGTATGATAAGGAGACGGAGGATGGGGATGACATTTTTTATCAAGAACGCCCAGCAGTCTGACTGCTTTTGACTCAAACCCGGTTTCTTCCCGAATTTCTTTTACAGCCACTTCTGAAGGTGAAAAACCGATATCACCCCAGCCGCCAGGAATCGACCAGCATCCATCGAGCTTTTCTTTTACAAGAAGAATTTTACCTTCCTTAAAAATTACACCTCTTACGTCAACTTTAGGTGTTTGATAGCCGGTTTCATTGGTAAACAGCTTCACCACTTTTTCCATCGGTTCTTCAGTGTATTCACTCATAATATCTGCGCTGATCTTCCTAAGCTGATGAAACCGTTCAATGTCATACATATCTTTAGAATATTCCAATCCAGCCTGTGCAATTGATTGAATCTCCTTAGCCCATTCAAGCCATTTCATACTCATTCTTATCCTCCTCCTGCACTGCCCGACTGCACTTTTTTCCTTTGCAAAACAACTTTTGAGTTTTGCCGGCTCTGTGCTCTTTCTCCTTATGGCGGTGTTTTTGTCAATTTTATTTCTTTAAATCAGGCAGTTCTTTCACCTCTTATGCATTATAACCCAATGAAACGGTTGTTCCCTAAAAAAGATACATATTTTTACCATAAATGCGAAAACTACTGGGACGAAAATTGATATGGATGTGTGATATATGAAGCTCCGTACTCTTCAAAATAAAGAACTCACCTATATAGGCATCTCCACAGCCATTTTGCTTTTATATGTTTCTCCTCTGTTTGTCCTGGGTGAACATGCACATATCCGAGTTCATGATAACCTGGATTCCAATCTGGCGTGGTATAAGGTACTGACAGAAAGCGGCCAAATGCTGGGAAAATTGGACGCAGTCCTTCCCCAGATTATCAATGGCCTGCCCCGGCATTCACTGGGAACAGAGTGGAGCCTGATTGTCTGGCTTCATGCGCTGTTTCCTTCCATGACTGCCTATGCAATCAGTCAGCTGATCGCCCGCCTGGTGGCTTTTACCGGCATGTACCTGCTGCTAAAAAAACATGTTGTTCGAGATTCTTCTGCATTTCTCATCATTGCAGGTGTATCATTAGCCTTCGCTCTCACACCATTTTGGCCGTCCGGCATGTTAAGCACGCTTGGCCATCCACTGGCACTTTGGGCCTTTCTGAACATTCGCAGCGGGCAATATTCCTGGAGGGAATGGCTGACGCTCGCACTGCTGCCTCTGTACTCAAGCATCGTGCTTGGCTTCTTCTTTTTTTTAGCAGCAGTTGGAGGACTATGGCTCTACGATTGTATTAAAAAAAGAGATGCCAATCCTGTTTTTCTAATCAGTATTCTGTTTATGACAGGCGTCTTCATGCTCGTAGAATACAGGCTTGTCCACTCTATGCTCTTTTCAGAGGAAGTGTCCCATAGAAGTGAATTTATTTCCTCACGTCATGGCTTTGCCAGAACCATCAAGCTGTCATTCAAAAATTTTGTCTTTGGCCATACCCATGTGATGACAGTTCACACTGCAATCATTCTGCCCCTTATGCTGCTGTCTGCCTTGGTCATGTTGATTAAAAAGGAAGGAAAAGAAAACAAACTTTTTTTCTTTCTCCTGATCTTGAACTACGTTATTTCATTTTGGTACGCTCTTTGGTTTAACACGATCTGGATTCCTTTGAAAGAAAAATTCGACCTTTTGAATACTTTCAACTTCGCACGCTTTCATTTTTTAAAACCGTTGCTGTTTTATGTTTCTTTTGGTATTGCTCTTCATTATCTCTGGAAAAAGAAATCCTTCTGGAGGGGAATCGCGGCGGCAGCAGTACTTGGCCAGATTTTGATTCTTCTTCCTTTTCAGGAAGAATGGCTGTACGGCCGCCACTACCAATCACCTTCCTTTCAGGAATTTTTCGCAAAGAAGCAGTTTCAGGAGATAAACACCTTTATCGGCTTGCCTCAAGATTCATACCGTGTTGCAAGCATAGGCCTTCACCCCGCAGTTGCACAGTACAATGGATTTTACACGCTGGACACGTATAACAATGTATATCCGCTTACATATAAATATCAATTTCGAAAAATAATAGAAAAAGAACTTCAAAAAAATCGGAAGCTGCGCAGCTATTTTGATGAATGGGGAAGCCGCTGTTATATCTTCGTTGATGAACTTGGCAAGAAGTATGAATATAAAAAAACGTCGAAAAAAACCATCAAACATCTTCAGCTTAATACTGAAGCTTTTCAGGAGATGGGAGGACGATATTTTTTCTCAAGCGTGCCAATTCTCAATGCAGGCGAAAACAACTTACGGCTGCTAAAGGAATTTACCCACGAAGACTCCGCATGGCGGATCTATTTGTATGAGGCTGTGCAGAATGAGTAGGAGGAATAACATGGAGAATACGCTCCCTTTGCTGACAATCGCAGTTCCCTGCTACAACGAAGAAGAAATACTGGAAAAATCCATCACAGAGCTCACATCAGTCCTGTCAGGATTAATGAATACCGCAAAAATTTCACCTGACAGCAGGCTTTTGTTTATAGACGACGGCAGCAAAGATCGCACTTGGGGCATCATTTACAGAGAAAGCATAAAAAATAAATGTGTAACAGGAATCAAGCTTGCGCGAAATGTCGGCCATCAAAAAGCATTATTGGCTGGACTTCATAAAGCTGGAGCAGTATCGGACTGTGTCATTTCCATTGACGCAGATCTTCAGGATGACATCAAAGTAATTGAAAAGTTTGTCGGTAAATACCATGAAGGCTTTGACGTTGTGTATGGTGTCCGCAGTTCACGTGATACAGACACATACTTCAAAAGAACATCTGCACAAACTTTTTATCACTTTATGAACAAGCTAGGTATTCACCTTATCTACAACCACGCAGACTGCAGATTGCTAAGCCGCAGGGTGCTTCAAGAACTGTCACACTATCAGGAGGAAAACCTGTTTTTAAGGGGAATCGTTCCTCTCATTGGATATCGGTCTACGGAGGTTCATTATGAAAGAAAAGGGCGTACTGCGGGCGTGTCAAAATATCCTCTGAAAAAAATGCTTTCTTTTGCATTTGACGGAATTACATCATTTAGCGTTGCTCCCATCAGGATGATTACTTCGCTCGGCGTCGCCCTCTTCTTTGTTTCAGTTCTAGCAGCAAGCTATGCCCTGCTGCAAAAAATGATGGGCTTTACATATGCCGGCTGGACTTCCCTGATGATCTCCATCTGGTTTCTTGGAGGTCTGCAGCTTATGGGAATCGGCATGATCGGAGAGTACATTGGCAAGGTATTTGTTGAAGTTAAAAAACGCCCTAAATACGCCATTGATGTAGATCTATATTCCAATCCTTCGACTATATTACTTGAGAAGCGGAAGGAGCTGTCAAGGCGCAAGGCAGTAACCTATAAGAGGTAACGGGATGTTAAAATCATCTTTTTCCAGATTTATATTGGTGGGATTGATTAATACAGCTTTAGGATTAAGCACCATGTTCATTCTTCTGCATGGTGCCGGTCTGTCTTATTGGGTCGCAACTCTAGGCGGCAATGCTGCCGGAGCCTGTTCCAGCTTTGTCCTTAACAGATCATTCACGTTTCAAAGCAAGCGCTCTGTTCACCAGACTCTTCTCAGGTTTCTGATCGTGATTTGTATTTGCTATTTTTTTGCTTATTTTGTTGGTTTTCAATCAGCCTCTTGGGCAATCCATCAAATTGCAGAACTTCCTCTTGGCTATGTTGAGGATATTGCCATTCTGCTTGGCTCAGGCTTATATACAATTCTCACTTATATCGGGCAGCGGCGTTTTGTTTTCCTGAAGTAGAAACACCACGATAACAAAATGAAATGGTATAATGTTCTCAAACATCACTAAAGGAGAACAAGCAATGAAAAAGATCTTTACAATGCTGCTCTCGCTAACTCTTCTGCTTTCTGCCTGCAGCAATTCTGATACCTTGCCTGAGATAAATCAAGAGCCGGAGGAAACGCCATCAGAAGAAACCGCCGCGGAGCCGGATGCAGACGAACAGCAGCCTGTGACTGCTCAGGAAGAAGAACAAACAATTTCTGAAGAAGATATTCCTGAATCTCAGCCTTCTGAAGCAGGCGAAGATGAAACAGCACAGCAAAGTGAAGCAAAGACAGAAACCGATATGACAGACCATGAGCTTACACCTGTTGAAGATCCCGAGCCAATGACTGTTGATGAATTTAAAAGCTTTATTTACCCAGGGATGGACTATAACGAATATTCTGCACAGCTAATGGAATGGGTTCAGTCCGGCAAAGTTGTTTTTCACGGCTCTGTTGAGGTAGAAAATGATCAGTATCCCGCAGAAACACTCGATGAAATTGAACTTGAAAACGGCTTTATAGCAGTCGGAATAGCCAAGGAAGATATCTTTATGACCATTGCAGGGTTGTGGAGCTTCAGGACGCTGGAGGAACTAAAACAATCTGCGAAATAAAAGAGCCCTGCAGCAGGGCTCTTTTATTTGGCAGGACAGGAAGAATGATCATTTCGAAAAGCAATTACTATTTTGATTTAGAAAACATCCGATAACCAATAATTGAAATATAACATTCTTCCCCTGTCCCAGAAAGAAACAACTGGCTGAAGCTTGATGTACTTTTAGTACACTAGCGTCTCACAGAGCAGACTTTTTAGTCTCTCTCCTTTGTCTTCTGATGGGCCTGCTTTCCAGGAAGATTTTCCGTAAATTGCTCGTATTGTCCCTGCACATTTTCAGGAGAATTTTCCCCTTGTTTAACTTGATGTTTTTTCATTCCTTTTTTCACCTCGCCTGCCATTATGTTAACCCTTTCATCACTTTTTTAACAAAAAAATAAATTCTAAGAAATCCCGCATTATCTCTGTGTTTCTAAGTGCAAATTTACGGAATTCAAAGGCCTTCAAAAGACAATTAGTTTATTTTAGTATATACTAATATAGTATTTCCCAAAATGAACCCCCTTGAAGTACGTATCTTTTTCCTCCATAAAATGAAACCTTTGTACAAAAAGATTGACGCAATAACAGGGTATTTTTCCAGATTGCTTCATAAAAAAGTACAATGAAAAAACTGCTTTTTGATATTAATTGAAGTAAACCCTCTGCGAATTTATCAAAGATGGGAGTTTTACCGAATGAAGAAATTTTCAGTTGTGTTTTACGTGTCTGCTGCAATTGTAGGAATGCTCGTCCTGCTCGGCATAGCCGTTCCGGAGAGACTGGAAGCATTTACAGCCAGTATGCAGGGTGCCATATCCAATTACTTTGGCTGGTACTACTTAATTATTGTGTCACTGTTTGTGTTTGTATGTTTATATTTGTTTGTCAGCCCGATTGGCCGGATTAAGCTTGGGAAACAGGAGGATAAGCCTGAGTTTTCACGTCCAACCTGGCTGGCCATGCTGTTTAGTGCAGGCATGGGAATTGGTTTAGTGTTTTGGGGAACTGCTGAACCAATCAGCCATTATGCTGTTAGTTCTCCTACAGGAACTGAGGGAACAGATCAGGGAATTATCGACTCAATGAGGTTTACATTCTTCCATTGGGGAATACACGCATGGGCAATATATGGTATTGTCGCATTAGTACTGGCCTATTTTACATTCCGCAAAGGAGAAAAAGGCCTGATCAGTGCAACGTTAAAGCCTATTCTCGGCAGGCATGCTGATGGAGTGCCAGGAAAAATGATTGATATTATTGCAGTCATTGCTACTGTGGTAGGCGTAGCCACTACTTTGGGATTTGGCGCAGTTCAAATCAACGGCGGCTTGTCTTACCTGTTTGGCACTCCTTCGAATTTTGCAATGCAGGCTGTCATAATCGGCGTGGTCACAATTTTGTTTATGATTTCTGCCCTAACCGGATTAAGTAAAGGAATCAAAATATTGAGCAACACAAATATGATTCTTGCCTTCATCTTATTTGGAGCTATGTTTATCCTAGGACCTACATTGTTTACATTGAATCTATTTACCGACACCCTCGGCAGATATATGCAAAACATTGTGACGATGAGTTTCAGAATTTCTCCATTGAATGAAGAAAGCCGCTCCTGGATTAATGGCTGGACCATATTCTACTGGGCATGGTGGATTGCCTGGGCACCATTCGTCGGAATCTTTATTGCACGCATTTCAAAAGGTCGTACAATCCGGGAATTCGTAGCAAGCGTACTTCTTGTGCCCTCCCTTATCGGATTTATCTGGTTTTCTGTGTTTGGAGGATCAGCATTAAATCTTGAGCATAATGGAACTGCTGTCATCTCTAATCTTGCTACCGAAGAGTCATTGTTCGGTGTGCTTGCGAATTTTCCATTCGGCTTGACTCTATCCATTCTTGCCATGGTGCTGATTGGAACTTTCTTTATTACGTCAGCCGACTCCGGTACTTATGTACTTGGAATGATGACGACCAACGGTTCACAAAACCCTGACAGGATTGTGAAAATAACATGGGGAGTACTTTTATCTTTGACTTCACTAGCCCTGCTGTACTCAGGAGGCCTGCAGGCGCTGCAAAACACCATGATTATTGCAGCCTTGCCCTTCTCACTCATTATGGGTTTAATGACAATCAGCCTGATAAAGGCTCTACGGCAGGAAGTTCTGGAACCTGCTTCAAGAAAAGAGTTTGTGAAAAAAGAAAAGAAAGCTTATTCTGCTTAAAGTGAATGCAGACGAACTCAGGACTAACATCCTGAGTTTTTTCTTTCTAGTATCATTGTAAAAGCGTTCGAAACCACCTTTAACAAATTTTTTCTCCTTAGAATGAATAGTTATCGACAGTAAACATGTTAAGAATGTGCCCCCATTATCCCTCAAAAACCTCTTTCCCCTTAAATTTGCACTCTTTTTCCAAAATATGCCCCTCTTCTGTCACAAACCACTGTAGAACAGGCTCAGTATTTGGAGAACGTTTTCTAGTTTCGATTGCAATAAATGGAGGTATTTAAAGAGTAATAAATAAAAAAACACATTTTAAGGAGGAGATACATGATGAAAATTAAAGTAGGAAGCTGGAGACTCCTTGATTCACAGGACAAACTATTTATCCTTAAAGCGATCAGCCAAAAATCAAGGCTGCCTAAAGCTATATGAGCTTATTGAGAACTTCAAACTTTCATATATTGTTATAACAAAGACTCAATTTCAAGCTGCTGTTGAAACTGAGTCTTTTGTTTTGTCTGCAGTATACAAAAAAAAGCCTGTCACCAGGCTTCTTCTAATAAAGAGATGTGTTCACTTTTCTTTGCAGCTCTTCATTTAATGTATCAATGATTGTGGTCAGCATCTCTTCTGTCAACGTACCCTCGCTAAAATTAGCTAATGCACGGAGCGGCATGTACCTCATCATCGCCTCCATCATTTCAATGGCGTCTCCTCCCTCTTCTGAAGCGCCTCCCATTGGTGTTTTTTCATTTATGTTTGCAAGCAGCTCTTTCGCTGTATTTCCTAAAACAGGATGTGCTAACAAATCACCCACTGTGGTGTTGCGGGATATCGCCGAGTACAGCGGGTTGGAAGATGACACCATTACCTTCTTTTTAAGCGTGATGTCACGGGAGGATTTCCCTATCAGGATTTCAAACTCGCCGCTCTCCACATGAAAATCCTTGATTTCCGTATTGTAATAGGAAAATGCTCTTTTCTTAAGAATCATGCTGACTGTTTTTTCCTCTCCGGGCTGCAGCATTACCTTCGAAAATCCCTTCAGCTCTTTATTAGGTCGAATGACTGTGCTTTTCACATCGCGTACATATAACTGGACAACTTCCTGTCCGGCAGCTGATCCGGTATTTTTGACTGTGACAGATACTGTCAAAGCTTCCTGATCGTTTATAGAGCTTGAATCAAGCTTTAAATCGCTATGCTGAAATTCTGTGTAACTCAGTCCAAAACCAAACGGAAAGAGTGGTTCCACTCCTTTTTTATCATAATACCGGTATCCAACAAATATGCCTTCTTTGTACTCTGTTTTGTCACCTTCGCCTGGAAAATTCAAAAACGAAGGATTATCGCTGAGTTTTACAGGAAATGTCTCAGCGAGCCTCCCGCTTGGATTAGCGTCTCCAAAAAGAATATCTGTGATTGCTCCGCCCTGCGCCTGGCCGCCAAGATAACCTTCCAGCAGGCCTTGCACCTTAGGGAGCCATGGCATTTCCACGGGCGCTCCATTGCTTAGGACAACAATTACCTGGCTATTTACTTCTGCAACCGCCTCAATCAGCAAGCGGTGATTTTTAGGTATGTGTAAATGCTCCCGGTCATAGCCTTCCGATTCATAACGATCCGGCAGGCCGGCAAAAATAACTGCCTTATCAGCCTGTTCTGCAATTTGCTTTGCTTCTTCAATCAAATCTTGATCTATGTCATCACTATCTATTTGATAACCTTCTGCGTAAAGAAGACTGCTGCCAAAACGGGTCTGCATTTCTTGAAAAACATCATCAAGCTTTGTTGGGTTCACATGAGAACTGCCTCCGCCTTGAAAACGGGGCTGCTTGGCAAACGCACCGATTACAGCAAGCTTCCCTTCTGAGGCAAGCGGCAAAACTGCTCCTTCATTTTTCAAAAGCACCATGCTTTCACTGGCCGCTTCCCTTGCCAGCTGATGATGTTCATCCCTATCATAATCAGCACCTTTTTTGCGCTGATCAACCGCTTTAAATATGACTGTCAAAACTCTTTCTACCGCTGTATCCAGGTCCTTCTCTGATAGCTCTCCGCTGCTGATTGCTGCAAGAATTCTGCCTTCCCCGTTTCCATAACTGCTCGGCATTTCAAGATCAAGACCGCTTGCAACACCCTTTTCACGTTCATTGACCGCTCCCCAGTCAGAAACAACAAAGCCTTGAAATCCCCAATCATCGCGAAGAATATCTGTAAGCAGCTTTTTACTTTCTGCAGCATATTCCCCATTCACTTTATTGTAGGATGACATAACGGTCCAAGGCTGTGACTGCTTGACTGCTCCTTCAAAACTGGCCAGATATATTTCACGTAGCGTTCGTTCATCTATAATGGCATCTATAGTCATACGGCGATGCTCCTGATTATTGGCGGCAAAGTGTTTTAAGGATGTTCCGACCCCCTGGCTTTGCACACCCTTAATATGGCTGCCAGCCATTTCTGAAGAAAGATAAGGATCTTCTGAAAAATATTCAAAGTTTCTTCCGCATAATGGCGATCTTTTAATGTTTGCCCCCGGTCCTAAAAGGACTGCAATCTCTTCAGCCTGACATTCTTCCCCTAGAGCAACTCCCACTCTTTGGAGCAGATTTCTGTTCCATGTGCTTGCCAAGCCTGCCGCTGAAGGAAAACAAGTGGCCGGCACACTATTATAAATACCGGCATGATCTGCCGCTCCCTGATACTGCTTGCGAAGCCCGTGCGGACCATCGCAAACCATTACGGAAGGAATACCAAGCCGCTCTATACCTTGCAAATTCCAAAAATCCTGTCCTGAACACATACTTACCTTCTCTTCCAACGTCATTTGAGATATCAGTTTCTTTATATCCACACTCATGCTCTCAGCTCCTTTACTCTAGAATACGCTTTCATTATTTCAATGTAAAAGAAAGTCCTCTGATGATAAGATCATTTGCTGTTATGATAATATGCTGCTCGTTCTGGGAACACTCTCTACAAGCTGTCAAAGTGCATGGTGAATACACTTGAATATGAACGCAAAAGAAGACCTTACAACAAAATCTAACTGCATAGTGCTTGAATTCCAAAGGCAGGAGTAGTAAAATGCTCTGATGGGAAAGAATTTTAAACCCGTGAAAGAGGGGAAAGAAATGTCTTTAAAAAAGAATAAAGTGTCGCTGGCAGTATTAATGCTGAATATGTTTATTGCCATGGTAGGAATAGGTTTAATCATTCCTGTTCTTCCGGTTTTCCTGAGGGAATTTAATGCTGGCGGCCAGACAATGGGCTACCTTGTAGCTGTCTTTGCACTAACTCAATTTTTGTTTTCTCCAGTCGCAGGTGAAATTTCCGATAAATATGGAAGACGTATTCCAATCATTACTGGACTGTTTTTCTTTACACTCTCACAGCTTATCTTTGCAGTTGGAACAGAAATGTGGATGCTGTATGTCTCCAGACTTCTTGGCGGTGTAGGGGCAGCCTTTATGGTTCCTCCAATGATGGCTTATGTAGCAGATATTACTACCGAAGAAGAACGCGGAAAAGGAATGGGTCTGCTTGGTGCCTGTATGTCCCTAGGCTTTGTCATTGGACCCGGGATCGGCGGCTTTCTTGCTGAAATCTCTTTGAGAGTACCTTTTTACTCATCTGCGGGAATCGCTGCAGTTGCTACGGTGTTATCCATTTTATTGCTTCCGGAAACACTTTCCAAAGAAACAATGGAGGCAGCACGGTCCTCTCAGCGCAAAAAGGAAAATATGCTCCTTCAAATGAAGCGCTCCTTTAAAGCTCCATATTTTATGCTGCTGATTCTTGTATTCACCATGACGTTCGGCCTTGCAAATTTTGAAGCCATCTTCGGCCTTTTCGTAGATCAGAAATTTGCTTTTACACCAAAAGACATTTCGATCGTTATCACTGCGGGTGCTCTAGTCGGCGTTTTCATTCAATCTATGGTGGTTGACAAACTGCTGACAAGATTCGGAGAAGTGAAAGTAATGTACTGGACCTTTATCGCTTCTTCCATTTCAATGGTATTCATGCTGATGGCAGGCTCATTCTGGAGCATCCTTGGCGTCACGGTCATTTTCTTCACTGCCACTTCACTTGTAAGACCTGCATTAAATACGCTGCTTTCTAAAATGGCAGGCAATGAACAAGGATTTGTTGCCGGGATGAACAATATGTATATGAGCATCGGCAATATGTTTGGACCAGCTCTTGCAGGAATTTTATTTGACATTAATATTAACTTCCCGTATATGCTGGGTGCAGTGATCCTTTTCCTCAGCTTCGGGCTTGTATATATGTTTAACAGCGGACATAAAGCATTGGAAAAGAAACCAGTGCCTGCTGGAGAAACAGGCGTCTAATAAAAATATAAAAAAGCATACGGAAGCCTTCCGTATGCTTTTTTCTGGTGCCAGACTCCACTATTGAGGATAATGAAAGGCATAGAGACAAGAGGCGAATTGGTCGAAGAGAAGTGATGATTCACCAGGCAGTTCTCCGTTTCCTGTGACACTGGTTTCAATTCCGCTGCCCCAGGTTTGCTTACTGTCATTATTTGGGTTATAAAAGTATACTCTTGCCAGCCCTTCTGGATCCAGGCTGACCCGCTGTATTAAGACGGCATGAGCACCAAGTATCCTTTCGTTGCGGTCTTTCAGCATGACACCCGCAGGCTGGGGCAAGGAGATTTTGGTATATTCATTATAATAATGATAATGCAGGTAAAAAAGCGGCAGAAAGGACGGATGATGAACAGAGCTGGCAAAACCCTTTAGTACCCCTGCTCCGTAAAATGCAGGATTAATCCATTTATGAACATCTTCATTCACGTTTTCCGTCACTTTCAGCATTTCCTCATAAATGGCGTGTAGATGAGGAATCAAAATCATTGAAACCGGATCCAGCGGGATATCATGATTCAGCTGATATAAAGAAAGACTTCCTGAAGAAATGATCTTGTCTTCGTATGAAATCTCTATTTCACCCTTTACTAACGCAGCAAGATAGATGTTCAGCAAATAAGCAGGATTTTCCTGGGCCCAGTAGCTAAGCGCCCTGGTTGACTGACAGACAGGATTATTCCCCTGACCGGCACCAAGCGGCATGCCTAGCAGATGAAGTATACCTGACACTGCCTTTGCCCTGCTTACTTCCTCGTTATTACAATCAAGAGTACTTCTTGCTTCCTCACAATAATCAGCATTCACCAAAGTTTTCAAAGCCTGTATCACATTTTCTGAAAAAATATCTCTTTCTAAAAGCTGATTGAATCCGTATAATGCCTGACGTGTTTCAGAGGTCAAACAGCTGCTTAATAATGTTTGAAAAAGAGTTTCATGCTGAAAATATGCACGATATCCCTTTTCACCCAAGCCCAGACCATATGGCAGCAGGCTCACATCTCTTTTCTGCATCTCAATCAGAACAAGAACATATCTATTTGATACGATGCCTGTTCTATTCATCAGCATCCGCTGAAAACAAGCTTCCCTTACAAGCTCTTGAGCTGATAAGTCTTTATAATCTGCAGAACTTACCGTCGCAGCGCAGCGGTAGTACACAAACTCACCTTCATGAATAGCATGCTGTTGGGATAGGTTCCTACCTGAAGAAATTAAAGTTAGAATTTTATCAATTGTCAGGGGACGCTGAACTGAGAGTTTTTCTATTTCAGCTGTTATTTTTTCAAATAGTGCCTGTGGCGATAAATAGTTTGACAAGAACTGAAAAAGGCGGAATATCAGCGGATTGCAGCTTTTAACCCGTCCCTCCTCTGTTTCATTAGGATAAAGAACATCAAAATTAAGTGCCACAACATCATTCAAATAATTTTGTGCTGCGACTTTGGAGAAAGTTTCAGACTTGCATGTACCCAGTGCAATGGCCAACAGCCTCAAATTACTTAGAAATTCAAAGATTGAAGAGGTTCCACCTGCTTCAAGTGTGCCTCTGACAAGTGAAGGCTGCAGCTTCTGCATGTCCTCCCAAGGCCGGCCCAGAAAGAGATGAGCTTCATCAAAGTAAGGCGCGTATTGAAGAAGAATATACATACCATCTGAAGAGTGAAGGAGGTTCTCGGCTTTCTTCAGCACCTCCAGCCGGTATGCTTCTTTTTGCGGAAATCCGGCTTTTTTAACTTGATCCAAGGCGGCTTTGAAATTTGATTCGTTGATATCATGCAATAAGCCCATATCCATATCCTTTCAAAAAGTATTTATTCTATCATACTTTCCAAAAGCGACGCATGATACAACTTTTTGAAAATTATAAAAATATAATTTTATGCTGGAGAAGAACTTTATATGCCCCAACATTGTTAGTTAACCTTCAAAAGAATGTTTTCGTTTTTTCTGAGAGAAGCCGATGAACCCAGCACATTTAATCGCTTAATTCCTTATAACCGAGTTCATTTTCCCATCCAGGTACTTGAAGTACATGTACGAGCTGTACCAAAAATTAAATACACACGATAAAGCTGCCGATACCAGCGAGTATCTGCAAAAGCTGTATAGGCATCCATCCTATATAGATGGCAAGAGGAAACCACAAAGTAATTGACATTTTGAACTACCCGCCACTTAACTGCTCTTGCGAGCTGTTTGAAGTGGGGGATTCCTAAGAACACCAGCGTAACCGCTAGTTATGGATTAGGCTATCCCGTTGCACCGACGGTTAGAAGCCTTA
>NZ_WKKI01000042.1 GCF_009674805.1 Metabacillus lacus | reverse complement strand
CAGCCCTGACAAGCATAAGACGAGTCGGAATGAAGGTTGTTCTTTAACCTTCAGGCCGGATTGGCTTATGACCTCGAGCCGCTGGCGCCTGGAGCTGGACAATGTAGAAAAGCGGAAGGCGCCTGCTCAGCGGCGACAAGCATAAGGCAGCTTGGACATGAGGTCGCTCTTTGACCTCTTGACCAAGATGACTTATGACCTCGAGCCGCTGGCGCCTGGAGCTAGACAATGTAGAAAAGCGGAAGGCGCCCGCACAGCGGCGACAAGCATAAGATGGCTTGGACGGAAGGTCGCTCTTTGACCTTTTGGCCAAGACAGCTTATGACCTCGAGCCGCTGGCGCCTGGAGCTGGACAATGTAGAAAAGCGGAGCCATAGTAAAAAGGAAGTCACGCTAAGAGCGCCACGTCCTGTGGCAACGCATGACTGTCCGACTTCCTGCCGGCCTGCTAGTCAATAAAGAAAAGCAAAGCCGGCCCACGAACACCTATCGGCACATATAGCATCAACCTTAAAAAGGTTAGACAGATGAGTCTAACCTTTTTAAAATCCCAGTAAATTAATTGCCTTAATTTCTTCAGCTTTGAGCACTTCCTGCTGAGAAGACTTGACGTTTCTAATTGTAACTTCACCGTTTTCTTCGGAAAGAATAATTCCTCTTAAAATTTCTGATTCAGTCTCAATTTGGCACAGCGTACGCGGCATGTTTACGGGAAGCTTTGCAAAGAAATCTATTTTTTCAAGTACACTCATTGTATGAAGAGGCTTTCTGTTTCTCTCTCCTTTTCGTTTGGAGATCCTTTCTCTTCGTTCAGTCTCGGCATCTGCAAGGACCTTATCTTCATTACGGTTTTCTTGTTCTGCCGCGAAGGAACCGGCTTCTGCAGCTTCTACAGCTTCTTCCGGCACTGGCAATGCAGCGGCTTCCGGTTCAGCTGCAGCCACCACAGCTTCTTTTACCACAGCTGCTGCTTCTTTTTCAGTTTCCTGACTCTTTGTATCCGCTGACTTTTTCTGCTTTTTCTTTTTTATCACAACCGATTGCATGTCGGGGTCTATCTTCTGGTATTCTGGCTGGACAATGTACATGAGGGGCTGCCTGCCCAGTTCATTATTGTTGTTGCTCATAATTCGCCTACCTCCTGTTCTTTAGGGCACTCTACATAAAATGTATGCAGCAAAACAAGGTTCATGACTGGCAAAACGTCACAGGAATTTATCGCATAAAGAACAGACATGCCTGTTTTTGCGGGTATAGGCTGCAAACCAAATTTGCGCAGGCAATTTAAATCGTAAAAAAAGAAGGCCGCCTGGGGCAGCCTTTCTTTAGCCTAAATACCGGTAATATAGATTTTTAGCTGCAGATACATCCTTTGTTCCATGTATCAAAGCTCTTCCATCCTTAAACACAACCATTCGAAAGCCATCTATTGCCACTGACAGCAGATAAGGATTGGCTGATGCTTCTCCCCCGCTCTCGGCAATGGCCTCGGCAAGCTTTGCAAAATCAATGTCCCTCTTGCTGCCAGGCCTGATTTGAACAGAATCTCTTCCACAAAGTACAGCTGTTTTTGTTGCATTTTCATAATTTAAATACGGATAAACACGATTTTCTCCACAGCTTGTACAAGCAGGATCTTTCAGCTTATCGATATTGATGCTTGTATGCTGATTGTGCCAGAGATCAAATGAAACCAGCTTAGATCTTAGCTGATCTGTGTTACCAGATAGTATTTTCAGAGCTTCTGCAGTTTGATAAGCAGTCGTCATTCCCACTGCGGGCGATATAATGCCGACCGTATCGCAAGTGTAGCCTTCCATGGGAAGCTGCTTTAATAAACAGTGCAGGCAGGGCGATTTTTCAGGAAGAATAGAGTAGGACATCCCATAGCTTCCGACACAGCCGCCATAGATCCATGGAATACCCAGCTTTTGGCTGACATCATTCAATATAAAGCGCGTATCAAAGTTATCTGTAGCATCAATCAGCACATCAGCGCCACCGATCAGATTTTCTGCATTCAACGCCGTAATGTCTTCAATCAAGCCGTATACTTCTATCTCAGAATTGATTTCCCGAAGTCTCTTTTCTGCTGCAGCTGCTTTTGGCAGCCTGTCCCTTGCGTCCAGCTCTGTATAAAGCTGCTGCCTTTGAAGGTTGCTCCATTCTACATAATCCCTGTCAATGACAGTCAGTTTGCCGACTCCTGCCCTCGCAAGCATTTCCGCGCTGCCTGTCCCAAGAGCTCCGGCTCCTGCAATGACTGCATGCTTACTCGCTAGGGCTACTTGGCCCTCCTCTCCAATAGGAGAGAACAGGACCTGTCTTGAATAACGTTCCATTAAGTGGTCATCATTCCTTCTCCTGGACTGCTTGCCACTCCATAATCTTTCTTTTGAATCCTGCCCGCTTCATAGCCGAGTCTGCCCGCCTCAATTGCCAGCTTCATCGCAGAAGCCATTTTTACAGGGTCACTGGCTGCAGAAACAGCAGTGTTCAGCAGAACTCCATCAGCTCCGAGTTCCATGGCAAGAGCCGCATCTGACGGAGATCCTATCCCCGCATCAATAATAACCGGCACCTTTGACTGTTCAATGATGAAGGAAAGATTTAAAGGATTGAGAATGCCTTGTCCGGAGCCAATCGGCGAAGCACCCGGCATGATTGCATGAACACCCAATTCCTCCAGGCGCCTCGCCAACACTACATCATCCGAGGTGTAAGGAAGAACAATAAAGCCTTCTTCCAGCAGCATTTCACTTGCTTTCAACGTCTCAACAGGATCAGGCAGCAAAGATCTGCTGCATCCGATCACTTCTACTTTTATCATATCACACAGGCCTGACGCCTTTGCCAGCCTGGCAATCCTGACTGCTTCCTCAGCAGTTTTAGCTCCCGCAGTATTAGGCAGCAGCGTGTATTTCTTTAAATCCAGCTGTTCAAGAAAATTAGGCTGAGACGCCTCAAAGATGTTCATTCTTCTAACTGCAAATGTCAGAATTTCCGCCTCTGACACAGCAACTGCCTCCCGCTGTATGTCAAAGCTTGGGTACTTACCCGTTCCGAGCAGCAGTCTTGATGCAAATTCTTTATCAGCTATTTTCAACATATATTATCCTCCTCCTACAAAATGAACAATTTCTATTTTGTCTCCGTTTGACAGAACAGTAGAATCATAAGCGTTCTTATCTACTATTTCCGCATTGCGCTCAATAATGGCAATTCTGTCTTCCAGCTGAAAATGCTCCAGCAAATTTTTTGCCGTTGAAACATGCTCAGGCAGAGTTATTGCCTCTCCGTTTACAACTATGTTCATGCTTGAACCCCCACATTCTTTTTTAAGCAAAAATCCTCAGCATGCTTTCTCCCCGGAACTTCCAAGATTAAATCTCTTATATACTGTCCTGTACCCGGGGCAAGGAGGATGCCGTTTCGATAATGTCCGGCTGCTATAAGCAGATTTCTGTTTTCAGGATGCTCGGTAATCAGCGGCATCTTTCTTGTATTCTGCGGCCTGAGTCCGGCCCAGAATGTTCTAATAGGACAGGCTGCCAGCTCTGGAAAAACGGCTTTCAGCTTTTCTGCGAGAAAACTGATTCCCCCGGCAGAAACATCAGTATTCCAATCATTCGGGACCATCGTGGCGCCCACTACTATTCTGCCATCACGCTTGGGAACAAGATAGCATTCATCATAAAATATTGTTTTTGTCAGAACCTTTGCAGGCGGCATAACAGAGAAACATTCACCCTTTACAGGATAAAACGTTTCAGAAATACCAAGCTTTTGAGTAAATAAGCCGCTCCATACTCCTCCGGCAATCACCAGCTTGCGAAAAGAAAATGAACCTCTGTCCGTGACAAGCCTATTTTTTTGTTCATCAATTGAAAGGACAGAAGTATGCTCAAAAATCTCTGTTCCCATGGAGACGGCAGCCCGTTTGAATGCAGCTGCAAGCTTTTGCGGCTCTACGTGTCCGTCCCCGGGAATATACAACCCGCCCAGTGTTTCCTTAGAAAGATAGGGCTCCATTTCAGAAGTTTCCTGAGCACTCAAAAGTGAAAGGCTGTTGTGAAGCAGAACTTGCCTTTTCAGGTCATGCAGTTCCTTTTCACTTGCCGCAAGCTTCAGCATCCCTTTGTTAACAAGCTCAATGTCAATGCCTGTCAATTCATAAAGTTCTTCAGCCAGGGAAGTGTATTCTGCCTGGCTGCTCAAAGCAAACTCCCTGTATTGAGGGCTGCCTGATAGCTCGGAATGCGCACCGAGCATTCCTGCAGCTGCACTGGAAGCCTTTGAAGCTGTTACATCTTTTTCAAAAACAGCAGCCTTCACGCCTTCTCTGGCAAGGTAATAAGCAATTGACAAACCAATCACGCCGCCGCCGATAATACAAACTTCAAATGTATGATTGTTGTTCAAGCTTTTCCATCTCCTCTCTCAGGGACTGTACAGCCTTAGAGGGATTTCCTGCAGAAAACACATAAGACATCACAGCAATTCCGTCTGCACCTGCTGCTTTCACTTCTTTTATCTTTTCGGGTGATATTCCCCCGATTGCCACCACAGGGATTTCAACTGCACTGCTCAGCTCCATAAGCTGCTTCAGTCCGCGCGGCTGTATATTTTCTTTAGAGCCTGTAGAGTAGATATGACCGAACAGAAGATAATCTGCACCAGCCTTCTCAGCAGCCTCAGCCTCCTTCATGCTGTGGACTGAACTCCCTATTTTCATGTGAGGGACCATCTGTCTCACTTGCTCCGGAGAAAAGCTGTGGTGAGGAAGCTGAATGCCCCGCAAACCGTGCAGCAGTGCAACATCAAGCCTGTCATTCATAATCAGCTTCCCAGATGGAACATCAAGCTCATTCAATGTAAAAAGAAGCTTTGAAAGCTCACCGGCACTCTTGCCGCGTTCCCTGATGTGAATGTAATCAATTTCGTTGTGAATACTTAAAATAATCTCTGCCAATTCCTTGATGCTTTTCTTTCCATCTGTTATGACATGCAGTTTCATAGAACTGTATTCACTGGTCCTTCTTCAGTCAAATTATAGCCTTCGCGTTTATAGGCCATTTCCCAGAAATAATATTCATAATAGCTGCTCAGCCAGAAATACTCCATCATTTCCTGCTTTTGCTCAGGCCCAGCTTTTTCAGCTAATTCATCCAATCTCTGAATCTGTTCTTCTACTAATTCCCTGAACCAGTCGCCGTTGTAGGCTGAGATCCATTCCTGATAAACTTCGCTTTCCGGTTTTTCATGTTTCAGCCTTTCCCCTACTTCCAGATACAGCCAATAGCAAGGGAGCAGTGCTGCAATGATATTACCAAGGTCACCGCTCATAGCTGCTCTGTATAAATGCGAAGTATAAGCGTAAGCAGTTGGAGCCGGCCTGAAAGACTTGACCTCATCTTCTGTAATGTTCAAAAGGACAGAAAAGCTCTTATGCAGCGCCATTTCTGCTTCATATGTACCTTGCGCATGAATGGCCATCCTGTTAGTCGTATGAAGATCTTTAGCATGGGCTGCTCCAAATGACTGGATTTTTGCAAAATGAGCAAGATAGTAAGAATCCTGCATGACATAATATTTAAAGGATTCCAGAGACAACTCTCCGCTCCCTATTCCCTGTACAAATGGATGCTGAAAGCTTCCTTCCCACCATTGATCTGCATGCTCTCTGCAAAGTGCTGAAAAAGACATGTAATTTCCTCCTCTATAATTGGGCATGAGCCGGATTTTTCCCAAAATAAAAACCACTTTTCAGCAGAAGAAAAGTGGTTGAGGCTGGTCACAAACAGTTTCAGCCTGCCACTTCCCTACGCTGGTATGAACCAGATCAGGTTATGAGGGTCTGAAAGTAGTGCTTTCATCTCAGCCCTTTGCAAGGGCTCCCCTAGTGGTAAACAGCAGTATTTTATTTCATAAGTTTATCTTACCATATAGAATATCAGAATCAAGGACGGCCTCTTTCTAACTCCTTTTTCAGCTCTCTTACATACTCAGCGGTTCCTGTTAAAATCAGTCTGTCTCCGCTCAAAAGCCTTGTATCTCCGTGGGGAACCAGTGATTCATCACCCCTGAAAATTCTTACTAAGATGACATCACCAGTGAACGGAAAGTGCCTGAGCATCATGCCTTCATATCTGCTGTTATAAAGGCTTACCTGCTGTAAGGCTGTGTCCTTATTTGTGAGGATGCTGACAGCACCCGGCGTTTCAATAAGGGCTCTGAGAAGAGTCTGGGCTGATAACATCACGGAAAAAACGTCAATATGTTTCTCCTTCATTTTTTGTTCCAGCTCTGGAGAGTCAATACTTGATATCACTCTTTTTACGCCGAGCTCTTTGGCCAGGAGAGCAATTGCTGCATTATCATCCTCATTTCCTGTTCCTGCTACAAGGATATCCGTTTTAAATACACCATTGGCCTCCAGTGTTTTCAGCTCATAGTCCGGCAGATCTTGAATGGCAAATAGGGAATGTGACAGAGAAACATCCGCTTTATCCTGATAAGTATGAAAAATTTTCACCTGAAACATGTCTTCATTCAGATCCCTTGTAACCGGCAAAGTCATCTGATTGGCGCCGACAAACGTGATCACCTGTTTTTCTTCAGCAAGCAGACTTGCGGGAAACAATTTTTTAAAGCCTATCGGAGTGATGATGCATGTCAGGACGGCTACAAGGATCAATACACCTGACATTGTTGAATCGATGACGCCCACATTTTCACCAATGGCAGCAGCGGCAATGACCAGAGATAACGTAGAGGTCAGAAGAATACCCGAAGCCAGAGCTGTATTTCTGCCAAACCAGCGAATGAGCAGCAGGCTTGGAAGTACCTTTGACAGCAGCAGAGCAAGAAACAGCATTGGAATCAGCAAGAGTATTTGCGGATCATCAAATAATTCCCAAATATTCAGTTTCACTCCTACCATGACAAAAAAGATCGGAATTAAAAAGCCATAGCCGAAAGAATCAAGCTTTTGAACCATCTCTTTGTTTGGCGACAGAAGAGACACGAGTACACCCGCAAGAAAAGCGCCGAGAATATTTTCTGCTCCTATCGTTTCAGAAATGGCCACAAGAACAATGATCAGGGCAAACACAGCTCTCGTCCCAATCTGGACTGTTCCCTTGGACATCGTCTTGAGAAATTTACGGTTTTTATAAATCTTTCCGATTAAATAAAATGCAACTCCTGCTCCAAATAAAACAAGCAGCAGCCATATGTTGCTTTCCCCGTTTCCATAAACAGAAGCGAAAACAGCCAGCAGAATCATGGTGACCAGGTCGGCAATGACTGCGACCAGCAAAATAATCTGGCCGATATTTCTTTTCATAATTCCCGCTTCCTTTAAAGTTGGAACAACAACTCCAAGAGAAACGGTGGAAATCACAAGCGTCATCAGAAAAGCATTTTCAATAAATCCGGCAGCAACTAACAAAAGCGACAAAACCAATGATAAAATAAAAATGCCAAGAAAGACGAGAGTTGCCGCGGCAAAGGTATTTGGGGCAGGTCTGCCATTTGGAAGCATTTCTTTCTTCCTGCCTTTTGAAAAGGCTGTGAAATCGATTTCCAATCCGCTCAGAAACATCAGAAAAATAAATCCGAGCATTGAAAGAGTTTCAAGCCACATATCTTCTTCCACTAGATTCAATCCGCTTTTACCGATGATCAGCCCCATCAGAATTTCTGCTACAACAACCGGCATAAAATTCAGGCGGAAACGATGCATAAGAATCGGAGTCAGCAGTGCAATCACGATGACAATAACTAGAGAAGCCACAGATGCTCCATGTTCCATCTATTGTACCTCCTCTTTTATAGTAAATACTGCATAAACATAGTAGCCATCCCAAAATAAATTAAGACGCTGATAATGTCATTAATCGTTGTAATGAACGGGCCGGAAGCAACAGCAGGGTCAATGTTGAATTTATGCATAAGCAAAGGGATAAACGCGCCTGCAACCGTTGCAACCGTTAGTGTCGCAAAAATGGAAATGCCGACAAGCAGACCAAGAAAAATCTGGCCATGCCAGATAAACACAGTAATGGTCACAACGATTCCGCAAATGGTTCCGGTTATAAGCCCGGTTCCTGCTTCCTTCAAAAGGATTTTTGATTTTTTTTCTTCCGTGGTATCTCCAAGCGCAATTCTTCTCACTGCAACAGCCAGCGCCTGAGTACCCGTGTTGCCGGCCATTCCAGCAATCAGCGGGATAAATACCGCAAGTATGGCAACCTGCTCGAGCGTCGCTTCAAAGCGACCGATTAAGCTTGCGGTCAGCATGCCAAGGAACAGCAAAATAATCAGCCATGGCAGCCTTTTCTTTGCCGCAGAAAAAGGGCCCCTGTCCGCTGTATCCACATCAGGGACAGCAGCAAGCCTTGAATAATCCTCTGAAGCTTCTTCATCAATAACATCTACAATATCATCTACTGTTATGATGCCTAGAATATGCTGCTGAAAATCAACAACCGGCAAAGCGAGAAAATTATAATCTCTCATACGCCTTGCCACATCCTCCTGATCATCCGCTACAGAAACAGAATAGACCCGCTCATTCATGATATCGCTGATGAGTGTGTGATCAGACGAGATGATTAAATCTCTCAAAGAGACGACTCCTGCCAGCTTTTTATCCCCATCAGTGACGTAAATATAGTAAATCGTTTCGGCATCAGGTGCCTCCGCTTTGAGAATTTCCATCGCAGCGCCCACATTCTGCTGTGCGGAAATTGTAATGAACTCGGTTGTCATAATGCTTCCGGCAGTGGATTCCTCGTAGTGGAGCAGCTCACGAATTTCAGAGGCTGCTTTTTTGTTCATCAGTGACAAATAGCTGGCGGCCTGCGCTTTATCCAGCTCATTTAACACATCAACTGCATCATCTGTATACATCTCAGCAAACATATCAGCAGCAAATGATGGGTTCATTTCAGCGAGATAAGTTTCGTACGGATGCTCTTCCTCTTCTATGTTTTCAAAAATCTCCGCCATTTCCCCTGGCGAAAGGTATTGATAAAGCATTTCCCTTTCTTTTGCAGATAGGAGTATGAAAAGCCTTGCCTGATCATAGGGATGATGTTCCAGATAGTGTCTTCTGAATTCATGAAGATTTTCTTCATGAAGTGCCTTGACAGCAAGTTCCCCTTCGTCTGTTAAAATATCATCTTTTACAAGTAACAATGCCGATTCCTCCTCTAATGAACCATGTTTATCTGTACTCTATCTCGGTTATGATTTTACTATGTAATGTTACCCATTTTGATAATGATTACAGCACTATTGAAAAAATCCACATCACATCATGACATATTCAAAAAAAATGTGCAACTAGTTGCATGAATTGTTTGGGAGGTTTTATCTTGATGCTTGATATTATAGGAGATATACATGGCTGCTTTGATGAATACAAGCTGCTGACAGAAAAACTGGGCTACTCCTGGGAGAGCGGTATTCCCCTGCATCCCGATGGAAGATTGCTTGCCTTTGTAGGAGATTTAACAGACAGGGGGCCAAAATCGCTGAAAGTAATAGAATCTGTTGCTGAACTTGTTAAGAAGAAAAAGGCCTTTTATGCACCGGGCAATCACTGTAATAAGCTTTATCGCTATTTTTTGGGCAATAAAGTGCAAATTACACATGGCCTTGAAACCACAGTGGAAGAATATGAGGCGCTGAATCAAGAGGAACAGCAAAAGATTTCCGGCACCTTTCAATGGCTCTACGAAAATGCCCCTCTCTATCACCTTCTTGATGACGGTCAGCTCATTGTTGTACATGCTGGGATCAGAGAGGATTTTATTGGAAAACACAACAAGCGGGTAAAAGACTTTGTCCTTTATGGAGATATAACCGGAAAAGCACTTCCGGATGGGAGGCCTGAGCGAAGGGATTGGGCACTCCACTATCAGGGAAGCAGATGGATTGTGTACGGACATACGCCTGTAAAAGAAGCCAGATTCCTTAACCGCACAGTGAATATTGACACTGGGGCAGTGTTCGGAAACAAACTTTCAGCATTCAGATACCCTGAAGAGGAGATCGTATCAGTCCCGTCAGTCAGCATGCCTTATGACGAGACCAGATTCAGAGACCTTTAAAATTTATACTTCTTGTTCTCTCATTTCCCGCTTAGCTTCTTCCTCTCTCATCATGGACAAGAATAAGGAATGCAGCTTACCGGACAGATAGTAAGCAATTCCAGCTCCGGCAGTATAAAGCAGAATATCATCCGTCCGAAAGATTCTGTACGGAATCATACCATATAAAGATGTAAGCAGCTGTGCCGCTTCCAGAAGGACTCCAGTTACGATTATGAGACCAATTCCTTTTGAAAAACTTCGGAGATGAAACAAATAAAACAGAAAGGCTCCAAAAGGCATAAGCAGCAAACTTTTCGCTAACGTCATCCTTATCGCCAGCCAAAGCGGTCCATACGGTGCTCCCGCTTCCAGCAAGACAAACCACTCTCTGAAAAAATATAGGGGTAGGGGCTGAATCAATTCAAGGACATTGACAGTAGGATGACCAGCAAACATATAAATTGGACCAAATACTTCTTTCTGCACCAATATACAGTAAAATAAAAAGCAGTAAATCAGACAGCGACGCTGATTGAAGTACTTGCTGTTAAACAGAAGATCAATGGTAATTGCAATCAGCAGCAGAATAAATAAATGATAGCTGTAAAGCATAGTTGATTTCCACCTCTTTCACTGGACAATTTTACTATAAAAACAGGAAAATTGTAGAATTTTTTTGAAAGAGAAGAATTCATTATGAAATTTCAGATCAGGTATTGGTTGCATGTATTGCTAAATGTTCAATTCTGCCTTTTGTACTAACTAAAGAAGGAGATGGGAAGGTGCTGCCCGGCCAGCACCCTTTGGGTAAGCGGGGATTATCTCGTGTTGAAACATCTGTGCACATCAGCATTTCAATCCACATGAAAAGTCTGCCCCGGCCAGCTGCATTGCTGCAGCTAATCGGGACAGACTCCAAATCAGCTTCTATTAGAACCCTTCTGTTCAGGCCGGGTTTAATGCAAAATACTCTTGAATAATGGCTTCATCAGAGTGAGGAACCTCCTGTCCCTTCACGATTTGCGCCCCATTTATACAGCCGCTTGTCAACAGGATGATGTCGTTTGGACCTGCTAAATTCAGTGCTTTAATGACACCTATTTCTCTTGTTAATGTTTGGTGTATATTAACAGCATTGGGGTTATTAAATCCTTTTTTCACCTGATCAATGATCAGTTTTGGATCATGATAGCCGGGATGATCAACAGTGACCACAATTTCATCAGCTTTTCCTTCAATGGCAGCTGCCATTTTTGGCATCTTATTAAAGTCCCTGATTCCAATTCCTGCAATCATCACAATCAGTCTGTTATAAGAGAGCTTTTTTACTTCTTCCACTAATCTTGTCAGGGCTACAGGTGTATGGGCGTAATCAAGGATAATCCGCCTTTGTTCCGGTCCCTCCAGAACTTCAAACCTTCCTTCAGGTCCTTCCAGGTAAGGAAGAACAGCTGTAATTTCCTCCATTTGAAAGCCAAGGTGCAAAGCTGTGCAGATGGCTGCAAGGAGATTGCAGACATTATATTCTCCAAAAATAGGTGCGGACGCCTGGTACGGATAGCCATTGAACAATAATTGAAAGCTTGTCCCCTTTTCACTGTAAGTGATATCTTTCGCCAGGAGATCTGCAAGCTCATTATGAATAGCATATGTATAAGCAGGTCCATTAAATGTATGAGAAAGCATTTTACCCATTTCATGATCATCCAGATTTACAACCGCATGCTTCGCCTGATGAAACAGTTTCAGCTTGCACTGTTTATAATTCTCAAACGTTTTATGATATTCCAAATGTTCCTCTGAAAGATTTGTATGGATGGCAACATCAAAGGTTATGCCTTCCACTCGCAGCTGATCGAGGGCAATGGAAGACACCTCCATAGCTGCAGCTTTGTCTCCTCTATTATAAAGATCTTGAAAGATCCTGTGCAGATCGATGGATTCAGGAGTAGTCGGAGTACTCTTTTTATAATTAAGTTTTTGTTTTGAGGACCAAATTCCAGTGGTGCCGATGGATCCGGAGGGAAGTCCGAGAAGTGTCAGCAGGGACCTTGTATAGGCAGCTACTGTTGTTTTTCCGTTTGTCCCTGTAACGCCAATTGTTTTAAGAGAGGCATCTGCATGCTCATAAAAAATCTTGGCCATCTGTGCCATCGCTTTTCTGACATTTTCTACTGCCAAAAATGTACAATGCTGATACATTGCACTCAATTTTCGCAAAACACTCAGATCTGTACCGATGATCGTTTTAGCGCCTCGCTGTATTGCTTCTTCTATATATCCATGACCATCATGGTCCTCACCAACAATACTGAAAAAAGCAGCTGAATAGCTGATTTGTTTGGAATGAAAGCTAAGTCGTGAAATATGTTGTGCTGGGGGTCCGAATAGGTCGAGAAAGTGAATTTCTGCTTTTTCAAAGTCAAAGGTTATCATTTTTTATCCTCGCTGTTCAATTTAGTAAAAGTAGTTTAAATGATAGTTGTCATTCATTCCTTTTCCCTTATTACATGAATTTAATCCTTCAATTTCAAGATTTTTTAATTAAAAATTTATTATGGGCTGTCAGAAAAAGTTCAAGCCCTTCCTCTTATTGTTGCCCTATTGTTATTTTCTTATGGCAGAACCGACCTCATGTGGTTAGTTTTGAACGTTTATGACTGATTATGATAGAAAATGATTGCTTTTTGAAACCGATTACACTACAATGAGAATATAGATACAAGACAAGAATGGAGGCTGAGGAGTTGCTGACCCCTGAACGCCACAATCTGATTTTGCAATTAATCAAAGAAAGAAATGTTGTTAAAATAAATGAACTTGTTGATATAACGAATACGTCTGAGTCTACTATCAGACGCGATTTAACTCAGCTGGAAGAAGGCAGATATTTAAAAAGAATTCATGGCGGCGCTTCAAAACTGCAAGGAAAACTGCAGGAGCCGAGCATGATTGAAAAATCAGCCAAAAACCTTCATGAGAAGAAGCTTATTGCTCAACTTGCCGCAGATTTAGTTCAAGATGGTGACAGCATTTACCTGGATGCGGGATCAACAGTTTTGGAAATGATTGAGCAGCTATCCGTAAAGGATATCGTCGTTGTGACAAACGGCTTAATGCACCTTCCCATTCTGATGGAGAAGAACATTCCCACCTATCTTCTTGGCGGATTTGCCAAGCAGACAACAAAAGCAGTCATCGGCAGAGGTGCTCTATCAAGCTTGGAACAATATAGATTTGATAAGTGCTTTATGGGAGTAAATGGAATTCATCCACAGTTTGGCTACACTACCCCTGACCAGGAAGAGGCAATGATCAAGCAGAGAGCCATTCAACTGTCCAGTGAAGCTTTTATCCTCGCAGACAGCACAAAGTTTTCTGAAATATCGTTTGCAAAAATTGCTGACCTTCAGGAAGCGGTTATTTTAACAAATAATCTGGAAGAAGACGTAAAAGAACAATATTCCAGTAAAACGAATATAAAGGTTGTGACAACATGATTTACACACTCACTCTTAATCCGTCCCTCGACTACATGATAGAGGCTGACAATGTTTCATTGGGAAAACTAAACCGTACGACCAGCGAAGCGAAATTTCCCGGCGGAAAAGGAATCAATGTTTCAAGAGTCTTGAACGCCATGGGAGTTGAAAGCAGAACACTCGGCTTTATAGGAGGCTTTACCGGGGAATTCATCGAAAACGCTTTAATAGCAGAAGGCATTCAAACTTCATTTGTAAAGGTTGCCGCTGACACAAGGATAAACGTAAAGCTGAAAGCTGAGCAGGAAACAGAATTTAATGCCAAAGGCCCGGATATTTCAAGTACTGAATACAACAATCTTATAAGCAAAATCCGCAGCCTGTCGGAAGGAGATATGCTGGTGCTTGCGGGCAGTATTCCTTCATCCCTCTCTGAACAAACCTATGAAGAACTGATTCAGCTTTGCAAGGAGCAAAAAACAGAATTCGTAGTGGATGCTGAAGGTGAACTGCTGAAGAAGATCCTGCACTATCAGCCTTTTTTAATCAAACCTAACCACCATGAGCTGGGACAGTTCTTTCAGGCAGACATTATCAGCAAGAAACAAGCTGCCCATTATGCCAAGCAGCTGGTTGAGCTGGGAGCAAAACATGTGATTGTGTCTCTTGCGGGAGAAGGAGCGGTATATGTAAATAGTGAACTGACTCTTTTTGCCGAGGTGCCAAAAGGTGAAGTAAAAAGCTCCGTCGGTGCAGGAGATTCCATGGTGGCAGGATTTTTATCAGCGTATCAGAAAACAAAAGATCCCGCTGCTGCCTTTCAATACAGCACAGCTGCAGGAAGCGCGACTGCCTTTTCAATCGGTTTATGTACAGATGATAAAGTTCAGCAGCTTCTTAGCCAAATCAAAATAGAAAAAAAAGCGTAAGGGGGAAAAAACATGAGAATTACAGAATTGCTGACATTGCAAACAATTGAACTTTCCATAGCAGGAACGCAAAAAAGCGATGCGATTGATACGCTGGTTGCAGTGCTTGATAAAGCCGGCAAACTAAATGACAGCCGTGCCTTTAAGGATGCCATATTAAAAAGAGAAGAGCAAAGTACAACAGGTATAGGCGATGGAATAGCGATACCCCATGCCAAAACTTCAGCTGTATCAGCTCCTGCTATTGCTTTCGGCAAATCCGCAGAGGGCGTAGATTATCAGTCGCTTGACGGAAAGCCTGCTCACTTATTCTTTATGATTGCTGCCCCTGAAGGAGCAAACAACACACATTTGGAAGCGCTGGCCCGCCTCTCTTCCATACTAATGAACGAGGAAGCACGCGCTGAATTGCAGGCAGCTGCATCTAAAGAAGAAATACTTTCTATTATTAACAGTTATGATCGTGAGGAAGAAGCTGCAGAGGAAACAATTACATCAGACAAGCCGTATCTTGTAGCTGTCACTGCCTGTCCGACAGGCATTGCCCACACTTATATGGCTGCAGATTCCCTGCGTGCAAAAGCAGCAGAGCTCGGGGTAGAGATAAAAGTAGAAACAAATGGTTCCGGCGGAGCAAAAAACATTTTAACACAAGAAGAAATATCAAAAGCGGCCGCTGTCATTGTGGCAGCTGATACAAAGGTTGAAATGGACCGCTTTGCAGGAAAACATGTTCTTCAAGCTCCAGTAGCAGAAGGCATCAGAAAACCTAAAGAATTGATTGAAAAAGGCCTCAAACAGGATGCCCCTGTCTACCAAGGTTCAGGTTCTGGCAGCAGCTCAGATAACAGCGGCGGCAGAAAAGAAAAAACCGGCATTTATAAGCACTTAATGAATGGTGTATCTAACATGCTTCCATTTGTAGTCGGAGGCGGACTGCTGATTGCCATTTCATTCCTCTTCGGATATAACGCATTCGATCCTAATGATCCTTCCTACCATCCAATTGCTGAAGCTCTGATGACAATTGGCGGAGGAACTGCTTTTGGATTGCTCGTACCTGTGCTTGCTGCATTCATCGCAATGAGCATTGCTGACCGACCAGGCTTTGCGCCAGGAATGGTTGGAGGACTTCTCGCTGCAAACGCTGATGCAGGTTTTCTTGGCGGTATTATCGCCGGCTTTCTGGCTGGATATCTTGTAGTTGGTATCAAAAAGCTCCTTGCAGGGCTTCCGGCTTCGCTTGAAGGAATTAAAACGATTTTACTTTACCCGCTTCTTGGGATAGCAGCAACCGGCTTTTTGATGATTTATGTCGTGAATACGCCTGTAGGAGCATTAAATAATGCCATTACCGGCTGGCTGACTGGACTCGGAACAGGAAATGCCATTCTTCTTGGAGTCGTTCTTGGTTTAATGATGGCATTTGACATGGGTGGCCCGGTTAACAAAGCAGCCTATGTATTCGGTACAGGATTGCTCGCAAACGGTGTGTTTGAACCAATGGCTGCCATCATGGCTGCCGGAATGGTTCCTCCACTTGGAATTGCAATTGCCACTACTTTATTCAAAAATAAATTCACAAAGCAGGAAAGAGATTCCGGCAAAACAAACTATATTATGGGGGCTTCCTTCATAACAGAGGGTGCCATCCCATTTGCAGCTGCCGATCCATTCCGTGTCATTCCTTCCGTTATGGCTGGTGCAGCCGTAACAGGTGCCTTATCAATGGTGTTCGGAATCGGCCTTCGTGCCCCTCATGGCGGAGTATTCGTTGTTCCGCTTGTAGAAGGTGGCTGGCCGCTGTACCTGCTGGCTATCATCATCGGATCTGTCGTCACTGCAATTGTGCTCGGATTCCTCAAAAAACCAGTACAACAATCGTAGAATAACCCTGGCCCCGGGTATCGGGCTGCCACCCGGATAAAGATAGTATCTTTATTCGGGTTTTTTTGCGTGGGACGCGGGGACGGTTCTGGTGTCCCAGGACGCGGTTGTCTTTTGGGACGCGGGGACGGTTCCGGTGTCCCAGGACGCGGGTGTCTTTTGGGATGCGGGGACGGTCCTAGTGTCCCAGGCCGCGGGTGTCTTTCATCAGCACTCGTTAATGAATCAGCTGAACAAACCTCTTAGATGCATAAACACGAAGAAAATATTGGGGCTGAAATAAATGGCAACAAGGAACCCTACATGAACATAAGTATGTAACATAGCCTTTTTTTTGAGTAATTGATATCCTTAATAGAGATTTGCTGGGAGGGAACGGGATGATAGATTATCGAATTAAAAATAGTGGGGATTTTACACCAAAGGTTGGTGAACTTGTAGCTATGTTAGAACATACAAGAGCAGTTACCCTAGAAGAGATAAAGGATTTTAGTGAACAAGAGTTGAATGGTTTGATTGATAAAGGCTCCAATTCCATTGGCTCGCTTTTACTCCATATCGCCTCCATTGAATTTGTGCATCAGGTCATATCATTTGAAGGCAGAGACCTTAATGAAACGGAACTTAGAAAATGGAAATCCTCGTTAACACTTGATCAAGATGCCAGAAAAACAAAAAACACTGTCAATTATTATATTGATAAGTTGTCTAAAGTCAGAGAGAAAACTTTACTTCATTTTAAAGGATGCAGCGATGATTGGTTATTAGAGGAGAAAAAATGGGAAAATGGAGTTTCCTATAATAATTATTACCTATGGTTTCATGTATTTGAAGATGAAATCAATCATCGTGGTCAAATTAGAATGATTAAACGTTTGCTCTTAAAAAAAGAATAGACTTTTTTAGTCCTGAAATGGAAGAAGGAAGCATCCTTCACTAAAGTCATGGCTCTTACAGGTGATTTTTTTATTGGTCAACGGATCAAAGAAAACGCTGTTTTAAAGACCGAGATGAAATAATCGAAAAAACAAATTCCTAATGCACCAAATTACATACTGGTGAGAATGCCGTAAAAGAAAGTAAAACATAACTGTATTCTGGGTTTTAACATTCAATATTTAAGTATTTATAAAACCAATGAACCGAAATTAACAATTAAAGTATGCTTTTAAGAAGTGAAAAAAAGATGACCACGCTTCCTCTACATCTCCTTTAAGAAGCAGTTCATCTCCACCCTCAAAATCAACGATATAAATTTTATCTGTTACAGTATCCAGTATTAATACAGCATTTGCAGACATTTCACTTAAAATTAAGTACTGCTTCGGGAAACCATGCTCTTTTCTAGATATGAGGGTATATGATTCAATATTATTTTTTTCATTTGCAATATCTAATAATTCAAAGGGTACATGCTCTTCCCAAAAAGGCCCTTCATACTGCTGATAAAATTCTTTGAAAGCACTTGATGCGTCTACATTCAGCTTCATTAAAGAAGCCTTCACTAGACTGCTATCTTCACGAATATAAATTTCTTCTCTAAGAATTTCATCTAGTCTGGCAGGCAACATACTATGCAACTCCCCTCTCAGGCTTTCTATGAATTGTTTAAATTGGTAGCTTAGGTTAATCTAGCCGCCATATGCGCATCCTCTTGATTCTTTCAAATAGGCGAATGTAATTGCTTTTTTACAGTCTTCCGTTTAACTTGTCGTTTTCTCTCACCACTTTGCTATATATTCAGGCTGTTGAGCGAAGTCTTGCAGAGCTATTGAGTCTCCCACCCGTCAACGGGCAAGCAGACTAACGTCTGTGGGATTCTTGAGTGACTAAGCGTTTGCAGTCCATTTCTGTTTTAAACAGTCCTCAAGATCAGGGTATCTCACTGCCCTTCCCTATCCAGTGCGTTTAGCAGATAGGGCTACGCTACTTTCACCATAGCGTACAGCTTTTTTGTTCGTATGTGTTTTAGCGTCTTTTGCTTGACGACATATATCGTTTTACAGACAACATGAATTAAGCTGTTTAACCTCACTTTTAAAAAGCCATTTATGAAGCTGCCAAAACCACATTTTTTCCATATTCCTATTAACTCCACAGGAAGTTTATCTTTATAGTTCAAAATAGTATCTTCGTGAGCTGCTTCACATTTTTAAAATCGCTAAATACAGTCTCCAGTTGAATTATCCTCCTTCATCAGTGATGGACTCCATAAAATTCAACAAGAATAATAGCAAGAAAAAGATGGTATTAGTAAGAATGGTTAGAATTGTAAACAGCCAGTAAGACTCAAACATAACTTATCCTCTGGCGGTCCTTAGTTTGCGTCCTGTCAACGACATTATAATTCTAATTGGGTAGATGCCTTCCCAAACGACTTTACATGTTGAACTGAGTTCCGTTTATGCTATAACAACTCTTTTATTGATTTTCTGACTCTTTTCTAAAAGCAACTTATCAATTCTTTTGAATCACTAAAATTCATATACTGTAGCAGCTATGAAATCAAAAGCACCTGTTGAACCAATTTCATTTTTATAATCAAAATTGTATATTAAAATTACTGCATTATATGATTTCTTCAGGACCACACTACTCCGAATTTTTGGAATGATATTTTCTTCATACGAACATCTCTTTAATAAAGTTGACATATCATTACTACTACTCTTATAGACCGCTATTTCTATGGTATCCTCATCTGTTTCATCCATATCAATATTAAAATCGATAAAGAACTGGGAAGGGACAGACTCGCCATCTTCATTATACGATATGTTAATATATTCTCTCATTGAATCTTCATCGGTAATTTCCCCTAACCAAATTGAAACAAAACCTTTTTTTTTCATTTCAGTGATAGCCTCCTACATGGATCTACTTTGTCTTAGTTCCTTCCTTTTTCATAGTGCTTTTGAAGTCGTTCCCAACTCATTCATCATCATTCTAATTGCTTTGACCGGCATTTCTTTTTGCTTCGGCCAAAGGGACGCGGAACAATCCTGCTGTCCCTGGAACAAGGGGACTGTCCGATATTATTGAAAAAATCTACTGCCACCCGATTCAGCTCTGATGGTTTTTAGACACCGTCCAGTGACTACAGTCCTCAATTTCTATTGTACTTGCATATGGTACATAATCGAGAAGCAGTTCTTTTATTTTATATTGTGGAAGAATATATCATTGCTTCCTTGACAACTGCAATTGGAATATTAGCTGATTGATGTATCTTGGGAATAATATCGTAGTTTTTCTTAATATCCATTCCAATTAAATTGTTTACCAATTTATTTAAAGGTGTTTGTTTTTTAGGAATTTTCAGTTTATTATAATAAGAAGTCTAAGAAAAGCCCTTGCTGTCCCCCATTTAACGGAACGGAAACACCATAAATAGTTTACAATTTAGTGATATCTACTATTTTATAAAAACTTCAACATCTTCATCAGTAAAATTTTTGGTTAATATTCCTTTATCTATAAATTCCTTCTCAATTTTTTTTAACAAATAAAAACCGTATGTTAATTTATACATTACAAAAATACCTCTCCTAACTTCTAAGGGAATTGTATTAAATCTTTTCTGTTTATTTTCGTCTAAATAACTCACTATTATTTTATTATCAATGATCTCTGTATACAGTATTTGAGGTTTTGTTGTACTCATACTATAATATTCTTCAGGTATCCCAACCTGTTGAAAATAATGTTTTAGTCCTTCAATTGAGTTAATTTTACTAACAGATTTGTTAGTTTGATGTATTTTAGAGGAAGCATATTCTTTCTTTAAGGTTTTAAGGAAAAAGTAATTGATGGCTTCTGTTTCGTTGTAAAAGGTTTTTTTATTCTCTTTCTTGGGGCGGGGTCTTTGTTCAAAATTCATTTCAAAAAATACCCACTGTTCTCCATCCAACTCTATTTGATTAAAATTCTCATAGTACCCCTTATCTTCCCTTATAAAATTATCGTTCTTTAATATGCTAATACCTATTTCAGAAAAAATGTGTTGTAATTGGTTTCTATCCACTTTACTCTTCCTTTCATTAATAAGGGCATTTCACCACATCATACATTCTTTATCTATAAGTTTTCCACTTAGTATATCTACTGAGTAACGCATTCCAAAAAAATCAGTCACTTTTACTATCCTTGAGTCAATAATGTTCATGGATACATATGGAGTATTCTTAGGTATATCAAATGCATCTTTCACATTCTGAACCCTCCACAATGTCTCACCTTTTTCATTTAATGCAATTAAATTGTTCACTTCAGATGAGCCTTTAGGTATTTTCAGTAAAACTAAAAAAATTTTGCTTATGTATTCCACTTTATTGATTACATGCTCAAATTCAATTTCAAAATCATTAGTGATTAGCTTATTATGATATATTCTAAACTCACTCATATTACACCTCTTCTCCCAACGCCAGTAAATTTTGGTTATGAAACCACCAATATATTCAGGTTCCCCTCCATCCTAATCAATTAACCTTTCAGCAGTTCTTGAGATAGTATTAGTTTCGAAAATGGTATCTGTTATGGCAAAGCAAATATTACTGTAACTGCCGGTGAATTATTCATTTTCAAACCGTAAGCTCAATGCGCGGTAACTTTTTTCTCTTGTAAATGTAAATTTATGTTAATATATAAAATAGGGATTTTAATAATGAAGGAGAGAAATTATGAAGTTTGTTCTTATATTTGGACCCTAAGCCGTTGGCAAAATAACAGTTGGACAAGAATTAGCGGAAATAACGGATTTGAAACTATTTATATGACGATCGATTTGGATCATAATTTCTTTCGACTATGACACGAAAGAAGGAAAGAGATTGGGTATCCGAGCTTTTTGTTAATACTACTGCTAGCTTAGTCATTCACATTATTTGAATTACCATATTCTCACAGATGATGTAAAATCAAACTATAAGATGGAATATTTTATTGAGAGGATTGGTGTTTATGAAGAAATTTCTTGCTATAATTTTACCAAGTATAATAATTTTTACATTTATATGGATAGATTCAATGATTCCTGAGAGTAAAAATATTTTACTAGGAATATTTTTACTCTTTCCGTTAATCTTTATCATTCAAGGATATATTTGTTCAAAATTAAAAGGGTTTTTGATACTTGGATTCTTTTTATCATCTATTGCAATTATTCTGCCTATTTCAGTTTGGTATAATATGGGTAGTATGATTACTCCAGTCATAATATATATTTTATTAGGAACATTATCGTTCTTTTTATTCAACAAGAAAAGAAAATCAAGCTGAATTCTTACATTTTAATACAAATATGAATTACAAAGTCGTCGTCGATTGATGACTTTTTTCTTAGGAAACACCCCTTAAAATACTGACATTTGTATAAATTGATTTCTTACACGCTGAAATAAGCATTTGCTCAACACGTTTATCAAATCCTAAATCCTTCCCAAATTCGCCAACTGAATCAAAAAAACTTAACACCTTAACTTTAAACATATTATTCCTTCTCTATATTATCCATTATTATCTAATTTCAGAGTCATTTGTCTAAAAGTACAATTTGAAATTCTATTTTTGGTACTTTTTTATCATTAAAATCACAAAATTCTCATTTTTTTAATGACAATTTCTACTAATTTAACTCATTAAAACTTCTAAATTAACTCAAAAAAATTCTTAATATCAATCCTTTTATAGATCAATCCAATACTTCTTTAGAAATATCCCATTGAATATAATTTTTAGAAGATCCTCTAATTCCTACAATAGTAGTCTTTTCATTCTTTTCAAAAACAAGACCTGAACCCATTTGTTCTTTAAAAACCCATCCTTTTTCTTTCATAAACTTCTTAGTTACAACATATTGAGAATCTCCTGTATATTTTGATACATAACTATTAAATTTATTAGTTTCAAAGACTTGTTCATAATCACTATTGGAAAGTTCAAGTTTTACTATTGAAGTTAGTGCAAGTACCTGGTTCCCTTCCTTAAAAAATATACTTCCAAATACAATTAATAAAATAAATGATAAAACTACAATTAATAAATTTTTTTTCACACTACTTACCTCCTAAAAACATACTCTTAATCTTGCTTGTGTCTTCTAAAACCCTCTAAGTCAGTGGGGCAAGTAAAAAGCGGTGGCTCAATTGTATGTGCAATTAAGTCTTTAGTTTACTTGGCCTGCAGTCTTTTTTTTTTTTTCAGAATTTAAACACCGTAAAGAAATGTTGCAAAAACGTTATATAATATAGGAAAAAGAAATAATGCCAGGTTGGCAATAATCCCATATAATGAAAGCCCGTCTTTACTAATTCTGTAAGATACAAAACCTATAAAGGCTCCAATAGGGCAAAAAAAGAGAGGAAGTACGATTGGCAGCCCTTGTAATGTCTCCAATGGTATTAATCCTGCGAAATAATTTAAAATCAATAAGGTCAGCACAATTGGGATAGCAATAGAGATAACACCGAATATACTTGTTTTCGTTTGATTTTTTGCTAATGCTTTGTTCATTACAATTCCCCTTTTCATTTATAAAATAAATAATATAACTTTACCGCAAAATATATAAGGGTATTCAGCAAGATGACAAATGCTAATGCATTTATAGGTAAAAAAATGGTGAATCCAAAGGTTCCGTAGAAAAAGAATAAACCGGTTAAAAAGAAGATACTCACCCAAAATGCCACATATCCGGCCTTATACTTGTTGATCATTTCTCTTTCATCGGTTACTTTCTCATCCTTCCATTTCTTATCTTTTTGTATTTTGAATGCTTCAATCAGGATGAGAATTAACCAAAACAGAGAGACAGCTGGTAATACCCAATATATCAATCCACCATCTTCTATTTTCCAGATTCTGAACGTTGCTTGAAATAAAATGATACCTAATGCCGTTTTTAATAAGATTGAATATAAATTATCCAGTTTACTCACCAACCTCAAATATGTCTTCAACTGTACACTCAAATTCTTTAGCTATTTTTAAAGCTAATCCAACTGTAGGTTCATAATTTTGTTTTTCCATTGAAATAATGGTCAGCCTGGTTACTCCAATCTTCTCTGCTAGTTCAGCTTGGGTTAGCTTATTACTGGTCCTCAACTCTTTAACTTTGTTTGTAACGTTATTTCTCATGTCATCCACAGCTCTCATTTTAGTTAAATGTATAGTTAACTATACTCATAATGTATACATTACTATACAGGAAGAGCCGAGTAAAGATTTATTTTCCAAAATTTACATTAAACATCAAGTTAAAGGAAGTCATTCGGTTGTGAGGTAAAACATAGTATCACAGGTGTTCAGCAAGCAATCCCTTTAGCGACGATCCTGTTTCTTTTTTATTATCATGAGAAGGGGGACTATGGCTTAACACATACATTAAGAATGACATCAGCAAAAGTTTTAACATGTGGAAAACAGTTATTTTTCAAGAGTCAAATTTGTGCTGAATATGAGATCGAAACATACGCTAGTTGTATAACTGATTATTTATATTTATGGTAAAGTAGATGAACAATATGTGGAAATTCACTAAATAAAGGGGGGAGTTGCAATGTCATACAAAAATAAACTAAGAAAGTCAATCTTATGGTTTGGCTTGGTCTTAGAAGATCTAATAAGTGCTAAGGTATGTCATTTAAGCAACAAAAAAGAAGCACAAAAATTTCCCGTGCTACTCCTTAATCAAGTCAATACTCACAACACGCTTTTTATTGCTTCAGTAATCATATCTTCAAAGTTGTAATATTCCTCGATAATATATATGTCCATTCTGATTAAAATCAGAATTGTATTCATTGGCCGCATCATCACATAAGGGCTACTTATAATGAAACTGATAATCATCTGAATTTTGCCATGTTTCATAGGATATTGACAATGGAATGGGGGGTAAAAATTGAAGATGAAATAGTAAAAGAAGTAGGTTATCAAGATATTGTTTTATAACTAAAAGAAATTGGATAATAAAATTGACCTAATCGATGGTGCCTGTCACTACCTTCATTAAGTCGATGTGCAGCTCATCTAAAAATATAGAGCCATTAGTAGGCTCCTTCATAAGTAAAAGACTAAAAAGTTATTTTTAATCTAAAATTTAATTATTTAATATTCATCAAGGTCATCTCTTCATATAAATTTTTCAGACTATCCCATAAGAGATTGGTTTCTTTTTCATGATAACAATGATTCATTCTGTCAATCATAATTCAGCACTATTCCGGTATCCCCACCTCTTGGATCATAATATGATATTACATCACCCCAAGTATATTTATAATTTATACCTGCTGGCTTTGTTTCTGACGGTTGACCTAGTTGATTCATTAACCATTCATCGTGACTTCTTCTTTTTAATTCTATTTTATTATTTGACCAATTCTCATAAGAATTTTTTTATTGAAGCTCGGCATTTTTCAGTTCAATAGATATAAGACATCCCTTGTTGAATGTAATTTTCACCCACAATGAAAGACCATTTATTATTTGAGAATTTATAAAATGATATCTTTCAATATGGCCATTTACATGGCTTGTTACTTCGGATGAAAAACAACTTAAAAACCCTTTGCTATTTAATTTAACATTTATCTCTTTATTATTTATTATTATTTCCCCTTCATTCAATCCCAATATTATCCTCCTTCCTTGGTACAACCTCCTGGCTTTATGGACCTTGAGTGTCCCTTTGACCTCTCATCATTCAATCATTTTCGCGACTTTCATTCTGCTAATTCATCTCTGCAGGAAGATCATTGAAATTTTCATAATATTCCTTAGTAATTCAACCAACCATTAGTAGAGTAGCTAATCCCATTTTGTATAACTTCAGCGATATAAAGGAAAGTTCACTGGGACAATGTACCTGTCCCTCCGTCCCACTAGTATCTATTCTGTTAACATATTAAGAAATTCTTCAAAGCTATTACTTACAATATATGTTATAGGATTTAAATCTGAAGACTCTTCATGATTCCAAACGCATACAATAGGCTCTTCAACATTGTTACGACAGTCTAAGCAAACAAAGTCACCCGCAAATAAAACAGCTAATGGTAGCAGTTCAGTACCTACTAAATTTTCATCAAACACAATTCTTTCGTCTAGTTGTGTTCTTACTACTCCTATATCGTAATACTCATCATCTCTTTCCCCAAATACTTTTAAAATACATAAAAACCTATCAATCGTATAAATATGGCTATTACACTTAAAACTACCCTTTATAGGGGTCCCACCATTATATTTTTTTATAAATTCTTTATACGTTTCTGGTAAATTTATTCTCCACATACCTTCCTTTTCGGAAATCAAAGTATCGTCCGGCAAGGGATAAATTATTGATCCGTCCTTAAATTTCAACTCTATACCTCCTCATTCTTATTATCTTGGAGCGAGGCCCATATCCCTTTTGTCCGTCAACTATGAAACGTATACCCTATAGCTCAATATTACATGACATTTCCATATGTTTTGTATGAACTATTTAATTTGTTAAAGCATTGTACTAATATGAGACATCTTTTTCTTTAAGTAAAAAGCGGTTTATTTGGAACCAGGTAGCCCGCAAAGAAACCTTGAAGGCTTAAGCCAAACAAGATATAGTTTTACAGATTAATTTCTCCTCACTTCTTCGAACCATAAATCAAAGATATTATCGGGCAATACTTCTTCATCAATTGAGTAAACTAAATCATATCTATATTTCCCTTTTAAGCTATTATGCTCTGCATTATAATGCAAGTTCATTTCTGTTGGCATATCACATTTTTTAATAAGCAGTGTGTTCTCACTAAATTTCATTTAGATAACCACCTTTCCCATAACTCTCTGGTTGATCCTTCCGTTTTTATCTCCATTGCTAGAATTAATTATTACTGCATTTCAATCTACTTTTAGTAATACTATGCATCATACTAAATATTTTATCTTCGTTTCCTTCTTGAACAATATCAAAGTCTTGACATTCTCCTACCATATAGATTTTCCATACACCATCTTCCTTAAAACATCCTGTAACATAAGGAATTACCTTTTTTTCACCAATAACTAGATTTATTTTCAACTCCGCCATTTGCAAGTATTTTTTTCCGCTTTTTTCATATTAAGGTGCAGCCTTACCTAGTAATTAATATGTATAATCTAAATCTTTTTCCTCACTTAATGCTTTGAATAGTATATTATTCTGAAATTTATTAATTATCTAAACCTGAAAAGCAGGCAATTAATAGGGAAGCAAACCCTCCAATTTGTATGATCACTATTATCTGTTATGAAACTTCTCATTGTTAAAAATATTAAAGTCAATATTTGTTCCGAAGTCAACCTTTTGTAGTTTTCTTGGGACAATGTACCCGTCCCTCCGTCCCTGTCCAATCTCTCCAATTTGTGTAATAATTTGTAAAAAATTACACATAAAAGATCGCTAACATGATAAAATCTAACAAGGAAGGGGATTATTATGTACAGAAAAAGAACGTCTTTCTTATTCATTATTGGAGTAGTTTCAATGATAGTAGGAGTGCCTTATTTATTAGGTTATTCAACTAACAAATTATTAAACATACCTCTTTATGGAGGTTTGCTTTTAGCAATTTTATTTAGTCCAACTCCAAATCTTAAAAACTTATTTAATAAAAAGAAGGAAGAATAAGGTAATACTTACAATTAATTATAGCTGTCACTTCTAATTGTGGCCTTCAAATTTTTTTCATTTAGAAAGATGGTTCAAGAGTGGAAGAAAATATCTATGTCTAAATTCAACATGTATAAAAAAGGATTATTGGAGTTTTATATCGAAAACTAATTTAATGAATTCAGGGGGTAGTTGCAATGTCTCACAAAAGTAAAAAAAGAAAGTCATTGTTATGGTTCGGCTTGCTAGTTTTCGTTTTCGGAAGTTTACTAGGTGCCTGTTCAAAAACAGAAGATAGTAATACCGCGGTGATAAAAACTGTCCTTGAACATGAATTTTTCGGACCAGACGAAAAACTCATGGACTTGATGTGGAATCCCAAATACAAAACTGTTGTTAATGACAAGGAAGAGAACAAAGAACTTGATCAGTATCTAGAAGAAAAGTACGGACCCTATTTTACGGATAATGGACTTTATCTATTCGTAGCAGCATTTGGCGGTACTTCATACCAGACTTTTGCTCATGATTCTGGTTATACATTAAATCTCAAAAGTGTTGATGCAGAGCAAAATAAAGATCTCCCAAACTTTTATACCTTCACTGCGAAAGTCGGTTATCAAAAGGGTGACGAAAAAGAGAAAACGGGAACTGTGCAGGGTAATGTGACTTTTTCTGAAAATGAAAAAGGTGAAATGACAAAGTTTCAATACGATGGCGATGATGAGTTGAGAAAAATTTTACAAGACTAAGAGATTGTGTCCATTGAAAGAAGCTGGGACATAACTAGCCAAAAATCATGAGAAAAGGGCTTCAATCATCATTTCGGATGATTGATGCCCTTTTTCTTTCATTACTCTGCGATATGGCAACGGGTGCTTTTGTTGATGTTTATTGATTCTTCTAAACAGCGAGTCTTTAATTAACTGTTTTATCGAAGCCAGCCTTCCATGGATACGGCTTTCCACGTCTTCTGTATCCACATAGCCTTGTTCCACCAACTTTTAAATTCTTCCGGAAACACCAAGTACATCCGGAATAGCTGTTCCTTATTTGACATTTGAACTCTCGAGCACTTTCTGTATCCGATTTTTCTCGGAAGTCAAATGTCCAATCCACTCTGCCGCTAGTACGTTAGATCTCTCAATTCCCTAATATCAACTGGGGAAACGAAACTATTTTCGTTCAATCCATGCTGTAATAGCTTGGCGATCCATTCAGCGTCTGAGACATCAGTCTTCCTCCCAGGTACATTTTTTAATACGCTGAGCGTTTACCAAGGTGATATCAAGGAAGTCCTCCAGAATTAAAACACTGGTTTCCAATTGATACCGGCGTTTGTTTACAGGGTAATGAGCCACCATAAAAAAGAACGTATTCCTGAACTGTTTGCGTCATAAACAGTATGGCCGGAGAAGGAACTATTTTTTTCATTACAGGTTGGGATTCAAAAACAATCATGTTTAATTTTAAATTTCTAGATACTATAGCTTTCCACCAAATGAATTGCTGCTAATCGCTTATTTACAGGTAACCTTATTTAATTAGATTATTGTCATAATGTTGAGAAGCCTATTGAATGGCTTGAAGAATCTTCTAATCAGAAAAAATTGTAATTTTTGTCTTAAACACTCATTATTTCACTTTGTCAGCCTTAGGTAGTGTAGTTTTAGATCTTGTAGTGCAATACTTAAATCAACAGAGGCATCAATGGCAATATAAATAGCTATAAAACTTGTAAAAACAATTACAATTGCACCATCAATAAATATTTTTCTGTTCTTCTTATAAAGGAAGAACGAGATAAATGCAACAATTAAAAAGTATGATAACGAGATGATTAGTTTTGAAAGTATCAATTTACTATTGTTTACAGCCATCATAAAATATTGCAGTTCATCTTTATTGTCACTTTTTTCTTCAATAGTAGTCATATCTCCTTTGTATCCAACCTTCCAAGAGAGTCTATTTTCCTCTTTGGTGACGATATACTCATAGCCCATGGTTTTGCCATCACCGATAATTCCTGAGTATTCTTGTATATCCTCTTCACTGTAAGTACAAGCTGATAATAGTAAAGTCATACTAAATAACACAATTGAAATATACTTTTTTATGATGATCTCCTCCTTGCCTGACTGTATATACCTCATTTACTCAACTGATTTTCTATTCCTTACGCTGTGTAAGTGTTTAAAATTGATATGTGAATATTACATTAGACTGTCATATATGAATAGACTAATTGTTTTAGTTAATACAGAAAGGTTTGAAGTTATCGCTCCCTTTTCCTCCTGTTCACACCGAACGTGCGACTTTCACCGATTCACCCTTTCGTCATGTTTGATTTGGCTACATAACCCATCCTTGTTTTTCCTCTACTAATTACTCGAAAAGTAAAGCAAAGGAATTCTGAAGAATTCTTTTTTAAGTTAACAACATTTGATTTTTCTTCGCTCGTTTCAGGATTAAGTTGTTTTAAAGGCCGGTAACCCCGGCAGTCTTTTTACTTAGGCAGACTGTTTGACTTGCACGACCTGCCGCAATAGAGAGCATGCAGAGTATTAAATAGATGTAAGTTTTCCGCTTAAGTAAAAAATATCGTAAATAAAGCTCCTAATTGCCGGAGGAATCAAACATGACCTACTGGTCACCGCCAGGAATGAAAATTGGTTTGATTCTTGTGCCACAAAAGAATTATATTTG
>NZ_WKKI01000041.1 GCF_009674805.1 Metabacillus lacus | reverse complement strand
GATGCCCTGTTTGTTATACTATCTCGCCGTTTTCCCATTATAGTAGAACAAAACAACACGCTTTGTTATAGTATCTCGCTGATAGTAGAACAAAGAGCACCCTTTTGTTATACTATCTCGCCCATAGTAGAACAAAGAGCACCTGTTTGTTATACTATCTTGCCCATAGTAGAACAAAGAGCACCCTTTTGTTATACTATCTCGCCCATAGTAGAACAAAAACCCTCCGATTGTTATACAATCTCGCGGTTTTCGCCATATAGTTAAACCATCCCGCATTTCGGCCACTCAATAGAACAAAGCAGCCCCCGTTGTTATCCAATCCCCCTAATAATACAACAAGCCCCGCCTTTCTCCCATGTACCCCTCAACAACCACACACGAGGCGCAGCTCAGGCAAATAAGAAAACCCCGCTTTTCAGCGGGGCCACTCTCTCTTATTGAATTGTCACCGGAGAATCCAATGCCTTTCTTGCTGCTTCCAATACAGCTTCATACACTGGGAGATCCGGGTATTTTCCTGGATGCAGTTTGTTTCCTGCCTCTTTGATTGTCCTGGAGCGGACAACAAGCCTGTCGTACATCGCGAGCTTTTCGTCAATGAGGGCAGTGTCTGCTTTTTCAGCAAGCAGCACCTGAACTTCCTTCAACAGAAGCGCACGTGAGATTTCAAAGATGACTGTTTCCTTTGTAATTTTCGCAGGTACAATATATTTTTCACGGAAAAGATCTCTGTACGCCGCACCATATACTCTTGACAGCGTCCGGTCAGCACGGAGAATCTCGGATGACAGTTTTTCGTATTCTGCGAAGGTAGCCTCATTTAACACACCGTTTGTGATAAATACCTGTAGATTCGCCCTTTGCTGCTCTAGTTCGTTCCCTACTTTTACAGCATCTATGAATCTTGCAGCATTGAGGCGCCTTTGCTTCGCATTATCAATGCTGGCCGTTAATGAGCTGCGCTGCGCGGCAGGCAGTGCTATAACCAGTTTTTCAGCACTTGCAATGTCAGCGCCCGCTTTGTTGTAAAGGTTACGGAAAGCTGTTGAAACAACTAGATCATTTGTACTTCTAATATTTGTTGTGTGAAGCGGAAGCAGAGAATATGTCGAGCTCAGCAGTGAGTTCACCTGAGCTGTGACCGTTTTCACCTGCTGTCCTACTCTGGACATGTAGAGTGCATGCCCTTCCCTTGCCACATAAAGACCGACTGCTTTGTTCTGATTCCACGCTGCCCCAAAATTGGATACCGGCGGATTTGTTTCTCCGACATATGGTGAAATTTCAGGGGTAAAGGCAGGGCGCTTATAAGCTGAAATAAACCAGTCCGTCAAACCGCCTCCGGATGGGTTTGGACCAGGATAGATGAGGCGGTATCCTGTCATTCTTCCAATCTCTTTTGCATAGCGGTGATCACGGTCATATATTGAGCCGGATTGTTTATAATTCCAGAATAGTATCTGGCCGCTGCTGTGATAGCTGACAGCCATCTCCGGCTGAGTGCTGCCTACAAAATTCACAATTGCTTTTGTTTCAGCAGAGCTGTGAGGCGAATAGCCTTTAAAGTTCTGATAGTAAGGCCTTCCAGGGTTAGATACAATCGTGCTCCATCCGGCATTGTACTGGCGGTTTAAATCTACGCCTTTCCCATTTGCCTTCCAGCGTTTAAAGTTAGTGCTTCCGCCGTTCATGTTGATGAGGGCACTATGATCTTTTGAAGGAAATCTGCCAAGCCCGTACTGCTGCAGAGTAACACCGTCAGGATTAACCATCGGTACAAACCACATGGTCGTATTGTCGAGAATAGGTCTTGCCGCGAGGCCGTTTATTGACGTACCGCTCTGGTAAGCTTTTGCATACTGATCGATCATATACATGTTCAAGTTTGTCGTGAGCCACTCTCTTGCATGGTGAGAGCCGTTAATAAACACTGTGGACGGTCCCTTTCCTACAGAGACTGCATAAATGTCCCGGCCGTATTCTGATTTGCCGATTACTTTATAGGTGACGAGCCCGGGGTAAGCCGCGGCCAGCTTCTGAATATCAGAAACCATCGTTTCGTAGGAATACGTCTGGTTGGGATTTACTGTATTAGCAGCAGCTCTTTCCCCTCCAAAAAGACCTAATGCTAATACAGCAAACAATAATAGAAAAATAGCTTTTGACCTTAAAAACATAAGAGAATCCTCCTGTTTTATTAAATGTATACTATTAATCTACCAGTATATTACTTCAATACCAGTCTTGACTTAGAAAATAGTACAAAAAAAACAAGCGGAAGAAGTAATCCTCCACTTGTCCACTACGGGTTCTTTAATTTTTCTTAAATTCCATTTTGTTTTTCTGAAAATTGATGTAATAACCGTTGCCAATGTCGAGCTTTTGGCCATCTGTTTTATAAATTTCGTAAGTCTCGCCTTTTGACAGCTGCAGCACAGGTTCAGTTTCGCCATATTGATACAGCTGAGTTTCTTCCCCTAACGTAACAGTGCCAATGTAATATGAAACATCTTCATTTTTCATTACTTTGTAGCCGTTCCCGACATCATAGCTGTGTTCATCATGCTGGTAGACACGAATCTCCTCGCCTGGCTGTATGAGCCGAAAGACAGATCCGTCAGGTTTTAGAATGGGTGCCTGAGTTAAGGTGAATACACGTCCTATATACAGACTTACCTTATGGTCCTCATGGTAAATATAGTGTTCTCCGCCAACATGGTAATATTGGCCGGAAGTGCCGTACACTCTGTAAAACTTTTTAGCGGCGAGCTGCTGAACCGGCACCATGGAGTTATTTTGCTTCTTATACAAAATCAGCGGCTGTTTGCTGTATACCCTGGCCACAGGGAATTCTGCATTTTCAACAGGCACATTCGGAATAAACAGCTGTCCTGGTACAAGCTCATACTCTTTTGTCAGCTTGCTCGGATCAATTTTCCAAAGGTTGGCTCCACTGTTGTAATAAAGATAGCCTCTTGGATCTTTTGCGAGATGAAACACCTCTCCAGATCTGTAGTTTGTGATTGCGTTTGTAGCAGGATTTACTTTAAACAGTGTCCCCTGAAGGGTGCCGAACAGCTCGCCCGAATGTCCAAAAACAAGGTTTTCATTTTTAAACATCCCCTTCACCTGATGCGGGTTAATTGGGTACATCAAAGGGCGTTGATCTTGAGAGTGATATTTCATAAGCTTATTGTCGACAATACCCCAAAGTGTGCCGTCCTGTCCTGTTGCCAGAGCTGATACCATGACGGAATATCCGCCCGGCAGTCCGATCGGCCTCAAAGTAAATTGAGGATCATCTGTACTGACAGCAAACAACTGCGCCCCCAAAACAGATCTTTGACCGCTTCCATCAAAGACACTTGTGCCAATATACAGCTTGCGCTCCGCCTCACTGTAAGTCATGGAAGAAACACTTTGCTGATAAGGAACGCTAATCTCATGAATGACTCTTCTTTCCTTAAGGTCATATACGAGAAAAGCACCTTGAGACTGGCCTCGTTTAGGGATTGTCCCAATGTACAGCTGATTTTTCTCTTTATCAGTCTGCATGGCAATAGGACGGTCCTGTCCTTTATCACCGAGCGTTAAGATTTCCTTTGGATTTTTACCCGGCTCCCAGGCCTTTGTACTGTCAAACTCATAGACGCGGCCATTTGGGTACACACCGAAAAACATTGTTTGATTCAGCTGTGCAAAGCCCTCAATCTGGCCCAATCCCTGATACATATTGGATTGAGACGTCGTTGAATCAAATACACCAAGTCTTCCGGAAATAAAGCCGGAACTATAAATTTGTCCGTCTGCTCCCGAGCCAATGCGGTAAATTTCAACCGCCTGCGGAGGAAGTTCAAGATTCGTGCTGGTAAATCTTTTGCTTTGAATGCCGTAGGTAAAGAATCTGCCGCCATTTCCAGCAAGTCCGACCACAGTCGGTTCCCCGCGCAGATTTACGATATCAAGTGAAACGGCACTGGAATTGTACAGGTTGGTGTTAGACAGCTGCTCTATCTGCCCGCTTTCTAAATGATAGGCGTGAAGCTTGCTGTTAAAACTGTAATAAACAAGTCCGTTGTGAGCAGGAGACACGCCTCTGGAATCGGCCTGTATCACTGTTTCCATTGCTTCTGAATCCAGATTGAATTTAAGGATTTCAGATTTTCCTTCTATTTTGGCAAACAGGCTTCTGCCCTGAATGTCCATGTCATACACGGAAGCTGCAGGTCTGTACTGTGCAGGCAGAATATCCTTTTTGACTCCGGTCTTAAGATCCCATTTTATGAGAGATGCCGTCGAACCTACCCCAGCATAAAGGTAATCTTTTTCTTCATCAAAAACAACGCTTCTGGCATATTGCTTGCCGTGAACAGCCTGGCCGTAGTTCTGGAAGCCCTTTTGAGCGTCATATGAGAACAATCTTCCTCCGTAAGAAGTCACGCCAAAAAGGCGGCTCCCCTTTTTATCATATGTAAGATCCCAAACAACCGTATCGGAGTTGGTTGTCGCTTTTCCTAAATCCGACAGCTCTCTTGTGTCTGGATTATATTGAAAAACATGCTCATTCGGCGTTGTACCGACCCATACTTTATTGTCAGGGCTGATTTCGATCGACCACGCAGCCTTCGCACCTTTTAATTCTTTTAAATCGATAACTCTGTTTGAATGTAAATCAATGACGACAAATTTAGCCGGCTCCCCTTGAAGCAGCGCATAATAAAGCGGCTGGCCCAGAGAGTTTACTCCAGCTTTGCCTTTAATCACATTCACATATTGTACCTGGGGACCTAAATTTTCGTAAGGACTAGAGGCAGCTGCAGTAAAGGTGGAAGGGAATAAGAACAGAATAAGTGATGCAGAAAGGATGAAACGGAAAAACTTCACAATAATATCCTCCAAAACCATTATTTACTATGTACTATTCTAACAAAGCGCAGGACTAATGTCATTATAAACTAGAAAAAATACCCTTCTTATAGTCTTAAGAAGGGTATTGTAAGAAAGTTATTTTTTAAAGATGTCAACACCCTGGCGAGGAATATAGAATTTGTTGTTAGTGTAAACATTCACACCTTCAAGTTCTTTCAGCTTGCCATTATGAATCATCAAGTTTTTATTTTGCAGGAATCTAGCTGTTTTGCCGTTTCTTTCTACGACTAATACCGGATTTGCCTTATCAGACTTATCGATTGTTACAGTAGCACCAAGTGCAGTAAATTCTGCTTCTGCATCAACAAACATTCTTTTGTTTAGATCATCAAGGTTAATCTTCATTCCTTTTGCCATTGCTTTTGCAATGTCAGTGTTGTCAACTAAACCAAAAGGTCTGTCTGGACCATATGAGTAAAGGAATACATCTTCACCAGTGTGTCCGCCAGTACTAAAGCCAATATTTGCACGGGCTGAAAGCAGTTCAACAAATGTTTTTGAAAGATCTTTAGAAGCGGTAAGCGCTTGACGCTCTTTATCATTCAGGTTGTCAAGTCCGTAAAGCTTTGCAGCTTCTTCAACAGATTTTCCCTTGCGGTGTTCATTAATAGCACCTTCCAAAGTCATTGTAGCTTTCTTTAGAGGATCAATATAATCACTTACTGGCAATTCAGGGTAGTTTGTATTTGTGTTCACGTTCCCCATTGTGATTCCGCTGTTACCATGGTCAGATACAGCGATAACCATTGTGTTGCCGTCTTTTTTAGCAAATTTCAATGCTTCACCTACAGCATCATCAAATGCAAGCACATCACCGATAATTCCAATTGGGTCGTTTGCATGTGCCGCCCAGTCAACCTTGCTTCCTTCAACAAACAAGAAGAAACCTTTTTTATTTTGAGACATGGTATCAATTGCTTTTTTCGTCATTTCAGCAAGAGTCGGCTCTTGAGGGCGGTTTTTAGCTCTGTCCATGTCATACGCCATTGCACCGTTCGCAAAAGCACCCCAGATTTTTTTGGATTTTGAATTTAAAAGCTGATCTCTTGTTTCTACGAAATCATAACCTCTGGACTGCATCAATCCAAGAAAATTTTCGTTGTCAGCACGGTTGTTTCTTCCCGTACCAGGGATAAGAGAATCTTTTCCTCCACCTAACACAACGTCCATTCCTTGATAAAACTGCTGCTCAGCAATATCGCCATAATTGCTGCGGTGGCTAGCATGAGCGGAGAAACCTGCCGGAGTCGCATGCTGTATTTCAGAAGTAGCAATAATACCTGTAGATTTTCCGGCAACCTTAGCTCCTTCAAGTACGTTTGCTACCGGCTTAAGCATATCTTCTTTCTTCACAGGTGCAACACCAGGTGAATTTACCTTGTCAGGAAGAATTCCCACATATTTATCGTTTGATTTGTATCCAGTAGCAAGAGCAGTTGCTGCTGGAGCAGAGTCAGTAATAGCTGATTCAGCAGAATGAGTGCGCACGCCGCCTGTTACAATACTGTCCATTTCAAGAGGACCGCCTTTATACCAGCGAGCCAATGTCGTAGCACCGGCACTTGTTCCGTCCATCACCATCATAATGACATTTTTTGCTTCAGGCTCTTTTTGCTTTGCAGAATAAGAGCTTGTCCCAGATAAAAGAGATCCAACAGCTACAGTACCTGCAAGCGCAATAGCAGCAAGCTTTTTTCCATGTTGAAACATTGTGTAATTCCTCCCGTATTTAACTTAGTTTAACCACTATTCAAAAATATCATGTGAATGTTAACAATCTCTTTCTATCATGTAAACTTAATGTAAATATGGAAGAATAAACCTTATAGCCTAGTTTTTTATAATTACATGACTGCCAAACAGTTACAATTCATCTAGAATTCTTGTCTACTTACTGATAGCAGGAACTTTGCAGTGAGCCTTTCAGCGCAGTTCTTTAAATTGTTAAGTATCTATCTCTTCTATTCACCGTTAAAAGGTTCCCTTGATAAGGAAAAGTTAAGAAAAACAAAAAAAACCCTCCATATTGATGTCAGAACAACATGGAGGATCCCTTCTATATGAATTTGAAAGGGGAAACGGTTGAAAAGAACTGTAAGGGAAGCAATCTTCTATATATTGGCTATCCCTGGTCTAATGCACATGTTTATGATTGGTTCTTTCTTACTAATAATATCATAATTTTTCCTATATTGTTATATTTTTTAATAAATTTACATGTATTATTTGATTTTTTTTTAACTGTATTTGTTTCTTTTTATGGTAAAGGCTGATACTCCATTACTCGATAAAATCTGACAATTTTCAGGTAGCTTATGCGGTCCTATCAGTAAGAAAACAACAAAAAAGCCTGAAGAAAAGATCGAATGATCTCTTCTACAGGCTTTTGTTAAAAAATGATATTATTGAACGTTGATTGTAGCGAAATCAAGAGCATTTCCTGATTGATCCGTTACGTCATTTCCATTTTGAGCTCTCACTACAAGACCGGAAAGTGAAGTTAATGGAGTAGAAAGTGTGATGACAGCTTTGTTGCCAGTGATCACTTCAGATACTTCACCAAGAGCAGTTGTAGAAGTGCCTTGGAATACGCTGAAGTCATTACCATTTATTGAACCGTCTCTTACTACTTCGCTGAAAGTAAGTTCGATTTGAGTGCTGTTTAGTACTTTAGCAGCAGTCACAGTTGGACGAACTGTTTCATTGAAGCTGCGAGCTACAGTTTCAGCATCCATTACAACACCAGAACCAGTAGCTACGTTTTTCACAGTGAAGTTACGAGCTCCAGAAGTTGTGATTGCATCTCTCTTAAGAGTTAACTCAACAGTGCGAGCATTTCCTTTGAAGATTGGTGCGCCTTCAAATGGAGAAGCAACTCCTTCGATTTCATAGTTAGCTGCATTCAGAGCAGTTGCAGCAGTAACATCACGATCGAAAGTTACTACTAGTTTGTCATTAGTTTGAACAACAGTAGATACTTTAGGCTTAGTAGTGTCTACAGGTGTGCCAAGTGTGAATGTTAAAGTTCTAGCAGCAGAAAGATTACCAGCTGCGTCTCTAGCCAAACCTGCAGGCAATGTTACTGTGTAGTTACCAGCGTTTGCAGGAAGTTTGATTTCGATAGATTTTTTGTCAGAACCTACTACAAGGTTAGCAGCACCAGTGATTGGAGCAATGTTATTAGTAATAGAGTTAGAGTTTACATAAGTTCCAGTTACAGATAGACCTGCATTTACTAATACTTCTTCGTCGTAGTTCACTACTAGGACTTGATCAGAACCTACAGGTTTAAGGCTTTGGCTTACAAATGCAGGAGCTGTAGTATCAGCAGTGATTTGAATAACGCGAGTTACTGCATCCATTGTGTTGCCAGCAAGATCTCTTACGCCTGCAACTTCAATGCTGTGTACACCTGCAGTAAGCTGAGAAGCTGTGAATGTAACAGCTGTTCTGTTAGCATCAAGTGATGTAGTAGCAGCAACAGTTGTTCCGTCTACTTTTAGAGTTGCAGCAGCAGCGTCAACTGCCTCAGAGAAAGTAACTTTCACTTTGCCAACTCCAGCAGATTCAACAGCAGTAACTGTTGGTTTTACTGTATCAACATCTTTCCTCACTACAGTATCAGATACTGGGTTTGGAGATAGTAAGTTATTTGCATAATCTTTCAATCCAGTAAGAGTGAATGTGTAGTTTTGGTCTTTTGTCATAGCAGCAGGAAGAACTACTGTGTAAACTTTTCTATCAGCAGAAACAGATACGTTTCCAGCTGGTACTGTTACAAGAGTTGGACCAGATACTGTTAGTGCACCAGCAAATTCAGCAGCAGAAGCATTAAGAGGCTCGCTGAAAGTCAAGATTGCACTTCCAGTAGGACCATAAGTGACGCCTGCATAAGTAGGACGAACTGAATCAGAAACGCTGATAACAGAAGTCTTTTTCGCAACAGCTACGTTGTCGGTTGTTTTTACGTTGTCAATTGTAACGTCATAGCGCTTATCTAGCCTTGAAGTAGAAGTAAGTGTTAGCTCTTTTCCATCTGCACTCAGTTGAGCAGTCCAAGATCCAGGAGCTACGCTGTCAAGGCTGTTTACTGTAACAACTCCAGCGCGAAGGTTGCCGCTAGCATCAAGAACAGAAGCTCTGTCAACAGCTTTGTTGAATACAACTTGAAGCTGAGCAGCGTTAAGTACTTTTACTTCAGATACAGCAGCTGGTAAAGCAGCAGTGTATTTTTCAACGATTCTAGCTTTGTCAGCAGCTAATTTAGCTTCAATTGAAGCAAGGCTAGGGTATTTTCCTGGGTGAAGCTTGTTTCCATCTTCTTTGATAAGAATAGAACGTGCTTCAAGGCGCTCAAGCAATGCAACCTTTTCAGGTACTTCAGCAAATCTTTTTTCATCTACAGTTTTTTCAATATCTTTATGAAGGTTGTAGCGTGATACTTCAAAGATAATTGTTTCTCTTGCAATTTTAGCAGGAAGAACAAATTTGTTGTTAACAGCATCACGAGCAGCTGCGCCGTATACTTTACCGTTTACGCGCTCTGATTTGCGGATCGCTTCAGATACAGCATTGTAAGCAGCAACTGTGGATTCCTCCAAATTTTGGCTAGTGATGAATGGGTTTAGAACTGCAACAGCAGCGTTCAGCTCGTTACCAACTTTAACTGCATCGATTACGCGAGCAGCGCGAAGGTGGTTTTCCTCAGCTTGAGCAATTCTGTACTCAAGGAAAGTTTTTTGGCTTCCGGATAGAGTTGCTACAGCAGCTTTTGCTTGTCTGATTGCAGTACCAGAAGCATTAAATTTTTGTGTGAACTCAGCTGTTACAGCCACTTGGTTAGCGTTAGTGATTGTGTAGAAAGGCTTCAGTTGGCCCGCAGCAGTTTCTGCTGTTTTAACTAGAGATTCAGCTTGTGTAGCAGTGGCAGCTTGTGCCGGGTTTCCTACTACTACTGCGCTTGCAGCAACTGCAGCAGTAAGACCAAGCTTAGCAGCGTTCTTTTTTGACATTTTGTTGTTCCCCTTTCAAATTGTGTTGATAATTTTTGTATATTGATAAACTAGCAGTTATATAGATTATTTGTACTACTAGTTACCAAGAGCAGGATTACACATATGTAGATTCTCCTACTACCAACAAAGTAAATTATTCCATAAACGATAAGAAATTTCAATAGAAAATTCAATATTTTTCATGATTTTCATTTACTTTCCAAGTAAAATAATTCTATAAGGAGCATCTATTGTCAATGTTATTACATATTCAGCTAAATATCTAGGTTTTTTTTGTAAAAATGACGGTTATTTTGTAAATTTTACATAAAGGTTACAATTTGGTGAATCAATAGTGTAAATGTTCGTTTAATTTGAAAAAAACGTGGGTATTATAATAAATTAAGTCTATTGTCCTAATCCGTAATAACTTTTATAAACATTCAAAACAGGAACATCGATTCTTGTACCTTGTGCAGATCTGACCTGGATTTTGTCGCCGTGTGTTTTTAATTGATTTCTGAGCCACTCTACTTTTTGACCGTTTTCAGGACCTCTGTAGGAAGTTAATAGTTTTCCTGAGGCACCTGCTACATGCGGAGCGGCCATCGATGTGCCTGACATGTTTCCGTATCCTTTTGTATTCACTGTGGAAATAATTGAAACGCCTGGTGCCAAAATATCCAAAGTACTGTCATAGTTGGACCATGAGGCCATTTTTCCGTTAGCATCAATTGCACCAACCGAAATCGTGTAAGGTGAAGAGGCGATGGACTTTAAGCTTTCTCCGTCATTTCCCGCTGCCGCAATGACAGCAATTCCGCTGTCATAAGCAGCCTTCAATACTCTTGAAAAAGGAACCGATCTATCCTTCATCTCCAGACTGAGATTTATCACCGATACTTTATTGCTGATTGCCCATGAAATGCCTTTTGCCATGTCAGATCCATAAATATTGCCGTCTTCATCTCCCACTTTTGCAACCAGGAGGCTGGCCCCGGGATCCATTCCTACTACCCCGAAACGGTTTGAATTGGCTGCGATAATGCCAGCGACATGGGTTCCATGCTGCGTGCTGGAATCATCATTCGCCTGGCGTTCATAAACATTGTCGGCCAAGAAGCTGACTTTGGATACCACTCTTCCTTTTAAATCCTCGTGATTGCTGACTCCTGAATCAATAACCGCTATCTTACATTTGCAGCTTTTTTTCAGCAGTTTATTTGCCCCTGATGCCTTGATTCCCCACGGAGTAGTCTGCAGGGCCGCAGGGCTGGCCTCTTGATCGTATTCAGCATGTTGAATATAAGGCAGACTTTGCAGGGCTTTTAAATTTTCCGGTTTCCCCATCATGACGGCAAATGTGTGTGTTCCTGCCGAAAATGTGTTCAATACTTCAAATCCATTATTGTTGAGTTCATCTCTCATTTTTTTTGATAGTTCACTTGTTTCCGCAAAATATCTTTCTTTTTTTATATCAGCCGCTTCCGCTTTTTCAAATTGAAAAAAACCAAGCAATGTAATTATGATGAGTGCACTTGCTGCTTTATGCCACATTCTTCCTCATTCTCCTTTTCCTGTTTGTTTATATGTTATCTGCTGAGCGCCAAAAAAGCTAGATGGAAATTTACAAGATCTTATTTAAATTGATCTAATCAGAGCTGAAGAAAAAATAAGCGTAGATATTTCCCTTAAACGAAAGTTGAAGCTCATTTTATGAAATATAAGAGAAGGATTTCCGGTTAATCGTAGAAAAAGCTGATTTTTTAATAGTTTTTAAATCCATAGCCGGAATTGCTCCGCTTAACGGAGGTTTTTTCAAGCTAAATTTTTGAATAAGCGAAATTTCTCCGTTTATTTTCCGGCAATGAGGTGCGCCTCCCACAGCAAAAAAAACAGCCCGATTTATAAAATCGGACTGCCTCACTAGTTAATCTTTTTTAATTCCGTTCACGTTCACCGGCTTGCGGCCTACGGAGTAGTATTCTATATTATGCTTTTCCATTTCATTCAGGTTATAGCAGTTTCGGCCGTCGAAGATGATAGGAAGCTTCATTCTTTCTTTAAAATCTTCCGGAGTTAATGCTTTTACTTCTTTCCACTCTGTTACGATAAAGGCAAAGTCTGCAGCAAGCAATGCTTCTTCAGGAGAATTTACGTATACCGTCTGAGCAGGAAGCAGTTTTTTCGCATTTTCTATGGAAATTGGATCATAAGCGACAACTTCCGCTCCCTCTTTCACAAGTTCCTGTGCGAGGACAATGGACGCAGCTTCACGCATATCATCTGTGTTCGGCTTAAATGCAAGTCCGAGAAGTGCGACGCGGCGCCCCTCAAGGCTGCCAAATCGTGTTTTTGCCTTTTGGATCAGCATATGCTGCTGCACTTTATTCACTTCAATCACTGACTTTAACAGGTTAAAGTCGTGCTGTACATAGCTCGCAATCTGTACAAGTGCACTTGTATCCTTCGGAAAGCAGGAGCCCCCGTAGCCGATACCCGCGTTTAGAAACTTGTTGCCGATTCGGTCATCCATGCCCATTCCGGCAGCAACGTCTTCTACGTTTGCTTCCAGCTTTTCGCACAAATTCGCTATTTCGTTAATGAAACTGATTTTTGTGGCAAGAAATGCGTTGGATGCATATTTGATCATTTCTGCACTGCGAATATCAGTTTTAAACACAGGTATACCAAAAGGCTTGTTCACTGCCTCAATTAAATCCGCAGCTTCCGGATTTTCAGCGCCTATGACAATGCGGTCGCCTTTGAATGTGTCATTCACGGCAGATCCCTCACGTAGGAATTCAGGATTTGAAACAACATCCACTTTATAGTCGCCGGCAAGATTCTTCAACAGAATTCTTTTCACTCTTTCATTTGTGCCTACCGGAACCGTACTCTTTGTTACCACCACAATATCATTTGTCAGGTTTGCTGCAATATCTACCGCTACCTGTTCTATGAAGCGGAGATCCGCCTGCCCGTCTTCGCGCTGCGGCGTACCGACTGCGATATAAGCAGCATGTGCATCGGAAAACGCTTCTTTATGGTTTGTAGTAAAAGTAAGAAGACCTCTGTCGATGTTGTTTTTCATTAACTCTTCTAATCCTGGTTCAAAGATAGGGGAAATACCTTGTCTCATCTTTTCAACTTTTTGTTCATCAATATCCACACAGGTGACATGATGGCCAATTTCAGAAAGACATACCCCTGTCACAAGCCCTACATATCCAGTGCCTACGACAGCAATTTTCATTTTATTTTCCTCCAGTATGCGAATGAACGATTTCATTCAAATATTCCATCACTTGATCTTTTAAGTCATCCCTTTGAATCGCAAAGTCAACGGATGCTTTGATAAAGCCGAATTTATCCCCTACATCGTAGCGGACTCCGTCAAAATTGTACGCATAAATAGGCTGAGTTTCATTCAGCACCTTTAGGGCATCTGTTAATTGAATTTCTCCGCCTGCGCCTGGAGGAAGATCAGACAGCACGTCAAAAATTTCCGGCGTCAAAACATAGCGGCCCATGATGGCATAACGGGACGGCGCCAGGTTCATCTTTGGCTTTTCTACAAAAGAATTAACGGAAACAAGCTTTTCTGTCAGCTCTTCTTTTGGATCAATAATGCCGTATTTCGACACATCCTCCTGAGGCACTTCCTGTACGCCAACAACACTTCGCTCATGTTTGTTAAAAGCATCGATCAGCTGCTTTGTACACGGTACTTTGGATTTCACAATATCATCGCCGAGAAGCACGGCAAACGGCTCGTCACCGATGAAGCGGCTCGCACAGCTGATGGCATGTCCCAATCCTTTTGGTTCTTTCTGGCGTATGTAATGGATATTTGCAAGATTGGAGATTTTTTGAACTTCCTCGAGCACAGCCCATTTTTCTTTTTTCGCAAGTGTTTCTTCGAGCTCATACGACTTGTCAAAATGGTCTTCAATTGAGCGCTTGTTGCGTCCGCTGACAATGATGATATCTTCAATACCGGATGCAACAGCTTCTTCAATGATGTACTGAATCGTAGGTTTGTCTACGATCGGCAGCATTTCTTTCGGCTGTGCTTTTGTTGCCGGTAGGAAACGGGTTCCAAGTCCGGCAGCAGGAATAATGGCTTTTCTCACTCTCATGTAAATATCCCCCTATTTGGTTAAATACGTTTTTTTAATCGATGTCCATGCGTAACTGCTAAAGCAGAACATTGCATATGGTAAGCTAAGCTTCTCAACTTGGCGGTACACCTTCCAATTTTGCTTTGCAGCTTTCAGTTTATTACTTGAAATGGAACCTGGTACGATTCGATAGGTGGCAAGGTTCTCCTGAAGACCATGTGCTTTGATACCCCTTTTTAAGATGGACAGCCACAGGGCAAGGTCCTGCCTTGTCCTAATGTTCGGCATTTCAATGGGTCCTGTTTTTTCAACATTGACAACTGCAGTTAAGCAGCCAATTATTGTATTTTTCAATAACCCATGATAAGTGATATCATCCGGAATTTCAATAGTCTTGTTTAATTTTTGGCTATGCTCATCCATCAGCTCATACTTTGTGTAAGTAAACGCATAATCGTTTTGTTCCATAAACGCAATCTGCTTTTCAAGCTTTTGGGGCTTCCATATATCATCGCTATCCAAAAACGCAACATAGTGTCCTTTTGCACGTTGAATAGCAGTATTGCGGGCAACCGCTGCTCCGCTGTTGACTTCCAGTTCAATCAGCTTGATACGGGGATCTTTCTTCGCTTCCTGGCCAATGATTTCCCGTGATTGGTCCTTAGAGCAGTCATCCACAATCAGCATTTCCCAGTTGCTGTATGTTTGAGCCTGTACAGATCGGATGGTTTCCACAATATACTTTGAACTGTTATAAGATGGCGTGATGATCGATACGAGTGGCTGTTCCATGCTGTTATGCCTTCTTTCCAACTGTTTTCTCATAAATCGTGTCCATCAGCTTCGCATTGTCTTCCCAATCATAATGCGCGAGGACATGCTGCCTGCCGTCGATGCCCATTCTTCTTCCAAGCTCCGGCTCTTCCACAAACTGCTTCATTTTCTCAGCAATTGCCCGGCTGTTTTTGGTTGGAATGATGTAACCCGTCTTACCATCCACTACAACTTCCGGCAATCCGCCGACATTGGACACAACAACCGGCACCTGACATGCCTGCGCCTCGACTGCGGCTACTCCAAAGCTTTCACTGTCAAGCGTGGAAGGAACAAAAAAGACATCAAAAGAGTTGATGAGTTCAGGAACTTTTTCATGATGAACGCGCCCGTGAAAAGTTGTTTGATGAGAAATCTCCAGCTTGTCCGCCAGTTTTTTATAATCCTCAAGCATTGGACCTGGACCAACAATATCAAGCTTTGTTTTTGAAAACACATCAGGTGTAACGATATTTTTGAATTCTGCATAACCTTCAAGAAGATACCTGATGCCGTACTTTTCGGCCATTGTTTTGACGATCCCGAACGTGATGGATTCATCCTCCTCTTGGTCTTCTGACGGCTTGAACTTTTGCATATTCACACCAAATGGAGTGACCTCGATTTCTTTATTCGTATACTGAGCGGTCACCTTTTTCATAACATGGCTTGTTGAGCAGATGACATCCGCTTTGCTCAGTGCGTATTTTACCATCAGCTCGTTCGCACGGCCTTCTTTAGGAAAATCATAAATATCCATGCCCCATACAGAAATAATATAAGGATGGAAATTTGCCATTGCCCCCACTACACCATAGCTTGATACGTAATGGCTGTGAAGAATGTCCGGCTGAAATTCCCTGAGTACTCTTTTAATTTCCGGCACTGTTAAAAAGTATGCAATTTTATTGCTCATTTTCAAACCCAGGTAATGCGTTTTTACATTAGTCCACATTGTGCGGTCATCAGGATCGGTGTGGCTTTCAAAGCTGATGTTTAATACGTCATAGCCTTGCTTGTCATAATGATCCAACCATTTTTTTGTATGAACATTATTGGCCGGAGCCAAAATCGCTATCTTCATCTTGACACCCCTTAACCTTTCAGACCCAATAGGTCATTCGCTGCTTTTTCAACTCTTGCATCCCAGCTGTTGTGCTCATAAGCACCAGCTTCAATGGATGAAACCAATTTGAAGTGCATGTCAGGATCTACTGCCCTTAACACTGCTTTCGCAAATTGGTGCTTGTCTACCTCTGAAACAATACCAAAGTTATTTTCCTCAAGAAACCGTGCCTGTGCATCGCAATTGGTCGCAACAATCGGCAGGGAATAGGACAGATATTCAAACAACTTTACCGGCATGGCAAAATCATGATACGTATTCTTTTCTCTCGGTATAAGTGCAATCGTGGATTCCTTGTATACTTTTTTCAGTTCTTGTCCTGATAAATGCTGAATTGTCAGCCATGGACGATCAGTATAAGCCTGGATTTTTGCTGATTTTTTGAATTCATTTTCCCTGCAAATAAACTGCAGCTGAACAGTCAGCGAATCCTTGTTGATTTCATCAAAACCTTCCAGCATGGTCAGAATGCCAATTTCATCTGTAATTCCGCCAACATAAACAGCAGATGGCACACTTCCTTTTGGAGCGGGTGCCGTTTTCTCCACAGGCTCCATGCCGGGTGGCAATTCATCGTACTTTTTGCTCCATTTTACAAAGCTGTTCATCTCAAGCGACGGCAGGTACATGATGTCTACATACTTGTGATATGTTTTTAGTTCTGTTTGGTAAATATGACGCATCACCGGGGTCAATGCCTTTTTTCCGAACGGCGGCACATACATGTCATCAAACTGCCAATATACATCGCGGTAAAAGCAGCCAATCGGCACATGATGCTTTTTTAATTTTCTCCAAAATCCGCTGTCCATTCCGAGCGCACGGGGCAAGTGGTCTTTATCTGTCAGCCAATAGGGCATGGTGCTGTTTTCCATATAGCAAAATGCAGCCTCTTCCATCTTATAGGAAGACAGGTATTTTTCGATTTCCTTTTTTCTCTGCTGAGACTGGCCGGAAATCACAACAACCTCAAACCCCTGCTTTTCTCCATACCGGCGAAAGGCTTCAGTTAGTCTTTTCGGGCGCACACCAGAGCCGCTTTTTGGGTTTTGCTGCAGCTCGTAAGGAAAATATATCAGTATATGGTTCATGGGTAAGCTCCTGTTCCATTCTTTTTAAGGTAAACGCTAAAAATCTCCCGAGAATTTCACTTACAGTGAAAGGGCGTCGGGAGATCATTGATTTTTCATTGTAAAGTTTTTTTGTAATGATCCATGGTAAGCTGAAGACCTTTAGGCAATGAGACAACCGGCTCCCAGTTAAGCACTTTCTTACTTTCTTCGTTAGATAGTACACTTTCCCGAATATCTCCGGATCGCTCAGCCTGATAATCCGGCTGAAAGCTGCTGCCCGAAATTTCATTCATTAAGAAGAAAAGTTCATTAATGCTGATTTTATCATTGGAAGAAATATTTAATGTGGTGTTTTCGCCTGCTTCCAGTGCTTTCACGTTGGCAGCCGCAACATCTTCCACATAAACAAAATCACGGGTCTGCTCTCCGTCCCCGAAGATTTTCGGAGCTGTACCTTTGGAAAGAGCTTCAGCAAAAATGGCAATAACGCCGCCTTCGCCATTTGCATCCTGCCTTGGACCATATACATTGGCATACCTTAAGATGGTATAGCTTATGCCATGAAGTTCACTGGTAAGCTTCAGATAGCCTTCGACTGTAAATTTGGACAGGCCGTAAGGAGACAAGGGCTGAATAGGATGAGCAAGTCCAATCGGCAGTGATACCGGGTTTCCGTACACTGCTGCAGTAGAAGCAAACACAATCTTTTTCACACCGTATTTTTTTGCACATTCTATGACGTTTAAAGAACCCCTGATATTGATTTCTTCATCCTTAAGGGGATCATGAATGGACTTTTGGACACTCACCTGTGCAGCCTGATGGATAATAGCCTCCGGTTTGAATGATTCAACTGCCTTCTGAAACTCGCTGCTGTTAATGCAGCAGTGAACAAAGGAAGCTTTTTCATTCAGGTTGCTTTTATGGCCTGTGCTAAGATCATCAACAGCAAGTACCTCATGATGATCCTGTATTAATTTATCGACAATATGCGATCCGATAAAGCCTGAACCGCCAGTGACAAGAACCTTCATAATTGAGGGAATCCTCCTAGATATATCCTACCTGGCACCTTCACCAGTGAAGACAACGCGGATAGTTTTGAAAAGTATTTTTACATCTAATAAAAAACTCATTTTTGAGATATAGTATAAGTCGAGCTCCAGTTTTTCCTTTGGCGTGATATCATAGCCGCCATTCACCTGTGCCCAGCCGGTTAACCCCGGTTTCACATTCAGGCGCTGAGAAAAACCAGGTATATCCTTTTCGAATTCTTCAGCGAATACTGCACGCTCAGGACGAGGCCCAATCATGCTCATGTCGCCTTTTAAAACGTTAATCAACTGTGGAAGCTCATCTATTCTGGTTTTGCGGATAAATGCACCAATTCTGGTCACACGGGGGTCATTTTTCTCAGCCCACTGTGCACCGTTTTTTTCAGCGTCAAATCTCATCGAACGGAGTTTCATGACGTTAAATGTATGACCCTTTAAACCAACGCGCTCCTGCAAAAAGAGCGGCGAGCCGGGAGATTCCAGTCTAATCAGGAGCATTGTGATGAGTACAACCGGAATTGCAAGCACCAGTCCGATTAGAGCCAGAGACAGATCTAATATTCGTTTAAGATATAAATTGTAAACTGATTTCTTCGGAGTCACTGCAGCTGCTCTTGGATAGACAACTGATTGATATTTACGATATATATTCGACTCAGCCCGATTGATCGCCACCATTATCACCTCTATAATTCTTTCCGACAACCTCTTTTGTTTCTGTTCATTCCCCAATAATTCACAGTATAAATGTTACTCATTAGAACAATATCACTTGTGATATAAAAGGTCAACAAGAGATTTAAGGCAGAGTTCGCTGCCATTTTCCCTGTTCAAGAAGTGTTCAAATTTAACTTTTTCTGTTTACTTTTATTGTTTGTGCAAACACTAATGATATCCCAGAGAATTTCCGTTAATTAAAAGAAAGCCTATAGGTTAGACGTTGCCAGATTTTAAAACGTTTCACTCTGTCGAAATGTTTTTTTCCATTTCCAAAAGCAGAGCTTCTATTTTGGGATAGGATGGATATTTTCCAGGATGCAGCCTGTTTCCAGCTTCTTTAATGGAAGAAGATCGCTTTTTCAAGCGTTGAAGAACCAGCATGTCAGCTTCAATACTTTTCCCCGCCTTAAGATCAGCTTCCATATTTTGAAGGAGACGGTAGCGGGATATTTCATAGATGACATTTTCTTTTAAAATTTTAGCTTCCTTCACATAAGAACTGTATACCAGGGAACGAACGTGGGAGCCATACATCCGGCCGGCCAGGGTTTCCGCTTTATTAATGCTGGCAGAAAGAGTGTCATACCGCTGGTTCATGTTCTCAGTTAGGACTCCCTGTCGGAGAGATGCTTCAAAATCTGAAGAAGATGCTTTCAGCGTTTTATGCAGGTAATTGACTGCATCTATATATGAAACAACTCTGCTTCTTTCCAAATATAGTTGTTCGTATGCAGCCTTGCTGCTTTGTCCTTTTAATGCAGAAAATAATTCTAATTGACTAAATTGCTTTCGCAGGCTGCTGTACTCAGCTGACAGCTCTGCAGGTACAATAAGATCTTCCTTTCTTTTCACGTTGATGCTGTAGAGAGGCCTTGCTTTTTTCAGCGTAGTTTCCATTTCAGCTGTCAGCCATGAGATTTGGGAATACCCATGTTTTTTGATTGTTGCTCCGGCAGCTGTCTCGGAAATGATGATAAGCGGCTTATTGGAGGGATCGAGCCATTTCATCAGCTTTAATACATCATTTTCTGATAAAGCAATGCATCCTGCAGTTGGAAAGCCAGGTCCTTTCCAGACATGAAAGAAAATAGCACTTCCCTTTCCTTTTATAATTGGATTCTTATTATACTGAACTTCAAATCCAAGCTTATAAAAAGGAATGTTCATGCGTTCAAAAGAGTTCCATTTCTTTTTAGGATCTCCACTGTACGCAATCCACTTGTTATAATCCGGGGAAGCAGGATCGTCCACATAGTAGTCATTTGCGGTAATTTGTCTGTATGGGATTTTTACCCCGTAAGGCTTCTTGCCTAAACCAAACGATATTCCAATTGGATAAATTCCTTCAGGTGTGACCCCGTCTCCTTCACGCTGCTTCACACCAATACCTTTCGGCCCTGTTACAGCTTTCATCGCCGGAATGGCCGCTGTCCAGTTTGCGCCCTTCCTCTCAAACGCGCTGACAGTAGCTTCTATAGAAGTTCTCCCCTTTTCTACTACGATCAACTGTTCATTATAGGTATACGGCGATAGTTCCTGCGGTGAAGCACCAAGTGCATTTCCCGGGATACATACAGAAAATATCACAGCTGCCGCCGCAATCAGCAAAGTAGCCCTCTTCATGACATCTCCTCCTAAAAAAACTGCTTTCGTTCTGAAAGCAGCTAGATTTAAGAAACAAAGTATTCTTTTAGGTAGTCAGCCCACGCTTTGTGGCCAGTTTCTGTAAGCGATTTTTTATCTTCCTGCACATATTCGTAGAGTTCTTCTGATTCTTGATCCGGCCAGTTTTCCCAGTGGTTTAGATAATAGTGGCCATGTTCGTCCGCAAACTTCGACAACTGCTGAACTTCAAGAGGGTAAAATCTTGCCCCAGGTATCGGGTAGGACGGCTGCAGGAAGACAGATATGCTGCTATTGTTTTTCTTAAAATCAGCGAGCAAGCTTTCAATGTTGATTAATGTGTTGTCAATTCCGACAAGCCCGTTATCTTTTAAAAGGAACGGCTCAAACAACAGGATATCCGGATTCATTTCAGCACCTGCAGCATGAAGCTTTTCAGTGACAACCTGCTGTGAGGTTTTATCGGCAAGCAAAACTGTCTCAACGCGGATCAGCTCAGGAGTATAAGCTTTCTCTAAATGCTCCTTCACCTCTGCTGCCCACGGTGTTTCAGCTCCTGCGCCCGTATCTGAACCGAAGATTAAGAACAGAAGGGGTTCCTTCGTACTTTCTGCCTCAGCAAACTTTTGCTGTACTTCCTTGGGAAGATTTTTCGTGTACGCGGCAGAAAGACCAGGGGAACTCTCTGAAGCTTCTTCTGCTGCTGCATTCTCTTCTGTTTCTGTTTTATTCTCAACAGTTGCAGGAGATGCTACATGAGCGGAAATTTTACTCTCCCAATGCATTCTTCCAAAAATAATGCTTCCTATTGATAATAATAACGTAACAACTAACGCGGCTTTTTGCACAAATTCATCCTCCGTAAATTGGAATAATTGTCGAATACTATCATTTTATAGGGACAATTATAGCATGTGCCGACAGGGGTGCATAGGAGTTTTTTACAATCAAAAACTCTTGGCTTCCGGTAAAATTTCAAAGCTTTCCACATAAAAAAACTGCCGATTATCATCAGCAGTTCTTCATACTTTACAGTTTGTATTGAGCTCTAAGCTGCTGCTCGTAAAAACGGATGTCAGCATCTACAGCTTTTGGAAGCGCCTGATATTTGCCGGCTTCTTTAATTGCGGCTGCACGATCTCGAAGTCTATCAAGTTTAGCAAGCTCAGCTTTTGCTTCAGTGATTTTGCCGGCTTTCGCCAGTACTTCTACTTTATCAAGCAAGCGAACTTGAGAAACCTCATATTTTACACGTTCAACTGTAACTTTAGCAGGCTGTACAAAATCAGCAAGCAGCTTTACTCTCGCCTTTGGAGAAGGTACCTGTCCAATTTTTGATTCCGCTTGTTTCAAGTAGCGAGTCAAGTCGTCATAATATAGCTCTGCTTCAAAAATCTCTTCTTCTTCATCAACAAAGTATTCAACTGTCATGTCATAAATACTTAAGTTGACAGATGCTGCTCCCGCTTCCAAATAGCGAAGATCCAGGTTGATGTCGGCATGCAGCGGACTGTATTTACCTGCTTCTTTGATCGCAACTGCACGCTTTTTCAAACGCTCAAGCTTCGTCATATCAGCGTCATACGCTTCGTATTCTTCATTTTCCGTAAGGTTCATAAGGATATTTAAAACCAGACGATATTGAGATACTTCATAAATTGTACGCTCTATCTCTTTTTTTGCAGGCGTTACATATTTGCTAAGCAGTTCAGCGCGGTTTGCTGCACCTGAAACTTTTCCAATTGAGCTTTCCACAACTTTCAACTGTTTTGTTACTCCGTCATAAAGTGCATCAATTGCAACAATATCTCCAGAGTTGATTGCTGCAGAATATGCTTTCACTCTGCTTGCAAGAACATTCCCTTGTGTCACTGCCTCTTTATAAGCCGGACTTGCTGCAACGGTAGCTGTAACTGCTGCTGCGGATGTAGCTGGTGCTGTAATGGCAACAAATGGTGATAATAGCATTGCTGCACTGATACCTGTTAGTAGTGCCTTTTTCAAGTTCTTTTTCCCCCTAATATTCTTATCAATCGAGATAAGTATAGGAGGAAACACAACTATAAACATGATTATAATGACCTATTTTTTATCAATTATTAGAAAGTATTAGCAATCAGTGTAAAAAATGCAGATGAATAGTCACCTTGGAAATCCCATATTTTCCTAAGTGTTATTACTAATAGTCTTTTTTAAAACTTTATACTATAAATCCCCGGCACTGTGCGGATTTTGTCGAAGAGGTGCTGGGTGCCGGAAACCTGCAATCAAAAAAACTGCCGATTTTCACCAGCAGTTTTCTTTTTTATAGTTGATATGAAGTTCTAAGCTTTTGCTCGTATTGGTGAATGTCAGCATCTACAGCCGCAGGAAGCGGCTTATATTGACTTTCTTCTCTCATCAAGGCTGCACGTTGTCTCAGTCCCCGGAGTTTAGAGAGCTCTGCTTTTGCTTCAGAAATCCTGCCTGCTTTGGCGAGCTCTTCAACCCTTTTAAGCAATCGAATTTGAGAAACTTCATATTTTATACGTTCAATTGTGGATCTTGCAGATTGTACATATACTTTATATAACCCTGTCTTATCCTTTATAGGAGGTAACCCTTCAATTAGATTCTCCTTATGTTTCAGATAGCGAGTAAAGTCATCATAATACAGCTCTGCTTCAAAAATGTTTTCTTCTTCATCAAGGAAGTATTCAAATTTAAGATTATAAATAAGTAAGTTTACAGATGCTGCCATAGACTCTTCTATACCAATCTCCCAGTAAATAAGGGAAGGTAATGGACTATAATTACCCGCTTTTTTAATCGCAGCTGCTCGTTTTTTTAAGCGCTCCAGCTTTAACAAATCAGCATCAAACTCTTTGTACCCATGCCGATGCGTGATATTGTTATGCCAATATAATACATCACCTCCCGTAATTTTTTCATAGATTTTGAGGGCTAATCGAAACTGAGATACTTCATACATTGTGCGCTCCAGCTCTTTTTTTGCAGGTGTGACATATTTGCCAAGCAGTTCAGCTCGGTTTCCTGGACCAGCAACTTTCCCTATTGAGCTTTCAACCACTCTTAATTGTTTTGACACGCCGTCAAAAAGCATGTCCATTCTGTCGATATCTCCAGCTGTTACGGCTGCAGAGTAATTCTTCAGTCCTTTTGCGAGAGTGTTTCCTTGTTTGACTGCTTCTTTATAAGCAGGAGTTGCTGCAACAGAGGCTGTAACTGCGGATGCGGATGCTGGCGTTGCTGTTACAGCGGCCAAAGGTGATAGTAGCATTGCTGCACTGATACCTGTGAGTAGTGCTCTTTTCAATTTCTTTTTCCCCCTGAATGTAATTTTGTAGGTTGATAGCCCAACATCCATATTTTATCAGTTTCTGGATAATTTTGTTGAAAAAAATAAAAAAACCGCCGGACTATTGTTGCCGGCGGTTACTCTTTTTACTTAAGTTCCAGCGTATATGGCGAGATGCTTGCACGCCCCTGAACTTCTTCTATTTTGATATAATAGGTGCCTTTTTTCAGATTGAGCGGCAGGTATTCACGATCTCCAATGTCATAATGATCCACTTTTGCAATCTGCTTGCCATTCGCTTCATAGATTGTCACTGCACCGTCCAGATCAATCGGAAGGCTGAGGGAAAGTGTCAGCTTTGTTTGCTTGTCAAGCACAAGCTTATAGTAATCTGTATCTCCCTTGCCTGTGGAAGGATTCATATAGCCTTTGGCTGTGTATTTATTATTTTTATCCTTTTTCAAATTAAGGGGTTTAGACGGGACATTGTTTTTCACAACGGAACCCTTATCCTCGTCTACCGTATTTGCCTGTTGAAGAGTCAGCTTGTACTCCTGAAGCGAGCTGTAAGAGTAATAGTTGAACGCTACAATAAAGTAGCCTCTTCCTTTTTTTGCATCAATCGCACCGCGTTCTTCTTCGCCTTCGAATGTATAGTCTGTGTAAATGAAATTCCCTTCCTCTGCAGGATCCAGCTTTCCGTTTCCATTGGTGTCCTCAATAGTTACGACCACCGCATCAACCGGGAAGCGAACATCTGCCGGCAGTTTATTGTAAGCCGGATTAGTGATAGCTAGCGGCTCAAAAGCAAAGCCGAACAGACCGCTTTCTGCAGGTTTGAAATAATAGAAATCCATATCCCCTGATGACGACAAATTACCTTGAACCGAGCCGGTCCCGATTTTAACAGCTTTGTCATAATTGTCATTAGGTTCATATTTGTCGGCCACATTTTTCACAAGTGTTTTGCTCGTAAATCTGTAAGGATCAAATGATGAGCGATATTCTACATCAGTGACAGCAATGTAATAAGTTGAATTCGCTTTGACGCCAATTCTATGAGCTGCTGACGTTTCAAAGCTTGTCCATGAATAAGATACATTGGAACCTACATAATTCAAATCATCATTTTCTTCGTTATATTGATAAATTTCCATAGCCGGCACTTTATAGCCTTTTGCAGCTGTAAAGGTAAATTCCAGAATATCACTGCTTTTCGAATTAAAAACAAACCAGTCTTCATCTCCGTTATATTGCAGATATCCTTCAGACGCTCCGCCAATTTCATACGATCTTGCCGACTGTTTTAATCTGTTAAATCTTTCTTTTTCCTCGTCCATTGGGTTGTAGTCATTTTTCCCATAAGAAGATTTTCTGTCATGTCTCAGCTGTGCAAGCTTCTCTTGGTTTACACCCTCCGGAATCTGTCCTTCTTCTGACATCATTGGATAGTTATCTTCATCAGCAGGCAGAACCTTGCTCTTTATATCCAGGGAGTACGGGATATGAGACGAAAAGCTGCGGTTCAAATCCAGCTCGAATCCGCCAAAGCCAAAGAAGAACCAATCATTCATATTCGGTTTATTTGTAACTTCAATAAAATATTCAGTGTTGGCATTTGGCTGAAAAGTCAGCGTTTCACCTTCTCCATAACCTTTTTGATCAACAATGTCATTTACTACCGGGAAGGATTCGCCTTCCATTTTTTCCACCATATGCAGCCTTAGTGAAGAGTTGATGCCAGGAACTCCAGACAGGCTTGCCGAAACTGTTTCCCCTTTTTGCACCTCTGTAAAATTCAGCTTAAAGAAATCGCTGTCCCCTTTGTTAAGAGGTGAAGGCTGAGGCTCTGCCTGAGGCGCCTCTCCAGGAACACCTGCATCTCCTCCACCTTCAAGAGGCGGCGGCTGAGGCTGTTCTGATGCATCAGTAAAGTAATAAGGCTGCGATGTGACAAAAGGAAGCTTGTCTACTACTACAGGATCAGCCAAACTTACCTGATCGTCCAGCTTTTCCTTGCTGAGAGAAGCTGTCAGCGAGTAAGTGGATTCTTTCAGCTCATTGTAATTGCCGTTTGCATCTTTGACAGCAATAACAAGGACTCCATCTTCTTTTGCCTCAAATAAGGCTCCTTCTACAGTGTTTTCAATCCCATCATTAACCACCGTCTTGCTGGAAGCTTCTGTTTTCCCTTTAGGATAAAAACGGAGCTGGAAGCTGTAATCGTAATTGGCTGCTCCAGTCAGCTTTGTTTGTACAAACTCGCCTTTTTTAACATCAATCTTGTAAGCATCAATCTGGCCAAGCTTTGTCAAAGAGCCTGCAGTCAGTTTTCCGGACGATAGTGCTTTGGCGTTTTTCAAGAGGCCGGCCTCTGAAGCATCAGGCTTAGCCGGAATACTTTTCACATTATAGTTTAGGGCAGCAATCGGGTCGACCAGACCGTAGCCGAATGTTGTATCATAGCCTTTCTTACCCAAATCCTTGGACGTTCTGTGCAGAATGTAGTTCACCTGGTAAGGCGTCAATTTTGGATTTTTCGCAAGCATCAATGACACCACACCCGCTACTGCCGGTGATGCCATGGAAGTCCCGCTGAGATTTCCATAGGAAGAACCTTTTAGAGAAATTACCGAGGAATAGATATTCTCCCCTGGCGCCACCACGTCGACCGAAGAACCGAAAGTTGAATAGCTTGAGAGCTCATTCTTGTTATTTGTTGAGCCAACACTGATTACACCTTCGTAAGCTGCCGGATAGGATTTGTCATTGGATCCTGAATTTCCTGCCGCAGCCACAATTGTAATATTAGCTTCTAATGCTTTTTGAACCGCTTCTTCAATGATCGGAGAAGGAACACTGGAACCAAGACTCAAGTTAATCACCTGAGCTTTTTGCTCGACCGCTTTCAGAATGCCTTCTGCAATTGAATAATCATTTGCAAACCAGGAATTATTGAATACATCTATAGCCAGCAGCTTCGCACTCGGGTTGATGCCATAGCCGCCAACACCATTATTTTTCTCGGCAGCAATAATTCCGGACACATGCGTTCCGTGAACATCAGGTGCACCTTTATGCAAAGGATTTAAGATGTTATAGCTGGCAGCGACTCTATTTTTTAGTTCGGGGTGTTTTGTATCTACACCGCCATCCACTACTGCTACCTTCACAGCATTTTTCCCTGCCAGCTTTTGTGCTTCTTCAGCTTTTAACGTTTTTAAGTGATACATATCAGGAGCTTTCAAGTCAGGACTTGCCAGCTTCTGCACCTTCGCGCTTCTGGAGACAGACAATACTCCCGGAGTGTTGGCGTATGCCTTTGCTACATCCTGAAGCTTTCTGCTCCCTTTCAGCTCGATTACATCGTATCCAAGCCCGCTGACTCTCTTTACAAGTTTGCCGCCTGCAGCATTGTGGGCCGCAGATGAAAGCGGGGTCTTATATTTAATCACTAGCTTTCTTTCATCAAAAACTTCTTTTTCTCCCTTTTTATCGAAGGATTGCAGTTTTGCTCCTTCTTTCAAAGAAAGTTTTTCCAGCATACTGCTTTTCATGCTGCTGCTTTTGCTTTGTTCATAACTTGCATGTGTCATATTTGGAAGTGAGCCAATCGTAAGTGCGGCAGCCAGTGCAATCCCGGCTGACTTCTTTATAAAGCTTTTCAATGTTCATTTCCCACCCTTTGTTTTTTTATAACGCCCTTACATATTCAAGATAATTCCATATAATTCCTTTAATTGCTAAAAAAATGTTTTTTACAGAATCTGCTCATTTTTGCGCTGTAAGACATATAGCTTATAAATTTATTTTCCAAAGCACCTTTTTATCGTGGTAATAAAGGTCGCCTGAGCTTGATTGAATAAGCTGATGGACATCATTTTTTCGCAGAATAGTAATCTTGTAGGATTTTTTATCAACTTTAAATAATGTTTTTTCAACACAGCCGTAGATATTGCCGTCCCGCCCAGTCACGAGTGATGCCTGCGGTGTATGTCCGGCAACGTCAGGCACAACTGAGCCAACATCTGTCACACCCTTGCCCGGCTGCAAATAGAATACGCGCCCGTCAGCCATTCCCCACACCTTACCGTCATCAGCAGCAGTTAATGCAGATATAAACCTTACATGTTTATAAGGCAGAGCGATATGCTGCGGCTTAGCTGAAAGATTTCCTGCCGGCAAAGAAAACAGCACTGCTTTGGTTTTTGTTTTATCAACGTTTGGCTTTCCAAAAATGGACGTTCCTCCATACACCAGCTTACCCTTTGCAGAATAGGCGAGGGACACGATGCTGTGGTCTTTCACAATCCCATGCCTGCTGAGCATTTTTTTCGAGGAAGGGTCGTAAACTGCAAGTGCTCCTCCACTTTTACCGGAAACCGGAGCTGTACCAAACACCAGCTTGTTCGTACCGGGAACCGCCAGGGCTGCCATCGGCCGGTCCTGACCAACGGATTCCAATGAGAAGACTTCTCTCGGATTTGTGCCGGGGTGCCATGATTCCTTGGGATTGTATTCTAAAATTCTGCTCTTTGGATAGGTGCCAAAATAGATTTTTCCGCCAAGGCTTGCCATGCTTTCCAACTGTCCGATGCTGCTTCCATGAACAGTCATTTTTGTTCCAGGATCGTAAATGCCCATACTTCCATTCAAAAAGCCTGAGCTGTATATTTTCCCATCAGTTCCTCCGCCGATTTTATGCATTTCGATCGGCTGCATTGGAAGCGTGAGATCAAGATTTTGATACTCTTTTGAATGAGGATGGTAGGTCATATATCTTTGGACATTTCCCACCTTTCCAACCAGCGTGAAATCACCCTTTATATTGACAAAATCAAGGGAAACAAGACTGGTGGGAATGCGGTTATTAACGGCCAGCAAGGACTTTCCTGTTGTTAGATCATACTCGAATAGGGACGAGCCGTTTCCGTAATACACACTGTTACCGCCTGGAGTCAGCGGTGACACTCCTTTTGAAGTTGCTGAAAACTCTCCCAGCAGCTTTTTCGTTTTTGCATCAAAAGTAAGAATTTTATTTGCCGGGTTCAATTTGACAAAAACAGTTCCATTAATGACTTTTATATCCTCAATATGCTTTTGTCCCCTGTAAGCACCAGGGAGAATGGCCGTTTTTTTGCCGTTTTTGATATCGTATACAGCCAGTTCAGCCGGAGAACCCAGCCCGATAAACAGCTGATTTCCAGCCGGATCGTACGCTATACTTCGGGCGTCCTTTTTGCCGCTGATCACGGTTCCCAAATCTTTAAAGCTTTTGCCCCCGTATTGAAACAATCTCCCTTCATTAGAAGAAACGCCATACAGCGTCCGGCTTTGCGCTGCATATGCGAGGTCCCAGATGACGGTGCTGTTTTTCACAGTAGGCTTGCCAAGCTTTGTCAGCTTTCTTCCATCGGGATCATAATGATACAGCAGCTCCCCAGGTGTTGTTCCTATGTAAACATTGCTGCTGTCTGCCACTTCAACAGACCAGCCTGCGGTCGTTCCCCCAAGCGCTTTGACATCTGTCAGCTTTCCTGTTGCAAGATTTGTCACAGCGAGCTGTGCCGGCATGCCCTGCAGAACAGAGTACATCAATGGTTCTCCCTTCTTGTTCGAGCCTGATGCTGCCGCAGAAACATTCAGGTTTTTAACCTGCGCTCCTATTTGCTGAAAAGAAGGAGCTGCAAAAGCCTGCTGAGAAAAAGAAAAGAAGAATAATAGGACAATTGCCATTTTTAAGAATTTCATATTTACCACCCTTTTATAGAATCTTCTTTCCCATTATATTCCTAATTCGAAAGTCATGTAAATTTTTTCTTGGAATAGAAATATTTATAGACTTCCTACTGTATATATGCGAAACTAATGCTATGATTTTGCTGAAATGACACATTTGAAAACGAAAGTAGAGGGAATGCATGCGAGTTAAGAAAAGAAAAAGCAGGAAGAAAAAGTGGCTTTTGATTTCGGCAGGAATTCTTGGTTTGTTCATTTTAGTCACTGGAAGCTATGCTTTTTATTTATTCAAATCAGCTACTGATACGATTAACACCATTCAAGAAGACATCGGACGAGACAAATCCGATAAGCGCACCGATATAGTTGATACACAAAAAAAACAGCCTATTTCTGTTCTGCTGATGGGTGTGGATGAGCGCGACGGCGATCGCGGAAGATCAGACTCACTCATTTATATGACAGTTAATCCTAACAAGAAAAATATAGATATGGTCAGCATTCCCCGCGATACAAGAACCGAAATCATCGGACGCGGAAAAGAAGATAAAATCAATCATGCCTATGCATTTGGCGGTACAGAGATGGCTGTTAGAACAGTCGAGCATTTTCTCGATGTGCCCGTTGACTATTTTGTCAAAATTAACATGGAAAGCTTTCGGGATATTGTAAATGCCGTAGGCGGTGTAGAAGTAGACAACGATCTGGAGTTTACTTACGACGGAGAAACCTTCAAAAAAGGACGAATCACATTAAACGGCGATTCCGCTCTGAAATATACAAGAATGCGCTATGATGACAGCCGCGGCGACTTTGGCCGCCAGCTACGTCAACGCCAGGTTATTGAAGCAGTTATCAAAAAAGGTGCGGACATTTCGTCCATTGCAAAGTTCGGCGATATGTTCAAGGTCGTTCAAGATAATGTCACCACCAACTTAACCTTTAATGATATGTGGAGCATTCAATCCAACTACAAAGAAGCACAAAATAACATTGTGCAGCACCAAATTAGCGGAAGCGGCAAGAAAATTGATCGTATCTACTATTATATTGTGCCTGAAGAGGAGCGCCTCGCCCTATCCGACAAACTAAAGGAAAGCCTCGAGGTCACGCCCGCAACTGCAAGCTTTCAAAGTAACTAGATCTTTTTCTAAAACAGCACTCTAAGAGGTGCTGTTTTTTTATGCGTAGGATTCAGGGGCTGAACGAACGACAGGTAAGGAAAATAAACGGAGTTTTTCCACTAGCATTGCAAAAATATCCACAAGGGTATACTGAGTTTACTCTATATGTAATTTAAGTATAATTTTACCATCCGAGCTTCTTCGTTCAGAGCCAAAAAGTCTAGGGGGTTGTAATTGAACCCAGTTATCCAAAAATTGGATATTATTTTCTTT
>NZ_WKKI01000040.1 GCF_009674805.1 Metabacillus lacus | reverse complement strand
CATCCAGTTGGATCGAATACAAGCCAGCTAGCTGCATAAACCCATTTTAAAAAATCCAAATTCAAACCTTGGGGGGCCTTTTTTTGCTTTTTAAGACAGCACAATCCTCAATTTTCGTATAAATTCCGGCTATTGATACAAAAGAGCTTGAAATGAACGGTTTTTTTGAACACAACCGGAATATCTCCTCTTAAATCCTTCTAAAATAAGCAAAATCTGCACTTAACCGGAATTCATCCGCTTATTTTCCCGATTACCAACAGAACGCGTGGTTTTCCAGCTTATTCAGCGAAAACCCAGCTGAATGAGCAGCGAGGAGTGAAAGGGTGCCAAATAGACGAGGTGTTCATCTTACTGTCTCTGCACAGTGTTATTTCCTTACAGAAAAAAACACCAGAGCAACAACCCTGGTGTTCTGTTCATCTTATTTCCCATTTTGCTACATTCACTGTCGTTCCGATACCTGGACAGGATTCTATGAAAAATTCATCCATCATTTTTTTAACGCCGGGCAGGCCCGCTCCGAGTCTTCCGGATGTGGTGAAGCCTTGTTCCATAGCCTGGTGGATGTTTTGGATTCCTGGTCCTGAATCGATAGCTGTGATTTTAATTCCTTTTTTTATGTGTTTCTCGATCAACTGAAATTGAATGTGTCCGTCTCCGGCATAGCGATATATATTTCGGGCAAGCTCTGACACAGCGGTCAATATTCTTGCTTGATTGGTAGGTTTAAACTGCATGAGCTGGGTCAATTCTCTTGCCGTACTGCGGGCTATAATGATATCGTCTTCTTTCTGGATCGGAATCACAAGAATTTGATCTACCTCTTGAATATTCATTTATTCCACTCCTAGAATACGTCCCCGTATTAATCTATTAAAAAAAGCCAAAAGAAAGCTAGGTTGCTTTCTTTTGGCTCATGTCTAGTTCTGTCGCCTAGTTCATTGCTGCCATTATGGATTATGAGGTTTTAATATAAACAGAAAAACGCTTTTGTCCCTGTCAAAATCCCAGGAAGTAAAGGTGTTTTCAAAATCAGCATCAAGAAGGCTCTGAAGCTGGTTTTTATGCTCATCAAGAATTCCCTTCTCTAGATTCCGTTTGGCGAGAGTCAGAATTTCCGGGTAACCAATTTTAATAATCTCTTTTTCAATTGCAGTAAGAATTCCGCTGCGCACCACAATCAATGTTCTTGGATTCAGCAGACAGGAATATACATTGACCGGGGCTTTTTCAGCTTTAATGCTGACCTCGATAATTTCATTGTGGACGCCCAGTTGGTTGAGATAGGTGCTGCTATTTTTCTGAGAGCCCGCAGCAATTCCTGAGAACATTCCCGTGTGGGTTGATAAATTCCAGTCGTAATAAAATTCACTAATCTCCATGTCTATATTCAGCTTAATGTAGGCTTTGATTTCCTCAATCAGCGTTTCCATCAGCATGTCACGAATTTTCTGAACGTACTTTTCCTGTTCACTGTCCAGCAGTTTATTTTCCATTGGTGTTAGGAAATCCTTAATATATACTGTCACATAAGGATAGGATATGGCTGCGAAAACAGAACCTGGCCCTTTTCCAAAATGATCCCTGAGGATTTTTCCAATGTAACTGCCAAGCTCTTTTTCTTTCGTATTAAGTGCCAATCTCGTCATCCTTTACGGTAGAATGATAAACTCACATTTTACTATGTGACTTACAATGCTTTTCTTTAGAACACGAATTATATTATAAAATTCTACATCTTTACAAAAACTCCTTTAATTTTACGTTTATTTTTAAAAAAATGTGGGTATAGCGATAATTAGTATATTTTGTATTCAAATTTGATACCTGCAATGTTAAAATGGAAAAAGGAGAGAGGATAGAATGCTTCTTTCTAATGGAAAGGCTGTTTCGAAGAATGGATGTTAAGGCGCAGCAGTCCAAGCTGGCAAACAACTTCGGCAAGCTGTTGCGGGACAAGTTTGGTAAGGGTCCGGAAGCGATTCATGTGACGATATCCCAGCCATATGTACTGGTGTACATTAATGGCTTTATGTCGGCGATGGAGCAGGTGCTTCTCGATCAGGGTCAGGATATGACAGTCAAAAAAGCCCGGGAATACTTAATGAAATCTCTAGATCCAGAATTTCGCGGGCAAATAAAAGCCATCACGGATATGGATATCCAGCACCTCTATTATGACTGGAATCTGGCTAATCAGACTGGTGTGTTAGTCGGGGTTTGTCCGGAGCTTCCCAATGGAGGAACTCATACAATAGCCTCCTATGATGGTAAGGATGAAGTGCACCAGGAAATTATCAGAATCAGCGAACAGGCTGAAAAAGTACCGGATGGGGTTTTTTCCTATCTTCTTAGTCCCCGTGCTTTAATTGTCATTCGCGAAGGTATTTTGGTGCCGATTGAAAAACAGCTGATCTCCCTCGGTTTTGACGAGAGTCTCCGGATTGCCAAAAGGCAGCTTGAAGGAGATATGCTGATTAACAGCACTCATTTTACGAAAATACTAAATGCCGTTGTTCAGGATGTTTTTGTGGATTGGGACTTTACTCTGGATAACAGCGTCATCTCTTTTATATTAAAACCAAATGAAGCATAAGGCAGTAATGAACCGGACAAATGTGCCGGACATAAGCCGAAAAGAGCAGATCATCCTCTGTTCTTTTCGGCTTTTTCTATTTTATGCAGCCGGAGAGCATGACGCTCAACCAAGAAATCAGCGAAAGGGTTTGGATGAATGAGCCAGGACCTAGAATTGACTTTAATGAAAAAAGAGCTTGAAAGACTGCAAGAGGATTATTTTAAATGCGATAATCAGGAATTAAAGGATCAAGTGAGGATGGACATTGAAATTCTAAATGCTTTTCTCACTCAATATGCGGAAAAAGCGTAAATTTCCTTACCCTTTTGATAACGCCCTCTTTGTGGAAAACAACATATTGCTTTACGGCGGGGGGAGGAATGGGGTTAATTCTATAGCTGATGTCAGGCAGGAAGGTGAATCCAGTACTCATATCCGCAAGAAGCAGGCAGGTCAGTGTCTGCAGCAGTATAGAAGCTTCTGAAAATCTCTTTGGATTTTTCATAATACGAATTTCTCGAGACTTCCTGATTAGGAAGTCGTTTTTTTATATAGAAGCAAAAAGTTCAAGCCCGCATCGGATATTGGTGGGGACATTATAAACGGAGGAGTGAAAAAGAAACTGCACCTTCAACTGTTGGACTGTGTTCAACTATTGGGGTGCAGTTTAAAATAATGAATATGGACTTTTTTACTAATTATTATTTCCTTATTGAATGAATGCGCATTTTATAACCAGTTTTCTATACATACTACCTTTTTTGCATCTGCATCTAATTTAACTTTTTTGCCGATCGCTAATGGATGCATTGGATGGGTGTGAGAGGTATCAAATTCAGCTAAGATTGGGACAGCTATTCCATCTAACTGTTCAATCAATAAATCTAAGGGGCGTTTCCCTGTTCCTAAATCATCGTAGCGTTCATGCTTACCTAAAATGATGCCAGCCACTTTTTCAAAAATACCATGTGATTTAAGCATAGCGAAATTTTTCTCAACTATGGAAGCATTTTTCGTACAGTCCTCGATTAATAATATATCGCCATACTCTATTGTAGGAAAATAGGGAGAACCAATAAATCCGTACATTGAATTTAAATTACCGCCGATTAATCTACCTTCTGCAGCTCCTCCTTGACCAGTTATCCACTCATTATTATAAAGTTTTTTCTCAGTTGTTTTTTCTAGCCAATTTACTGCCTCATCGGACCAAAACGGCGGCATCGGCACCTCGTAAGGCAGCATCGTCTTTTCTACAAAATATTGCTTAAAATAGCGATATGTAAAATTTACGAGTGGTTCAAACTCGCCAAAAGAAGGGATAAGAGCAGTACCATAGTATGTGGTAATACCTGTTTTCGCATAAAGTGCGAGTAAAACAGCGGTGGCATCGGAATATCCTACAACTAATTTCGGATTATTCTTAAATGCTTCATAATCAATATAAGGCAGCAAGCTATTTGAGTTTGTTCCACCTATAGCAGACATAATCATTTTAACATCTTGATCTCGAAGTAATCTATTTAATTCTTTTGCACGTGCTTTAGGTGTGCCTGAACGATACACCTCTGCTTGTCCCGTTAATTCTCCTTCTACAATAATAAATCCCTTTTCTTCCAAGAAAGCTCTTGCTCGTACATAACGTTGATTGGCCGTAACTGTTGCAGGAGTAGATGGGCTGAATATCCCGATTTTATCTCCCTTTTTTAAACGTAAGACCATTTATATAACCCCGCCTTTCAATCTGAAAAAAATAGCAATAAAAGTATTCTGACTCACTTAAACTATTCCATAATTATACTATTATTTATCTGAGAATGTCTTTACGCGCAATTTTGACCTCTATTCTGAAAACATATACTTCTTTTTAACCGGAATGTTACAATGAAACATAATCTTTACGGTATGAGTAGAAAGGGGAGAGTTCTGGTGGAATTTATGTTAGATGGAGAAGGTTTTAAAACAGAGCTGGAATATGGAGAGCTTCATATCTCCGGCAATGAGAACCATGGGTTCCGGCCCTATCAGCTGATGGTTTCCTCGATTGCAGTTTGTAGCGGCGGTGTTTTAAAAAAGATACTGGAAAAAAAGCGAATGACAGTCAGTGATCTGAGGATTTCAACGGAAGTAGTCCGAAACAAAGAGAAAGCAAATGCAATTGAAGTGATACATTTGCATTATAAAATTACAGGGAAAAATCTTGATGAAAGCAAGGTTGCTCAGTCTATCAAGATTGCCTCCAGAAACTGTCCGATAGCAAGATCTGTTGAAGGAAGCATAATGATTCACGAAACCTTTGAAATTTCTACATAAAAAACCTCGCCATTATGCGAGGTTTTTGATTTCTTGAGGTTCACTTCCGGCTTTATCAAAGTAGCGGATGTATACCGGCTGAATTTTAATTAATACATAATCAGGATCATTGGGACTGCTGATCCATTCTTTTAGAGAATCAGTCCAGAACCTTGCTTTCAATTCTTCGCTTTCTTCAATGGAGGCCCTGCCCTCAATCTCTGCATATGCATCCTGAAAACCTTTTCCTTCATATCCCAGTAAAATATGAACGCTGGAATTTTCCTGTAGATCTTCGACTTTGTCATAGCTTCTGTTCGTTGCTGTATAAAGTGTCAGTTCATCATGAAAAAACAGCATGAAACGGGTGTAAGGCTTTTGGTCTCTGACTGTTGCCAGTGTGCCAATAGAATGCTTGTCGAGCATATTCAGTACTTTTTGCTTCGTATCTGACATGTTATCACTCCTTTCATTTCAAAATTTAAGATGCTTCAATTACTATTTTTCATACATTTGGGTATATATCTTATGGAATTGGAATTTTCTGCTTTAAATAAATTTGATGAAGGTAAAGGTGATTTTATGGTAAATCGATTGTTTATGCTGATGGTGGCAGCAGGACTTCCCTTGTCCGTTGTTGGAAGTCTCATGCACTGGTCTCCTGTTCTAATGTTTGTGATTTACTGTTTAACGATTGTTGCGCTTGCCGGATACATGGGAAGAGCAACGGAGAGTCTGGCAATTGTGGCAGGGCCGCGTATAGGAGGCCTTTTAAATGCGACCTTTGGTAATGCAGTTGAACTGATTATTTCTATCTTTGCCCTAAAGGCCGGACTGGTAGGGGTCGTGCTGGCTTCCTTAACAGGTTCTGTGCTTGGAAATTTGCTGCTGGTAGCTGGCTTGTCTTTCTTTGTAGGAGGCTTAAAGCATAAGCGGCAGGAATTTAATATTTATGATGCGAGGCATAATTCAGGTTTGCTTGTATTCGCTGTTCTGGTTGCATTTGTCATACCTGAAGTTTTTGCAATGGAAATGAATGAGCAAAGAACGTTTTCATTAAGCATTGGAATATCCATTATTCTGATCGGCCTTTATATGGCCGCATTATTTTTCAGGCTTGTGACGCACCGGGGTGTTTATCAGCATAAAACGGACGCAGTTGATGAACATGAAGAACCGGAGTGGTCAAAAAAAACAGCAACCATTGTTCTGCTGCTGGCAACAGTTGCGGTTGCATATGTATCGGAGAACCTGGTTCACACATTTGAAGTGATAGGAGAAGAGTTCGGATGGAGCGAGCTGTTTATCGGGGTGATCATTGTGGCAATTGTCGGGAATGCTGCGGAGCATGCTTCAGCCATTGTGATGGCGTATAAAAACAAAATGAACATAGCTGTGGAGATTGCTGTTGGCTCTACACTGCAGATAGCCATGTTTATAGCACCGGTACTTGTGCTGATTTCACTGTTGTTTCCCGTCTCCATGCCGCTTGTATTTACTCTGCCGGAGCTGGTTGCAATGGGGACAGCCGTCCTGCTGATGGTGGCAATCTCAAATGATGGAGAAACAAACTGGTTCGAAGGGGCAACATTGCTTGCAGCCTATGTAATCATGGGAATTGGTTTTTACCTCTTATAGAAGGAGACAGAATAAAAAACGACTCTATGCCGGGCATAGAGTCCATTTTTTTTGTAGGACGAATTTGGAAAGGGGCGCCACACCAAGGCACAGCTCTACTAAGCAATATTTGTGAATATTTAGTTAAAAAAATTAGCGGATAATCTTCAGACATGCTGAAAACACTAGCTGTAAAGCAAGTGAAAGGAGTAATAGGATGAAGAAAAGTGTGCTATTTTCAATTATTGCGGTCTTATCATTAGGTTTTACCAGCTCCTTTTATGCTGTGGAAGCCAAGCAAAAGCTGCCTGTATCTGTTTTAGATATCTCTAAAGATAATACCTATCCAAATCCTTCACATAACATCCCGTATCTGCAGCCAAGCGAGCTGGCAAAAAACTTAATGGAAAGTTCAAGCGTTGAGATACAGAATCCGGATTTAATCAAAATTCTGAATGAGACAACCATTTCAGACAGCCCGCTGGCATTTGGATACAGAGCGAAAATATATCTAGGACAATGGGCATTAAATTACGAATCAAGTGAAACAGTTCCCAACTGGGAGTATCAAAAAGTAAACACCAATTATTTCGATAACCGCGGCGGCGCAGCCCCGGTTCAGATTACGTATAAGCAGGAAGAGCAAAAGTCTGTTTCAGGCGGCCTTACAGGAGAGGTTCCGATGAAGGATGATGTCAAGAACATGATGCTGCTCAAGGCTGCTGAGAAATCAGGCCTGCCGCTGGCTTTTGAAACAGTCATTGGAGCAGGCACAAAAAAAGATCAGATTTATAATGTACCCCTAAAGAAGATGGGATATCTTTTCGCATACGCTCCTGCAGTAAATGAAAAAGGCAAAGTCACCTACGGGGAAGTTTACATTGTCTTAAAAGGAAACAAAAAGAGCATTGTGGTTCAGAATGTCACTTCACAGGGAATCGGGGCCTGGATTCCGGTCCAGGATCATATTTCCTTTGGATATTCACTAACAGATCAGCCAAGGTAAATGAAGAAAGCGGGGAGTGCTGCCCCCGCTTTTTCTGCTTACCGCTCTATTCAAATTCTTGAGGTTCTTTTTTGAAAATCTATATCTGGATAGTAGGAGTTTTTGACAAGCACATTAGGCCCAAGACACTTGACGGCCGGACAGTGGCAATTCAGTTCACTGGCCAGCTTTGTTGTACTCCACTTATCATAAACGCTTGTAAGTGAGTCTTTCTTAATGTTTCCAAGAGCAGACGTATCTCCAAAGTCTGTCACAATAACATCACCAGAGAAGATATTCACATTCAAGCGGGAACGCCCGTCAGGATCGTTTCGGACTGTGATATTCCTCTGTTCCCTTAATCTTTGAATTAAGCTAATATCATCGTCGTCCTGACTGCAGGAGTAAAAGGGAAGTGTGCCGAAAAGCATCCACGTCTCCTGATCCCTGATATCCAGCAGGTGGTGTATGGCTGCTCTGATTTCAGGGAGGGTAAGGGTCTTAAGGCTGCTTGCAAAATCACTTGGGTACATTGGGTGAATTTCATGCCTTTGGCAATGCATCTCGTTTACAATCTGTTCATGAATGCTTTCCAGATAAGGAAGTGTTTTTTTATTCAGCATCGTTTCAGCGGACACTGTAACGCCTGCTTTCACAAGTTCCCGGCTGTTCATAATCATTTTATGAAACAATGCTTCACGCTGTTGATAGGAAGGTTTCCGTTCCATCATGGCAAACCCTGTTTCCACAAATTCCTCAATGGTTCCCCAGTTGTGTGAGATGTGAAGAACGTCCAGATAGGGAACAATCTCATCATAGCGGTGCAGATCCAGTGTAAGATTGGAATTCATTTGTGTTCGTACTCCTCTGCTGTGGGCATACTGTAAAAGAGGAACCACATAGCCTTTAACAGATTTTTTGGAAAGCATAGGCTCTCCGCCTGTAATGCTGATGGAACGAAGGAGGGGTATTTCTTCAAGCCTCTTCAAGAGCAGCTCGATCGGCAGCCCTTCTGGATCTTTGGGCTGAAGTGTGTAACCGACAGCGCAATGTGCACAGCGCATATTGCAAAGCGTTGTAGTAGTAAATTCAATATTTGTAAGAGCAGGCTTACCATATTCCTCAATATCCAAGTAAGCTTCCCACGGATCATGAGCAGGTGAAATGGGTGTATGCTCTCTTCTTGCTTCCAGTAATTTATTCATAATAGTGCTCCTTTTAAAAGGCTGCGTATTCTTAACTATTGAAATTTGTGGCGGGAAAGTACATAACAGTGAACTCCCGCGTCTTAGATTTCTCGTATCTTTGTAAAAATGGTTAACCTAAAATCATAAGTAACAGCAAAGCTTTATACATTTTAACAGTTTAAAGGTTGTTGTCAAATAACGCAGGATAAGCTAAGATGATACCGTTGAAAGGAGAGATGAAACAAATGGGAAATGCAGTGAACGATAAGGACTCACAAGTAGATTATCTGAAAAACAGACTGAATATGTTTATGGAAGTAGTTGACTCACTTGATCCGGAATCCACGGAGCTGGAAGACGTGGACAGGCTGATCTCCATGCTGGATGACCTGGAAGGGAAGTTCAAGAGATTTCAGAAGGACTGGGACAGCGAAAAAGAATCCTAAGGTGGGTTCTTTTTTTTGTCTGAGTCAACATATGTGATTATTACGTTCTTCGGGTTTCATTAACCTCAGCCACAGCTGGATTAGGGTGCTCAGATCCATACACCGCTGAACGGGCGCTTCCGCTTTTCATTGTCTAGCTACGACGGACAGGACGTCCTAGTGCCGGCATTGGCACAGGACGTGCCGATCTTAGCCGGCCAGCGCCCAGCGGCTAGTGGACTTCGCCCCCTTCCCTGCGATAAGTCAACATGTAATCGCTTCGCTCTTCGTGTTTCCTTTATCTCAGACGCAAAAAGCGGAGGCGACTGCCCAGTCCCGACAAGCATAAGATGGACTGCGGCGCGGCGGTTTTGCCGCATAGCAGTACAGCTTATGACTCGAGGGACTAGGAGCCGCAGCTGGATTAGGGTGCTCCAGTCCATACGCCGCTGAACGGGCGCTTCCGCTTTTCATTTTCTAGCTTCGACGGACAGGACGTCCTAGTGCCGGCATTGGCACAGGACGTGCCGATCTTAGCCGGCCAGCACCCAGCGGCTAGTGGACTTCGCCCCCTTCCCTGCGATAAGTCAACATGTAATCGCTTTCGCTCTTCGTGTTTCCTTTATCTCAGACGCAAAAAGCGGAGGCGACTGCCCAGGCCCGACAAGCATAAGATGGACTGCGGCGCGGCGGTTTTTGCCGCATAGCAGTACAGCTTATGACACGAGGGGCTAGGAGCCGCAGCTGGATTAGGGTGCTCCAGTCCATACGCCGCTGAACGGGCGCTTCCGCTTTTCTATGAAAGCGAGTACAAAACACCTTCCCCTTCATTATGTCTGCAAGTATAATAAAAATTAAGAAAGTTTCTACATATATAAAGAACTGAGAACTGGGGGAGCAGGGATGAAATTATTTTATGAAAGTGTGTACGAGCTGATTGTTGCTACGTCAACGAGACTGCCTAATGATGTTCGGAGAGCGATTAGCAAAGCGAAGGCAATGGAGAGTGCAGGTACGAGATCGGCAATGTCCCTATCAACAATTACAGAAAATATTATGATGGCTGATGAAAATATATCACCAATCTGTCAGGATACAGGACTGCCTACTTTTAAAATCAAGGTGCCGGTTGGCGCCAATCAAATAGAAATGAAGTGTGATATTAAAAGAGCAATTGCTCAGGCAACCAAGGATAGTAAACTGCGGCCCAACTCTGTTGACTCGCTGACCGGGGGAAATACAGGGGACAACCTTGGAGACGGGCTGCCCGTTATAAAATTTGAGCAGTGGGAAAATGATTACATAGATGTCCGCTTAATTCTGAAAGGCGGAGGGTGTGAAAATAAAAATATTCAATACAGCCTTCCATGCGAACTGGAAGGGCTGGGGAAAGCGGGAAGAGATCTTGACGGAATCAGAAAGTGCATTCTCCACTCAGTCTACCAGGCCCAGGGACAAGGCTGCAGTGCCGGTTTTATCGGGGTTGGCATTGGGGGAGACCGGTCCAGCGGATATGAGCTTGCAAAGGAGCAGCTGTTCAGGAGTGTGGAAGATGTAAACCCTATAGAGCAGCTGCATGAGCTGGAAAAATATATAATGAAGCATAGCAATACTTTGGGGATCGGAACGATGGGCTTTGGGGGAGAGACTACTCTGTTAGGCTGCAAGATAGGTGCCATGCATAGAATTCCAGCAAGCTTTTTTGTTTCTGTTGCGTATAACTGCTGGGCGTACCGTCGACTGGGAGCAGCTATACATGCTGAAGATGGATCTATTAGAGAATGGTTTTACCAGGAGGGTGATACAGTTACCTTTGATCGGAACCCCGAAGAACATACTGAAGCAGATAAGAAGGAAATTGTCCTAAGAGCTCCTTTATCAGAGGAAGAAATCAGAGGGTTGAAGGTTGGGGACGTTGTAAAGATCCATGGCATGATGTATACGGGAAGGGATGCAATTCATAAGCATTTATCAAGCAATGAAGCTCCTGTGGACCTGAACGGTCAAATTCTCTATCACTGTGGACCGGTCATGATGAAGGACGAAGCTGGAAGCTGGCATGTCAAAGCTGCCGGTCCGACGACGAGCATCAGAGAAGAGCCTTATCAAGGGGATATAATGAAGAAATTTGGCGTAAGGGCTGTGATTGGCAAGGGAGGAATGGGACAAAAAACTCTTAAAGCGCTGCAGGAGCATGGCGGTGTTTATTTAAACGCAATCGGAGGAGCTGCTCAATACTATGCAGATTGCATAAAAGGCGTAAAAGGTGTTGATTTTATGGAGTTCGGCGTTCCGGAAGCCATGTGGCACCTTGAAGTAGACGGATTTACTGCAGTCGTAACAATGGATTCTCACGGTAGCAGTCTGCATCAAGATATTGAACAAACTTCCCTTGAAAAGCTCGCAGCATGTAAAGAGCCTGTGTTTCTGTAAATGCTCATCATATAAATCTTAAAAAAATCTTTAGAAATTCTTCACAAAATGTTTTATGGAGTGTGAGGCGGGTATATCATAACTGTACGACAATACAATATAATGAAGAAACTGATAACAGTGGAAAATGTTTCAGTGCCTTCTGTAAACGTATTGTATGGCGTACAAGCATTCTGAAAGATGACCAGGGGCACCTGGCAGAAAACCGGTCGTCATGATCGAGTTTTCCATCAGCAGGATGATTGAAAAGTTTTAAGTACGGCAAAACACTGAAAGGACTGAGCAAGTTGGAGTAACAACAAGCTTCAGGACAAGAGGTTGTTAAGCGTACACAGTGACAACTTTATTTCGTCAGATGGTTCTTTTCGCAGCCTTTACCCGGGTAAGGAAAAAACAAAGTATTTTGAGTACGGCAAAACGTAGAAAGGACTGAGAAAGTTGCAGCAGTTAGGGCAGCTTCAAAGAATTTCTTAGTAGAACGTACAAAAAGTAAGTTTTGGCGAAATGACGAAGGTAACGCTCGTCGGGAACCGGCATATTTAAGATTTGGATTCCCACCCGACAAATGAACGAATGTACGGTCAAAACGTAGAAAGGACTGAGAAAGTTGCAGCACTTAGAGGCAGCTTCAAAGGATTTCTTGTGGAACGTACAAAAAGTGAATTTTGGAGAAATGACGAAGGCAACGCTCGTCGGGAACCGATATATTTAAAAATCGGATTCCCACCCGATAATGAACGAATGTACGGTCAAAGCCTAGAAAGGACTGAGAAAGTTGCGGAACATACAGGCAGCTTCAAAGGATTTCTTGTGGAACGTACAGAAAGTGAATTTTGGAGAAATGACGAAGGCAACGCTCGTCGGGAACCGATATATATAAGATAGTAATTGGATTCCCAAACCGACAGATTAACCAATGTACGGTCAAAACGTAGAAAGGACTGAGAAAGTTGCAGCATTCAGATGCAGCTTCAAAGGATTTCTTATGGAACGTACAGAAAGTGAATTTTGGAGAAATGACGAAGGCAACACTCGTCGGGAACCGATATATTTAAGAACTGAAATCCCGCCCGACAAAATAACCAATGTACGGTCAGAACGTGGAAAGGACTGAGATAGTTGCGGAATTTAGATGCAGCTTCAAAGGATTTCTTGTGGAACGTACAAAAAGTGAATTTTGGAGAAATGACGAAGGCAACACTCGTCGGGAACCGATATATTTAAGAAAAGATGTGCTGATGAAGAATCAGTGTAATCGCAAAACGTACGCACCCATACCCGAAGGGACTGATTGAGATGAAAGAATCAGCAGCTGCCCAGGGCCAAGCATGGTGGAACGTACACGAACATGTTGCAGAAATGTCGAGAGGCAATTTTGTAAGAAACAGATCTTTAAAACGCAAAAGATTGAAGCAAGCTCTCTATTGGCGTAGGTAGATTATCCGACTCTGGAGTTGAGTAACTAAATATACCAAAAAAGAGGTTGATTCCCATGCAGTACTTGTATAAAAAGGCACAGTTAACAGCTGTGCCTTTTGCTATGGAAAAGTTTTACAAGTATTGAAACGACATGTGAACCAAAACTATAGATACATTAAGGATAGGAGAGGTTCACATGACTGGATGTTTTAAAGGTGTTATTTGTTTTCTTCTCATAAGCTTTTTAGCAGTTCAACCTGCATTGGCGGCTTCCAATCAGCCTATTCACTGGGGATTTAAAAGAAGCCAAAACGAAGAACCTGCATCTGCAGGTGCTCAGCTTGATGAGCTTTTGGCAAAATATCAGGCCTTTTATTTGGGAGACATTCAAAAAAAGGAGATATACCTTACATTTGATAATGGGTACGAGAACGGATATACTGCCAAAGTACTTGATGTATTAAAAAAACATCAAGTGCCTGGAACCTTTTTTGTAACAGGACACTATTTGGAGGATCAGCCTGATTTAGTGAAAAGAATGTCTTCCGAGGGCCATATTGTCGGCAATCATTCCTGGCATCATCCTGACCTGACACAAACTAGTGATGAAAAGCTGAAAGAAGAGCTGGACAGTGTGAAAAAGCGGGTAGAGGAGCTGACAGGACAGAAGGGTACGCAGTATCTGAGACCGCCAAGAGGCATATTTAGCGAAAGAGTGCTGGACACTGCGAGCCAACTTGGATATCAAACCGTATTTTGGTCTCTCGCATTCGTTGACTGGAAAACTGATGCGCAAAGAGGCTGGAAATACTCCTATGACAATATTATGAAGCAGATTCATCCCGGGGCTATCCTTCTCCTGCATACTGTCTCAAAAGACAATGCAGAGGCCCTTGATCAGGCCATCACAGACCTGGAAAAAAAGGGTTATGTGTTTAAAAGCCTTGATGATTTGATGATGGAGAGAGAATCCATTATAAAGCCTGAGAATTCGATTGCCCCTTAAAATAGGGGCTTTTGTTTTATAAGGAAATCAGAAAAAGTTGGCTAATGGGAATAACCAACACGGTAATGATATAATACAGAAAAAAGAAAAGGGTGCGGCCGCATGTGGGAAGAGAAAATTGCTGTTGTTCCGCCATATAACTTTCAAAGGGTGCTGCAAAGGCAATCCCTTGATCCTTTGAATAAAATAGATGCTGTTAAAAAAGAAGTGTATGTACCGATCCGGGACAGAAACGGGGAGCCGCATGTTGTTGCAGTGAGAGAAACAGGCTCTGTGGAACATCCTGAATTTTCGATAAAGAGTAAGAATTCTTCGCAAAAGGAGTACCTTCTTCAAGAGATAAGGAGAATTTTTCAGTGGGATATTCCCCTATCAGATATTCAGCGGCACTTTCAGGATTCAAATCTCTCGCTAATTTTTGAAGAACATGCAGGTACTCCGCTCGTTTTGGATTTTGATCTGTACCACTGTATCATGAAATGCATCATCCATCAGCAGCTCAATCTTACTTTTGCATTTACGCTGACAGAGAGATTTGTAAAAACATTTGGTGAAGAGCATGAAGGTGTTTGGTTTTATCCATTGCCTGAAACTATTGCTGCACTTCAGTATGAAGATTTGAAAAAGCTTCAGTTCAGCGGAAGAAAAGCTGAATATGCGATAGATACATCAAAGAGAATTAGCAGCGGGGAATTGAATTTGCAGGAGCTGACGAAGGCCGGCGATCAAGAGATTTATGACAAACTAATTAAAATCAGGGGAATCGGGCCATGGACCATCCAGAATGTCCTGCTGTTCGGACTGGGAAGGCCTAACCTTTTTCCAGTGACGGACATTGGCATACAAAATGCCCTAAAAAAGCATTTTGGCTTGGAGAAAAAACCGTCCTTAGAGCAGATGGAAGAGTACAGCAAGCTGTGGGAGCCCTACCTCAGCTATGCCTCCCTGTATTTATGGAGAAGCATTGAATAGAAACGGAGAGCATGAAAATGAAATCTGAAAGAAATTTTAAACAAAAACAGCAGCGCCAGCAGGAGAGCACTGTCAAAATAGAAAAAGGACAAACATTCCCGCTTACCATTAAGAGACTCGGAATCAACGGTGAAGGAGTCGGCTACTTCAAAAAGCAGGTTGTATTCGTACCGGGAGCCCTTCCAGAGGAAGAAGTGGTGGTAGAAGCTACTACCATTTCGCCAAAATTTGCTACGGCGAAAATCAAGAAAATCAGGAAGCAATCGCCTCATAGAGTGAAACCGCCATGTCCTGTATACGAGGAGTGCGGAGGCTGCCAGCTTCAGCATTTAGGCTATCAGCAGCAGCTGAAAGAAAAGCGCGACATTGTCATACAGTCCCTTCAGCGCCATACAAAGCTGAATGTAGAAGAAATGGATATCAGGCCGACCATCGGAATGGAAAATCCGTGGGACTACCGGAACAAGAGCAGTTTTCAGGTAGGGATGAAGGGTAATAAAGTGATTGCAGGGTTGTACGGAATGGATTCTCACAGACTTGTTCCTATCCAAAACTGCATGGTGCAGCATCCCGCTACAAACAAGGCCACAGAAACGGTCCGTCAAATTCTGCAGGACTTTGGCGTTTCCATTTATGATGAAAGAAAAAGAAAGGGAATCGTCAGAACAGTTGTGGTCCGGACTGGATTTCAAACCGGCGAGGTGCAGGTAGTTCTCATTACCGCTAGGAAAGACCTTCCGCGCCGTGATGTGATTGTGTCTGAAATCCGCAAGCGTCTGCCGGAAGTAAAGTCGATTATCCAAAATATTAATGGGGAAAAAACCTCTGTCATCTTCGGCCAGGAAACCCTGCACCTTGAAGGGGAGGAGGTCATTCAGGAAACCCTTGGAGATCTTACTTTTGAACTGTCGGCAAGGGCATTCTTTCAGCTTAACCCTGTCCAGACCGTTGTTTTATATGATGAGGTGAAAAAAGCAGCAAAGCTGACAGGTAAAGAAAAGCTCGTCGATGCGTACTGCGGAGTAGGAACGATCGGACTCTGGCTGGCAAAGGATGCAAAAGAAATCCGCGGCATGGATATCATTGAAGCAGCCATAGAGGATGCCAGGAAAAATGCCAAGAAGCACGGAATTCACAACGCTCAATATACAGCAGGCACAGCGGAACAACTACTGCCAAAATGGGTCAAACAAGGCTGGAAGCCGGACGCAATTGTCGTCGATCCTCCTCGGACCGGCTGTGACCAAAAGCTGCTGCAAACCATAAAAGAAGTAAAGCCAACTACATTCATCTACGTGTCCTGCAACCCATCCACCCTTGCAAAGGACATTCAATTTTTGTCGAAGGAGTACAAAGTGGAGTACATTCAGCCTGTGGATATGTTTCCGCATACGGCGCACGTGGAGTGTATCTCGCAACTCATTTTAAAAGAAGGCAACTAACCCTTGTGGTAGTTGCCTTACTTCTAGTTTTCTAAAAAGGTTTAACGAAGTTGTAATGGATACTGAGATTACCTTCGAGACTACAAGTTACTTTAGAAACCAGCGAGTGCAAGACTTGAGGAGTTAAATCGCCTAGTGCAGATATGCCCTCAAGTTTTTTACCCAAATCCATAGCATAACTTTCGCTTTCGCATTCTTTAAGTTTCTCTTGCAACTCCGTTTTGCTCTTCTCGACTTCAATTAGTTCCTTATCAAGTTGCTCTCTATATGCTAGTAACTCCTCTCGAGTGAGTAAGTTGTCAGCATACATATCAAGATAATCTTTCTTTCTTGAGTGCAACCTGCTTACATTGTTTTCGACTTTTGCTAATTCTTTAGTAATGGACACCTTTCGATGATCGAGTCTCGCTTTTAGGCTAATCATTATTTCTTCATCACTAATGGATTTAAATAGCTCCTGAATGTCTTCTAGGATAATTTGCTTGAGTTCCTGCTCCCTAATCACTATTCTGTTCAAACAGAAAGTATCTCCGTGTTTAATGTTGCCGCCACATCTGTACCCTTTTTGATTAGTTTTACACCACATTCCTTTTTGGCAACTTTCACAATATAAAACATTTGTGAAAAGATGTCTTTTCGGTGCCGTGGTTGTTCGTGTTCTAGTTTGAAGCATCTTCTTTACTGATTGAAAAGTTTCTTTTGAGATAATTGGCTCGTGTGTGGCCTCTATTATTGTTGCTTTTTCAGGAACTTTTCTTTTGTTTGTTGTTACGGAAATAGTTTCAGTCTTGTTTTGAACTAGATCACCACAATAATGTTGATTGTTAAGTATCTTTTTTATTGTGGAGGCGTGCCATAAAGGAGAAGCATTGGACTTTCTTGCAGCTTGAGAAGGTGTCGGTACACTTTCAGCTGTTAAGTCTCTGGCTATAGAATCCATACCTTTTCCTTGTAAATACTCAGTGAAGATGCGTTTTACAATCTCAGGAGTATTGTCCTCACGAATTTCTAATTTACCCTTGTTTATAGAATATCCATAAGGCGGGATAGAACCTATAAAGAATCCATTTCGAGCTTTTGTGAGTCTGGCTGCTTTATTTCTTCTGCTGGTACTTGCTGATTCGTTTTCATAAAGCCAAGCAAACAGTCCAAAGTTTCCTACGTCCCCTGAGATAGTATTGATTGAATTATCTAGGCAAACAATATCAATGTTATTTTGCTGGCAAGTATCTCTCAAATCATAAGATAACTTTCCATTACGAGCTAATCGGGATAATTCCTTAGCTAATATAACATCATATTTACCTGCCTTGCCGTCCTCAATCATACTTTTTAAACCAGGTCGATTGCTTTTCGTTCCAGACTGTTTGTCTGTATAAGTCTTTACAATCTGCCATCCCTTATCAAAAGCATACCTTTTGAATAGATCTATCTGATTGTCGATAGAAGTTTTTTGTGAATCCATCTCTGTGGATACTCGAGCGTAAATTACACATCTCAAAACACGTTCACCACCATAAGTAGTATTGTATTGAGATGCTGGTGGGTTTATAGGTATAGTATTACCATCAATTGTTGGATATAACTGAGTTGCAAATGTGTTCATTATGTATTCTCCTCTTTCACTTTCATTTATGTATAAAATTCGGTTTTTCGTCCATACTAATAATAATTTTTCGGTTATTCATCCGTAATGGTATCCCAATCTGGATAAAGTATCGAACAATCCTCAGGTGAAACCCCTAGTTATAGGGGCTCTGGTGTAAAGCTGTAATATCGATAAATCTGATGGAAAATACGTTTCGGTATTTCGTCCACAAAATAATTTGCTCATTTCGATACTTCATCCAATAGGTGAAATATTCAAGTCTGAGAAGATATTTGATTTGAAAAGTAATTGTGGTTGCTGTTCAGTAGAGACAATAAGACACTCTACAAAATACAGAATGATAAGTCGTACTTCATCTAATCCTAATTGATGGTTTAAGATTTCATCGAATCTTGGAAAGAACTGATCCGATTCAACAAGTTGATGAATCCTTCTTAAATTTTCTTGGCAGTTTGCGAAATCTTTTAAAGACTCATTGTGGTGTTGGATAAATTCTAGTATTTTTAACTCAAGTTCGCGATCTTCAAGATCTCTTGCAGTATTTAATTTTCCTTCGAGTATTTTTATGATCTTTTGCTTTGATTCGACAGATTGTTTAACCTGGATACTCATTTCGTTAATAGCTGCCAATGTCTTAGGTACTATCGGTACTGTAGAAATTAACTCCTTAACACGATTAAGTATTTTGGGGATAAATCTGTTGTGAACTTCTTCAATGGCAACTTTATATCCGCAACTTTTACACAAATAGTATTGATAGTCGTAATGCTTGGTATTCCTGTTCAAATAAACATCCTAGAATCCAAGTACATACAGGCGAATTAAACTCAATCATAAACCATTCGTTAGAAAAGGTTATTTCAAACCTGGATACAGAGAAACTTCTTCGAGACTCACAAGATTATTTTAAGGGCATCCAGAAATTTCTCAACCAAGAGTTGGCATCGATTAAAGATTCAAAATAATAGTGGAAATTAAGGACCTTAAAAGATTTCCAGGAGAGGAAGTAGGAGTACTCCAAATCCTTTTGAAACCTTGATTATGTTCAAACCCTTATTGATGATTTTTCAACAAAGGATAAATTTCCGCAGATTGCAGTATCCGTTGATATGTTAGATACCGGAGTAGATATTCCAGAGGTAGTAAACCTAGTGTTTTTCAAAAAGGTTCGCTCAAAATCAAAGTTTTGGCAGATGATTGGCCGAGGTACTGCCTTTCTCCCAACCTTTTTGGTCTCGTAGACCAATTAAAAGTGTAGTTCAAACAGCGGAAGAGCTTTCTAAGCTTAGTACCATCCCCCAAGTGAATGCCAAAAGAGACATTCTCGTAAAGGTACAGACAGATGTTTTTTGGGAAGAAGCCAATATTTTTGAGCTTGAAGAAGTTCGTGAGGCAATACGTGAGTTGGTTAAATTCCTAGAAAAAGAAAGCCAAAAAGATTATTTCACCAATTTTAAGGATAACTTCACTGTAATTGGTGAAGGTGAAGCACCTTTTTATGGATCAAATGACCTGCAAAATTACCGTAAGAAGGTCAATCAATACTTAAAAGAACATCAAGATCAAACAGCGATATATAAGCTGAGATATAACAAACCACTTACCAGACAAGATATAGAAACTCTTGAAGGCATCTTGTGGAATGAACTTGGAACCCAGGAAGACTATAAGAAAGAATTTGGTGATACCCCGATAACCAAACTCGTTAGACAGATAGTTGGTCTGGATCAGCAGGCTGCAAATGAGGCATTCTCGGAGTTTCTAAATGAAGAAAAGCTGAATGTTAACCAACTACGATTCGTAAAACTCATCATTGATTATGTTGTGAAGAACGGAACTCTGGAGAAAAAAGTATTACAAGAAGATCCATTCCGTGCTCTAGGCAGCGTAACTGAACTGTTTAGGGATAACATTGATGATGTAAGAGGGATTATCAGTGTTATTGATAGGATTAATCGTAATGTTGAAGAGTTTGAAGGTGCATAGGAAATAACATTAAAAGGACCTATATTTGTAACGGATTCTGTTTTCGAGTACAAAACTTAAATTCGCAAAGGAAAAGGTATTCGAATTCGTATACGATGTAACATAATAGCACATTTAATGCACAAAAGCTCGGAGATCCCGAGCTTTTTGTTTTTTTGCTTCAGCATATCAACCTAGCAATAAGCATTACGAATTCTCAAAATGACAATAACTTATGTCCGTCTGCTAAAAGGGATGCAAAATGCTAATAAGACTGCTAATTTGTGTCCTAATTAAATTTTTGTACTGAAAACAAACCCGTTACCCGAATTGGAGTTGTTTTATGTGGTTCTTTATATTGGCTAGTTTTATAAGAATAGGCTCTATCTCCTAACATTCGTCTTCTACCATAAATTTTTGATATATTTTTATTATGGAATTCCAATATAATGTGCTCACTAGTTTTTAAATAAATAATAAAGATAACAAAGGAAGTTGGGTGATTATGAATACTAAAAAGATTGAAGAAATTGCAGTTGCAGCTGTAAGAAATGAGATTTTAAAAAGTGATTTCCTATCTGATGAAATCCCAACTAATGATAAAACTCCATCCTGGGACGGAGAAATTTGGGCTTATAACAACAAGAGTCAAAGAAAAGATACTTTATTCGGTAAAGTACCAGTTCAAGTTAAAGGAAAAAAGGTAGGTATTTTAAGTGAAGCGGATACAAAATTCCCAATACAAAAGACCGATTTAGAAAATTATTATAAAAACGGTGGCATATTATTTTTTGTTATTGAGATGGTTGATTCTCAAAATACACAGATTTTTTATTTAACACTTTTACCAATTGATATTAAGGAAATTTTAACCGAAATGAAGGGTAAAAAGTCGATCACCAAAGCGTTTAAAAAGTTACCTTCAACAGGAAAAGCACTAGAATTTATCACTAGAAATTTTATACACCATAGTAGAAAACAAAGTATATCATTGATTGATGATATAAAAGTGAATGAATTTGATACTTATACAGGCAAATTGTTTGTTTTGGATAAAAACAATCTTACAGATGATCTATTTGAATATGGGACATATATGTATGGTCGTATTGAAGAACTTAATTTAGAAGTACCTCTATATAAAATAGATATAACACAAATGGCTGAAGAAACAGATTTGTGGGTTGGATTGAATGGAAATATAATTTATGAAGAGGTAATTAGAGTAATCGAGAAAGAAAAAATAACTCTTCGATTTGGAAAAAGCTTTGTTATTGATTTCCCTAAAATTATAAAGAGTAGTGACCAGATTAAAATTCATTTTAATGAAAAGGGATGTATACAAGATAGAATTAAAGATTGCAATTTTATGTTGGATTTAATTAAAGGAGAAAAAGTAAATATAAAAGATATAGAGGTTCCTTTAAACAATTTTGACAAAAAAGAAAAATTTTTAAAAGAAATCCCGGATTACATTATTTATTTAGAACAAATCGAGGAAACGTTCAGTAAATTAGGTGTACCGTTTAATCGTGATTTAAAAAATCTGACTAAAGATGACTTTAAAAAAATCGAAATTCTAAAAGATATCATTCTAAATAAAAATTACGAAAGACTTAAATTAAATTCAGAAAACCCCTTTATCAACTTTTTTATTGATGATTTAAAAATTGTATTAGTTTCTTTAAAGAATGTAGAAGGGTGGATAGTCTTTAACTTGTTCGATTTAGAAGCAATTAACAGCAATTTTAAAATTACCGCAGTTTCTGAGGATAAAAAACATCAAGTAAGGCATAGTCCGTATATTGTTTTTAAAATGGAAGAACTTTTCAGTATGAGCAATTTAAAACTAAAAGTTATTGAAGAATCTTTTAAACAAATAGATTACAATGACCCTTATGCTTTTGATTTAACAAATAACTTTCTTTTAAATGCACTTATTTACTACGACCAAGGGAAAGAAAGAAATGAGATACTAAATTTAATTCTAAATGTATATGAGTATTTATACCATTTGCAACCAGATAATATTCTTTGCTTTTTAAATAGGATGCAAGTAATCAAAAGAAAAAGAGAATACACCTGGGAAGAAAAAGAAGAGATTTTTAAACGGAAAAACCAAGGTATTCATAATGATGAAATCCTTTGTGGATTCTCCATATTGTTAGATAGCAAAATTGAATTCGAAATATATTTTAAAAAATTACGTGAAGAACAAAAAGAAGCCTTTAAAGCATATCCAATTTATAATTTATTATAATAAGAAGTGAAGACTTTTAAGTTTTCGCTTCTTATTATTGTTCAAAGAAGGAATGAATCACTCATAAAGGGTTATAAAATTTACAATCCATACGGTAAATTACGAGAGCAGGAGAAGAATTATTTTAAAAAAAGCGTTCAGAGTAAGATTTCCCTATAAAGTTCCTATAAAGTTCCTAATATTTTCTCCTGTTTCCTACCCAATATACTGTTTGTTAATTGCTGAAAAATCATATAGGTTTATAGTAATAACAAAGCAGGGAGGAATGAAAATGTACGTTGACCACGATAACGCCGGTAACCCTTTTATTGAACTTCGCTCTTGGGATTATGGCGGGAAAAAGGAATTTCTCAGAATCACCAGGGTAGAAAAGGAAGCCGGAAGCCAAAACTTACGCTTCCAAATCAGAGAAACTAAAGGAAATCTACGTGCTATGGGACCAGAATTTCCTACTGAAGGCTTAGAGTCTTTAATCTCCGCTGTACAAAAGCTTAAGATTTATTAAATTAATAATAGCTGGATGATATCATTCGTTTTTAACAGGTTCTTTTATAAGTTAGCATATATCAAATCACAAAGAAAAAGCAGTATCACCGCTTAACGGGTTCAGTTACCTGTCATAAAACAAATTTTTAACCGGCAATTTTGCTAATAGAAGTAATCTGGGGAGTGAAAAAACGCTTAACAGTAGTGTTAAGCGTTTTTCGCTTATGATCGAGTCCATCTTAAATAAAAGCACCATATAGTTTAAGAATAATGTTTCACAAACTTGCTTTTGAAGTGAAATAGACACTAAATCATTATATGGATTTATTAGCTACGGTTACTTCAACTCTGATCTTCTCTACTAACATTTGAATATTATCTCTATAATTTAGAATCCGATCTTCTAATATCTCATATTCCGAATTAAGGACCGCTTTTCGCCCATAACTTATTGTAGCAAGTTCCCATTCTAGTTCACCAATCTTTTTATGAAGAAAATCAAATTCATCTTTGTATAATTTTAATTTAGGAGTCCATAGCGCTCACCTGTCTTTCAAATAAATATATTTTTATTTATCAGTATAATAAACAAATTACTACTCAATCATTATTTTGCAGTTGAAACCCTATCACTAATATGCATCACCTCGATTTTATGCATAACTTTATTGTTAGAATATTAATAATGTTTAAACTCATTTTACACTAAATTGATCTTTCTTATGTGATTTCTTATTGAACAAACCTGCTTCTTATCTTTAATTAGAAGTTCTACAAAAAGAGTGTTCATCCTTTCTGAGTCAATGCCCCTTAAAAGAAAAACCCGGGGACCTTTGGTCATCCTAGCCGCCTCTGTTCATTTTATAGTGAAAATCAGCTGTCAATGTACTCCAAAACAGAACCCGTTACTCGGCGACAATCCCTTGTTTATACTCTAAAGCTCCAGTGTATCAATTGCCGGCAAATTCAGGTGTATAGAAAAATGTTGATAAACCCACTTCAATTACAGTCCATACATTGCGAAGATTATACTCGCATAGAGCCTTATTCTTTTGGAGGATAAGGCTCTTTTGTCCACTATACTACTTGCTATTCCTTCCAACATCACCGTCCCCGTGTTTTTCCTCAATCAGTCCATTATGAGTATTTACCGATTTTTTCAATTTCAATATAATCGGAGATGTTAGGTACATTATCAAAAGAGTGACTGTATCCCTGACTGTAGGGATTGTTAAAGTTGAAAAATAACTCCTTTAACTCTTGTATATCATTAACTCCAAATAAAGCCTTTACCTTATCAAAATGTCTTCTAGATTCGATTTTTTGTAAAAGTTCAATTTTCGAATAGCCTAAATATACATACAGTCTTGGAAACCAATAACGGTCAGATTCCTTAGTTCTTAATACAGATAGATAGTATAGCAATGTATCTGTTTGGGCAAGGTCAACCTTCTGAAGTTTATTTATAGTAGCTCTATTGACTATTTTTTCTGCCATATAACTATAGAATTTTCTTTCAAACTTCTTATTTTGTAATTCTTCAAGTGAGCCTAAGTAGCAATCAAATCTTTCAAAATCTGCTCCTTCTTTTCCATTTTGAACATATTCTCTATAAAGAAAATAGCGTGCATTAATGAGTTTATTAATTGTTTCATAACGTTCAGTATTAATTAAAACTGTTACTGTGTATAAGAACAATTCTCGAATTAGAAATTGAAAATGGTTAAACTGAATATCATAAAAAGTTCCACTTACATTAGACTTTATTTCTTTATACTTATTATACAAATCTTCAAAGAAGCCAATTAAGAAATCAACATCAATAAGGTTATTTAGTAGAACCAGCTCAATAAATTCCACATAATCATTTCTTAAAATTAAAGAGTTGTCGATTTTATCTTCCACAACTGCTGCTACTTCCGCAGCACTACCGGTCTTATCAATAATAAAAGAATTCAAAGAAGTGATAAATTCATTTTTAAATTCATTAATTTTGTATGTTGCAGCTTCAGTTCTTTGTTTAAAGATATCTGATTTTATTTGCTGTAACAAAAAATGAAATTTATAATCATTAACTTCTTCTTCACTAAATAAATAGGAGGGGGGATTACCCTTTTTGGGCTTTCTATACTGGGGGCGTTTATATAGTGTTCGAAGAAGGTGTTCATAATTTGCTATAAAAAGCTCTTCGGATGAAAAATCTATGAATTTTCTTCCTTTCATATAAATGGGAATAAAATCTTTACCATTTTCGTCTCTTTCAACTACTATAGGAATAAACTTATCTTGATTGGCATCGGCATAAACATTAGGAGTAATTATTTGTGTTTCTGTCCCCACTCCACCTCTTCGTTCATTTGCTTTCTCCTGATAAGCTTTATCACACAAAACCAAGACATTATCTACTGTTTCATCAGCAACCATACTTTCCATAAACTTATAAATATCATATCCTTCTTTTAAATCCCATTGATCAAGAATAACTTCAATACCATCATTCAAGAGTTTTGTTGCTAAATCATCTCTTACCCAATCTATAAATTCTTTAGTAGACCAACTATAAGAAATGAATATTTTTATGTTTTTTTCCATTTTTACCACCTGTTATTATAGTATGGTAAAATTGTAACATACTGGAAGGTAAAGAGTCATTTACTCATTATTAAAAGAGTTTAATCTTTAAGAGGAGAAGAAATATGGAGAAAAATTTTAGAGATATAAAGAAGGAAATCCAAAATTTTATAACTCAGCGGAATTTTTGTGTTGTTTATGATACTAATATTTATTTAAATTTATATGAATATTCACCAGAGGTAACCAATTTTTTTGTTGGTTTAACTGATAAAATTATCGATAATCTTATTCTCCCTGACACTGTTAAAAGGGAATTTGATAGAAACCATAGTATTTGCTTAAATAGACAAAGAAAAAAATTCGAAAATGTTATTACTTTATTAAATAAGCCGCTTAATCAAATGAAGGACAAAATTAATAAGCAATTTAGTATTCTGAAGGGTTATAAATTTCCAAATATAGATAGATTACAAGAGCAAGTTGAAGAAAATATTCATCAAGTAGAAGGTGCATTTGAAGACTATGCCTCTGAATTGGATGTATTAAATGAATTTAACAATCGTTTTTTAGACGAAGATAAAATTAAGAAATTAGTTGATTCACTCGCTTCTAAAAATAATCTGTTAAAAGCATTTTCTCTTGATGAAATTTATTTGTTATGTGCAGAAGGGGAAAAGCGTTATTCAAAAAGTACTCCACCAGGGTATAAAGATGGAAAAGACAAGTCTGGAGTGCAGGCATACGGGGATCTCTTAATTTGGAAAGAAGTGATGAATTACTGTAGGGATTTGAATCTGAATTTAATATTCGTAACTGATGATGTTAAAGAAGATTGGTATGAGCTAAATAATTCAGAACGAGTTGGTTTTAGACAAGAGTTGATTTCTGAGTTTAATATGCAAACATCACAACAAGTAATAGGAGTAACATCAAATGAATTATTTGCAACTTTAGCTGAAATTCACCATTTGGAAGTTCCTAGTACTGTTGAATGGATTTTAGGATATGATGTTGATAACTATATACAAAACATAGTTGATTGGGGAATTACCGGAGAAATTATGGAAGAACTAATAAATTCCGGAGATCGGTTCGTTGATACTTCTACATTATCTAATTATGATGGAAGTGTATTTGAGATTCAGGATGAACTGCTTAACGATGAATTGATATCATATGAATTTGAAGGTTATTACGACGGAGTTGCAGAGTATAATTTAAAATTAATTATTAAAGTTGAAGCAATCTCACAGCAATATTGGGGAAGAGACGACGATACTAAAGATATTCTATTGTCAGATCCAACTACACATATACTCGAAGGGGAAATAACAATAAAAGTATCTCGAAGAATAGAATCTTACTTAGAAGAATTTATTAATGATCATTCCAATGGGATTATAGAAATTGTAAGTGGAGCATTATGTGAAATTGACAGTTTTACGGCAGATGAACTGTGTATAGAGTGTGGTAATGAAATTGGAAAATATTTTAGTCAAAACGACGAACCAATCTGTGAGAGATGTATGGTGACTAATTCAAAAGGAGAGGTTTGTCCAAGTTGTGGAAGAAAGGTTTCTTTTGAAAATATGGGAGGTCAGGGATTCTGTCGGAATTGTGAGTTAGAAAATGACTTGTAAACTCAAGTGCTTCGAATAGTGGGATTACAAAAAAGATATTGTTTCTAAAAAAACTTCAGAAGTATAATAATTTTGAATTCATAATAAAAATATAGAGTACCCCTAGTAGTCCCAAGATTATAATTTAAACATAAATTAGAGTTTTATTATGAGGTGAATTTGTTGAAATGGTTGTGGCAATGGTCAAAAAGAAATTTTTCAAATATTTTTAGTGTAATTGGAATATTAATTACAATATATCTAGGAGTATACTATGTCCCTGGCTATCTTCAAGATATGAGAGATGAAAGGGTAAATACAATTAACGAAAGTTTAATAGAAAATATCCAAGAGTTACTTTATTACGGACAAAATGTTTCAATCGAAGAAATAGACTCATTAATAAAGGCTAAAGAGATAGAGTATAACATTTCTTATCCTTTTACAAAAGATCAATTGCTAATTCAAGTGTCTGGAAGATTTATGGATAATAAATTTATTCCACTTAAGCAGCGTACAGAGTTAGTTGGTAAGGTTCAAGTTCTGCGAAAGAATATTAAAGAACCACCAGTAAAACCTAAAGAAAAATCGGTAAAAAACTTTATTATTAGTTTGTTTACTGCAATAGCTTCGATTGGATTCGCCCTTGTAGGAGGTTATAGCACAATTCAAAAGGCAAAACGTGAAAGAGAGGTACAGGTTAATGAAGACATTGAAAAAAGAGAGAAGGAAATACAAAACAATATAATGAGTTCCTTTTCATATGAAATGATTGTTAAGGAAGCATTAGAAGGAAAAAATTATGTACACCATAGTCTTGCCTCAGATAATGGTTATGATTTTAAGGTGCAAGAAAACAATAAAGAATACGCACTGGTTTGTAAGTATTATTATAGACCAATTACTGTAGCTGAAATAAGGGATTTGGTTAATTTAAGTAATAATAATAAGATTGACTTAATAGTTGTAACGAATACTAAGTTGACACAGTCAGCTAAGCATTTTATTGAAGAGTATAATAATAAAAATTCTAATTCAATTTTTGTTGTACAAGGTGATACCAAAGAAACAATAAAAAGTAAATTAAATGAGTTTTTTAGGGATAACATATAAAATCATTTTGTAAAGGAAAGCAAGAAATAATTATGAAAAAAGAAAAGAGCCATTATTAATGTACTTGAAAATTAACCGTTTTCAATCAAGGAAGCAGATTATAATTACATTGGCTACACTAGTCATAATTTAATTAACAAGTTGTGTGGAGTGAAAATTTATTAGTTCGTTAATGCTTGGGAAATTGATAAACCCACCAACATCCGGTTGTGTTGTCAAATACAGTCCATACACGTGGAGTGCGTGGCGCAGTTACTTCTAAAAGATGGTTAAGGGAAATTTTATTCTCCTATCCTGTGAGAACTTGTTAAGTCATGAAAAAAAGCATGAGTTCTTCTTTTATGATACCCTGGGACAAAGAGTCCCGGGGGTTTTTATATTGGAGAGCCTGGAAACACACGTGCTATACTTTACCTACCACATCATCTAAAGGAGGAAGGGACATGAGACTTGGGATCATTGGTCTTGGTGACATTGCCAAAAAAGCGTATCTGCCCGTTCTGTCTGAAAGGGACGATATTGAGCTTGTCCTTTGTACGAGAAATCGGGATACACTGCACCAGCTTGCGCAAAGTTATCGGTTGGACGAAACTGTTCAGACAGTGGACGAGCTTGTGAAGAAGAAGATTGATGCCGCCATCATTAGTACAGCGACAGAGGCGCATGCGGAACTCGCTGAAAAGCTGCTGAAAAACGGAATCAGCGTTTACATAGATAAGCCCGTTTCTTTACATTACAGTGAGACGAAGAGGATCGCGGAGCTTGCTGAAAGCAGCGGAAAAGTAGCGATGACCGGCTTTAATAGACGATTTGTCCCCAGGGTTCAGGAGTTAAAAGACCATGGCAGGGCGAGTTTGATTTTAATGCAGAAAAACCGGTTTGCTGCACCTGATCATGTTCGCAGATTTGTTGTCGAGGATTTCATTCATGTGGTTGATACGCTCCGCTTTCTGATGGACACAGAGGTGACGGATGTCCAAACGCAGTTTCTGAAAAATGGAGAGCTGTTGGATCATATTGTCGTCCAGTTGATTGGGGACGGATGCACGGCAATTGGAGTCATGAACCGGAACGGCGGGGTCACAGAGGAAACCATTGAATACTCAGCAGGCACACACAAATATACGGTGAACAGTCTTGTCGAAACGACTCACTACCATAATAAAGAAATCAGCGTAACAAAATTTGGAGACTGGGAACCTACCCTGCTGAAGCGGGGGTTTTATCAAATCATAGACCATTTCATTGAATGTGTAAGGGAAAACACCACACCGGATCCTTCCTTCCAGGATTCCCTGCTCACCCATGAGATTTGCGAAGAAATTGTCAGGCAGATTGATCCTGAAGCGTAAGCGGGGTATTTTTGAGAAAACAAAGGAATAATGACTGTTATAGAAGAAAAAAGAAAAAGAGGTAGAAAAATGATTGCGAAAACAGAAGAAGATTTTAAAGGACTAAAGGAAATTGGTAAAATTATCGCGTCCATTCGGGATGAATTGGTTCAAAAAACGGTTCCTGGTATAACGACGAAGGAGCTTGATGATCTGGCGGGGGAGCTATTTGAAAAAGCAGGGGCCGTTTCAGCGCCTAAAGGCGAATATGATTTTCCCGGGTTTACGTGCATTAGCGTGAATGAAGAAGTGGCACATGGAATCCCAGGTGACCGGGTGATCCAGGAAGGGGATCTCGTCAATATAGACGTATCTGCTTCTAAGAACGGTTATTTTGCAGATACAGGGATTTCATTTGTTGCAGGAGAAGGCGAAGAAATTTTAACGGAATTGTGTGACGTGGCGAAAAAGGCATTTCAAGCGGGCCTTGATAAAGCAAAACCCGGTTCCAAAAAAAGCAGAATCGGAAAAGCTGTATTCGAAACAGCGAAACAGCATGGATTCACCGTTATCAAAAATCTTACCGGGCATGGGATTGGACGTAGTATTCACGAGGCGCCCGACCATATTTTAAATTATAATGATCCTTGGGATAACGAGATTTTAAAAGAAGGGATGGTCATTGCCTTCGAACCGTTTATCTCTACCTCAGAAGAAGAGGTGTTCCAAATGGAAGACGGGTGGACCTTTGCTACGAAAAAAAGCTATGTCGCTCAGTTAGAACACACAATCATTCTGACGAAAAACGGCCCAGTTATTTTAACCCTTTAGATGATTTTAAGTGCTGGCTTGGCAGTATGATGAAAAATCTGAAAAAAATGAAAAACCCCGAAGTATCTCCGGGGGTTTGGCCGATGAAGGACAAAACCCAGTGGAAAAGCTTGAGAAATGTCCTTCATCAAGCTGATGGACAAAACTCAATGGAAAAGCACGAGAAATGTCCTTCATCAAGCTGATGAAGGACAAAACTCAGTGGAAAAGCACCGGAAATGTCCTTCATAACGTCGATGAAGGCCAAAACTTAGTGGAAAAGCTTGAGAAATGTCCTTCATCAAGCTGATGAAGGACAAAACTCATTGGAAAAGCACCAGAAATGTCCTTCATCAAGCTGATGAAGGACAAAACTCATTGGAAAAGCACCAGAAATGTCCTTCATCAAGCTGATGAAGGACAAAACTCCGTGGAAAAGCACGAGAAATGTCCTTCATCAGGCCGATGAAGGACAAAACTCAGTGGAAAAGCACCGGAAATGTCCTTCATAACGTCGATGAAGGACAAAACTCAGTGGAAAAGCACCGGAAATGTCCTTCATCAGGCCGATGAAGGACAAAACTCAGTGGAAAAGCACCGGAAATGTCCTTCATCAAGCCGATGAAGGACAAAACTCAGTGGAAAAGCACCGGAAATGTCCTTCATCAGGCCGATGAAGGACAAAACTCAGTGGAAAAGCACCGGAAATGTCCTTCATCAAGCCGATGAAGGACAAAACTCAGTGGAAAAGCACCGGAAATGTCCTTCATCAGGCCGATGAAGGACAAAACTCAGTGGAAAAGCATGAGAAATGTCCTTCATCAAGCTGATGAAGGACAAAACCCTAAAAAATCACCAGAAATCCCCTGCATAACTCCCTATTTCATACAGTCATCTTCCAGCTCGACATCGCGAGCCAGCTCTCATCCTCTTTGTAGTCCGGAATCAGTTTTCCGACGAGGCGCCAGAAGGAGCGATCATGATTAAGGTGAACCATGTGGCACATTTCGTGCACGACCACATAGTCGAGCACTCGCGGAGGTGCCATCGCAAGTCGCCAGTTAAAGGTTAGCCGGAGCCCCGAGTCACATGTTCCCCACGTGGTTTTGCTGTCTGTAATGCGGATGGAACGCGGCTTTGTTTTAAAATGCTTTTGATGCACGGAGATTCTCTTTTCTACCAGTGCTTTGCATTGCTGATAATAAAACCGCTTCAGCGCCTGTTTGATTTTTTCCTCCTCAAGCTGCGTTACAATAACGTGCAGCTCTTCTCCTTCAAGGCGGACAGTATCTTGCTGCTGAGGGTCATGAGAAACCTTTAAGGAGCAGGCTTTTCCTAAATAAAGAAAGCTTTCTCCCTGTTCATACTGCTTAACCTGAGGTCCAAGCAGCCTTGCTTTGTTTTCTTTTATTTTATGCTGAATGTAACTCCACTTTTCCTCCAATAACCGAAGCACTGCAGCATCCTCAGTGCCTTTTGGAGCATGAACCTCAACGTTGCCGTAACCATCTATGTAGATGCCAACAGAGGAACGTTTTTTATATTGAATGGTAAAACTGATGGTTTCTCCTGAATACGTATGATTCATCGTTGTCACTATCCCCGATATTTCATTGCCAGCCCTTTTAGGAAATTGCGGGCATATTTGTCTCCGCATTCTTTGTAATTTTTCTGGCCTTCTTTTCTTAATATTGCACCGAGTTCGCCCTTTGTGACCGTCACTCCGGTAAGCTCCATTACATCCAGCATATCCTCGGTTGTAAGTGATAAAGCAATTTTCACTTTTTTCAATAACACATTGTTGGGATGCTTCTGGGAGATTGCAGGCTGAACCGGCTGCCCCTCCTGCTTTCCTCTTTTAAACACAATAAGGCCATTTAAAAATGAATCGAACATGATGGGGGTGCAGGAAATGTGATGTTCCTCATCTTCCTCCTCACCCGTTTTTGTCAGCAGCTTGCTTATTTCTTCTCTGGAAATTTCCATGCCGCCATGCTTGAAAATCTCTTCTACCTCTGAATTTCTTAAATCAAGTGCATATCTCAGCCGTATGATACGGTCATTGTTATCCATAGTCCATCTCCTATTATTTACGGACGATATCGCCCATTTCTCATTCTTTTTAGAATAACACGTAGAAATTTAATAATACAGCTCTTCAACGGCTTATCTATTTTAAACACAGGAAAAATGCAACAATAACCGGACTAAATTTTTTTTCTGCCAATACATTAATGAAGCAGAGAAATTTCTCGAAAATGGGAGGAATAGCATGAAACTTGTCCGGATGTTGTTCTTTATCTTTTTGCTTGCGGTCTCGTTTTCCATATCAGCCACCAGTGTGATTGCAACTGAATCACCGGCTTTTTTGCATTCTCATCTAAATTTCCAGTCTGTCATTAGTGACAATACTTTTCTTGCATTGAATATAGACAATACCAGCGAACCGGGAATGTCAGAATCTTCATTTTTAAGCAAAGCAGGCTCACAGCAACAGAAGCCAGCCGCAGAAAACCAAAAAATTGCCTACCTCACGTTCGATGATGGTCCGGGAAAATACACTTCTACAATACTCGATATTCTAAAAAACAAGAATGCTAAGGCAACGTTTTTTGTTGTGGAACCTCATATTACCGCCAATAAAAACAGTATAGTCAGAGTGAAAAATGAAGGGCACTATATCGCCCTGCACAGCGTCACTCATGATGCAAGAAAGCTATATAAAGGCAGCTCCATGAACGTGGCAAAGGAAATGGAAACCACACGTAAAACCCTGAATTCAATTCTGAAGGTAAATTCTTATCTCGTTAGAGTTCCCTATGGAAGCAAGCCTTATATGACCGAGCCCTTCAGGGACTGGCTCGTAAAGTACAAATTCAAAATGTGGGACTGGACCATTGACAGCAACGACTGGCGTTATAAAACCAGCCAGTACACCACCATTATTAACAATGTGAAAACATCCGTTCCTAAAGTTGAAAAGCAAAAGAAACCGATCATCATTCTGATGCATGAACGGCCGCAAACAGTCAAGGCACTGCCTCAGATCATTGATTATTTAAAAGCCAGGGGATACGTATTAGTGCCCTATAATCCAAATCAGCATGTGATCAGTAATTTTTGGAATGACAGCAGGCTGTGAATTTAGTGAGAAAAAGGATACAAGCAAACCCCCTTTCCTAAGGGAAAGGGGTTGTAGTGAAGTGCTTATTGGGACTTGTATAGGTAAAGATTTTCCTCCCAATTACCCATGCCTCAGGTAATAAATGGTTATAGAATAGAGAAGAAAACATCACTAGGTCAGGAGGGAGCGAATTGAAAAAGAAAATGATAGCGCTTACACTAATGACTTCTCTTGTTTTTACATCAGGTCCCATGATAAATGCAGATGCGGTGACTCAGACATACGAGGTACAGCTGGCATTTAAGGGAGCAGCCAATGTAAGGGAAACCTATTTCGATGGAAAAAAAGGCAATTGGCTCACTACGAAGAATCCGAAGCAGTATGAGCAGGCCACCCTTTATGGAAACCTTGGACTGACTCCTTACAATTGGGGCAGTGCGGCTGAGGGAACCGGATGGCATCAGATGTATAAGCCTGCGGAAGTGACCGGAACTCAAGTGACGGGGAAATTTGATGACGCCCAATTTGTGATCCGCGTTCCAGATTCCTGGAATGGAAAGCTTGTTGTGGCGGGCATCCCGGCAACCAGAAATGAAACGTCCACTGATTTGCTTTTCAGCGACTATGTGCTGGAAAAAGGCTACGCTTTTGCTGCCATTGATAAAGGAACTCAGGGAGAAATTGACCCGGCGGATCCATTTGCCAAGGTGAAAAATGCACTTGTCAATGAAGATGATAGTGTTGCCGAATGGCATGTCCGTTTCAGGCAAGTCACGAAGGCTGCCCAGAAATATCTGGCTGACAACTATGGAAACAAGCTTATTAAAGCAAATGATAAAAGTAATCCTGCGAGTAAATTGATCAAAAAACATCATAAAGTACCTACTTACGCCATCGGTATTTCCAATGGAGGCTATGTGGTCCGGTATGCTCTTGAAAATGATGGCTTGGAAAAAACAGGTGAGCCGCGCCTTTTTGATGGCGGAGTGGATTGGGAAGGTGTACTGTGGACAGCAAAGGAACCGAATCTGATCAGCTCGCTGACTACGGTTGTCAACAATGCAGATGAAGCGCTGTACGGAAAGGGAAAAGAGCAGCAAAAAGCACGAAAGCAAATGTACAAAGCGGGTCTTCCGAAGGGCTCAGAAAATTTATGGGCCTATCACGATCAGGTATACTGGTTCGTCTCGCTGAATATTTACCGCGACCATTTTGACCCGAATGCTCCAGGCAGAACGGATTGGCGGAACTATTTGAACTTTACGGCAGACGGACAACGGGACCGCAGCTATGATAGCATTTTTGAAAATTATCACTACAGCAGCCGCTACAAAGAGGTAAGGAAAAACATCAATAAGATTGCTAACACAGGGGACATTGATGTGCCTCTCATCAGCTTCACAGGTTCGCTGGACGCCCTTATTTTCCCGGATATCCATGCAAAGGGATATGAAAAAATGGTGAAGCGGCAGGGCAAAGAAAAACTCCACCGCCTCTATACCATTGAAGGCGGCAATCACGTCGACAGCCTTGTATGGAACAAGCAAACCGACCCTGACCAAAGACTGCAGCCGCTTCTGCCATATGCGCACCAATCCTTCGATCTGCTGGTCGACTGGGTTGAAAACAAGAAAGGGGCTCCAGCTAGCAAGAACATTCCTCTTCCGAAAAATCCTGTAAAAGTAATGGATTTGAAGACTGGGAAGGAAAGGGACCCGAGATAATCTGCTGAAGAGGGGGAAACCCCTCTTTTTCAATTGTTGTTCTTTTGAGAGACTGCATAGAATATAAGATCAGTATGAAAAGAAACGAAGAGGAGCATGTCCAAAATACGAATACTTCATTTTCTGGTGTTGCTTTTCTATTCGTGCAGTTCGGCTTTTAAGATATCAACATGTTCTCTTTGCTTTTCTAAAATTTCATGAACAAGGTGTAAGCTCTCCGCATCAAGCTTGTCATGTACTAATTCCTCAGTCATCTTAATCCCATAGAGATTTTCTCCTTTAATTGCATGTTTTAATATTTCTTTATCATCATGTGACCTATCAATTATTTGGCTCACAAAAAGCTCCATCTTGCCTATAGCACCTTCACTAGTGACCGGCTTTCCATGAAGTTCTTGAATTGTATGTGACAGCAAGTCTGCGTGATGTTTTAAATCCTTTTGGATAGAGATAAATTTATCACGAAGTGGGGAAGCATCATCAAGATTATGAATAAATTCTCCATAAGAGTGAATTCCCATATATTGTCCTTGTAGCAGCTTGTTAAGGGTTTTAATTACTGTTTTATTATCCATGAGATCAATCCTTTCATAAAAAGAAGTTAAAGCATTTTATAGTTTAGTCGGTCACAACTGGTTTCATACAATTTGAAAAACTGCTCTATTATTATGTTCAGGCAGAGTTAAGTTTTTTTCCAATAGAGAGCCATGAAAGTTGGAAGAACGCCGAAAAAAACAAGCATTTGTGAATGTTTTTATCTGAGACTAAATACACCCGCTAAAACTTCTTAGAGTGATATAATCTGAAATATATAAATTTTCCTAAAAAAGATCAGCTTCAGAATCATATCTTTAAGTTTTTCTAAACCCTTATTGAGGAGATGGAATCAATGGATATACAAAAAACGTCAAGTTTAAATGAAAAGGCACAAGAGATTTCTTCGGATGGTTCCTTCAAACGGCAAGGTAATCGCTTTACTACTCCTTTTGGCAAGCATCCTGGGGAGCTTCCGGTTGAGCCAAACCGCTATCGATTATTATGGACACCAGCTTGCCCATGGGCGCATCGAACGGTGATTGTCCGTAACCTTCTCGGGTTAGATAATGTCATTAATCTTGGAACGGCCAGTCCGCTTCGTCCTAGAATTGGCAGAGTAGACTGGGAGTTTTCCTTAGATGAAAATGGTGTCGATCCTGTTCTGGGGATTCAATACATGAGCGAAATTTATGAAAAAACAGATCCGGATTACAGCGGAAGACCAACTGTACCTTTAATGGTTGATTTACATAGTAATGAAGCGGTGAACAATGATTATTTTAAACTGACCAACTATTTGGAAACGGCTTGGAAACCATTACACAAGAAGGATGCACCAAATCTCTACCCGGAACATTTGAGAGCAGAAATTGATGAATTAAACGACATTATCTTCAACGATATTAATAATGGTGTGTACAAGTGCGGATTTGCAAAATCGCAGGAAGTTTATGAGGAAGCCTTTGACCAGCTGTTTTCCAGATTGGATGAACTGGAGGAACGACTGAGAGATAAACGATTTTTATTTGGTGATTACATTACAGACTCTGACGTTCGGCTTTATTCTACATTAGTACGATTTGATGCTGCCTATTACACAGCTTTTCATACGAACAGAACACTGATTAGAGAGTTCCCTCATTTATGGGGATACGTACGGGATTTATATCAAACTCCAGGCTTTGGAGACACTACCGATTTTGACGCCATCAAAAAGCATTATCATGTTTCAATTACTATATTTACAGATAAAGAGGTTATGAAAATCCTTCCGAAAGGTCCTGATTTATCTGGCTGGAACGCTCCGCACAATCGTGAAAGTGTCAGTAACAGCAAAGAAAAATTTCTTAAAGAAGCCGAGGAGCACAGGCTATGATCATCCGTAATGCAAAGGCAGAGGAAACTACTTTTATTCGTGATCAACGGTTGAAAGCGTACGAAGATTATGCAAGCAAACTTCCACAGGCCCATTGGAATGCACTGAAAAGCTCCATCCTCTCTGAAGCTGATCTGCAGGATGGGGTTGAAATCATTGCAGCGGAAATAGACGGAAATGTGGCAGGAAGTGTCGTACTATTTCCTCCCAAAATAAGAGCGTATGAAGGATTTGGGGAGGAGCTAGCTCATTCAGAGATACGAATGCTTGCCGTAGAACCTTCTGTGCGAGGAAAAGGAGTAGCTTCTGCATTAGTGACAGAATGCATCAATCGAACGAAATTGAAAGGCTTGCGCTACATTGGCCTGCATACTGGGGAGTTCATGGAAAACGCCATTAAGCTTTATGAACAGTTAGGGTTTGTACGAATACCGGAGCATGATTTTGAGCCTGCCAATGATGGAATCATTGTGAAGGCTTACCGGTTAGAGTTGAATTAAGAGCTTGGATAGTGAAGAAATTGCGCAAAAGGAAAGAAAGCATCCAAGATGGGGAACTGAGATGTAGAATCTGAAGCGCAATAGTTATTAAAATAGAAATAGAATTTACAACAGCGTGCCTGTTACCCCCTTTTTTCGTCCTTGTTTTTGAAAAAATGGGAGGTGTCAGGCACTTTCATTTAAAGAGATCTCCACAATGGAGAGAGAAATTATTGTAGTATTCTTAATCAATCTAAATTACCGAGGTAAAAAACTATGAATATTTATATATCTATAAAATCCCTGGCAAAACGTAAGAACTTCATTACCAAACAACCTTTCAAACTTTCCAATAAACCTGACACACTAAGAGAATTTCTTATTCAAATCGTTACACAAAACGTCGAGCAGTTTAACAATAAAGTTGGCAATTCAGAAATTCCGCTAGTAAACATTACTCAATGATCGCTTGATGTCAAATGTCTTCAGCGCTTCATCCATCAGCTTGTTTTTAAATTCACTTCCCCGGTCTGTATGGAAATATTCAATCTTACGCAGATCTTTTTGAATAGACGCAAAGGCACGGTAAACCAGGGCTGCATCTTTATTTGGGCAGGCGCTGAAACCAATCATTTCCCGATTGAAAAGGTCGACAAAGAGACATATATAATGCCATTTTTGTTTGACTCTTACATACGTTAGATCGCTTACGACAACCGCCAACTCTTCTGTCTGATCAAATTCACGGTTTAATTCGTTCTTTTGATGAGACTCGTTGCACGGAGAAGAGTGAGGCTTGAATTGGGCTACTGTGTACGTTGAGACCAAACCCTGCTCCTTCATAATCCGGCCAATCCGGCGTCTGGACACCTGATGATACTACGTCAAGAATATAGACACAGATTTTTCTACCGTGCTTTTGCTTGGTGGCCTTCATAAAAAAATTCAAATTCAGAGCGATTTAAACTTCTTATCATGGTAAAATTAGGCCCCAGGATTGCCGTTCATTTGTTCAAATTCATTTGGCGTATGATAGT
>NZ_WKKI01000039.1 GCF_009674805.1 Metabacillus lacus | reverse complement strand
CATCCAGTTGGATCGAATACAAGCCAGCTAGCTGCATAAACCCATTTTAAAAAATCCAAATTCAAACCTTGGGGGGCCTTTTTTTGCTTTTTAAGACAGCACAATCCTCAATTTTCGTATAAATTCCGTCTATCACCTCCAGAAAGCCTGAAATGGAGGGTTTTTGGAGGCTTAGCCGGAAATGCTTCCCTTATTTCCTCTGTAAAGTGCTATTTTTTTCATGTAACCGGAAATGCTCCGTTTATTAACGGTCTTCGAAACCCTATCTTGCGGCTAAACAAAAAGAAACTGTAAACAAAGCCCTATTTTTAAAGAACTTTGTCTATCTCCCTTTACCCTGTAACCATTTCTGCCATTGTTACGTAGATAATTTTGCACACAGAGAAGACTAAAATCATGAATGGTGTTAAAGCGGGTGTGCATCGTCTTGATACTTTTCACCACTTTCATTCTGCTAATTCATCTACAGCAGGTAGACAATTAAATTTTTCATAATACTCCTTAGCAATTCAACCAACAATCAGTAGAATAGCTGATCTCATTTCGCTTAATTTCATCGATAGCAAGGAAAGATGACTGGGACAAGGTACCTGTCCCTATGTCCCTGAAGTGGTCTCCATCTTTACGAACAAGTCCGTGATCAGTTTGGATAGCAGCATGACGAAAAGGTAGGAGAGCAGCAGATGAAAGAGATTTGCTCCATAGTGAAATTGGAAGAAGTTTGACCAAATCATGATTGGTTTCAGGATGAATGTAAATATGAGAGCGAGAGAGATACCATAGAGATAATAGTTCTTCCGCTTGTGAATTGTCCACTGATACACTAAGATAAATGCGACTGGTATAAGAGAAGAATCCAGTCCAAATTGCAGCGGCAAAAGCGGCAGCGTTTGATAGGGATAACTCCAAAAGCCATTTCGGGTGCCAAAGCTGTCAAAATAGGCAGACCATAAATGAATGTTCAAACCGTAAAAGCCTAAATGAAGTGCTCTACTGCGGTCGATTTTTATAAAGAGAACAACCAACGGGACAAAAAAAACAACAATCAGCAGCCAATATTGCCATGTATCAAAGGCAGAGTAGTCCCACCAGTATTGAATAAGGTCTCCGGATACACTTGCCTGTTTGTCATGAATGGATTTGAGTGCGTTACTTTGGGTTTCTGTCATGGATGGATGCCTCGCTTTTACCCTTTTTCTGTTATTCTTCGCTGAGGGGTCGTATTTATACAGAAAATGCAAGAAACCCCTTTTCTGATGAAAAGGGGTTCTTTATAGCAGTAATTTTTTCATGTCTGCCGGCAGGGGAGCATCAATTGCAAGCTGTTTCCCGAGAATCGGATGCCAAAATGTCAGTGTTCTGCTGTGCAGTGCCTGGCGCTCTATGTGCTGTCTATCTCCGCCATAAAGCGTGTCTCCGCAGAGAGGATGCCCCAGATATGCCATATGAACCCTGATTTGATGGGTTCTTCCGGTTTCAAGCGAAAGTGATACTTTTGTTTTATCCTCTTCCCTTTGCAGCACTTTGAAGTGTGTAATAGCCTGCTGTCCGTCTTCACGGACTTCCCGCTCTATGATGCTATTTTCAGACCTACCGATTGGAGCATCTATCGTTCCTTGTTCTCTCAGCAGTCTTCCGTGAACGACGGCTTCATAGGTGCGCCGGATTTGATGCTGTTTCTGCTGAAGGGAAAACAATGAGTGGGCGTGACGGTGTTTCGCAATCAGCATCACTCCAGAGGTATCTTTATCCAGCCTTGTCACAATATGAATGGTTCCCGGAATATTTTTACTATCATAATAGCCAAGCAAATTGTTGGCAACAGTTCCGGCAGGATGCTCACGCGATGGAATAGAAGGCATTCCAGCCTTTTTATGAATAACCAGACAGTGGTCATCTTCATAGAGAATCTCCAAGGGAGTGTTCTCAGGCTGTATTCCCCCGCTTCTCTCCTCCGCCGGAAATTCCACTGTCAGATTGCTGCCTGCCTGAAGGATGTGCCGGACAGTAACCTCGTCTCCATCTACAGTTAACTTTCCGCCTGCAAATTTAATGTCTGTTAAGGCGCGTTTTGAAACTTGCTTTTCCTTTAAATAATCTCGCAGAAGTTGTCCATGATGCTGGGGTTCTACTATCCATTTCAGCAAAAAGTTCTCCATCTCTAGCTTCCTACAAAAGAGTCTCGGACCCTGTTCCAAAAAGGAAACGGACGAAAGCGCGCAAATCTGATTGTTTCTTTGGACACCCTGCATTGTATGGACTTAACATCCTTGTGAAGCAGTGTCAAATGATCAATAGTAATTTGAAAATCAACATCGTTAACGGGCTTCAGCAAGCAGGTATGATGCTCAGGGAGTACAAGGGGAGAACCAATCGTCCGGAACACCCTGTTATTGATTGATGCCATCTCAGCTACCTGTATAGCTCTGATGGAGGGATGCAGGATCGCGCCTCCCAATGCTTTATTGTAGGCCGTGCTTCCTGATGGAGTTGAAATGCACAGTCCGTCCCCCCTGAACGTTTCAAAATTCTGCCCTCTGATTTCCACGTCCATGACGAGAGATCCCTCAATGGCCTTTACCGTACATTCATTCAATGCAAGGTAACGGGCTTCTTTTCCTCCGTCATTATGCCGGATAATGACTTCGAGCAAAGGGTATTCGACAATTTGATATGGCGTTTTGGCTATTGCAATAACCAGCTTTTCGATTTCATCAGGAACCCAGTCTGCGTAGAAACCCAAGTGGCCTGTATGGACTCCGATAAATGCCGTTTTGCTGAGCCTGCTTTTATATCGATGAAACGCATAAAGAAGGGTTCCATCCCCTCCTACTGAAATTACCAGATCCGGCTGATCTTCATCATATTGCAAATCAAAATCTCCTAAGTATGTACGCATTTTATGCATAAGTGTATTAGATTTAGAATCGCCCTTGGATGTGATTGCAAACTTCATGGCTGGCCCTCCTTATGTGCTATTTAGAATCAGGAGTATCTGTTTTTCTCGAAAAAACTGCCTGAGCTTCCTGAATTTCCTCACGAATCAAGGACATTTCCTCATCCAGCCTGTAGGCTGCTTCCGCTGCCCTTTGCAGCCTCATGTTAATATCTTCAGGAAGATTTCCACTGTACTTATAATTGAGGGAGTGTTCTATGGTGGCCCAAAAATTCATGGCAAGCGTGCGGATTTGAATTTCTACCAAAACAAATTTCTCACCATTTACTGTTTGGACAGGATACTTGGCAACAACATGATAGGAACGATACCCGCTATCTTTTTTGCATGTAATATAGTCCCGTTCCTCAATAATTTCGAGGTCCTGCCTGTTTCGGAGCATATTTACAACACTTCGGATATCCTCCACAAACTGACACATCATCCTCAGGCCGGCAATATCCTGAATTTCCTCTTCTATTTTGCTGGCAGAAATGCCTTTTTGGTTAGCCTTGTTGATAATGCTTGCGACGGGCTTGACTCTCCCAGTTACAAATTCAATTGGAGAGTGCATATCCTCTCTTTCATATTGTGAACGCATCCCCCTGAATTTCACTTTTAATTCCTCGACAGCTTGATAGTATGGCGCCAGAAAGCTGTCCCACTGCTGATGCTCCATCATCATCCCCCCTGTAGGATCCCGGAAATACATGGCTGCTTCTTTTTTTAGGTATAAAAGAGTTCTTGCACCTTCTCTTCCATTTTCTCTCCATAGTTTGCATTATCTTTAATATTCTCTATTAAATAGGAGAGTTCTTCGTGCAGGGACAGCAGCTCAATCTCCCGTTCACCCAAAGCCAGGTAAAAAGGAATTGACTTCTCCAGTCCGGTTCTCAGCTCACCCCATATGTTTGAGGGCAATCCAGCATACACAAAATCGCTGTTTTGGTTTTCCAATATGTATACAAACGAAAGGTTATCTGAATCAGCAAGCATCTGCCCTTTAGGGGACAATTCTTTCACATCGGCTTCAAGGCCTTCTGCATGTAATCGTACTTTATCTTCAGTTATTTCAGCTCTTCCAATTTCGAATCTTGTCTTCATGAAAATCTCCTTTCCATACTGTCTCCGGTTTTATTTTACCACAGAGACCGCACTTATGATAAATCGTTGCAGTGCATGTCTGGAAAAGGGATAATATAAAAAGGAATGAAGTAGAAAAGGAGCGCCTTTCATGACTGAAGAACTTGAAATTGAATTTAAAAATCTGCTCTCTCAAGAGCATTTTCACTCTCTATGCAACTATTTTTCCCTTTCTGAACAAGACTTTAAACAACAGGTCAACCATTACTTTGACACTGACTCTTTCACTTTAAAGGACGCAGGCTGTGCCCTGAGGATACGTGAAAAAAACAGCAAGGATATCCTGACATTCAAGCAGCCTGCCGCAGTCGGGATCCTAGAGACTCATCAACCTCTGCATGCTCAAGAAAAGGAGATTGCCCTGCATACCGGAGAACTTCCTCCTGGCCCTGTTCAGGAAAAAGTAGAGAAGCTGATAGTGGAAGGAAAGCTTGCCTATTTTGGTTCTCTGACAACTTTTCGCGCAGAAAAAAAGTATAAAAGCGGCTTAATCGTTTTGGATTACAGCCGATATTTAAATAAAGAGGACTATGAAATAGAATTTGAGGTTAGTGATTATGATACAGGCAGGGAACAGTTTGCTGATCTCCTGTCCAGCCTGAATATTCCCTTTACAAAGACTAAAAACAAAGTCAGAAGATTTTACGAGCAAAAATATCAATCTTTTCAATAGTAAGCATGCTGCAATTTAGATTACAGCGAAAATTAAAATATAAGGAAGAAAAAGGAGTTAATGATGGAGATCAATTCTTTTCGATCAATGATGGAACTTCAAGCTCTGCGAAATCTTTCCGGGACAGAGCAGAATCATACCCTCCCTGGTCCTGTGTCTGTCAATCAATATTTTCAAGAGGTTTTTCAGGCTTATGTGGACGGTGAAGCTTTGCCTGATCGAGATGTTCAGCAGCCTGCTGCATCATCATATTTTGAACAAACTGCTGCTACTCCGCTGCCGCTGCCTCCTGCAGTGCGGACACTTCCGCTGTCAGCTGTAAAAGCTCCGGAAAACCTGGATTATATTATTAAAAGCGCTTCAGAAAAATACGGTGTGGATGAAGCACTGATCCGTGCAGTCATTAAGCAGGAATCAAATTTCCGAAATGATGCAGTAAGCGGAGCCGGAGCCATGGGCCTTATGCAGCTGATGCCGTCCACTGCCAAATATCTCGGTGTACAAAATGCTTTTGATCCTGCCCAAAATATCGAGGGCGGAACCAAATATTTAAAACAAATGCTTCAGAAATACCAGGGAAATGTACAGCTTGCTCTTGCAGCCTATAATGCCGGCCCTGGGAATGTTGACAAGTACGGAGGCATTCCTCCTTTTAAAGAAACTCAGGCCTATGTTAAGAAAATAACAGCATCGTATATGGCATAATTACAGTCTCAGCAGAAAACTTTAAGAGTATGAATGCATATGAAACCAGGATATCTTCCTGGTTTTTTTTTCTCACAATTAGATTATACCGCCCACTTCTGCCGCTCACTTAAGTGCCTTGCTGTCCCGCTTTTATTGCGTTAAGGCTTATTAGTTCCCTCTGCCGCTTATTCTGTCTTATAATAAGACCTGTTGTTGTAACACAGGGAAAAGCTATTTATTTGAGATATCAATATTCCGCTGTTAAAATAAGTATACAAAGCCAGAAAAGGAGTTATCAACATGGCAGAATTCTTTGAAACACCATACGAGTCAATTGGAGAAGAAACCCTGGATCAGCTTGTTGATGCCTTTTACCTGAACGTAAGCAACCATCCGCTGCTAGCTCCTGTTTTTCCGGAGGACCTTACAGAAACAGCAAGGAAACAAAAGCAATTTTTAACGCAATATTTAGGCGGACCGCCATTATATACAGAAGAACATGGACATCCAATGCTAAGAGCGCGCCATTTGCCTTTCCCAATTACTCCAGCCAGAGCAGCCGCATGGCTTGCTTGTATGGAGGAGGCAATGGACACTGTCGGATTAGAAGGTGACGTGAGGGAATTTTTATTTCAGAGACTGTCCTTAACAGCACAGCATATGATCAATTCAACAGATAATGGAGACAATCAGGAGAAGGGGGAAATTTCTTGATGACATTCAGCAGTGAGAAGAAGCAAACCTGTCACTTTTTCTCTCACTGTCACGGTGATCCTAAGAAACCATTGGAAATCTACATGTTCATTGACCCGCTTAGCCCTGATTGCTGGGCACTGGAGCCTGTCATAAAAAAATTACAAATTCAGTACGGGCGCTTTTTTACACTCCGCCATATACTGAGCGGGCGGTTAGAAACCTTAAATTCTGCATCAGGCAAGGCTCCTGAAAAGCTGCGCCTTCAGCATACAAAGAAAAATTGTGAAGGAAGCCTTTGGGGTGACAATAAGTTTTCCTCTCCTTATATTTCTTCGCTGGCGATCAAGGCAGCAGAGTTGCAAGGCAGGAAAGCAGGGCTCAACTTTTTAAGAAAACTTCAGGAAGTACTGTTTATAGAAGAGCAAAATGTAACAACACAGCAGGTTCTCTTAGAAATTGCAAGCAGCATCGGCCTTGAGACAGAGGAATTTATAAGTGATATTCTCTCTGCAAGCGCATCAAAAGCACTGCAATGCGACTTTAACATCACTTCTGAAATGGAAGTGCATGAGGTCCCCACCATCGCATTCTTCAATGAAAGAGTGGATGATGAAGGCATTAAAATAACCGGATTTTATCATTACGATCTTTATAAAGAAATACTCTTTGAAATGCTGGGAGATATTCCAAGACCGTCAGAAACTCCTCCCCTCATTCATTTTCTGCAGTACTTTAAATTTGTCTCTACAAGTGAGATTGCTTCTGTTTATAATATGACTTATGAAGAAGCGGACAGAGAATTAAAGAAGTACCTACTGGCAAGAAAAGTAGAACGTATTCCTGTTTCAAAAGGAACTTATTGGAAATTTATGCAAATGTAATTGAGCCTGCTGGTGCAGGCTTTTTTTATATTGTAGATTCATTATGGGAATGAATTATAAGAGAAAAATGTGATAAATATGTGAAATGATGTGTTTCAGGAGCAGTAACAGCTACTCTCCCTCCCATATCACACCGCTGCATCTACAAAAAACCCTGCTGATCGTTTCAGCAGGGTTTTTCAGTAAGCGCTTTCTTAAATTATTTAAAAAAGAAATCGTGCCGGGAAAAGCACGATTCTTTATGTGTCTTAACGACAACAAAGGGGATGGGAGAAATTTTTCACGGTCAAACAAAGGGGTAAATGTTTGTTTTGTGATTAATTTCACACCCCTAATATATCAGATTTTGTCGACTTTTGACAAGTACTTTGATTAATTTCACAAATTTGTCACAAAACATATTTTTCCTACTGCTCTCATAGTACTTAATATACTGTTTTCGCGGGAGGAAACTGCTTGGGATATATAAACTCTTTGCTCAGCTTTTCGTTCATTCTGTTTGCTTTTTTCTTGAATATTCTAGGACTAATGAATATGATTCCATTGCTGATTACAATGCCTTTCCTCTTTTTCAGTATCTTCATCTCTTTGTTTCTGGTTAACAGCAGATATACGTTCAAAGGGTTCTAGCATTTTGTCAGAAGGCTTTCATAGGCAGCTCTTAATCATGAGCCCAGCTCAAGAGGGATGCCTTAGACGGCACAGACTGTAGACAAACTCGATGGAAATCGAGCTTGTCTACAGTTTTTTTGGTTTGTGCTGGTATGGGGCTGTTGATTTCCGTTCCACGCGCTTCGCTTTCTGCGGGGCCGGCGGTGAGCCTCCTCGCCGCCGTTGGCGTCCGCGGGGTCTCACCTGTCGGTCTGATGAAGCTGCTGAAAAAGTATTTCTTTTTGAAAGGAAATGTTTTTCAGGGAATCAAAAAAGTCTCCACTCTTTTAAACCGCTGCTTAGAAGCAATTCTATAGCCTCGTTTTTTGTATAACAGTTTTCACTTTGAAAATTATCGAGTTTTTCAATGGCATCCGTCTGATCCCGAAGGAGTCTGTGCGCCTTCCACCAGGACTCTTGAACTTAAAATAGATGTATATACGCTTGAGGTGATAAAGATGCTTTCGAAGAACAATCCAATCCAACGAGATCAATTAGGACTGGTTGCTTTAGACCAATTGGTTCCACACGAACATCTTGCCCAAACAGATCGGCGCAACTTGCCCGTTTTTAGCGCAATGCACAGAAAGCAAAGACCAGCAAAAAGTGGTAACGCGCCATATCTGGCAGGAGTATGTTGAAGAGGCAGATTAATTAAGCTGCACATCAAAAGTAAAACAAATCTATGCGAAGCGCAAGGAAACCATTGAGCGTGTATTCGCAGATGTAAAAGAAAAGCATGGCATGCGTTATACAACCCTGAAGGGACTTAAAAAATTGTCGATGCAGGGTATGCTTACTTCTGGACATGGAGAAGCTCAGAAATGGCCTAAAAGTATAGCAAAGAGAGTCTATTTTCTTTGGAAAATTCGATAAAATTAAAAAAGGGGTTCGGAATGCGCTCATTCCTAACCCTTTTGTCTACAAATTGAGGGATGCCTAAGACGGCATCCCTTTTACCTTGCTTTATTATTTTTTTAAAAGCCTTTCGAGCTCTTCAAGTTTTTCTTCAAACACCACGAAAGCTTCTTCAATTGGCTCTGGAGAATTCATATCTACTCCTGCCTTTTTCAAAACTTCAATCGGGTAATCAGAGCTTCCGGCTTTTAAGAACTCAATATAACGGTCTACAGCAGGCTGGCCTTCTTCTAGTATTTGTTTACTAAGTGCTGTTGCGGCACTAAAGCCCGTTGCATACTGGTACACATAGAAATTGTAATAGAAGTGAGGAATTCTTGCCCACTCCAATGCAATTTCTTCATCAATCACCATATCTTCGCCAAAGTATTTCTTATTCAGATCATAATAAGTTGTTGAAAATAATTCAGGTGTGAGCGGTTCACCATTTTGAGCTTTTTCATGAATACTTTTTTCAAATTCAGCAAACATTGTCTGACGGAACACTGTGCCTCTGAAGCCTTCCAGGTAGTGATTGAGAAGGTAAAGCCGCTGCTTTTCGTCGTCAATGGTTTTAAGCAGATAGTCATTCAATAATGCTTCATTGCATGTGGATGCCACCTCAGCCACAAAAATAGAGTAATTACCATAAGTATAAGGCTGATGCCTTCTTGTATAATAGCTGTGGACAGAGTGACCGAATTCATGTGCAAGAGTGAACAGGTTATTCACGTTGTCCTGCCAGTTCATCAGAATATAAGGGTTTGTTCCATAAGTCCCTGAAGAATAGGCTCCACTGCGCTTTCCTTTATTTTCATGAATATCTACCCAGCGGTTTTCAAAGCCTTCTTTCAATATCCCTTGATATTCTTCTCCCAGCGGCTTTAAGCCCTCTAAGATGTAGTCCTTGGCTTGATCATAGGATACTTCCATATTAGCCTCTTTTACAAGCGGAGTAAAAAGGTCGTACATATGAAGTTCATCAAGCTCCAGCACTTCTTTTCTAAGTTTGATATATCTCTGAAGCAGATGAAGATTTTTGTTAACTGTCTCGATCAGCGTATCATATACCTTTTCAGGAATATTGTTATTGCTTAATGCAGCTTCTCTGGCAGATCCATATTTTCTGACGCTGGCATAAAAATTATCTTTTTTGACAGCTCCAGATAAAGTACTCGCAAACGTATTTTTATATTTTCCGTATGTGTCGTAAACTGCTTTAAATGCATCCTCGCGTACTTTGCGGTTTTCACTTTCCAGGAACCTGATATAGCGGCCATGTGTAATTTGAACTTCTTCTCCCTTTTCATCTTTGATAGAAGGAAACTCCAAATCAGCATTATTCAGCATTCCAAAAGTGTTTCCGGAAGAACCTAGTACTTCTGACGCTTGAGCCAGCAGCGCCTCCTGCTCAGCTGTCAGCACATGGGGCCTTTGTTTGTTGATTTCATCAAGAGCCTGCTCATACAGCTTTAGTTCCTGCTTTTCGGCCAGATATTGTTGAAGCGTATTTTCTTCAATTTCCAGCAGCTCTGGCACTATGTAGGAAGATATGCTGGATGCCTGAGTGTAAAGGTTTGTTGCCCGGTCATTCAATCCCTGATAGAAAGAGTTTCCTGTGTCCTGGTCATAACGCATATGAGCATAAGTGTACAGCTTACCCAATCTTTCCATAACAGCATCCTGATAAGAAAGAGCTTCATAAAGAACTTCCGCTGAGCTGCCAAGCTTTCCTTGATAGTCCGAAAGCTTAGGAAGGGCATTTTTCACTTCCTGAAATTCTTTTTCCCACGTTTCATCTGAGGAAAAAATATCCTCCAGTTTCCAGGTATCTTCTACACTAATATCATTTCTTTCCGGCAGTTTTTTTGCTGCTGCAGTTTCAGCCATCATCATTCCCCCTAGTCCTAGAATTACATATAATACTATTCCATATTTTCTCACAGATCAATCAATTCAGACTCATATATACCTGGCTGATCAGATATAAAGTTATCTGTTCCTTCATCTTTGCTTATAAAATAGCCCTTCGTCAAATAATATGCAGCTGCCCCTGTTGTTATCGCTGCCAGGGCAAAAAGAACGGGGTCTCTTCCATTATTCTTCATGATCTGCAAATCTCCTTTATAAAAGCTGTTTTTACACTGCCGGACTTTATTCCAGGGCATTATGACACGGTCTGCATCCAGGAGCAAAACTGAACTTTCCGGCTGGCGGATACAGTACAGCACTACCCGTTTGAAGAATACCTTTTTTTAGAATGTACAAATTTCCTGCTTTCAATCCAAGTTGGAAAAAAGGGCAGAATCACGCTTTTGTAAGTCTTCGGCTCCGCGGCCCCACGGAATACCGGTACAAACATAACAGCCGCCCTTGTTTTCTACAAGCACTTTATACTCCTTTAAGATGTGAAGATAATCAAGAACAGCTGCTGAAAAATCAATATCTTTTACAAAGGGCAGATTTCGGACAGACAGCAGCTTTTTATCTACACAAGCCTTCATAAATAGAATGAGGTCATTTTCAGTAAAAGTTTTGTGCCTCTCTATATAAAGAAGAATTCTTGTTTGCCAGACATAACAGGAGCTTTCAAACAGGCAGCCAGTTCTAAGAGGAAACATTGCCAGGGATGGAATATACTGCATGGGTAGCTGCATCGTTTGATAAAGTTCTTTGTGAAGGAGTTTTTCCTCAGTGGAAGGATGGAGCAGGGGCACGGACCTGTAACGCCTTATAAACCGGTGCCAGTCACCTGGAATTCCTTTGTCCTGAATGAAACGCCGATATGGGGTTATGCTGGAAAGCGGGTAAATGTGAAGATTGGCTGCTGCTTTTCGTTTTGAAAACGGAATAATGTCAGATAGTATGAGGAGCCTTTGTGATTGAGGACAATAAAATGGGAGATAAATAGAAGATGAACATTTGTTTAAAAACAGCCATTGCATCCCCGATAGCATAAATGAAGAGGCAGCTGTCCTGTTTAATGATGAAGCAGCAAGAATCCAGTAAACATTAAGACCTAGTCTCTCAAACATCCTGCTCCGCTTTGTGATATCATTTGTGCTGATAGAGGAGCACTGATACTCGATGGCACTTCTTCCTGGCAATAGGATATCCGGCCTTTGTTTAATGCGTTTCAGATAGGATTCCAGGACACATTCCACACCATGCTCTTGCAGCCATTGAAACAATTGTTTCTTTCCAGCCTGATGATAGGTACTCTCCCCTTCCCCGCCGTAATTGCAGCCAGCCTCTATCACATGAGCAAAATGGTATCTCACCATGCTGCCAAGCTTCAGCTGCAGCTGCTGTCTGCAATGCGGACAGTAAAACCTCTGCGTGTTCCTGAAAATTTCAAGCTGAGTGCGGCTGTAATTCTTTTCGAGCAATGAAAATAACTTTCCATTTTCCAAAGTAGCAGTAAACACAAATTTCCCTCCTTCTTTTTTCTTTCTACCGAGGATTCTATAAAAAAGCTGATACCCCTTTATTTCCGTAAAAAAAAGAGAAATGCACCGGGCATTTCTCTTTTTTAGGGAAGTTGAGTATTCATACACTTTTTCAGATGCAAACCCCTTGCGGATATAGGCGCCAGCCCTTCGAGGTCATAAGCCAATCATCTCAAAAAGGCAAAGAGCGCCTTTTAGAGATGCTCGTCTTATGCTTGTCAGGGCTGAACAGGCGCCTTCCGCTTTTCGGTTTGTCCAGCTACAGGCGCCAGCGGCTCGAGGTCATAAGTCATCTTGGTCAAGAGGTCAAAGAGCGACCTCATGCCCAAGATGACTTATGCTTGTCGCCGCTGAGCGGCGCCTTCCGCTTTTCTTATAACAAAGGAGACAACAGCCTCGAGAATGATTCAGAGAATTTTTTGTAGAATGGCCGCTGATTGAATTTTTCTAGAATGATTTCATCAGAGTGTTCTATGTCATTTAAAAATGCTTCTACCAGGGTGACTGTGCTGTCTGTTCGATAGAGGAAGGCATTGACTTCGAAGTTTAAGTGAAAGCTTCTCATGTCCATGTTTGCTGTACCGATTGATGCGAGTTCATAATCTACGATGATGATTTTGCTGTGAAGGAAACCTTTATCATATTCATATACCTTTGCGCCCGCTTCAATCAGTTCCGGGAAGTAAGACCTGGAAGCATAGTAGACGATTTTTTTGTCAGGCCGTTTGGGCACAATAATTCTTACATCAATGCCGCTAAGGGCAGCCACTTTTATCGCAGAAAGAATATCATCATCAGGGATGAAATATGGCGAGGCAATCCAGATAGATTCTTTTGCTGTAACAATCATTGAAAAATACAGCTTTTTGATAACTTCCCATTTATTATCGGGACCTCCGGCAATAATTTGTGTGCCTCCCTTTTGGACAGGCAGTTCCGAGACTGGAGTCAGGTATTTGGCTGTCACGAGCTTAGCTTCAGTCATGTAATACCAGTCTTGAAGAAAAATCATCTGAAGTGTTCTGACTGCCTCTCCTTTAACGAGGAGATGTGTATCACGCCAGAATCCGAAAGCAGCATCCCTGCCAAGGTATTCATCCCCAATATTAAGGCCTCCTACAAAGCCTACGCTTCCATCAATCACAATGATTTTACGGTGATTGCGGAAATTGATTTTGTTGTTGAGCAAGGGGAACTTGACCGGCAGGAAAGGAATCATTTCCACACCTGAATCCCGAAGATCTCTTATATAATCACTGGAAAGCTTCCAGCACCCTACAGAGTCATACAAAAACCTGACCTCTACTCCCTCTTTGGCCTTTTGTATTAGTATATCTTTTAGCTCTGTACCAATCTCATCATGTCTAACAATATAGTACTCAAGATGAATATGATCCTTCGCTTTTAGCAGTTCCTCTTTTATATGATCGAATGTCTCGTCTCCATCAGTAAGAGCTTTTGTATGGGTAGCAAACGAGATGGGACTGTGTCCCAGCCTGTGAGCCAGCTTGAAGAGAAGCTGCTGATGATCCCCCATATTATCAATTTTATCTTCGTAATCCTCCTGATTTCCTTCTATCTCAAGATAAACCCGTTCATCAAGGAGAGCTTTTTTCTCGAACAGTCTCCTCTTCTTTACGTTTCTCCCAAAGAACAAATAGAATAAAAAACCGACAAGAGGAAAACTTCCCAACACAACAAGCCAGGTAATTGTGTGCGAAGGATGCCTGTTTTCCATAAAAATGACTAGCCCAATAAACATAATAGAGAGCGTAAAGAGGATACTGAACTGGCCGAGCCAATCTCCAACCAAATTTCCTGTAAAGAAAATCAGGACTCCCGCAATCACGACAAAAATAATCAACTGCACAGCTGTCTTCATATAGTCACCATCTTTATCTTTTAAATTGTTATGTATAGTGCAGGGTATAGAGCTAGAGCGCCAGCCAGCAGGCAATATAGCCTTAAAAGTGCATCATGCCGGCTGCTGTAAGCAGCAAGAGTAAAAAAGGCCGATTTCCATAGGTGAAAATCGGCGCTGTTATCTATTATTGAAAATGTTGACGAATCGTATGAAGGGCGTTCTCCCTTATAATGCTATTGCCATATTCCTCTAAACGATGAATAGTCATGCGGGATTCTACCCCGTATTCCAGCATAATGCTGAGCATGTCTTCTATTTCCTTATCGGATTGCTCATCAAACTGAACAAACAGATAATACATATTTTCATAAGAGAAAAGCTGGTTATCAACCATGTCAATCGGCAGTTTTGATAAAGAAATCAAATTCTCAAAATCGTTAAACTTTAAGATAAACTTCAGTTCCTGCTCTTCCTGAGGAGCTTGTTCATCTTCACTGTCCGAGTTGCTGTAATGCTGGTCAATCAATGAGTCTACTCCGTCTCCAGAAGCAAGATCCTTCATGTTATCCTCAGAAACAGGCAGCTCAATCTTATGGCCGTCTTTAGATACTTGAGCCCTCGTCACGATGACCTCAAGCCCTTTGTCTAAAGCCTGAACTTGAATCCACAGCGGACCTTCAACCATAAAATCCTCTTCATCGTGAACTTCGTCCATCATTTCCCAAAACAATTCTTCGCTCCGTTCACGGTTGTACCAAATTTCGTCGCGGTCAAAGCCGCGCTCCTCTATATCAAGATAAGAAATATAAAACTTAACTGTATAGTCATTAATTCTTTCAATTTCCATCTCTATCTTCCCTTCTGTCTCAGATTTGGAAGGGACAACTTTACCCCCGATTAATGTACTTTTTTCTTTTCTTCACTTTACCCAAAACAAGTACTTCTTAATCGTTAGCTCATGATACGGTTATGCGTCTCATTCATATATAGATGACAGGATCTTGTACTCCTATTTTATGATAAATCAGTCAGAAATGAAATAAAAATACCTTGGATTTTTAAAAACAATCATTCACCTATAAACAACATATTTTTGGAGCTTGAACATATATTTTATACAAGCACAGAATGAAATAAAAGGGCTGAACTTATATGAGAAAGTGGGTTTTTAAATGGAACAGGATTTTTTACTGTCTTTGCTCATGATCATTGGAATTGATCTGGTACTAGGCGGAGATAATGCCATTCTGATTGCAATGGCAAGCCGCAACCTTCCAGAAAAACAGCGGAACAAAGCGATTCTGCTGGGCACTTTTCTGGCAATTGTATTCAGAATTGTCTTAACTTCCATGGCAGTATACCTTTTGGATATACCCTTTCTCGAATGCTTTGCAGGTATATTTCTGCTTTATATAGCTTTTCAGCTCATGTCAGGCGGGAATGATCACCACGAGGATATTAAAGGCTCTGCAACTATTATGCAAACAGTAAAAACCATTGTCATCGCCGACCTGTTAATGGGGCTGGATAATGTCATTGCCATTGCAGGCGCTTCCCATGGGCAGCTTCAACTCGTTGTGATCGGGCTGTTTATCTCTATCCCCATTATCATTTGGGGAAGCAAATTTATTTTGAAGCTGCTGGATAGGTTTCCAGCCCTTATTTACATTGGCGGCGGCATGCTGGCCTATACAGGTGGTGGGATGATAGCTGACGAAAATAAGCTGGCTCCCATTTTTTCTTCCCTGCCCTTAATGGAGATGAGCATTCCCTATTTAACAACCGCTTTTATGCTGACTGCCAGTCTTTTGTTTCAAAACAGCAGAAAGCCGAAATATGAATAAAAACCTTCCAGACGGAAGGTTTTTACATTTTAGATTAATTAACAAGACGCTGTGCTTCTCTTAATTGGTAAGTACGAACTTTGCGTGGAAGAAACCTTCTGATTTCGTCCTCATTGTACCCAACCTGCAGGCGTTTTTCGTCGATAATGATCGGACGGCGAAGCAAGCCTGGGTTTTCCTGAATAAGATGGAACAAGTCCTGAAGGGGCATTGTTTCCAGATTCACATTCAGCTTTTGAAAAATTTTAGAACGAGTTGAAATGATTTCATCTGTACCATCTTCAGTCATTCTAAGTATTTCTTTGATTTCCTGCAATGATAGTTCCTCAGAAAAGATGTTCCGTTCTGTATATGGAATTTCATGCTCTTCCAACCATGCTTTAGCTTTTCTGCATGATGTACAGCTTGGTGATGTATATAATTTAACCATTTACCTTTCACTCCTCTTTGAAAGAATGAGCAACCTGTATCTATAGTGTAAATTGAAATTAATCTAATAAAGAACTTTCTATTGTTATTATACTATAAAAAAGTAAGTAAGGATATACTTTTTTATTAAAAACATTGACAAAAGGTGAACACTGCGTGACATTGTCGAGTATAACCTGTCATATTTGAAGGGTGAAAAATGGATTATTTTCAAGAAAAACGACTGTATTTTACAGTGTTTATGACTATTTTCATTCTCAATTAGATTTTTTCAGCGAAAATATCTGTTTGATCCTGGTCCTTTTGGAATGTTAATACCTCATTTACTTTTTGATAAGATTCTCCATATAATTCTTTATCCTTATACGTGTGTATCATCTTATACGTTCTCTTCATTGCATCAAAGATTTCTTCCTCTGACTCATGTTCACGAGACCAGTAGAGAATCTCCATCTTATTGATCTCATTTGTAGCGAGTGAACGTCTTTCATAACCTATGGATGAAGCATGTTTGAAATCCTCCCGCATGTAAAAACGAAGCCTTTTTTCTGTATCAGCGTCACTGTCATCAGCAGGCTCTACTTCCAGGATAATCGGCTTTCCTTTTTCCTTGAGCTTCTCCATAAGCTTGCGGCCAATCCCCTTGCCTCTCGCATCCTTTGATACGAACAAGTAATCAACAAAGATAAAATCCTCAAGTTCGGCATACAGGAGTACATGATGCGGGCCTTCATCTTTGTGATATATATCTCCCTTATCCTTCAAAAGAGCTTCAATATGTTCTTTAGATTTCATTTCTTCTACAGGAAAATACTTGCTTAGCTTGTCATACCAATTCATTGATCTACTCCTTATTTTCTCTGTATCATTTTAAACATGTAACCATTGTTCTGTCTTATATATTCTCCAGTTTATATATACCCCATTCTACGATACTGAAACCTAATAAAGATGGTTGCTTTCCTTGTTGTTGTGTGTTGGAACTATTGCTCATGCTATGAAGGTGAATTGCTTTATTTACCTTCAAACACCTCATTAAGGTCGTCTATGGCTCTTCACTTTATAGAATTGACTTTAACCAAAATTATTATGATGTATTTTGAAGATGTAGTTGCTTATGGGACCAAATGAATACCAGTACGTTTTCCGTTTAGGACAGAAAACAGCCGCTCTGTTTAGAGCGGCTCTATCTGTTAAGGTGTATAGTTTACTCCCTCACTGTATCTGTTGCTTGCATTCCAGAGCAGATACTCGTTAATCCCATTATCTTTCAGTGCTTTAATCTGCGCTTCTACTTCTGCTGCTCCATATTTTTGATAATTTCCGCTTCCTAGATAAGAGGCTGTGAAATCCTGCAGCCATGGACGTGAAACCGGAGCTGCATCACCAAGCTCTTCCAGCTTTTGATTTTCAAGCTTCGCATATTCAGAGATAATTTTGTAAGGCTCCAGATCAGGCTTTGCAACTCCAAAGTATGATGTCCAGTGACTTGGATAAATCATCGACGATATGACATCTACATTTTCCGATATCATAGAAAAGTTTTGGCCAATGCCAGGCGCTTCCGGAAGAGTGGCAGTATAGCCAAAGATATCAACAGAAACATCTACATCATAAGGCTCCAGCTTTTCTCTTGCATATTTTACAAAGTCCGTAACTGCTGTTACGCGTTTTTGCACATTATCCTGGTTAACATCTGTATAATCTCCATAAGTATATTCCAGTGAGCTATCACGCTTTTCAAATCCTTCTGGAAAACGAACGTAGTCAAACTGAATTTCCTGAAAGCCCATTTTCGCTGCTTCAATGGCAATTTGGACATTATAATCCCAAACATCTTTCACAAATGGGTTGACGAACGATTCGCCCCGCCCATTTTTCCAAACTTCCCCATTATCTTTAAAAGACCATTCAGGTTTTTGATTTGCTAATGTTGAATCTTTGAAAACGACCACTCTTGCAATTGGATAGACCTTCTTCTCTTCAAGCGTTTTCAGCATCTCTTTCGGATTCTTTATGTATTGATGGCTGATGTCATAAAAAGGTGAGTCCTCCTCAGGCCTGTAAGTCAAATTCCCATGATCATCTTTGATATCAATGACCATTGCGTTGAGATCAGTGGAATCAGTCAAGTTCAGCAGCTGGCTGAATCTTTCCCCTCCTGCAGAATGGCCTGTAACGTAGATTCCGCGTACCGCATCGGGATATTCAAAAGTCAGTCCCGAATCATAGATGAATCTCGGTGAATTTTCAGGCATCGTCAGGGCTTGAAGGCTGCTTTTCTTCTGAACATGTGCACCAAAGGTTAGTGCATGTGCACTGTGGCTAAAGGACAAGTGCAGGATAAAGGCTATCACAATCATAGGTATCAAGAGTTTTTTTTGAGTATGTAAGTACATGTCTGTCTATCCCCCTGTCAAAGTTACTGTTTCAGTATAAAAGAAATTGAGCTTTTCTTAAAGATAAGAAAGAAAGGTGCTAATATGCCCGGTTTCTCCAAACATGATAATATTACCCTCTTTAGGGAAGAGTAAAACGCAACTTTTCTTATTGGGTCAAATCCAACATGGAGGTACTCTATGGAGATTGTAAAAGACTTACTGATTGTGTCAGGGAGAATATTCACGATCCTTCCCCTGCTTTTAATCATTGCCTTGTTCATGGGGCGGAGATCTATCGGAGAACTGCCTGTATTTGATTTTTTCATTGTTATTTCACTTGGGGCAGTAGTAGGAGCAGATATTGCTGATCCAGATATTCACCATATTCATACAGTTGCAGCCATTATTCTTATTGCCTTTCTTCAAAGAATTGTCGTCTTAATCAAGCTATCCAAAAGAAAAGCAGGAAAATTCCTGTCTTTTCCGCCTGTAATCGTTATTGAAAATGGGAGCCTGCTAAAAGGGAATCTGAAAAGCATTGGCTATCCAATCGATAATATCTTAATGATGCTGAGAGAGAAGGAAGTTTTTAATATTGAGGATGTTAAATTGGCCGTAGTTGAGGCAAATGGGACACTCTCCATATAAAAACGAAGAACAGCTCTGGCCACATTGCATTTCCGGTCATTGTTGAAGGCGAAGTGTATGGCAGGGTTCTGAAAAGATTTGGATTGACGGAACACTGGCTCCACAATGAAATAGCACATTCCTATCAAATAGAAGTGGAAGAAATCTTTTACGCTTCCTACACACCTGAATTGAAAAGGCTTCACATTTCCCTCAACAATGCAGAGCAAGCACTGCCCGATCTGCTGCATTAATCTTTCATTACAGTGGAAATTTTTGGATATGAATCCAGCGGGTACTTGTTGCAGCATGAAATAAGGTACTTTCCCATCTCTTTAAAAAATAAGCGTAGGAATTCCGGTTACATTCAGAGTAGGCCGATTTTTAGAGAAAATAAGGGAATGAATTCCGCTTAAGCTGCTGAAAATCAGTCATTTTAAGGCTTTATAAGTGCATAGACGGAAATCTTCCGTTTATCGGAGTCCATTTTCTTTGTTTTTTTTGAATAGGTGGAATTTCTCCGTTTATATTTGTATTGTGGCTTTCACTTTGCGTCTCCCCTTTTTACCGGGCCTTCTATTAACTTCAAAAAAAAGAAGCACCAGTTTCCCGGGTGCCTCTAAAGGTATTAACTTTTAAGCTTTTTACTTAGCATACTTGTCCTGATATTCCTTAAACTCTTCTTCGGAGCACATTACAAAATGACCAGGCTTCACTTCTCTAAACTGAGGCTCTTCCCCTGCTTTCAGCTTATGCTGGGAAGGATCATACTTTTTGCGCACGCGGGTACGCTCATAATTAGGATCCGGCAGCGGAATCGCAGACAGCAGTGACTGAGTGTAAGGGTGAATTGGATTGTTGTATAGCTCTTCTGCATCAGCCAGTTCCACAAGCTTGCCAAAATACATAACACCAATCCGGTCACTGATATATTTCACCATTGACAAATCATGCGCGATAAAGAGATAAGTTAATCCTTTTTCCTTTTGCAGCTGTTTCATCAAGTTCACTACCTGTGCCTGGATGGAAACATCCAGTGCAGAGATCGGCTCATCAGCAATGATGAAATCAGGCTCTACAGCCAGGGCGCGCGCTATACCGATACGCTGGCGCTGTCCGCCGCTGAATTCATGAGGAAAACGGTTGGCGTGTTCTTTATTCAACCCAACAGTCTCAAGAAGGTCATACACTCTCTGCTTGCGTTCTTCAGGTGATTTAGCAAGTCCGTGAATATCGATGCCTTCTGCAATGATATCTACTACTTTCATTCTTGGATTAAGAGACGCGTAAGGATCCTGGAAAATCATTTGCATTTTCCGGTTAAATTCTTTCAACTTTTTACGGTTCTTTTTACCATGAACATCTTCGCCCTCAAAAACAACCTGGCCGTCAGTAGCATCATACAGGCGTATAATTGTTCGTCCGGTAGTTGATTTTCCACATCCGGACTCTCCAACAAGACCTAGCGTTTCCCCTCTGTAAATATCGAAGGATATATCATCAATGGCTTTTACCATATTCGGTTTACCAACATTGAAATGCTGCTTTAAATTTTTAACCTCTAGTAATTTTTCACGATTAGCCATTTATTTTCCCTCCTTTAGTGCAGGGAACTGGCGCCTGCGCACCTGTATTGCTTCAGGCGGCACTACTTTTGGCGCATCCGGATGCAGCAGCCATGTAGCAGCATAATGAGTATCAGACACTTTAAAGAACGGCGGTTGTTTTTCTGTATCTATTTTAAGTGCGAACTCGTTACGTGGTGCAAAGGCATCTCCTTTTGGAGGATGCAGCAAATTGGGAGGTGTTCCCGGAATTGCATATAAATTCGCTTCAGAAGCCTCAAGGCTTGGCATAGAGCTTAACAATCCCCATGTATAAGGATGCTGAGGGTTGTAGAAAATTTCATCCACAGTCCCAATCTCAACGATTTTACCGCCGTACATAACCGCTACCCTGTCAGCAACGTTTGCCACAACACCCAAATCATGTGTAATAAAGATAATAGATGTATCAATCTTCTTTTGCAGATCTTTCATCAGCTCAAGAATTTGCGCCTGAATTGTTACATCTAGCGCAGTAGTAGGTTCATCAGCAATGAGCACTTTTGGATTGCATGCAAGGGCAATGGCAATGACAACCCTCTGTCTCATACCACCAGAAAACTGGTGGGGAAACTGATTGAATCTTGCTTCAGGCTGCGGAATGCCGACTAGGCGAAGCAGGTCAAGTGCTCTTTCCTTTGCAGCAGATTTACTGAGATTTTGATGTTTAAGAATCGGCTCGACGATTTGCTTGCCGACTTTCATAGTAGGATTTAAGGATGTCATTGGATCCTGGAAAATCATCGAGATGTCTTTTCCTCTGATCTTTTGCATCTGCCTGTCATTCAGTTTTGCTAAATCCTTGCCTTCAAACAGAATTTGCCCCTTTTTGATTTCTGAGTTACTTTCAGGAAGCAGCTTCATAATTGATTTTGTCGTTACAGATTTACCTGAACCCGATTCCCCTACAATAGCGAGTGTTTCACCTTTGTACAAGTCAAAGCTGACTCCCCTGATTGCCTGTACTTCACCGGCAAAAGTATGGAAAGAAATATTCAAATCTTTTACTTCTAACATTTTATCCAAAATCATTCACCTGCCTTTATTAATCGCGCATTTTAGGATCCAGCGCATCGCGCAGACCATCAGCCAGCATATTAAAGCAAATCATTATGACACTAATTACAATTGCCGGGAATAGCAATAAGTGCGGATACAAACGAAGTGTTTTAAATCCGTCATCAATTAATGTTCCTAGTGAAGCTAAAGGAGCTTTCAGACCTAATCCAATAAAGCTTAAAAACGCTTCAAAAAAGATTGCGCTGGGTATCGTAAACATAGTGTTAATAATAATAACTCCAGCAAGGTTCGGAATGAGATGTTTCCAGATAATCCGCTTGTTATCAGATCCAAGTGTCATGGAAGCCAGTACAAATTCCTGAGCCTTTAGTTTCAATACCTGACCGCGGACAACACGCGCCATGCCTACCCAGCCTGTAATAGACAGGGCAATCGTAATCGAAATAATACCAGGCTCAAGAATCAGGATCAGCAAGACAATTAATACCAGGTTAGGTATTCCAACGAGTATTTCCACGATACGCTGCATCACACTGTCTACCCTGCCGCCGTAATAGGCGGAAATGGCGCCATAGGCAACTCCGATTACCATATCAATGAAAGCTGCCAGAAGTGCTATATAAACAGAAATTTGAGTTCCTTTCCACAACCGTGTGAAAAGATCGCGCCCCAATCCATCTGTGCCAAACCAATAATACTCTTCAATATTTTTTTGCTCATAAACATTAACAATGGTTCCATCTTTTGAAGCTCTTGTCCCGTCAAATGGAAGCCAGCTGATATTTTCCAGCCCCTGAATCTTTGGCGGCATGTTGGCATGAGGCAGGTTTTGAGTGTTAGCACCATAGCCGGTTAAAAAAGGACCTACAAGTGCCATGATGATTAAAAATAGCAGGATAAAAATACTGGCTACAGCAGCTTTGTTTTTTCTGACACGAAGCCAGGCATCCTGCCAGTAACTTAAACTGGGCTTGTCAATTCTTTCACTTGCAGACGAATCGATCTTCGCGGGTTCAAACATGTCTTTGGTGTATTTATCTAGTTTATCAGCCATTATTGTTTACCTCCCGCTACACGAATTCGAGGATCAATTACGCCGTAAAGCAGATCCACTACTAAAACAATAAACACAAATAAAGCAGCAAAAACCAGGTTGGTACCCATAATCACTGGGTAGTCCAATACGTTAATCGATTTAACAAACTGTTCGCCGATACCTGGTATGGCAAAGATTCTTTCAATAACAAGTGAACCTGTCATCAAAGAAACGGTCAGAGGCCCTAAAACTGTGACTACAGGAATCAGTGCATTCCGGAGTGCGTGTTTTATAGCAATTTCCCAATAGCTTGCACCCTTTGCTTTAGCAAGAGTAATATAATCTGAGCCTAAAACCTCTATCATTTCTGTTCTCATAAATCTCGCTGCAATGGAAATTGGGAACATTGCCAGCGCGATTGTCGGCAGAATGCTGTATTCAAATCCTTTCCAGAAAAGAACAGGGAATAAACCCAGTTTTAATGCAAGGTAGTATTGAAGAAGGCCGGCAAAAACGAATGAAGGAATAGATTTTCCTATTACCGCAAAGAAAGTAGATCCATAATCGACCCATGTGTTTTGCCTTAATGCCCCCAATATACCCAGTAAAATACCTAAAATAGTACCCACCAGCATAGCCTGAAAACCGAGAATAAGAGAAGGACCCATACGGTTTATAATGAGATCTGTTACAGGGGTGTTGTTGAACTGAAAAGATATCCCAAGATCTCCCCTGACGATATTGGCCATATAGTTAAAATACTGCACTGGCACGGGCTGATCAAGACCATATTTATCTATCATGATCTGCAGCTGTGCAGGCGTCAACTTATTGGCATTCGCAAAAGGAGTACCAGGAATCAGTTTCATGAGGAAAAAGGTTAATGAAGCAATGATAAACAACGTAAGTAGCATATAAAATATACGCTGAGCCAAGTATCTGACCATTTGTGCACCTCCTAAAATAAATCAAAATCCGCCATACATAATTCGACATTTTTTACAGGTAAAAAGAGAGTATATTGAGATTCATATACTCTCTTCCCCAAATCAATTATACCATTTTGTACGCATCGGTAAATGGTTTTATTTTACTCTCCACCAGTAACCTTGATGTACTTGTAGCTGTACTCAGGTCCAACAGTGTGATATGTGAAACCTTCGATATTTTGGTTGATCAGAAGATTGGAAGTACGTTGGTAAACAGGCGCCAATCCAGCATCTTCTTCTAACAATACTCTCTCAGCTTCTTGAAGAGCTTCGAAACGTTTTCCAGGCTCAGTTGCAAGAGTTGTTTGAGCATCTTTCAACAATTTGTCATACTGCTCGCTTGAGTATGCCATTTTGTTGTTTCCTCCATCAGTGATCCAAAGGTCAGAGAAAGAAATTGGGTCAAGGTAGTCAGGGCCCCATCCAGCAAACTGAAGATCATAATCCAGTTTGTTATCGCGGTCAAGACGTACGCTGAATGGAACGCTTTGAACATCTACAGTAAGACCAGGAAGGTTCGTTTCTAGCTGATTGCGAATGTACTCATCTGTTTTCTTAGCAGTTTCAGTGTCGCCGCCAAGGTAGACAAGCTTCACTTCAGACTGTCCGATTTCTTCAAGGCCTTTTTCCCATAGCTTTTTAGCTTCTTCTGCATTGTACTCTAGAAGGTCGCCATTAGCTTCACGGAAATCCGCGCCAGTTTCAGGGTTTGTTACGAATTCTGCAGGCACTGCATAGTTTGCAGGTTGAGAACCATTGTTAAGAATAGTTGTTACTAAATCTTCTTTATTGAAAGCAGTTGCGATTGCGCGACGAATGTTTACATTTTGTAGTGCTTCGTTTGTTTGGTTCAATTTAATCCAGAAGATTACTGGCTCTAACCAGCTTTTCAAGCGCTCGTCATCTGCATAAAGAGGTACAACATCAGATGAAAGCTTACCTGTGATGTCAACTTCACCAGCATCAAATGCGTTTACAGCAGCTTGAGGATCTTTAACTACGTTGAAAGAAATCTTTGTCAGGCTGACATTGTCTTTGTCCCAGTAGTTGTCATTCTTTGCATATTCCCAGCTGGAAGCAGTATTACCAGCCCAGTTGCTAAGTACAAATGGTCCGTTATATAGAAGATTCTCAGCAGATTTAGCATAGTTCTCGCCTTGTTCTTCAACGAACTTCTGGTTTTGCGGGTAGAACGTAGGGAAAGCCATTAGTGATTCAAAGAAAGGAATTGGTTTTACAAGTGTAACTTCAAGCGTCGTGTCGTCGATTGCTTTAACACCTAGCGTGTCAAGAGCAGCGCCTTCTTGAACGATTTCAGTTGCACCGGCAATTTTTCCTTCCATCATGTAAGGTCCGTAAGGAGAAGCATTGTCAGGATTCACAGCGCGCTGCCAAGCAAATACGAAGTCGTTTGCAGTTACAGGGTCGCCGTTAGACCATTTTGCATTATCTTTAAGTTTAATAGTATAAACAGTGCCATCTTCATTAGCTTCTGCCGGACCTGCAGCTACACCAGGTACAGGCTCTTGATCAGGGCTTAAACGGTAAAGTCCTTCGTTAACATTGTTCATTGTTGTGAAACTGATTGTATCTTGAGCCATGATGCTGTCCATTGCTGGAATTTCAGAAGATTCTGATACAACGATTTCCTGAGGAACATTTTCTGTAGTCTCTTCTGTTCCTTCACCATTTCCACCATTGTTGTTTCCGCCTTCAGTGCCGCCGCCTTGTTGGCCGCCACCGCCGCTGCCGCCGTAGCAAGCAGATAGAAACATGCTAAGTACTAATGTTAAAACTAAAAGCAGTGAATATTTTGACTTTTTCACTTATGTGACCTCCCTTTTTGTTATGCAAAAATTCTTACAAGGCTTATTATACAATTTTTTAAATGTTTGTACATTCATTTTTTTAATAAAATTTACACAAATGCAATAAAACCAATAGATTAGCAGATATAAAATAGTACTATATGCCTAGATAATTTGATAGAGTTTTCAGTTTATTATCTATATATAACAGTTATAAAGCATCAAAGAAGGTTTATGTAAAGAATTTTTAAATGGAAAGTAAAGGAAGGTATTTTTTGTTATGTTTCCGCAATATTATATAAGTTTTTCATTTATAGAAATGTTTAACAATTGTTGAATTTGAGTAAATACTTCACACTGCTCTCAACTGGAAGATTGCTGCATGGTTTTCCGTTTTTCTGATATACTACTTACAATTCTAAATAAGTTAAGGAGAACATGCTTTGAAACAGACTTTCATTCTTACCGGAGTTTCCCTTGCATTTACAGTTGTCATCTCCCTGATCACGTATAGTGAGATTACCTTGCTTTCGTTTATCAATATCTCTTTTCTTATTTCTGGAGCTCTTTTGCTCAGCGGGCTTCTTATCCTTGTCACTCAGGGAGGCTTTTTTGATGCGATTACCCATAGCTTCCGTTCTGTTTTTCATACAAATAGTGCAGTTGACAAAGATGACATGGAAAGAATTCGTCCCCTTTCAGAGTTAGTATCATTGGAGGTATCACCTATCTTTCTCAGCGGGCTGCTGCTTGCAGTGCTGATGTTAGCAGGCCTATTTATGTATTATCAATAAAATACTATGGTATTCTTTCAATTAAATTGGTTGATAATGTTACTGATCTTTCATATAATGATACACAATCAAATGTTGAGCGATGATAAAGAGAAGTACACAGAGTAAAAGCTTTCAGAGAGCCCGGGATGGTGGAAAAGGGCAGCGGAGCCTGTGGAAATGGACTTTTGAGCAGCTGACTGAAGGTTTGGCAGCAAACTGGGTAGGATCAGCCGTTTCCTTGCGTTAAAAGGATAAGCAAGTGATTTTCGAGTTACGGAAATAATCAGGGTGGCACCGCGGTTCATTCGTCCCTTCCATACTAATGGGGGAAGAATGAACCTTTTTTGCATTTTGGCAACTGAAAAGCCTCCCCTGTAAGTACTTCAGGATATAGTACAATCTCGCTGAACTAAATTTTTTATAACAAAGGAGAAGAAACCAATGAAAACGATATTTTCCGGAATTCAGCCCAGCGGCTCCATTACACTAGGCAACTATATTGGAGCATTAAAACAGTTTGTAGAGCTTCAAAATGAGTATGATTGTTACTTTTGTGTGGTGAATCAGCATGCCATTACTGTCCCGCAGGACCGACTGGAGCTGAGAAAAAACACCAGAAGCCTTGCAGCGCTTTACCTTGCTGTTGGAATTGACCCTGATAGAGCAACATTGTTTATTCAATCAGAAGTTCCTGCACACACTAAAGCCGGCTGGATGCTTCAATGTACAGCTTACATCGGAGAGTTGGAGAGAATGACACAGTTTAAGGATAAATCTTCCGGAAAAGAGGCTGTCTCTGCCGGACTTCTCACGTATCCGCCGCTGATGGCTGCTGATATTCTTCTATATGGAACAGATGTGGTACCAGTTGGTGAGGATCAGAAGCAGCATTTGGAATTAACAAGAGATCTTGCAGAACGGTTCAATAAAAAATACAACGATATCCTGACAGTGCCAGAGGTGAGAATCGCCAAAGAAGGTGCGAGAATTATGTCGCTTGCGGAGCCAACTAAAAAAATGAGCAAATCTGATCCCAATCAGAAAGCCTTTATTACCATGCTCGATGAACCCAAAACCATTGAAAAGAAAATTAAAAGCGCCGTAACTGACTCGGAAGGTATTGTGAAGTATGACAAAGAAAATAAGCCTGGCATTTCCAATCTTCTTACCATATATTCAGTTTTGAAGAATATTCCAATAAGTGAGCTCGAAGTCAAATACGAGGGCTCCAACTATGGAACCTTTAAAGCTGACCTGGCAGATATTGTGAAAGAAGAGCTTGCTCCTATCCAAAAACGCTACCATGAGCTGATGGATTCTGAAGAACTTGATGATATTCTCGATCATGGAGCACAAAAGGCAAATGAGAGAGCGAATAAGATGCTTACCAAAATGGAAAATGCAATGGGTCTATCCAGAAAAAGAAAATAATACACGAAAGCCGCAGCTAAACGCTGCGGCTTTTTATCCGGATAAAACAATTCTTTACGATAGCAGTTGACATCAAAGTATAATACCGTCGGCTTTAATTGACCTTGGTCTCCTGCTCCAGCTCCCAGAGCTTTTCAAAAAACGGATTTCCCTTTGTTAAATTCTCGCAGAGCAGTAAATGCTTATCACTCCAGCCCGGCAGCGTTTCTTCGTAGAGCAGCTCCCATATTTGCGAAAAATCCTGATCTTTAATTTCTTCATATCTTCGCGGATTCCATTCTGTATACCAGTACTTGATTTCAGATGTGTTTTTTGTTGCCTGAAGCTGGTCGAGGGCCATAAATAAAAGCTGCTTCAGCTGACGTTCTTTCCTAGTCAGCCCTCTCATATGATCTGGAGAAAGCGCCAGTATATGATATTCTTTGCTGCTGAAATATTCCGCGGCTTCAAATGGGTAGGAGTCAGCTTCAATGTCCTTTACCATTTCATACACCAGCTGTTCCTGTCTTGGAATCAGCCTGCTCTTTCTAATGGGAATGGAATATCCAATCGTATCTATGGCCAGTATGCCTGTCCCGTCCGTGACCACAAAACAATAATCAAGCTGAATACGCTCATGGTTTTTTCTTATGTAAGCTTTTTGATGAATACCTTTGAGCAAACTTTGTGGCAGCTCAGATAAATCATTTTCAATATAATGAAACATAACAGGGTCTACTTTTATTAAGGGAACTTGATCAAGGAGTTCAACCGTGTCATCTTTTCTCCACTCATGAAAATGACATATATTATATCCGTTCTCTTCCCCTTCAAACCAATTCACCCATACATCATGAAGAAACAACATTTTTTTACCCCTCACTTCGTTACCATTTGTCTTTCAGTATAGGCAGAGGGGAATTTATTTATTCCAAATTATGTTTTTTTATCTGTTCAATGTATTACTTTTCTTGAACCAAAATATATAAAGAATTTGAAGAAGTTGGCCGCCCCAAAGGACCCTTTACATATGGACAGCCTTCCCCTCTGTTTATTTTTCAGCTTTTGGATCCAGAGCATCTCTCAATCCGTCTCCAACAAAGTTAAAGCTCAGAACTGTCAGTAAAATCAGCAGCCCTGGAAAGAGCGGGTACCACCAGGCAGTCAGGAGAATCGTATAGTTCTGGGCATCCTGCAGCATATTGCCCCAGCTTGCAGTTGGAGGCTGTATGCCCAGTCCTAGATAACTTAATGCAGATTCAGCCAGAATAACCCCTCCAATATTCAGAGTTGCCGTTACAATAATCGGTCCCATGGCGTTGGGAAGAATGTGAGAGAAGATGATTCGGCTGCTTCTTGTGCCAATTGTTTTAGACGCTAATACAAACTCCCTCGTTCGAAGGGATAGGTATTCTCCGCGTACCAGCCTTGCTGTCGTCGTCCACCCAAGTAAAGCAAATATAATGATCAGCTTATCTACGCCCGGCTTAAAAATTGTAACAAGGGTGATCAGCAGAAAGATTGAAGGAATGGATAAGATGATATCTACTATTCTCATTAAAACTGAATCTAGGAATCCACCGAAATATCCTGCGGCTGCACCCACTGCAGTGCCGATGGTGATGCTGCCCAAAACAGATGCAAATCCGACCAGGAGGGATATTTGAGCACCATAAAGGAGTCTGGAAAACAAATCCCTTCCAAATTTATCGGTACCGAGCAAATGTTCCTGGCCAGGAGGTGAAAGCCTTTTTAACAAATCCTGCTGCTCAGGAGCAAACGGAGCGATAATCGGTGCAAGAATTGCCGAGGAAATAACCGCAAGCAGAAAAACCAACCCAATCACTGCCAGCTTATTTTTAATAAACCTTTTGCAGAGTATATGTGTCAGCGTATCCCTTTTCTTTTCCGCCACAGGGGAAACAGCCCCATGAGGCGGCGGCACAGTTTTAAGCTGATTCATAGTTTCCCCCCTAATATTCTATTCGTGGATCGAATATGGCATAAAGGATGTCCGCAATCAAATTGCCTGCTATGACAAAGACCGCTGACAAGACTGTTAGTGCCATTAAGACAGGATAATCTCTCTGAAAAGCTGATTCAAAGAAGAGAAGCCCGATACCAGGCCATGAAAATACCTTTTCAACAACCACAGCTCCTCCTATAAAACCGGGAAGCAGCAATCCCAGTATCGTAATGACCGGGATGAGCCCGTTGCGCAAACCATGTTTATAAATGACCTTAGTCTCCTTAAAGCCTTTGGCCCGTGCAGTTCTAATATAATCTTGCTTCAGCACTTCAATCATGCTTGATCTCGTATACCTTGTCAGTCCTGCCATATCTGCAGAAGCCAAAACAAAAGCTGGAAGAAATAGATGGTGAATTCTGTCCCAGACACTAAAATCGGCGTTTAGCGTTGAAACGCCTCCTGTGGGAAACCAGCCCAGATTAACTGAAAATATCATAATAAGAATCAGACCAAGCCAGAAATTTGGAGTTGCCAGGCCCAGGAATGATGTAAAGGTTAAGGTATAATCTACTTTGCTGTAAGGACGCGAGGCTGACAATATACCTAACGGAATAGAAATTAAGATTGCTAAAACAGTAGATGATATCATTAATAAAAGCGTGTTGGGGATACGGTTCATGATCATTTCACTGACCGGTACGCCCTTCTTGATTAAAGATGTTCCAAATTCTCCTTGAGCCATATTGCCTAACCACTTCAGGTACTGAATATGAACAGGCTCGTTCAGACCGTATTTTTCCATAAACTTTTCCTTATCAGCCGCGTTGATTGTAGGATCCATAAGCAGTGAGGTTGGATCTCCCGGAGCCATGCGTATTATGGCAAAGGATAGAATGGTAATCCCCAGCAGCAAGGGAATGGCAGTAAGCACACGGCGAAAAATATAGGCTGCCATCTTCATCACTTCCTTTCTTTAAAAACAGGGGAAGAGTATCCACCCTTCCCCCTGGCTCCCTATTTCCTCAACCACCAATGATAAATTTTGTAAAAATCATTCTTAGCGTGAAACTCGTATCCTTCAAGAGCATCCGGCATGGCATTATGGACATTAGGATAATACAGGAAAGTATATGGCTGTTCTTCTGCTATTATTTTATAAATATCAGTATAGGCGTTCTTGTATTCTTCCCGGTCAAGAATTTGGCGGGCTTCATTTATCAACTTATCAGCCTCTTCATTCTCCCACCATACAAAGTTCAACCCCTGCTCCATCTGGCTTGAATGGAAAATGTCATACTGATCAGGAAAGGTTGCAAGGCTCCATCCAAGAATCATTGCTTCATAATTCCAGTTTGGTGCTGAAATCTGTTCAATGAACGCACTCCATTCTACAATTTCAGGTTTTACTTCTATACCAACTTCTTTTAGCTGCTGCTGCACTATAACGGCCACATCTTCCCTTACTTTATTCCCTTGGTTTGTTTTGAGTGTAAACGAAAACTTTTTACCCTCCTTATCAAGAATGCCATCGCCATTCGAATCTTTCCATCCAGCTTCTCCTAATAACTGTTTTGCTTTTTCAGTGTCGTATCCGAATTTTGGAACGTCATTACTGTATGCCCAGGACAAAGGGCTTTCTGGCACATGGGCAACCTCTCCTTCTCCATTTAAGACACTGGCTACAATTGTTTCCCGATCAATAGCATGTGTGAGCGCCTGCCTCACCTTTACATCTTGAAACAGTTCGTTTTTCTCATTCCAGCCAATATAGGAATAGTTTAACCCAAGACCTGATTCCACCTTAATGCCTTTAAAATTTTTGACTGTCTCAATATCAGTGCTTGGAACCGCAGGAACATAGTGTACATCCCCTGCTTGCAGCTGGGCAATCAGTGCATCCATATCTGGAACAATTTTATATGTGACCGAATCCAGGTGAGGGCGTCCAAGAAAATAATCTTCATTTGCAACAACTTTGACGTACTGCCCGTCTTTCCATTCAGCAAACTTGAAGGGACCAGTTCCAACCGGCTTTTTGGTATTAAATTCATTTTCCCCAAGATCAGCTACCGGCACATCTTTTAAAATGTGTTCGGGAAGAATGCCATAGCTTAATGACACTGCGTAAAATGAAGCATCCTTTTGTTTTAATTTAAAGTCTACTGTATATTCATCTACTTTATTAATGCTCTCGATCATGTCAAAACTGGATCCGCGTTCTCCAGCATAGTCCTTGTTTAAGGGAATACTATACGTAAAAATAACATCATCTGCAGATAATTCTTCTCCGTCATGAAATGTAACCCCCTTCCTAATTTTAACCGTGTATGTCAAACCATCCTCTGATTGCTGTATATCTTCCGCCAAATGAAGTGCTGGCTCAAATTCGGTATCTGCAGAAACCAGGCCGTCATATATAAATCCTTCAATATCTGTACTGGAGGTGTCTGTTGAATACAGAGGATTAAACAAAGTTGGGGACCCGGTTGATCCGACAATTAAGTCTCCCCCCTGCTGAGGTTTCTCAATTGCTTCTTTTTTCTCGCCCTCCCCGGAAGCTGGAGCTGGTTTTGATGATTCTTTCGGAGTACAGGCAGCCAGAAACAGGGACAGCATTAAAAGTAAGCATAAAACAAAAAATAACGATTTTTTTCGATTCATCTTTCTTCCCCCTTTAAACATTTTGGCAGCTATTTACTGTCTTGCTGTACCTCCCTTTCATTTTTTTATGTTAAACCTGCCGGCTATTCATAGAGATGGCAGGCAACAAAATGATTTCGCTTTACCTCTTTATAAATAGGCTGTCTCTCTCTGCATCGGGCTTCTGCAGAAGGGCATCTTGTATGAAACGCACATCCTGCAGGCGGATTGGCCGGATTAGGGAGCTCCCCTTTCAACACGATCCGCTCCCTTCTGTTTCTGCCTTTTCTCCCCGGAACAGGGACAGCAGATAGCAACGCCTGGGTGTATGGGTGAAGTGGCGCTGAGTAAAGACTATTTTTATCCGAGAGCTCCATTAATTTGCCCAGGTACATGACACCCACCCTGTCACTAATATGACGGACTACACTTAAATCATGGGAAATGAATAAAAGAGCAAGCTGCAGCTCGCTTTGAAGCTCTTGCATTAAATTCAAGATTTGTGCTTGAATACTGACATCTAAAGCAGACACCGGCTCATCGGCAATAATGAGTTCAGGGTTTAGTGCAAGCGTTCTGGCAATGCCAATCCTCTGCCGCTGGCCTCCTGAAAATTCATGAGGATATCTATTGCTGAAAGAAGGATTTAATCCCACTTTTTCAAGGAGCTCTTCAACTTTTCGATCTCTTTCCTTAAAGGAATATAATCCATGTGCTATAAAAGGCTCTGTTAAGATGGATTTCAATGTTTTTCTGGGATTCAATGAAGCAAAGGGATCTTGAAAAACCATTTGTATATGTTTTCTCATGCTTTGCCTTAACACAGGTTCTCTTGCATGAGTTATATCTTTACCTTTAAAAAACATTTTTCCTGAACTTGGCTCATATAGCCTGATAATGGTCCTGCCCAAAGTGGATTTTCCACACCCTGATTCTCCCACTATTCCTAATGTTTCTCCCCTATTTATTTGAAGTGTTATGCCATCGACTGCTCTAACGTGTCCAACTGTTCTCTGCAGCAAACCCGACTTTATCGGAAAGTGTTTGGACACACTTTCAAGCCTTAAAAGCGGGTCTTTTTCTTTCATGAAGTTGTCTTTGGATGCTTCTGAAGTTAATAGAGGCATATTATAGATCCTCCTCATGTAGGAAGCAGCGGACAGCCCTTGATTCAGAAATGTTGTATAAAGGAGGTTTTTCTTCAAGGCATTTGCTGAAAGCTTCCGGACATCGGGGAGCAAATCTGCAGCCCCCTGGAAGCTGGTCTGGCGCTGGTACACTTCCCTGGATTGAATATAGCCTGCTTATTTCCCCATCTAAACTCGGTATGCTGGCCAAAAGTCCTTGAGTGTATGGATGCAGAGGTTTATCAAACAAGTCATCTGCATGTGCTTCCTCCACCACCTGCCCGCAATACATCACAATGACTCTGTCAGCGACTTCAGACACAACGCCCAAATCGTGCGTAATCAAGAGGATAGACGTATTAAATTTTTTACTGACTTCCTTCATTAATTCGAGTATCTGCGCCTGAATTGTTACATCAAGAGCAGTAGTGGGTTCATCCGCTATCAGCAGTCTTGGATTACAGCTCATCGCCATTGCAATCATCACTCTTTGCCTCATCCCGCCTGATAACCGGTGAGGATAATCGGCAAGTATCTGCTCAGGTCTTGAAAACCCAACCATCCCCAGAAGCGTAACTGTTTTTTTCAGCGCCTGCTCTCCTGTAAGCTTCTGATGGCATTCAATCACTTCTGAAATCTGCTCCCCAATTGTCATGACCGGGTTCAAGGAGGTCATAGGTTCCTGAAAAATCATAGATATTTCATTTCCGCGGATTTTACACATATCATTCTCTGAAAAATTCAATAAATTTTTACCGTTAAAAAGGACTTGACCGTCCACAATCCTTCCTCCAGGTGAAGGCACCAGCTTCATAATAGATAGTGAAGTCATGCTCTTTCCTGAACCCGATTCCCCTACCAGGGCAACTGTTTCTCCTTTATGTATTTTAAGATTCACCCCGTCTACTGCAGGAAAAAAGTTTTTATCTCTGTAAAAATATGTTGTTAAATTGTTCACTTCTAATAGTAGTGACATTGGCTCACCGCCTGATAGAGAATAAAATAAACATTTATTGCAGGATATGATGACTAGTCCGCAAACATGATAAAATTACAAAAATTCAAACTATTTATTCGAATAGTCCGACTTTAATAAAAAAAAAATAAACCTTTTCAGGTTTTATGAAATACTTCCTTTATAACTTCTTCACTTTTTACCGAAAGCAAGTCTTTCGTCTTTTTTCCGGTTACTTCCATATATTTTTTAACGGTAAAGTATCCAACTGCATAACCAAGCATTTTGGGATATAGCCCGGTACCAAACATTAGCTTTGTAAACCTCTTGTCACTGCGATCCAGGGTGTTGTTTTCTGAAAAATATTTTAACCAGAAGGAGGTTAGCTGTGTATCTGTGTAAAAAGCCGTCCAGCTTGCTGTATATTTTTCCCCAAAGCGTTCCCGGACAGCATTTTCAGCCAATCCTTCCAATATCATTGTATCTAGTATTGTATACTTTTCTTCATCTTTTCTATCCTTTGCAAGCCTGCAAACATGATGATATTCATGTGTAAAAACAGCAGAAACTTCTTTTTTATTACAATCGGGTGATAAAAACAAAAACAGCTTATCTTTAAAAGCCAAGCCAGACTTTCCTTTATATTCCTTCTGTATTTTCCTGTTACTTACATCACAGGGAAAAATAAATATCGAAACATCCGGCCCCTGCCACAAATTCTTTAAATAAGCTTCTTCCTTTTTTATGAACTCCCACATTCCATGCTTTTTAAAAGCGCTTAACGTGCTGCTGCAGGGCGTATGCCGGTTAAACATTCCATAATCACTTAGATATCTGGCAATTTGATACTCGTTCAACGGTTCAAAGTATACTCTGAGCCTGCGGCAGATTTCTTCAGGATCACAGGACTCTTCCAGCCACTTTGCAGTATCAATTACACTCACTATCCTCACCCCCTCCAACATCTTATGATTCTTATGAAGAAGGGGTTAAAGAATTCACTGGCTGCAGATTGGAAGATCACCAGGAAATGAGAAGATAATGGACAAGAAGTTTAGGTGTCTTCCTTGCGTTTTATCGAAATTTTTCAAAAGAAAAAGGGCTGCACAAGGCAGCCCTATTCCATTTTACTGTTCAAATTTCTTGAATACGATGGTCGCGTTATGCCCGCCAAATCCAAGCGAGTTGCTTAGAGCAGCATACACGTCCATGTTTCTTGCCTCATTCGGCACATAGTCCAAGTCACATTCTGGATCAGGTGTAGCATAGTTGATTGTAGGAGGTACGATTCCCTCTTTTATTGCAAGTATTGAAAAGATTGCCTCAATGCCTCCTGCAGCCCCAAGCAAATGGCCTGTCATAGATTTAGTTGAGCTGATGGAAAGCTTTTTAGCATGTTCTCCGAAAACTTCTTTAATGGCCAATGTTTCAAACTGGTCATTATATGGGGTACTGGTTCCATGTGCATTTATATAAGAAATCTGCTCAGGAGCAAGGCCGCTGTCTTCGATGGCCTGTCTCATTGCCCGAACGCCGCCTTCTCCGCCTGGAGCAGGGGCAGTTATGTGGTGTGCATCTCCAGTTGCTGCGTATCCAACAATCTCCGCATAAATGTCTGCTCCCCTGTTGAGCGCATGCTCCAGCTCTTCAAGTACGAGAATTCCTGCACCTTCTCCCATTACAAAGCCGTCCCGGTTTTTATCAAAAGGCCTGCTCGCAGTATTGGGATCAGGATTTGTAGAAAGTGCCTTATTTGCCGTAAAGCCGGCAAATGACATTCTGGTCAGCGGTGCTTCTGTTCCGCCTGTCACCATCACATCTGCATCTCCGCGCTGAATGACTTTAAAAGCATCTCCAATTGAGTTTGTTCCGGTTGCACAAGCAGTAACCGTACAAGAATTAAATCCTTTAGCCCCAAGTGAGATGGATACCTGTCCTGCAGCCATATCAGGAATCATCATTGGAACAAAAAATGGGCTTACCCTTCTGGCTCCCTTTGTCAGCAATGTTTCAAACTGATTTTCAAAGGTTTCCATCCCTCCGATGCCTGACCCGATCCATACACCGATACGGCCGGCATTCTCATCAGAAATCTCCAGCTTTGCATCTTTCACAGCCATTTTAGAAGCAATTACAGCATATTGTGTAAATCTGTCCATTTTACGGGCTTCTTTTTTGTCCATATAGTTTTCAATCTCAAAGTCCTTTAATTCAGCAGCGACCTTGGCGGGATAATCATCTGCATTGATTCTGGTCAGCGGTCCGATGCCCGAAACGCCTTTTTTTGCATTTTCCCAGGAAGTTTCAGTATCATTTCCAAGTGGAGTCAGTGCTCCCAAACCTGTTACTACTACTCTTTTTTTCTCCATCCTTCTCAATCCACCTTATGTAAATATTCGTCTCACTATTTCAGCAAGGGTATGAACTTTTCAGCGTCCCCAGCGAAGGGCAATGGCTCCCCATGTTAAGCCTCCGCCGAATCCAACCAGGACCAGCAAATCTCCATCTTTGATTTTACCAGCTTCCAGCTCTTCTACAATCGAAATCGGTATAGAGGCTGCAGATGTATTTCCGTATTTCTGTATGGTGTAAGACATTTTTTCCGGCGGCAGTTCAAGTCTTTCCCTCGCTGATTCCATGATTCTGATATTTGCCTGATGCGGAATCAGGAGGTCTACATCCTCTTTTGTCAGGCCGGCTTTATTTAATACATTCATGCTGGACTCACCCATTTGTCGAACAGCAAATTTAAAGACTTCTCTTCCATTCATAAAAATATAGTCATCTTGATATAAATGCTTTCTGCCTGTGCCGTCTGCACCAAGCTCAAATGAAAGAATGCCTGCTCCGTCACCAACTTCTCCCAGAATGACTGCACCAGCACCGTCGCCAAACAACACAGCTGTATTTCTGTCTTCCCAATCTACAATCTTAGAAAGCTTTTCAACACCTACTACCAAGACATACTTGTATACATTGTTTTCAATAAATTGCTTAGCTGTCACCATTCCATAAATAAAGCCTGCACAAGCGGCACTTACGTCCATTGCAGCAGCCTTGCTTGCTCCCAGTTCTTCCTGAAGCGTGCAGGCAACCGAAGGAAAAGGCTGATCCGGAGTAACTGTAGCTACAAGAATAAGTCCGATTTCTTGTGGATCAATTCCTGCCTGCTCTATTGCATGTTTCGCAGCAGCCACAGCCATATGGGAAGTATTAACTTCTTCAGAAGCTATGCGCCGCTCTTCAATCCCGGTCCTTGTTCGAATCCACTCGTCAGAAGTATCCATTTTCTTTTCAAGATCATGATTGGTTAATATATGTTCAGGAGTATAACGCCCTATTCCAATTACGCCTGCGTTCATTTGTTGCAACCCCTCTTTTATAATCAATTATTAGTACTTGGTACTAATGTTAACTCAATTTCTTTAATCTGGCAATAGTGTTGCAAAAGTCTATACTCATTGTTATCTGCCTTCATAAAATAGTGCAAGGCACCTAACCAAAGGGGGGAATATATCATGAGTGAAGAGAGAGACCGTTTTTCACAATTTATGTTCGGAAATAGGAGATCCAGAGTGGATAACCGGGAGGAAGAACAGCAGAGGAAAGCGATAGATGAGGATGAGGAGCTGGGTGGTCTGGACATAGAGCCTGCCTCTGAAATTCCGCAGATGAATATGGAATATTTTCAAATTCTGGGCCAGCTCGATGATATTATGACAAGCATTCAAGATCTTAAGCCGCTGATTGGAGAAATATCGCCCCTGCTGCAATTTATTAAACAAAAAATGAAATAAAATAAAGCGCCAGCCGGCGCTTTATTTTATTTCATTCAGGCTGTCGAGAAACTCTCGGCAGTCTTTTATTTTTTTCTTTTTACTTTCCCAATTCACCGCGTTAATTTGGTATAATATAGGTAATAATTCTAGGATGGTGAATGGGATGTTTAAACCAAAAAGAGAATCACAAAATGAAGCGGAATTTGTTTTTATTGAAGACTT
>NZ_WKKI01000038.1 GCF_009674805.1 Metabacillus lacus | reverse complement strand
GTTCTTTGACCTTTTGGCCAAGACAGCTTATGACCTCGAAGGGCTGGCGCCTGGAGCTGGACAAACCGAAAAGCGGAAGGCGCCCGCACAGCCCTGACAAGCATAAGATGGCTTGGACGGAAGGTCGTTCTTTGACCTTTTGGCCAAGACAGCTTATGACCTCGAAGGGCTGGCGCCTGGAGCTGGACAAACCGAAAAGCGGAGGCAGCTTGCTCAGGCCCGACAAGCATAAGGCAGCTTGGGCAGGAGGTCGCTCTTTGACCTCTTGACCAAGATGACTTATGACCTCGAGGGCCTAGCTGCCGGAGCTGGACAATGTAGAAAAGCGAAAGGCGCAGTAAAGGAAGTCATGCTAAGAGCGCCACGTTCTGTGGCAACGCATGACTGTCCGACATCCTGTCGGCCTTCGACAAGCATAAAACGAGCCGGCATGAAGGTTGTTCTTTAACCTTCAGGCCGGCTTGGCTTATGACCTTCAAAGGCTTAAGAAACTGCCTGAAAACAAAAAAAGGATAGACATCTTGATGATGTCCATCCTTTTTTGTTGGAGTGATTAGCGTTTTGATTGCTCGATCCACTCTTCAAGTTTTTCTTTTAGTGTGTTGAAACCTTGTGGTGCAGACTCTGCAGTTGCTTTAACAGTCGTTGTTGCCTGACGTTTTTTTGGTCTTTCTTTTCTCTCAGCTGCTTCAGGTGCTTCTTGTGTTGCACGAATAGAAAGGCTTAGCTTTCCTGCAGCTTCGTCCACTGTAAGAACTTTTACAGTGACTTCATCTCCAACAGAAAGAACATCGTTGATATCTTTTACAAAACCGTGAGTGATTTCTGAGATATGAACAAGCCCTTGAGTATCGCTGTCAAGTGCAACAAACGCACCATAAGGCTGAATTCCTGTTACTTTTCCTGTATAAACATTTCCTACTTCATAGCTATTTGCCATAAAAAACACTCCTATTGTCTACTCTAATTTTTGTCCAATATACGCAATAAAAAATTATAGCATAATACAAGGTCTTTTACAAAGCTATTAAGAGGAAATTACATATGTTTCTATTTACCATTGTCTGAATAACCCCTGTAAAACAGCCTGGATATCCCTCTCTCATCTTCACGTAATTGAAACAAATACTCTATACCATCTTGAGTATACACTTTGACAGCATGTACCTCTGCTTCACTGTAATCACTTACTATTCTGGAAAAGCGGCTGTTCAGTCTTATTATGTCCTCCCTCTCTTTGCTGGTTGAACCTGCAAACTCCTCCCAGGAAGGGGCACTTTTGTCATCCAGCAGTGTGTATGCTGTTTCAAAATCGCCTTTTACCATGGCATGGAAGTACAACCTAAGCGTTTTTTCATCAATGGTAGCCTGTGACCAGGAAGGCTTGAGAAGAAGGGTAGGTTCTTTACTGCTGTGAACCTCGTCATAGAGCTCCCGCAAATCGTAACTTAAAGGGAGCAAGTTTATATTTGCAGAATGTAAGGAATCAGCAGCCACATCTTCAGGAAGCACAATCTCTATTTCTCTAAGCTCTTCAATTGAATTCAGTTCAAAATTCCGCTCCTGCAATTCCTCATAAAATTCTTTAGCAGCCTGTGACGTATACGTATTTCCATTATGTTTTATCAATGCTGTAAACTCTTCCAATACAGCACTTTCCACTTTTCCATTCTTGTAAATAGGGCTGTTATCAGTTCCTTTCAAATAAATAGAAAGCCAGTGGTGATACAGCTGCTTGAGTTTCTGAGTTCCGCTGAAGTGCGGATGAGACAGGATGAGGCCTTCCAGCTCCAGCAGATCCTTGCGTAAGGATTCTCTTCCGACAGAAAGAATACCGTCATATACGATGCTTTTTCCGGAGTAGTCAATATAGTTTCGGGTTTCTTCGTTTAAGGCCGCTCCGCTGAGCACTGCTGGATTCGGTCTTACCTCCACCATGCCCTCTATCAGCACAAATTTATATCCGCTGGAAATTGCTTCAGCGGCAAAGCTGTTTACTTCCTGGCTGTCCGAAATGTCTTCGCCCTTGTTCAGTCTGTCTACCAGATTACCCGATACATTCCCAAGTGATTTCTTCAGTGTAATGGAAGTCCATTGAGATTGGATATCCTCATAAAGCAAGTCTCTTTTTTCGAGATAGGAAAGAACAAGATGTGAGTCAGGCTCTTTCTGTTCCTTGATCATCGTTAAATGTTCACGAAGGGTAGAGAGACTGATATCTATTTGGGATTTCAATTGATTATAATTTTTTTCCATCTCTTTTTCCGATTGAAAAGAATCTCTCTTCTCAAATACTTGCAAGGATTCTTCTGTGCGCACTACAAACTGATATTGCTTTGCGTAGGGATTTCCGAGTTTCTCTTCAAAAGACTTTAACCTGCTTTCATAATAATCCCTCAGATCCTCTTTCACACTTACTACATCACTTTCAGCAGGTGGAACATTTGAATATCCTTGCCTCTCCGCATTTTCAAATATATTCAGGCCTGTTACATGAACTGTTAGTATGATGGTGAATAGTGCAATCGCTGTAAAACCCGCTGCAAGAGGAATGCTCAGCCATTTCTTATTTCTCTTATACCCCGCACCTTCTATAGATTCCATCATTTTTGAATGAGAAGAGGTAACAGGTATATCCTTGTATGCATCATTAAGCCTGCTCAGCCGTTTTTCAAATGTTGGCTCATCCATTTTTCTGACCCTCCTTCTCTTCCAGTTCCTCAAGAGCCTTTTTCAATAATGACTTGCCCCTTAGCAGCCTGGTTTTTACAGTGGATAGGGAAACGCCCATAATCTCGGCTATTTCTTCATATTTTCTTTCATGAAAATAATATAAAATGATAGGAATGCGGTATTTTTGATTCAGCTTTTGAAGACAGAGATGGAGATTTTGATCTTCTTCATTCCGAAGCAGCTGCCCCTCCGCCCCCGGAATGAATTCTTGCGCCTCTTTTTTAAACTTCAAGACCTTTCTTAGGTCGGAGCTTTTTTTCCTGGAATAATCCCTGGTTACATTTAAGGTAATTTTGTAAAGCCAGGTTGAAAATTTTGCTTTTGAGAACTGATCCAAAAAACGATAAACCCTGATAAAAACTTCTTGTGTAATATCCTCAATTTCATTCGGCGAATTGCCCGGCTGATAAGCAAATCTTTCGACCACCGGGTAGTACCTCTGCGCCAGCTGCCCAAATGCGGCAGTATTACCTGCCTGCGCCTTTCGTATAAGCTCTTCCTCAGTCATCCTTGCCCCTCCGATCTTCCTATATAACGGGTTTAGATGCCCAATTGTTGCACTTCATTTTATAATTTCCGGTTTATAAAGTCAGAAAGGGGGAATACTAGAACCATTAAGGCTTTCTAGTATTCCCCCCTTTTGTTTTTAGGACAAACTCAGGTTTGTCCCTTTTTTTGTGCTAAAAGGAAGAGGGCGGATTTTACGCCTCTTTCCTCATTCTTTCAGACACGATGTTTGATGAAGCTTGCAGCTTCTTCAGGTGTCTCTCCATCCTCTTTAGTGCTTCTTGAAGCTGTTCAACGGAAGAAGCATAAGAACATCTTACAAACCCTTCTCCGCATGAGCCGAACACAGAACCGGGGACAACCGCCACTTTCTCCTCCAGAAGAAGCGACTCTGCATATTCATCTGAACTCAATCCTGTATTTTTAATGGATGGAAAAGCATAAAATGCTCCTCCAGGGAGATGACAAGAAAAACCGATTTCTCTCAGTCCCTCTACAAAAAGATTTCTTCTTTGTCTGTAGCTTCTTTTCATGGAATCTACATCGGCCAAACCGTTAGTTAAAGCTTCAAGTGCAGCGTGCTGCGCCATTGTAGGTGCACACATCATGGAGTATTGATGTATTTTCAGCATCGCTGCAAGAAGCGGGGCAGGAGCACATGCGTATCCAAGTCTCCAGCCTGTCATTGCAAAGCCCTTTGAAAAACCTGAAACAAGGATGGTCCTCTCCCTCATGCCTGGCAGTGAAGAGAAGCTGGTGTATGCTTCTTCATATGATAATTCGGCATAAATTTCATCTGCGATCACCAGAAGATCATGCTTCTCTGCAAGGAGGGAAACTTCCTGCAATTCTTTTTTGGTCAGCTGTGCACCGGTTGGATTATTTGGTGAACAAAGAATCAATGCCTTTGTTTTCTGTGTAATCTTTTTTTCAATATCTGCAGCCGTAGGTTTGAAGGAATTTTCTTCCCTCGCTGAAACCGAGACAGGAATTCCCCCGCACAAACGGATAAGGGGTTCATATGACACAAAGCACGGTTCAATGAGAAGCACTTCTTCTCCAGGATTCAAAATGGCCCTTAAAGAAAGATCCAGCGCCTGGCTGGCCCCGACAGTGACCATAACCTCCGAAGACGCATCATAATTCAGAGCAAAACGGCTGTTCAAGTAGCTGCAGATTTCTTTTCTAAGTTCAAGCATACCTGCATTAGCAGTATACGCTGTATAGCCCTGTTCCAGGGATTGAATACACGCCTCCCGTACGTTCCAGGAAGTGATAAAATCAGGCTCTCCTACCCCAAGAGAAATGACGCCCTCCATATTCGCGGCCAGGTCAAAGAACTTTCTGATTCCTGATGGCTTTAACTGTGAGACATTGCCGGATATATATCGGGATGGTTCACTCATGGCGTCACCATCATCCTGCGGTCTTCTTCTCCTGAATCATACAATTTACCGTCGTGCTTGTATTTTTTTAATATGAAATGTGTAGTAGTCGACAGTACTGAATCCAGCGTAGACAGCTTTTCAGATACAAACCGCGCCACCTCTGACATGGATCTGCCCTCAATTACAACGGATAAATCATACGCTCCTGACATCAGGTAGACTGACTTTACTTCGTTAAATCTGTAAATGCGCTCAGCGATATCATCAAAACCGACTCCCCTTTTCGGTGTAACTTTTACATCTATCATTGCGGTTACACCTTCATGGCCGTCAACTTTTTTCCAATCAACTGTTGCCTGATAATCGATAATTATTTTTCTATCTTCCAAACCCTGTATCAGCCTTTCTGTCTCCTCGGCAGTACACTCAATCATTTTCCCTACAGTTTCAGCAGTGAGCCTGCTGTTTCCCTCTAATATTTCCAATATTTCCGTTTCTTTTTCGGTAAGTTTCAACTCCATCGCCTCCGTTCGGAATGTTCTGATTATTATATCATAGGACCCTTTTCCACGTTTTCTTTTTTTGTCATTCGGGTAGATATTTCATGTGGGTTTTTTCTAAGATCGGACAAACTATAAGCAATCTCTACAGCAAAAATTCCGTCCTGGATTAAAAAAACATTCATAACTATAAATACTGTTGGAGTGAAAAAAGATGAACTTGAATCCTTATCATTTCAGCATGAAGGTACAAGGAATCGATGTGCATTATGAGCTGTATGACAGACATTCTTCAAAACCCGTTATGGTTTTAATTCATGGATTCCTCTCCTCCACTTTCAGCTACAGGAGGCTTATTCCCCTCCTGATGAACGAATACAGGATTATCGCAATCGATTTGCCACCCTTTGGCAAGAGCGAAAAATCACTTAAATTTGTTTATTCATATAGAAATATGGCAAAAGTCGTTATTGAGGTGCTTGAGAGGCTCCAGGTTAAAAAAGCGGTATTAGTAGGACATTCAATGGGAGGACAAATTTCCCTAATTGCCGCCAAAGAAAATCCTGAGTTGTTTGATAAGGTTGTCCTTCTTTGCAGTTCAAGCTACATGAAAAGAGTTCATCCTTATTTAATACTCGGCTCTTACATTCCCTACTTCCACCTTTACTTAAAGCAATGGCTGGCTGTTCAGGGAGTTTGGAAGAATTTGTGCAATGTCGTCTACGACCGCTCCATGATTGACCAGGAAATGATGGATGGGTACATGCAGCCTTTTCACGATGACCGTATCTTCATGGCGCTGACAAGACTGATTCGTGACAGGGAAGGCGATATGGACCCTTTTGAGCTTAAAAAGATTGAAACGCCGAGCCTGCTGATCTGGGGTGAAGAAGACAAGGTTGTACCAGTTTCTGTTGGCCGGCGGTTAAGCAAGGACCTGCCGAATGCCACGTTTTATTCTCTGAAGCAAACGGGCCATCTGGTTCCCGAAGAAAAACCGGACTACGTATCAGAAAGAATATTCAACTTCTGCGTTTGATGCAGAAAAGCGGAAGCGCCCGTTAAGCGGCGTATGGACTGGAGCACCCTAATCCAGCTGCGGCTCCTAGTCCCTCGAGTCATAAGCTGTACTGCTATGCGGCAAAACCGCCGCGCCGCAGTCCATCTTATGCTTGTCGGGCCTGGGCAGTCGCCTCCGCTTTTTGCGTCTGAGATAAAGGAAACACGAAGAGCGAAAGCGATTACATGTTGACTTATCGTAGGGAAGGGGGCGAAGTCCATACGCCGCTGGGCGCTGGCCGGCTAAGATCGGCACATCCTGTGCCAATGCCGGCACTAGGACGTCCTGTCCGTCGCAGCTAGACAATGAAAAGCGGAAGCGCCCGTTAAGCGGCGTATGGACTGGAGCACCCTGACTGAGATAAAGGAAACACGAAGAGCGAAAGCGATTACATGTTGACTTATCGTAGGGAAGGGGGCGAAGTCCAATAGCCGCTGGGCGCTGGCCGGCTAAGATCGGCACATCCTGTGCCAATGCCGGCACTAGGACGTCCTGTCCGTCGAAGCTAGACAATGAAAAGCGGAAGCGCCCGTTCAGCGGCGTATGGACTGGAGCACCCATCTAATTGAAAAGTGCATATGCTTCCTCAGACATAAAGGGCCAATCATGAGATTGGCCCTTTAGAACTTCAATTGATTAAATTGAGCAGCTTTCTGTATTTTTTATATTCAGCAGCTGTGACGCGGTTTTTTCACATTCTTCAAACGGAATGATCCTTCCAAAGGAAAATTCATAAATGCTTTGAATTTTTCTTGCCAGCAAGGCCGGCTGATGTATTGTGTAAACAGCCTGCAGAACATCAACTGCTTCAGTTTCATAAAATCCTTCTCCGTATCCGAGAGGATCCCAGCTGTACAGGAGGTCCATCATTATTTCATTTGCTTGTTTCAGTTCCATTCTTTATCACCTGCTCTGATTGTTCTTCAAGCCCAATCATAGCATATTTATATCGTTGATACATTTCGCAAAGGAGGAATTCAGTTGTTTGACTTCAATAAACACATAGACAGAAGAAATAGCGGCTCAGTTAAATGGGATATGACAAAAGAGTTTTTCGGCACAGATGAAGTACTGCCGATGTGGGTGGCAGATATGGATTTTGAAGCACCCCCTGAAGTGATTGCTGCCCTTCAAACACGAATAACTCATGGTGTTTATGGCTATTCAGCTGCAGGACAGTCTGCCCGGGAAAGCGTAGCTGGCTGGATGAAAACACGGCATAGCTGGGAGATTGATCCCGAGTGGATTGTATTTAGTCCTGGAGTCGTATCTTCTATCAGCATGGCTATCCAGGCGTATACGAATCCAGGAGATACAGTAGTTGTGCAGCCGCCCGTTTACACACCTTTTTTTGATATGACAAAAGAAAATGGCAGAAAGATAGCAGAAAACCCGCTGCTTCTTAAGAACGGAGTGTATGATATTGACTTCGATAACCTGGAGCAGAAGCTTTCTCACCCAGAGGCGAAGCTGTTTTTGTTGTGCAGCCCTCATAATCCCGGCGGCAGAGTCTGGACAGCTGCTGAATTATCTAGAATAGGAAAACTTTGCATTCAGCATGATGTCATCTTGATTTCAGATGAAATTCACTCGGATTTATTGCTGTTTGGAAAAAAACATACTCCTGCAGCCTCCCTGTCAGATTCCATTGCAGATATTTGCATCACCTTTGCAGCTCCAAGCAAAACCTTTAATTTGGCAGGGCTTCAGGCTTCTGAGGCAATTATTAAAAAGAAAGAATTAAGAACTGCATTTAGTGCCGTTCAGCATAAAAACGGTATTTTCACCCTCAATGCTGCCGGAGCAGCTGCTTTGGAATCCGCCTATACATATGGAGCAAAATGGCTGGACAGCTTGCTTGTCCATCTCCAGCAAAATGTTCTTTTCGCAGAAAAATACCTTACTTCACGTATTCCTGCGCTCACATTGGTGAAACCCCATTCCACCTACCTCCTGTGGATAGACTGCCGTGCGCTCAAATCTTCAGATGCGGAGATAAAAAGGGCTTTGTTAAAAAACGGGCTGGCGCTGGAGTCGGGAGAGAAGTTTGGAGCTGAAGGAAGGGGTTTTGTACGGATGAATATAGGATGCTCTTTGACAACACTGAAAGAAGGGCTGAAAAGGCTTGAAAATGCCGTAAGTAATTTATCATAATTTTTAGAAAATATATATAAAATCCTAAAATAAATTTTTCGTTTTTAACAACTTTTGGTATACTTGTCACATATGAAGTTAGCAGGTGACAAGTGATGGAACTATTCAAAGAATTGATTCTGCACATAACATTTATTATTTTTCCAGTCTTTTTATATCAGGCAATCTGGCTTAACAAACCTGCCAAAATGCTTCCTAGACAGAATAATTTGCTCATTTATTTCTTCTCGGCAGCTTCAGCTTTATTGTGCATGACCTATCCAATTGCAATCTTTAATAGTGTTTCCTTTGACTTGCAGTCTGTACCGGTTATCACAAGCATCCTTTACGGAGGCCCCGTTACCGGAGCCTTTGTTGTACTGACTGTCATCGGCTACAGGCTCTATCTTGGCGGTGACAGCATGATCATCATGCTGTCGACTATGCCTCTGCACTTAATCCTTCCTTTTTATCTTTATAAACATTGGTATTCAATGAAATACTCTTCAAAAATGCTATGGGCCTTACTTCTTGCTGTGCTGAAAATCGTCATAGTGTATACTGCACTCTATACAGCAAGCTCATTTGGCCTGATACAGTATCAACTGACAGAGCAGAGGATCAGCACCCTTTTCTACAGCGGTCTGTTTCTTCTTGTTGTATTTCTGCTCACCATTCATGCCATTGAGTACATATTGGAAAACGCACTTCTCAGGGTTCAGCTGCTGAAGTCAGAAAAGTTTTCCATAGTGAGCGAGCTGGCAGCCTCAGTAGCACATGAAGTCAGAAACCCGCTTACCGTTGTCAGAGGTTTCATACAGCTGATAGGCTCAGAGAATAGGGATCCTAAGGAAAAAGAATATGTAAAACTGGTACTTTCAGAACTGGATCGCGCACAGGAGATTATTACAGATTATCTGAACCTGGCCAAACACCAGCATTTTGACAAAACTCAGATCAATCTATCAACCCTGCTCACTGAGATTGAAAATATCATGATCTCTTATGCAAATTATAAAAACGTGCAGATCTGCTCAGAGATTGCCCCGTCATTAACGATCTATGGAGATCAGTCCCGACTGAAACAGGTTTTTATCAACCTGATTAAAAATGCGATTGAAGCTGTTCCGGAATCCGGAGGAAATGTCATGATCAAAGCATACTCTTCCCATGATGTTGTCAGGATTAAAATTCAGGACAATGGTAACGGAATGTCAGAAGAACAGCTTGAGAGGCTTGGCGAACCTTTTTTCACCCTGAAAGAAAGAGGAACGGGTCTTGGCCTGACTGTTACATTTTCCATTGTAGAAAATCATCTGGGAAGCATCAGATTTCAAAGTGCACTAAAAAAAGGCACAACGGCAACAGTGACTCTCCCGTCTTATATTGAAAAAATTGAAAAAGAGGAAGCGATCAGATAGAGTAGTAAAGGAACTTAATTGAAAGCCGGGTGTTTCTGTTGAAAACAATCAAATTAATGGTCCCTGGGGCAGTCTTCTCTTTATTTTCTGCTGCTGCTCTCTTCGGACATATCTTCTTCTGGAGGAACAGGGATATTTCTCAGTGGATGAACTGGGGCTCCCTGGCTGCAGGAATGGTGCTGCTTCTAGCCCTTTTTCTGTATCTCACTTACAAATTCTTTTACAGCAGAGCTGGCGGGCGGCTCACCCAAGTCATGACAGCTTTCTCACTAAACGGACTGCTTTTTTTCGGTGCAGGTGCTGTATGCTTTATCACTTTTCTGTTTATTCCTGACTTTTTAGTTTTTGCAGGGTTTGCATGGTTTTGGCTTGTCTTTGTCAGCTGCTATGTGATTGTTCTGCTTCTTAGACGCAAATCATTGAGGTGAGAATGGGTCTGGCAGATGATGCGAGGAAAATGTTTTCGCTTATTTGCGTTAATATCCGTTATTAGCCAGTATTCTTTCCCCATACCGCTTAATCAGCTAAAAGAAACGCTCAGAATTAAATTCTGAGCGTTTTTAGTGCCTATGTGATTTACTTGATTTAACCAGATCCATTTTTATTCCCGCTCTGCTCCAGAGCTGGTTGTTATGATTTATTAGAATGTTTCAGTTTCTCTTCAAGCTTGTCTGACATTTCCTGCTCTTTTTTTGAGATGTTGATAATGAGACGAAATACCAAAATGGCTGCTATGAAAAACAAGAGCATAGTCATGCCCGCCGGAATATATTCCGCTTTGTTTTCGGGGAAATAAAGGAACAAGGACAATATCCAAAGGTCCAACTTCTTCACTGCCTCTCTTTCAAAATAGCTTCTGTCACTACTATAGCAGGTAACGTTTCATTTCACTAGATTGATTTGCCAAAAAAATGGGGTTATGATCAGTGTAGTACAGAAAGGAGCGATGTATAATGGCAGATCTGAACATCGGAGAGATTGTAACCGGTATTTACAAAACCGGAAAGTATGTCGGCGAAATTACTGCCGTTAAGCCCCAGCATTATCTGGTGAAAGTAAAAGCAGTGTTAAAGCATCCCCAGCAGGGAGACCTTCATATGCCCAAGCAGGCGGAAGTTCCCCTGTTCCACCAGAGAAGGGCTCTGGCACTACATGAACAAACAAACATTCCGGCAAACATGGTGAAGAAATTTGAAGGCCCAGTACCTGATTATCAAGAATCTTTGCTGTTGTCATTGAAGGATCTTAAAGATGAGTTGTCCAATTTGGAGACAGACTGGGCCGAAAAATCATTGCGATGTCTAGAGGATCTTGCATCAGAATATCAATAATTGTTTCAGCCAAATCACATTCTTGGTGATTTGGCTTAAGTTGCGAACTTGCTCATGACTTTTGACAAATCAATGCGGTCTCCAATTGTAGTCGGCACCGGTCTTGAAAGATACCGTTTGTCATTTTCCACGAGCTTAAATATGTTGTAAGTAGTAAGTGCGTCATCCAATGCTCTGTGGTGGCTGCCGACCCCCTTTTTCCCGTATTCCTCCACAGCTTTCCATAGGCCTGTTTGGTTTCGGTCCCCAAAAAATTTTTTATATTCCAATGAAAGGTCTCTCATCTTTCCTGTAAGCGGGAAAGGCAGATGCTGCTTTTCGCAATTCAGCTTCAGCACCTTCATGTCCATATTTCCCCATGTCACAACCGTGTTATTGCCGTACTGATTTAATTCATTTAAATAAGAAATGAATTCCACAAACGTGATGCCCAGATCTACTTGATCCTGTGAGATATTTAAGAAGGATTTGCAGCGACTGGTTAATAAGGGGTTATTCGATGGCTTAACAAATGAGGAGTACGTACGAATGATTTCCTGCTTTTTTACAATAACAATTCCTACCTCAATAATCTCTGGATAAAATCCTTTTGATTGAGCTTTTCCTTCAGGCATCGTAAACTCAAAATCAATGAATATGAGCTGATGATCTGTGTCCAAAGTCCTCTCCTCCCTTCTCCTTAGAAATCCAAATAAACTATGTATTACATTATATAGCCGCACATGCTTATTTAACTGTGTTTTTCAAAAAATGATTCATTTTGATCAGTTTTGTAATGAAGCAAGAAGGCAGCTGCCCTTTTTTAAAGTAATATCTTCTTTCCGCCAGGAATGGTAAAATATGTGTACCAACTACTAAAAAGGAAGCATGCCAATTGAAAAAGTTATTTGGATGGATGAGCATTGTTTTTTTGCTCACGCTGTTATTATTTATTCTCCTCGGAGCAGCCGAGGAAATCAGTAAGATTAAATCTGTATCACTTGTACTTGACGAAAAAATTCCCCGTGACTCATTTTCACTGAAACAAAACAGTTATTTGTTTGACATGGATGGCAATGTCTTTTCAGAGTTTCATTCACAACAAATTAACCGTATGTATGTTGATATTGAAGATATTCCTCAAACACTGCTGGATTTTTTCATTGTTTCTGAAGACAGGCAGTTTTTTGAGCATCATGGAATTGATGGCAAAGGAATCGCCAGAGCACTGTTGAAAAATGTAGTGGGCGGAAGAATCAGCCAGGGGGGCAGCACGATTACCCAGCAGCTGGCCCGGAATCTCTTTTTAACCCATGAAAGAACATACAGCAGAAAGCTGAGTGAGCTCCTTTATACATACCAGCTGGAGAGAACACTTTCAAAAGAAGAGATTTTAGAGCTTTATCTGAATGCCATATATTTTGGAAATGGAGTGTATGGAGCAGGTGCCGCTGCAGATTATTATTTCGGAAAACCTCTTTCAAGCTTAACTCTCGCTGAACAAGCGCTAATCAGCTCAATCCCGAACAACCCCTCTCTGTATGACCCTATTGAAAACATGACCTCTGTCCAAAATAGGAAAAGCCTGCTCTTGGAGTTGATGCTGAAGGAAGGGCGCATTTCCGAAAATGACTTTACCCTTGCAATGGCAGAACAGCTTCAGCCACACCAAAAGCAAAAGAAAGATGAATTCCCTGATTTTTCGGCCTACGTAATGGAAGAGCTGAAACAGCTTGTCTCAGAACGTGACGGTTATACTATAGCCCTGAAAGAAGCAGAAGGAGATGAAAAGGAAAAGGTACAAGCTGATTTGAACAAGCATATCCAAAAGCTCATTGAAAAAGGTGTACATATTCATACCTCACTGGATCCTTTCTTACAGCGAAGGGCTGCAGACAGCATTCACCGTCACCTAGCCAATACTGATATACAAGGTGCTGCGGTCGTTGCTGATCATTACAGCCACCGTATCCGGGCCATCATTGGAGGAGTCCACTACACTAAAGGTTCTTTTCATCGTGCCTATCAAGCCTACCGTCAACCCGGCTCTTCAATTAAGCCTCTGTTGGATTATGGACCTTATATAGAAGAAACAGGCGCACATGCAAACAGCATGATTAATGCAGATAGCTTTTGCAGTGATGATTACTGCCCCAAAAATTTTCATGATAAAGGGTACGGCTCTGTCACCCTTTCCCGTGCATTCGCCCACTCTTACAATACCCCGGCTGTCAGAATGCTTCAATCTGCGGGGGTTGAGAAAAGTTTTCAGTATTTAGAGAAGTTTGGTTTTTCCAAACTAACGAAGGAGGATTACCGTCTGCCAGCTGCTATTGGCGGCTTTACTTACGGGATGACTCCTCTTGAAATGACAAATGCTTATACTGTCTTTAGCAATGACGGCGTTTATCAGCCCAGCAGATCCATTGTCAAAATCACATCCCCCGCTGGAGAACCTCTTTATGCCTGGGAGGACTCTGGAATCAGAGTTTACAGTGAGCGCACAAACGGAATTATCAGGGAATTGCTTTCAGAAGCTGTGAAAACCGGAACAGGACGGAAAGCAGGTTTTCCTTCAGAGTATATTGGCGGAAAAACAGGAACGTCAAATTCGTACAGAGATTTTTGGTTTATCGGAGCTACTGAGGAGTATACTGCGGGAATTTGGGTAGGAAAAGATAAAGGGGGTTCTTTGGAGCAGGAGTATGCTAAAAGCCCCCATCTCACCATCTGGAGAGATATTCTCCAAAAAGACATGCAGAAGGAGGAGATGTGATGAAGAAGGGCCAGCTTGTGATTTTATTTGATGGTGTTTGCAACTTTTGTGATCAGTCAGTACAGTTCATCTTAAAGCGGGACAAAGAAGAAGTGTTTCAATTTGCTTCTCTGCAATCAGCATATGGACAAAAATTTCTGGAAGCTGCACATTTGAATCAGCACAACTTTTCAAGCATGATACTGGTTGAAGATTCCTCCTACTATATGAAATCTGCCGCAGTCCTCAGAATTTGCAAACATCTGAAAGGTTTTTACAGGCTTCTATATGTATTGATTCTGGTCCCCAAGCCCCTCAGGGACTATCTATACGATCTTATCGCGAATAACAGATATAAGTGGTTTGGTAAAAAAGAAAGCTGCAGCATTCCCTCCAAAGAGGTACGAGAGCGCTTTTTAAACTAGCGCTCTTTTCTATTTTCAAATTCCTCATCAGAAAGGTATGCTTGCAACCAGCGTGTTATACAGCCTCACTCCCATGAAAAGACTTCCCATCATCAGGCTTGTCCAGGAAAGAACATGGAAAAATACCAGGCCCGCAAGCGCTGTGCCGGTAAGGGAATAGCTAATTTGATACACAATAAAAACGAAATATGCCAAGGTCGATAAAAGCAGCAGCAGCAGTGTTGCCGCAGGATATCCTGACGTCAGAAGCGACAGTGAACCTCCGCAAAGATAAAAAGCTGCTCCGGATTTAATCCTGGCCAGGCATTCCCCTGTTTCATCTTTGGAAAAGAAGAGCAGAGACAATTCTGTAATTGTGTCTCCTATCAGCTTTAGTGCTGAAAACACCATAAACATAACTGTCACAAATATTAAAAACAAAGATAGTCTCAGGCTGCCTTCTGATAAAAGCTCCAGCATGCTGCTGAACATGCCCAGAGATTTCAGGAAGTTCGTTGTTTTTTCCTGTCCTGAAAGAGCCAGAGAAGAACTAAAAAGCAAAATTGAAATTAACGGAAAATAACTGGTGAAATAAGTGTTTTTCATGATTCATTGAGTCTCCTGTCTAATATCCCCAATTTATTATCTATAGTATGGGAAGATATTACAAGAGAAAAAAAAGAAAACCCGCCTGCAGGCGGGGAAGCTTCATAGTACATTATTGTGTTCCGCTGCAGCAAAAGAGAGTTCCGGATGAAAAAACCGGCATGCAGCACTTATTATCTTGACCGAACACGAACATATTCACGAGGCTTGAATTTCCCGTTTGAGAAAGTCATTTCAGCAGGTTGATTGATATCGTTACGGGTCTGGACAATGTCAATCAGCATTTCATCAGCTGGATCGACAGGGTCAGCATATTCCCGTTTAGTTGCCTCGTTTGCAAACCAGGAGAAACCTAAAATCAGCAGAAAAATACTGGCAGAAATGAGGATTTTTCCTTTAAGCATAAGCATCACCTCTGCTATTAGCATGTTCAGGAGAATTTTTTATTATACATAACGAAAAAATTCTGTTATCATTTTTATGTTCAAATGAACTTGAAATAGTGAATTTGATTTTTCATAGCTAGTCGACAATTAGTTAATAATAAAGTGGGATAACATGCAAGATTAACTAATTTGCGATATAATTTATTCTGGGTTTTCTTGACCTTGAATCGTTAGTTTACCTATAAAGGAGGTTCATTATGACTTTATTGCATTTGGCAATACTATCCCCATTTTTAATGGCCATCCTTGTACCTTTCATTTATAAATTTGTTCGAAACGTACATACGGGTTGGTTTGTTTTAGTTCTTCCGGTTACTCTTTTTGTTTACTTTGTCCAATTCATACCAAGAAATATGAATGGTCAAACAACCATCAGCACAGCAGAATGGATTCCTTCGCTGGGAATCAACTTTACTGCCTTAGTAGACGGTCTCGGTCTGCTGTTTGCACTCCTCATTACCGGAATTGGTGCATTGGTAGTCTTATATTCCATTTACTACTTATCAAAAGAAAAAGAACAGCTCCATTCTTTTTATGTGTACCTCCTGATGTTTATGGGAGCCATGCTGGGTGTTGTACTATCCGACAACATGATAGTGCTGTACACATTCTGGGAATTAACGAGCCTCTCTTCTTTCCTGTTAATCGGATATTGGTATCACCGGGAAAAATCCCGTTATGGTGCTCAAAAGTCCATGCTGATTACGGTATTTGGCGGATTGGCAATGCTTGGCGGTTTTGTCCTTCTTTATTTAATGACAGGAACCTTCAGCATCAGGGAAACCATCGGATACGTTCCAGCAATTATGGATCATTATTTATTTGTTCCGGCTATGCTCCTTATTTTGCTGGGCGCATTTACAAAGTCGGCACAATTTCCGTTTTACATCTGGCTTCCTGATGCCATGGAAGCACCGACACCTGTCAGTGCGTACCTTCACTCTGCAACGATGGTGAAAGCCGGTATCTATTTGGTCGCAAGGCTGAGCCCTGTTTTTGCGCTGACGCCTGAATGGTTTTGGATTGTTTCCACTGTCGGAATCATCACGTTATTCTGGGGTTCCTTCAACGCTGTAAAGCAAACCGATTTAAAAGCAATACTTGCGTTTTCTACCGTATCACAGCTTGGCTTGATTATGTCATTGCTTGGTGTCGGGGCTGCTTCCCTGCATTATGACATGCTGGATGATAATATCTTTACTGTTGCAACACTGGCTGCAGTGTTTCATCTGATTAACCATGCAACCTTTAAAGGAAGTTTGTTTATGGTCGTGGGGATTGTTGATCATGAAACAGGCACAAGGGACATCAGAAAATTAGGCGGACTGATGAGCCTCATGCCGATTACATTTACAATCGCAGTTATTGGAGCCTTTTCAATGGCCGGACTGCCTCCGTTCAACGGCTTCCTGAGTAAAGAAATGTTTTTCACAGGCATGCTTCGCGTAATGGAGTTTGATTTGTTCAATGCTCAAACTTACGGATTCATCTTCCCTGTTCTTGCATGGCTCGGAAGCATCTTCACCTTCCTGTACAGCATGGTACTGGTTTTCCGTACATTCACTGGAAAATATCAGCCTGAAAAATTGGAGAAAAAACCGCATGAAGCACCAATCGGCATGCTGATTCCGCCGATTATTCTCGCTTCTCTGGTCATTGTGATCGGGTTCTTCCCGAACATTATTTCTTACAGTATCATCGAGCCTGCGATGGCATCTATTCTGCCAACGCTGCTGATGGAAGGCGAGCATTTCTATGTAAATATTTACATGTGGCACGGCTGGACTCCTGAGCTGTTTATGACCATTGGTGTTGTTGCCCTTGGTGTTCTTGGGTATTTGACGCTGCCGAAATGGAGAAGAATATACAATCTGTTTCCTGAAAAACTTACGCTTAACAAAGCGTATGATGGAGGCTTAAAAGGACTGAATACAGGCTCTGAAAGATTAACTAAGTTTTACATGACAGGATTTTTCAGAGATTATCTTGCATACATCTTTGCATTCATGATTGTCATTCTGGGCTCAACTATTGCGATCAAAGGTGCTTTCTCTTATTCATTTGACGATCTGGCTCCTGTTGGGCCTTATGAAGCTGTCATTGCAGTGGTCATGACTCTATCAGCTCTGACAATTGTTTTCTCAAAATCAAGGCTTTCAGCCATCATTGCGCTGGGAGCTGTCGGATATTCCCTGTCGCTGTTCTTTGTTATTTTCAGAGCGCCGGACCTTGCCCTTACGCAGCTGATTATTGAAACTGTATCTGTTGCACTATTCTTGCTCTGCTTCTACCACCTACCTGAATTCAAAAAGGTAGAGACTAAAATGCGGTTCAAAGTTGAAAACTTTATCATTTCAGCTGGTGTCGGGCTTGTGGTCACATTGATTGCATTATCAGCCAACAGCCAGCAGGTCAGTGACAGAATTTCAAACTACTTTATTGAAAACAGCTACTACCTGGCCGGCGGAAAAAATATGGTCAACGTTATACTCGTAGATTTCCGCGGATTTGATACTTTGTTTGAAGTTGTGGTACTCGGCATTGCTGCGCTGGGCATCTACAGTATGATTAAGCTCAGACTTTCCAGAGGGGAGGAGCAGTCTTGAAAAAGAATATAAAAACCAATGATGTTATTTTTCAGACCACCACAAAAGTTGTTCTGTTCATCATTGTAATGTTTTCCATCTTCCTCTTTTTTGCAGGACATCATAATCCCGGAGGAGGATTCATCGGCGGACTTATGACTTCCTCCGCCATAGTGCTCCTTCTTCTTGCTTATGATATTAAAACAGTAAAAAAGATACTGCCTATCAACTTTTTAACATTGACTGCAGTTGGACTGATGATCGCTGTACTGACCGGGGTTGGCTCCTTCCTGTTTGGAGCTCCTTTCCTGTCTCATACCTTTGATTATTTCGAACTGCCTTTGCTTGGAGAGACTGAGCTTGCTACAGCCGTTCTCTTTGATATCGGTGTGTATCTCGTTGTTGTTGGTGTGACTATGACCATTATTCAAACGATAGGAGAGTCGGAGTAATGGAAATATTAATGTCTATTGTTGTCGGTATTTTGTTTATGGCTGCAACGTATTTAATACTGTCAAGAAGCCTTCTGCGGATTATCATTGGTACAGGACTTCTGAGCCATGGGGCGCATCTCCTGCTGCTGACCATGTCAGGCCTGAAGCAGGGCGCTCCACCTTTGCTCGGCATTCCTGCAGACACTTATGCGGATCCGCTTCCGCAGGCGCTGATCTTGACAGCAATCGTAATCAGTTTCGGTGTTACATCATTCTTTTTAGTTCTTGCTTATCGATCTTATCAGGAGCTTGGAACTGATGACATGGACCGATTAAGGGGAAATGAACATGAATAACTTAGTGATACTGCCAATATTGATCCCCTTGCTTGCCGGGATCATTCTCATCTTTTTTAATAAAAATATAGCTGTCCAAAAGTGGATCAGCGTCATTGCTTCACTCTTGTCCATCGGCTCCGCCGCTGTACTGGTTCAGAATGTGCTGAACAACGGCATTCAAACATTGAAGATTGGCGGCTGGCAGCCTCCTTACGGTATCGTTCTTGTAGCGGATCAGTTTGCTGCCCTTCTCGTGCTGTCAACAGCTGTACTCGGTCTCACCGGCATTTTGTTTTCTTTTAAAACAATTGGAATTGAAAGGGAACGCTTCTACTATTATGCAGTTGTCCAATTTCTGCTCGTAGGTGTGACCGGTGCATTTCTAACAGGAGATATTTTCAACCTGTTTGTATTCTTTGAAGTGATGCTGATGTCCTCTTATATGTTGATTGTCCATGGCGGTACAAAAGTACAGCTTCGGGAATCAATAAAGTACGTGCTGGTCAACATCATTTCTTCGGCATTGTTTGTCGTTGCAGTAGCGTATTTGTATGCCGTAACGGGAACTTTGAATATTGCAGATTTGAGCGTTAGAGTAGCAGCGAGCGGGCAAACCGGCCTTCTCACTGTCATTGCCATTCTGTTTTTGGTTGTGTTCGGCCTGAAAGGCGGTATTTTCCCGCTTTACTTCTGGCTGCCAAGCTCTTATCAGGCACCTCCGTCTGCCGTCACTGCCCTGTTTGGAGCATTGCTGACAAAAGTAGGTGTGTATGCCATTGCCAGGGTATTCAGCATTGTCTTTTACCACGATATCGGATACACACATACCATTCTGGCATGGCTTGCCGCCTTCACAATTCTTCTTGGCGTAATTGGTGCTATCGCTTATTGGGATGTAAAACAGATTGTGATTTATAACATTATTGTGGCAGTCGGCGTTATTCTCTTTGGTATTGCAGTGTATACTCCTGCAGGCATGGAGGGTGCGATTTACTATCTTATCCATGATATGATTATCAAAGGAGCCCTTTTCTTCCTTGCAGGTGCCATGGTTGTCATTACAGGAACAAGCAACTTGAAGAAAATGGGCGGATTGATGAAAAATCATCCCCTGTTAGGCTGGATGTTCTTCATTGCTGCAATCTCACTTGCAGGTATTCCTCCGCTCAGCGGATTTATCGGCAAGTTGAAAATTGTTCAAGGAGGATTTGAAGCAGGGCAGTATACCATTGCCATGGTGGTGCTTCTATCAAGTCTCCTTGTCTTGTACAGTATTATGAAGATTTTCATGAAAGGCTTCTGGGGTGAGCAAGTATTAACGAAGGAGCAGGAAAAGGGCTCGGAAAAAGGCTTGATTCTGCCAATTGCCATCCTGCTTGCCATTTCAATCGGATACGGCTTTGGAGTTGAATTTCTTTCTCCATACGTAACTCAGGCGGCGGAGACTTTAATGAATCCGGATCTTTATATCCAAGCCGTATTGAAGGAGTGATACTATGGCATTTCAAATATTGTTAAATTTCTTTCTTGCCTTTACATGGATGTTTATGACTGCAGAGTACAATGGATTGACCTTTTTAATTGGGTACTTTTTCGGCCTGGTTATCCTGTACATTTTGCGAAGATTTTTTGACCGGAGATTTTATATCTTCAATGTTCTTGCTGCTATCAAGCTCCTGCTGATTTTCATCAGGGAGCTGATTTTATCAAACATCGCAGTTTTAAAGGTCATTCTTTCTCCTAAACTTATGAACCGGCCCGGCATTTTCGCTCTTGAAACTGAGCTTACAAAGGATTGGGAAATCACGATCTTATCAAACCTGATTACCCTTACTCCGGGTACGCTGGTTTTGGAAGTATCACCCGACAACAAAATCCTTTATATCCACGCAATGGATATAAAGGATGCAGAGGAAGCGAAGCAAAGCATTAGAAACACGTTTGAAAAGGCAATACAGGAGGTGAGCCGTTAATGTTTGAAACAATACTGACTGTTTCGCTGCTCATACTGGCCATCTCCACTTTGGCGTTTGTATACAGGGTCGTAAAAGGCCCTACAACGCCTGACCGTGTCATTGCCTTGGATGCGATTGGAATCAACTTGATCGGAATGACAGGGATTATCTCTATTCTCTTAGATACTGATGCTTTCCTCAGCGTCATACTCCTACTGGGAGTACTTGCTTTTATTGGAACAGTTGCATTTTCAAAGTTCCTTGAGAAAGGAGAGATTATTGAAAATGACCGAGATCAGTAAAATTATTATCGGCTACCTCATTCTTCAAGGTGCTTTTCTAAGCATCGTCGCAGCAGTAGGGCTGATTCGTCTTCCCGATCCGTATACGCGCAACCATGCTGCATCAAAAAGTGCAACACTGGGTACAATCAGCGTCTTGCTTGGTGTATTTCTCTTCTTTTGGATTATTGATGGGCAAATTAACTCAAGGGTACTGCTTGGTATTATCTTTGTGTTTATGACCGCACCTGTTGCCGGCCACTTAATCGGCAGAGCTGCCTACAATACGGGAGTTCCCCTATGGGAAAGAAGTATTCAGGATGATCTAAAGAAAGCGAGAGAGCGGGAAAAGAGCAGGGGCTAATCCTCACCTTCTAAACAGCAGGCAAACTCATGAGCCATGAGCTTGCCTGCTGTTTTTTTGATTCATCAATACGAGGAGCAAACAATCCACCAATGTCAGCTCACATAAAAAAAGCCGCCGGTATCCGGCAGCCTCTACTAACTAACTATCTCTTTTTTAACACTGCCATGGTGCATCTGGACAAACAAATCAGCTGATCTGCTTCATCTGTAATCCGGATTTCCCAGACCATGGAAGTTCTTCCTCTGTGTGCAGGTACAGCGCGCGCCGTTACAATTCCTTCTTTTACAGACTTAATATGATTCGCATTGATCTCCTGCCCTACACAAATCTCTGTTTCTTTATCAATGAAATGATAGGCTCCGATGCTGGCTGCTGTCTCTGCAAGCGCCACAGATGCTCCTCCATGGAGTATTCCAAATGGCTGATGAGTCCGCTCATCAACAGGCATGGTTGCGATGACTCCCTCATCATCTATTTTCACAATCTCTATACCAAGTGCATCCAATAAAGTTTTTGAATGTTTCATACCTTAATCCTCCCGCTTCAGCTCAAGACGATACAGCTGATCATCATTCTCGCCTGGATTTCCCCGTCCGTCTCTATTATTCGAGATTGTATAGAGAACGTTCTCCTCAATCAAAACGTCTCTCAGCCGGCCCAAATGATTAACCAGGTCTTCTGTTTCACCTGTTTCAATTTCGTAGGATTTTAATGAAGTTCCTGCAAGAGTCGCTACGTAAAGCTTGCCCTCATGGTAAGCAAGGCCGGATGGAGCCCAAGTATCATTCCCTGTATGGAAAATCGGTGATTCCATCCCCTCTTGTGTTTCATCTCCTTCAATTTCCGGCCATCCGTAATTCTTGCCCGGCTGAATGAGGTTAATTTCATCATGGGCCGTTTGTCCATGTTCCGAGCTGTACAGATTTCCATCTTCATCCCAGGCCAGCCCCTGGGGATTTCGATGACCATAGGAATACACGTATGAGCTGCCGAAAGGATTGTCGTCAGGCACATCTCCATTCAGTTCCAGCCTCAGAATTTTTCCTGCAAGAGATTCGACATCCTGGGCAAGCTCTGTCTGATACGTATCTCCTGTCGTCACATAAAGCTTATGATCCGGCCCTGCTTTCAACCTTCCTCCATTATGGTTTACACCGCCGGGGATGCCATCGAGCAGGACGCTTTGTTCCGTCCATTGAGTTCCCTCTTTTTTCACCAGGACAATGCGGTTGAAGAGATTATCTTCTGTTTGATAAGTGTGATAGAGAAATGCTTCCTGGCTTTCTGCAAAATCTGCTGCAGGCTCAAATCCAAGCAAGCCGCCTTCACCCTGAACATGAATGTCCTCTGTCAGGGAGAGTGTACTGCTGGTCGTTCCTTCTTCAGAATTCCACTCCACAATACTCCCTGTTCTTTCAGGAAAATAAAACGTATCACCGATTTTGGTGATGGCCCATGGAACATCAAGATTCTGAATCATGCTTTTGGGGCCTACATCTGAAACAGCAGGTTCAGAGGATTGTTCGGATTCCTGCTGGCCTCCTTGGGAACAGCTTGCCAACAGCAAAGAAGTCAAAATGAGGGGAATAGCTTTTTTCTTCAAATCATCACTCCTTATGCATAGTCTGTTACTTATACTCTAACATAAGGCAGATGACGGGGTAAGCAAAAGGGCTTATTTACGGAGCACTGTGACGGCAAAAACAAAATAAAGCATAATAAATACCAGGATCGGCAGCACGGCGGTAATATTCAACGTAATCCCCCTTGTACAACATATACTCTTTGAATTCAGTTATACATTACATGGTAAGGGATAAACATCATGAGAATGTTGAGTGAATATTAATTTTTGTAAAAAATAAAAAACATGGCCGCATATAAAATGGGCCATGTTTCCTCACTCAATAAAGCCTTCAGATTTAGAAATGAGAACCGCTTCTGTTCTGGATCCAACCTTGAGCTTGTTAAAAATAGAAGTCAGGCTGTACTCAATGGATCGCTTGCTTAAATGAAGCTTATCTGCGATCTCCTGGTTTGTTAAACCTTTTTCAACTTCCTGAAGAACAGATCTTTCTCGGTCATTCAGCGGCTCAATCCCGTCATGCGCCTCTGTACTTGGTGATTTTTCTTTGCCTATCAGAGACTGAAAGAATTGATAAGATATAATGATATCGCCATTAAGTGCATGCCTAATATAATTTAATATTTTTTCTTTCGTCTCCGTTTTGCTGATCGCACCATGAATTCCCAGACGAATTGCTTCTTCAAAATAATCCTCCACATCATACCCGGTATAAAGAATAATTTTAGCATCTCCCTTGCGGCTGATGATTCCGCTGGAAAGCTCCATACCGTTAATATCTCCAAGATTCAAGTCCATTAAAATGATGTCAAACACGCTGAAATCAAATGATTGCAGACTATCAAGAGAATAGGGAGGATTTAAACATTCTACCTTTACATCTTTTTCCGTTTCCAATATTGCTTTTGTACCTTCCCGGACCGCAGGATGGTCATCTACCACCAGAATTGAAACCATAATAGTCCCCCTTCTCTTATGTAAACTCTCAATTACATTGTATAAAAAAGGCTTGGCCTTCGCCAAGCCCTGATAGAACTATAGTTCAATCACTACTTTAAACCCGCTGCCGACTGAAGTTTCAATCACCATTGTTCCTTTCAGTGCTTTAACCCTTTCACTAATCCCTGAAAGACCCATTGTTTCGGTGTTAAAAGAAATGTTCTCCTGATCATAGCCTACTCCATCATCCTCATAATGCAGGACAATTTTATCCTTTATGCAGACGAGCATAATCAATACATCCTGCGCATGTGAATGCTTGTAAGCATTATTCAAAAGCTCTTGTACAATACGGTAGAGATTCAGCTGTGTATCTATATCAACATTGATTGAGAATTTGCCTGCATTCAGCCTGATTGCAAAAGAAGCTGATTCCTGATATTGAGCGACCAGCTTGTTCAATGCTTTCACAAGGCCAAGGTCATACAGCAGTTGCGGCCGCAATTCCTGACATGTTTCTCTTGTTGTTTTAATGATTTTTGTCATATTCTCATTCATATCTTCCAAATAAGCACCAAGCTGTTCAGGTGAATGATGAAACTCTGCCAGAGCAAGTTCATTTTTCCGTTTCAGCGAGATTAAATCCTGAAGCACGGAATCGTGAAGATCTTTAGCAAGATTGGAGCGCTGCTTTTCCTCTATAGAAAATAGAAGTTTAGTCAGCCATGCAGGATTTGTGCCTTCCTTTTCAATCTTCTCCAAATGGTGCATGAGCTCTTCGATTTTCAAGAAATTTTCCAGCGATACATTTGTATAAAAGGACAAAGTCTTCAGCCAGGAAATTTCATCGCGCGTGAGCCTTGGAGTATTAAGCATAGACAGACACAGAAGTATGTAGCTTTTATCTTCTGTTTCGCCCACATTTAGAACAAAGCCCTTGTCCAGTTCGATAACTTTGCCGATTTCCTCTACCGCTTTATTAATTTCATTCTCATAATGCTGAAACTCTGTGTCTGTTAACACTATGTTATTAATAGCCCTATATTTTACTTTTTCATACTCTATAAAATGCACTTCTGTTACCAGCAGAACATCCGTAATGGTTTTTTTTAATTCAGCAATTACTTGGGAGAGATTTGTGGCCTTGCGGATTGATTGGGTATACTTAAAAATACTGTCTTGATAATTATATTTCTCTGAGAACCGCTTTAAGCGGAATCTATAATCCAAAATTTCTTTAAAATAGAATACAGCTACCATAGTTAAGTAGATCAAAATCAATAGTTTTACTGTGTAGTATGTTGGGTTTTCTGAACCATCTTTCAGCAGTAAAATCAGCCCCACACAGAAAAATGTTGGAATAACAGCCAACAAAGAATAATATTTAACTCTGCCAAGGATGAATTCGATATCATAAATTTTGGTTGCAATAAATTGATACACCAGAGAAAAAGGAATTAAAAGCAAAAAAGACGCTAATATTGTTGGAGAAAATATATATGTTTTATTAAAAATCAGATAAGGCAGAACATATAACAATAAAAAGGGAGAGAAAGCCATAACATTTGTGATAATAATAACCTTTACAAAATACTCTTGTTCAGAGTACCTGACTTTCTTTAAACCTAAAATTTTCAGAACAAAAGTTAAAATAATCAACACGAAAAAAGACCCTAAATTAATTGCCTTATTAAGGCTATAAAGATTATTAGAGAAAATTTCAATTGTTAAATTAGAAAAAACTATAAAGTAACCAATTAGGATATAATTTTTATTAAAAAGTTTTTTTCCTAGTTCCAGGAAATATTGGTATATAAAGTGAAGGTATAAAACAGGTACCAGTAAAAATAAAGTTAGGTTTACATATCTACTAAATAAATCTCCTCTAGCTGAGCCTAAGCTAGTTAAATAAGCAAGTCCAATAGTTAATAAAAATAAATTTAGAAGAAATGCAGAATCTAATTTTAATTTTTTATTAGTTTTATAAATAAAATATATGCAGAACAGACATAATATAAAAAAGGTTAGAGGAATTATATTTAAGAATAACCCTTGATGACTGATGATAGAATCTTGAACATAAATATTCTGTGCTGAACCGTTATGATCCAACCTAAGTGAAAAGACTTGTTCAAGAACTCCATAATTGGTTGTAGGGAAATGTTCTACTGCAGGGCTGCCATTAATTTTTAGGATTCTATCGCCTATTTTAACTCCCGCTTTAGCAGCCCATACATTAGGGTCTATTTCTGTAACTACAACTTCTCCTTCATCAGTGATTTTAACATTGGCTCCAATAAATGGATACTTAATAGATAGTATACTAATATGAAGCACAATTGCTAAACTAATTATAAGGATTCCTGCAAAGATCTTGTTGTAGTATTTTTTCATTTAAAACACCTTTACTATTAGTTACGCTTTTTAGAAAACCTTATGCTTATCTTAGTTTTTACCACCAGAATGCTACAGTTGTTTTACCTGCACCAAGGATACCTTCTACCAATCCAATTACTTCTTCAACGCTCTTTACATTTAGCAGACTTACTTCTCCGCTGACAACCTTTTCGAATACTTCAGGATTTGAAACTAAGTAGTTTACGATTTCTTGCATGGTAATCTCTCCTTTTATTCCTAATTTTTTATAATCAAATGAGACTGTAAAGACTCACGTTGATTCGAATTTAGCGGCAGCTCTGAGATAAGCTTTTCTGCTTTTTTCAGTGAAATCTGCCTCATTACATTCAGGTAGGAAGATACACCTGATTCAAATAATTTTTGTTTATATGCATTTATAGTACCATACTTTTCCAAAAAGGTCTGCTGACTTTGATAAAAAGCTAATAGTTCTTCAGCATGATGGTTAAACCTTTTTTCAAGATATAGTAGTGCGAGTGTTTTTCTGCCCAAGACCACATCGCTTTTGCTTCCGTTAAATAGATCACGAAAATCATTTTCGGCTTGAGCTGCGATGCCGATCTGATAAGCATATTCTTCTACCTCTTGCAAGTGTTCTCCAGTTGCGCCGATTACGCCTAGTACAGACGAAACGGCAATCAGGGAGCCTGATTTTCTTTGCATCATATACAGGCACTCTTCTTCTGTTTTAGATGAATTAGTCAGGTCAGCATGCTGCCCTTCCATTGCCTGCAGTGCATATTTTTGAAGGTAGTATAGCAATTTTTCCTTATGAGGATGGTCTAAAGTGATGAGCTGCTGATAGGACAGAGTGTATAAGGAGGTTGCAGCATTCATTGCCACTGAAGGATCCTTCTTCATCCATGGCTCATCAAAATTATCCTGGTCCTGTAAATCGTCCAGTATATCAAAAGAAATAGCAAGCATTTCAACAGCAGCCGCAAGATCATATACAATCTCCTGCGCTCCCCCAAATAGCTGGTAGTGCAGATATGTCAGCTGACCGAATTGATAGTGTTCTTTTGTTTCTATGAATTCTAAAAGAATGGCCTGCAAATCTGGGCTGTGAATGGAGGAAGCAATCGCAGAACGAAGCTTTTCCCTTACGATAGGGACAGAAATGAGAAGAATGTCGATTTTTATCACCACCCCTTTGAAAATATATTACTATATTACTGAGTAGTTTAATAGGGTGATTTCTATTTTTTACATATTTATAATAATATTAACAAATAATTACATTTAAGGACAGAGCAAATCATTCTATTGTCTCTTGCACTGCAAGTATATGAGTAGTTTATAGGGCTGACATGGTCGCAGGTAAACGTCGAATTTTGCGGGAGTTATCTCGTCAGTGGCGGGAGAATTACGGAAGTGTCGTTAACTAGCATGCATGGCAAAGCAGTCCACTCTAGCCTGAATACATAAAAAGACCCGTTCAGCGGGTCCTTAGGAAACCTTTAAGTAAGTATATTTATCATATTTATCAATGCTGTTATTAATAGAGTGTAAAGACTTTTTAGTTTCTTGTATTTCCTCTTCAAGACGTTCCAATAGTAGCGCCATTTCTTCAATTGTATGTTTATTCATCGTTCCCACACTCCTTAAGTATAGTCATTCAAATGTATGGCTAACGACACATCATTTGATCTTTCTACTTAAATTGTATAGGAGAGGGCACAATTTTTCACCGAAAATAAGGCGAAATTCACAGTGCGTGATACCGCAACAAAGCGCAATAGTACAAATTACGCATTTATTGAAACCGCAATTCAGAGCAAACTCCCTATTAACTTTTCAGCATAACAGCCGTAAAACAGGCTTATGCCCTTACTGCATGAGAACTATACACTGTTTTCGCATGGGATAAAGCGAGTTTCAATACATCTTTATACAATGATTCTGTACCGCTGTATTCGACAACATAATCCTCAACTCCCTGTTCTGAAAGAACGCACTCCATTTTGGCAGTACACCCTTCCAGCGTAACCGAAAAAACCGCAACAAGCTGATCTCCCAAGACATAAACCTGTTCTTTAAGCATGTTTTCTCCTCCCACTCATGGTATAACCAATGTGTTCGACATTTTCCTGTAATTTCCTTTTGTTGAAAGAAGATTATTTATTAAATGTCTTTCGCAGGAATTTCCACAAACTAAAAAGGCATCCTGCCTCTCAGCAGAATGCACTCATTTTACGGTATATCATGACCCATGGACGATTGCAGAATGTCGAACCATTGATCTCTGTTCAGTGTAATCGGCAGAGAGTTGACAGCGGAAGTGATTCTGTCAATTTTGCCCGAACCAATGATTGGCATGATGTTAGCCGGGTGGCTCAGCAGCCATGCGAATAAAATTTGATCTATTCCTGCTGCTCCGGTCTCATCTGCGACCTTTTGGAGGGTGCTTCTCAGCCTGACAGCTCTTTCATCCTGAGAGGTGAAAATTTCCCCTCGTGCCAGCGGAGACCATGCCATTGGAGAAATTCTCTTTTCCAGGCAGAGATCCACTGTTCCGTCCTCAAAGTTTTCGAGATTGTAGGCCGACAGCTCAATTTGGTTTGTTACCAGCGGTGCATCCAGGTAGGACTGAAGCATGTCATACTGTTGCCTTTTAAAATTGGATACGCCAAAGTATCGAACTTTTCCATCACTGCGAAGCCTGCTGAATGCTTCTGCCACTTCAGCAGGATCCATAAAAGGATCGGGACGGTGAATGAGAAGCACATCTATGTAGTCTGTTTGCAGATTCTTCAGCGAACGTTCTGCTGAATGTATAATATGATCCTTGCTCGTATTATAGTGATGAGATTGGATGTCAGGCCTGTTCGGAGATTGAAATTGAATACCGCACTTCGTCACAATTTCCATCTTTTCTCTTAGACTTGGTTTTAATTTAAGGCCGCTTCCAAAAATTTCTTCACATGTATAGTTTCCATATATATCAGCATGATCAAAGGTTGTGATGCCTATTTCCAGGCACTGTTCAATCAATGTTAACACTTCTTCTTTTGAAAGTTCCCATTCATCAAGGCGCCACAGGCCATGGATAAGAGCTGAAAACGACAGATCTTCGGCAAGCTGCATTCTTTTCATATAACATTCCTCCCTTTCTTCTTCTATTGTATGTGCCGGACTGCTATTTCGCAAATTCGACATTCGGGGTCCCTTCTGCAGACATTGTCGGGAGAAACCTCTTGTTAAAGTGCAACTCAAGATCTGATTGAACGACTATAGATTGCAAGGGCGAATGCCTGAATGCTTTTTATGATTTAAGGGGGAGGTTACATGAAAACGTTTATGAGAAAATCTGTTGGTGCTCTGATACTATCTGTATTCATTGCTGGAGCTCTGCTAGCAGCGGCTTCAAGTGCAAAAGCAACCGTATCCTGGGGACAGGAAGTCACTTCCGTGGGTATGCTTTATGTTGGTACGCCATTCAAGTGGGGAGGCAAAACACCTAAAGGCTTTGACGCGTCAGGCTACACTTCCTTTATTTATAGGGAATCTGCAGCCAATCTTCATATCCCTGCTTCCTCTAAGGCTCAATACAAGCTTGGCAGGTCCGTTACAAAAGATGCGTTAAAAGAGGGCGATCTTGTATTTTTCAATACAAATGGAAAAGATATTTCCTTTGTCGGTATTTACCTTGGCAGCAATTCCTTTATAGCATCCACCTCTTCCAAAGGTGTCAGCGTTCAGAAACTGAACCATCCTTATTGGAAAAAGCACTATGCTGGAGCGAAACGGATTTTGAAGCATCAATACTAAGAAACGGGGATGGCTGTCAGCCGCCTTTCTTTTCCCTTTTTTCCTATATGTAAGGCATTGATGATTACTTTTTAAGCTATGTTGTAGGTTTTTGTTGTTTCGCCCAGATTTATAAGTAACCTGTTAAAAGGCACCAATCATTAAAAATAATGACTGGTGCCTTTTTAAAGAACTGGGACAATGTACCCGTCCCTCTGTCCCTACTCTTTTATATTCTGCTTTACACTTTCAATCATTTTCATTTTGTTATCCCAGCATTCCTGGCTCAGGTCGACAGGATATTCTTCAGGGTTAAGGGATCTTTTATATTCATCCCAGAGGAGCTCCAGGTTGTCTTTTGCCAGCTGCTGGATTTCACCTATTTCAGGCAGCTGGTAGACCAGGTTGCCTTCTTTAATGATTTCCACCTGGAGTTCCACAGCTTCAAAGTTGGTCACAAATTTACTGATATAGGTGTGGATAGGATGAAACATTTTAATGCGTTCAGCTTCGTTTGGCTGTTCATGTTCCAGGGCAATATAGTCCCCTTCTGAATGCTGATTGCTTTTGTTGATAATTCTGTACACCCGCTTTAGGCCGGGAGTGGTCATTTTTGCGGGATTTGCAGAAATTTTTATTGTATCTGCCATTTCTCCGTTTTCATCTTCAATCGCAACAATTTTATAGACTGCTCCAAGCGCCGGCTGATCATATGCGGTAATTAGTTTGGTACCAACTCCCCATGTATCAATCCTTGCACCCTGGGATTTTAAGTTGATGATTGTGTATTCATCAAGATCGCTGGAAGCGACAATTTTTGTTTCAGTAAAACCCGCTTCATCAAGCATGTCTCTTGCAGATTTAGACAAATAAGCCAAATCCCCGCTGTCCAGCCTGATGGCTTTAAAATTGATTTTGTCCCCAAACTCTTTTGCAACTTTTATGGCATTGGGTACACCTGACCTTAAAGTATCATATGTGTCAACGAGAAAAACACAATCTCTATGGGTTTCAGCATATTTTTTAAATGCTGTATATTCATCCCGGTAAGCCTGGACCATAGCATGAGCATGGGTTCCTGCAACAGGAATTCCAAACAGCTTTCCGGCTCTCACATTGCTTGTTGACTGAAAGCCGCCGATATATGCGGCTCTTGTACCCCAGATGGCCGCATCAAATTCCTGCGCTCTTCTTGTTCCAAACTCCAAAAGAACTCCATCTCCTGCAGCATGCCGAATTCTGGCAGCCTTGGTCGCAATTAAAGTTTGATAATTAATAATGTTGAGAAGCGCTGTTTCAATAAGCTGAGCTTCCGCCAGGGATGCTTCCACCCTCATTAAAGGCTCATTATTGAACACTACCTCCCCTTCCCGCATGCTTTTCAATGTGCCTGTAAATTGAAGAGCAGCAAGATAGTCCAGGAAATCCTCACTGTAACCTGCTTCTTCTTTTAAATACTCCAAATCACTTTTAGAAAAACGAAATTCCTGCAAATATTGAACTGCTTTTTCCAGCCCTGCAAAGATGGCATAGCCGTTATCGAACGGCATTGACCTGAAAAACAGTTCGAATACAGCTTTCCGATTATGTATTCCATCTCTCCAATATGTCTCAACCATGTTAATTTGATATAAATCAGTATGCAATGCTTTGCTGTCATCAGGAAACCTGCTCACTCGCTGTCCACTCCTTTACTGAGAATTTTGGCGCCCAGGCTGTTTTTAAAATGATTGAGAGCCCATTGATGACCATTCTCATTAAAACTGGCCACGGCATCTTCATATATATGAATTGAGAATCCCTTGTTGTAGGCATCTACTGCCGTATGCAGCACACAAATATCAGTGCATACACCTGCAAGATACACATCCTTAATATCTCTTTCCCTTAGCTTTGTTTCCAAATTCGTTCCTGAAAAAGCGGAATACCTTGTTTTATCCAAATAGATCAGAGACGCACTCTCTTCATTTTCTTTATACCATTCATTCAGGCTTCTATACAGCTCCCTGCCCTTAGTGCCTCTAATATTATGAGGCGGAAAAAGCGAGCTTTCTGGATGAAAATTATCTCTCTCATCATGAAGATCAACGGCTAGCACCACATAATCCCCCGATTCCAGGAATTCACGGGACAAGGAGACAATCCTTTCTTCAATTGCCTGACCTGGTTTTCCGCAAGTTAACTTCCCGTCATCAGCAACAAAATCGTTTGTATAATCTATATTTATAAAAGCCTTCTTCACTTCTCACACTCCCCTTTTATTCTGCAGCATTAAGATTACTTTACCCAATTTCTGTATAGTATTCACATGAAAAGCCGAAGGAGCCTGTTTAGGCGTGCCAGCAAAATACGGAATGTTATCATGCTGCTGGTTAATCCTGCTGTTAAATCAACTGCTAAAAGCATCATGCTTTGCAGGTTCGGATAAAAAAGCCAAAAAAAAGAAAAGGCGCGCATGCCTTTTCTTTTTTTTTCATTTTTCAATTATGCCTGATCGTTGAAACACATCATCTTTTACGTAGATCTCTTCTTCTTCAACTGCATAGTCAGCAGTATACACAAGCCCGATTTTTGTGCTCCTATCCAAATCGGAAATAATTGAGAACTCGATTCGCTCGTCGTTTGCGAGTTTCACATATTTTGAGAGAGCACTGTAATCAATTTTTCCATTCAACAACAGTTTTCCGTTTTTTCTGGCCTGCATTTTCTCTTTCACAATTGAATACACACTATTCTGTCTTACCTGCCCTGTTGTCAATGCGACCAGGACTCTTTCCCTAATTGTCCCTAAAAAGAAATTCCGCTCTTCTGGCAGCGTTTCATATGGTCCGTACATACCCTGTTTTAAATAGAGGTCCATTTTGTCGTCACTCATGCTGAGCCTCCTGACTTTAATGCTTGCTTGATATTTGGTTCTTAAAAGGTTGCAAGGAGCTGCTGAAATAACTTCAACCAGCCAAAGAAGGCAATCCACAGCGGTATGCCCAGGAACGCAGCCCAGAACATGCCCCTGAAAAAGTTTTCTTCCTCCATTGGGCAGCCCTCCTCATTACTATACTGTATATCTTTGCCCATCTCATAACATTTAAACTTATCAAATTAGGTAAGCGCTTTCAATAGATATTTACAAGTATATTCAGCGTATTGCCATACCATACCTTTATTGCTGGGGGAAAGCCCGGTTGACTGCATGCAGCTGCCTGCATATGCTGTTGATAACATGATGAGGGGAGAGAGATAAATGCCTGCAATTTCTGGCCAGCAATACTTAAACCGCATGAAAAATCTTCAGCCGGACCTATGGCTGCAAGGCCGGAAGATTGATTCAGCCGTAGATCACCCAGCGTTTAAAGGAGTTTTGCGCACAAAAGCAGCATTGTACGACCTGCAGCTTTCTGAAAGCAACAAATGCCTGATGACCTATTCATCTCCTCTTTCGGGAGATTCTGTGGGAGTTTCGTTTCTGCAGCCATCTTCACTTGAGGATTTAGCCATTCGAAGAATGCAAAATACAGAATGGGCAAAAGCATCAGCAGGAATGCTTGGCAGATCACCAGATTACATGAATACCGTGCTGATGTCACTCTCCTCGGCAGCCGGGGTGCTGACTGAGCAAAACAAGGACTTTTCCAAAAATCTGACAAACCTTTATGAAAGAGCCAGAGAAAATGATCTTTGCTTTACTCACAGTTTTATCAACCCCCAAACAAACAGATCATCAACATACATTGAAACATCCAGCGAGCCCATAGCAGCAAGGATTATGAAAACTACTTCTGATGGATTGATTATCAAGGGAGCTCGTCTTCTTGCAACAGGAGGTGGAACTACAGATGAAATTCTCGTCTTTCCTTCAGGCGGGAAAGGGACCTTGGATGAATACGCCTTTGCCTTCAGTCTGCCGAGCAAAACAGAAGGGCTGAGGTTCATTTGCAGAGAATCCTTTCATTTAGGGAATTCAGCGGTAAATTATCCGCTATCTTCAAGGTTTGATGAAATGGACACTGTACTCGTATTTGATCATGTTCTGGTGCCTTGGGATAGAGTGTTATTTTATCACCGTGCCGACCTCGCACAAAGGCTTTTCAGCGAAAGCAGCTTCACACAGCAGGCACTTCATCAGGTCATCAACAGGCAGATTGTAAAATTGGAATTTTTGCTGGGAACAGCTCAGCTGCTGGTAGATTCTTTAAACATATCTGAATATCAGCATGTTCAGGAGAAAATAAGCGAAATCATTATTGGAACAGAGAGCTTAAAGGGACTTCTTTTAAAAGCGGAAATGGAGGCAAAGCAAGACAAGTGGGGCATTATGGTTCCTGAGATTCACAGTCTGTACGCTGCGACCTGTCTGTATCCAAAACTTTATCCGCAATATGCTGAAATTCTCCAGCTTCTTGGAGCAGGCGGCTTAATGCTGTTAAGCTCTGAAGAAGACTTTACATCTCCAATCTCGGGGGATATTCATCAATATCTTCAAGGTGCTGAAGCAGATGCATGGACGAAAACAAAAATCTACAGGCTTGTCTGGGATATGACGATGAGCCAGTTCGGCACCAGGCAGACTCAATATGAGCGTTTCTTTTTTGGAGATGCCGTCAGGCTGAAGTCCAATTTATATCATCATTATCCACGTAAAGAACTTGTACAGGAAGCTGCACAATTTTTAAATATAGATTTAAAAGATGAAGAGAAGTCTTAAAATGCGGCTTGCAGCAGCTGAATCAAAAAAGAGACTGTGATGACAGCCTCCAGTTACATTTCCTTTACCCATTGACAAATTTTGCTGCTGAGCTGCTGAGCAGGTTGTGGATCGGTTTTAACAATAAGTGCAGACAGGAGCCTCTCATGAAGGACTCCTGCTTCCTCCTCGTATGGAATAATCGTTGAAAATTCCAGCTGCGGAACTGCCACAAGAGTAAACTCTTCCTTCTTATTTTCATATATAAACACCTGTTCAATGATCCGATCGCTTGCAGTTATATTAGCTTTTCTTATTTTCACAGTATCTTCCCCCTTTAAGATAAAAGACACAACTATGTTACTTTATTTTGGCCTTACATCTCAAGCCCCAGGGGTATTTACGTGCAGATTATGCATTAAAACTGATACTTTGACTGGAGGCGCTGCTGCTTTGATAGTGCGTTTTACTGGTGATGTTGGTCATTCTGCCAAAATCACCTGTTACAAGCGCTCCTGAACCAAACGCTGTTTTTTGTACTTGTTTGGGCGAAATAATAAACACATCGCCTACACTGGTAATGCCGCTGGTTAATACTCTGTCAATTTTCCCAGTACCTACTGCTGCCGGCATAGTCATCAGCCCCTTTTTTACAGGCAGTATATGCCCAGCTTTGAAAAGGGTTACCAGCCAGTCAGCGCAAAAGCAAAGCTCCTCCGGACTGCGGAGGAGCTGCACTTATTTCTTATCTGAATTTTTATACTTATTCCGGAGCTTAATCAACCTTGTAATATGCAGGATGACAGCTTTCAAGACTGCATAAACCGGCACTGCCAGAATCATTCCAAGAATACCGCCGAAGCTGCCTGCACCAATCAACAGAAGAATGATGGTCAGCGGATGGGTGTTTAATCTTTTTCCAATAATAAGCGGTGACAGAAGGTTTCCATCCAGCTGCTGAACAGCAGTAACAACCACAGCTGTCAGTAGTCCCTTGGCCGGCGATTCAAGAAGCCCGATGACAACTGCCGGTGCTGCTCCGATGAATGGTCCCAGGTAAGGAATAATATTGGTTACTGCTACAATGATGCCGAGAATTAAAGCATAATCAAGTCCAATAATCGAATATCCGATAAAGCAGCCCGTCCCTACCGCCAAGGACACCAGCAACTGCCCCTGTATGTAAGCAGCAAGTGTTTCATGGAGATCCCGCAGAATTTTCACTCCTTCAGGACGATAAGAACCAGGCAGAACCTGCACCACGGTTGGAGATAGTTTGTGGCCGTCCTTCAGCATGTAAAACAGTATAAAGGGGACTGTGATCACGGTCAATGTGATGTTCGTCACAACACCCAAAACTGTTGTCAGACTTGCTGCGAGATTTTGAGGAAGTGCTGTTGAAAAGTCAATGATAGATTGTTCAACACGATCAATTGAAAAATAGTCCTGATTCATCAGCCATGTAAACCAACCCGTCTCAGCCAGTGAGTCAATAAACAATCTGAACTGAATGATAAACATCGGGATGCTGTTAATTAAGTCGGTAATCTGCTGCGACACAATCGGACCGATCGTGGCACCCAGAATCACAATGATGGAGATAAACACCAAATAAATACAGAGTATCGCCAAAGTACGAGGGACTTTTTTGGATTGCAGGAATGTGACGACGGGACTAAAAATGAAATATAGTATCCCTGCTATTAAGATGGGGAAAAAAAGAGTAGATGTAAATACAATAATAGGTTCAAACAAGAAAGAGACTCTTGTACTGACAAAAATAATTAGCAGTATTAATAGAATTTCAATAGTCCAGAAATGAATTTTTGATTTTAACAATTCTCTTTACCTCCAAAGAATTTAACAGCTTGCTTTTCAAAGTTACTATGTTGCTGCCTGCCTGTCAATGAAGCTGGGGAAAACAGATTCAACTATTTTCCATATTTTCCTTGAAAAAGAAAAACAATCAGTGTATGATAACATTCAATAAATGTTGAACGTTAAGGAGGAATTGAATGTTAAAAGAATATTTACAGCTTGAAACGCTGCAGCAGATGAAAATATTGTCTGATCCGGTCAGGGTGAAGATACTCTGGAAAATAGCTTATCAATCTAAAACAGGAAAAATAATTGGGGATGAGTTAAATCTGCAGGCTCAGAAAGTGCACTACCACTTAAAGGAGCTTGAAAAAGCGGGGTTGGTTTACATAGAAAAAACAGAAGAAAAGAACGGGATTATTCAAAAGTTTTACAGGCCGGTAGCCCGATATATATCCATTAACAAAACGTTTTTATCCAGCGTGAACATGGAACCTTCCCTAATGACAACCATCCAGGCCCCTATTGAAGAAGCATTGTTAAAGATAAAGGATATTGACACTTCTTTTATTGAAACAAGGGATGCTGAACAACTTGTTTTGAATGATGCAAAAATGGCTGTTCTTACTATTGAACAAACACAAATAATTAAAAGAGAATGGAAGAAACTGAATGATTTGATACAAAGCTATACGGAAGAAAATGCTGCAGCCAATGAAGGAAAACCTTATTTTATTCAAAGCGCGGCCTTTCCGATCAAGAATGATAAAGGAGAAGAATAATGGAACTGAATTCAGCTCCCAAAACTGAAGAACCCACCGTGGCAAAACCTCTGGCTAAAAACATATCTTTTTTAATTTTAATCTTCACAAGCTTCATCTCCAGTGGAAGCTTGTCCATGTTTTTGTTTACACAATCCTGGTTTGTCATCTCAGAGCTTCATTTTTCAGCAGGTTTAGGTTTCATATTTATTGCTTCCAGCATTCCGCGCATTCTGCTGATGCTTGTCGGAGGTGTTCTGGCAGACCGCATTAAAAAAACATCACTGATACTTTTTAGCATGTTAACAGAAGTGCTCCTTGTTGGTACAGTTCTTGTCTGCCTGCTAGCGGGTATTCATTCAATTTGGATTTTCGTTTTGGCTGCACTCTTCTTCGGTATTTCGGACGCAATCCAAATTCCTGCCAGAACTTCTCTTCTCCCTGCTCTGGTCCACCCTTCACAGCTTACGCGGGCCAATTCCAGCTACTCTCTTATCAGTCAAATATCAATGATTGCCGGTGCTTTTTCTGCAGGCTTGCTTTTGAAGCATGTCAGCTACTCATTTACTCTTTCAATCATTGGACTCAGCCTGCTTGCAGCATCACTATTGATTCCCCTGATTTCCTTACCTGGCAGATATGCAGCTTCCGAAGACAGCAGGGCGGATTTCTGGGAGTCTTTAAAAGAAGGTTTTTCATACATAAGGAAATCTGCATTTTTAAAAGCGCTGCTGATGTTTGCAATTTTTATCAACTTTTTTCTAACTGGGCCGGTAACAATTGGCATTCCTATCATTGCGAATAAGCTGTTTTCCGGAAGTGCCATGGCTTTCAGCTACTTGGAGGGTGCTTTTATCATTGGAATGCTGGCAGGTTCATTCATCATGGGAGTCTGGAATCTCCAAAAAGCAAGAGGCAGATTTGTTACCTTTTGTATCGGTATGCAGGGAATTTTCTATCTATTCTTCAGCTTCTCAAAAACACTTTTCTTACTGCTGTTTTTTATCTCTCTGATGGGGCTGATGATTTCCTTTGTAAACACCCCTCTTCAAGCATTGGTACAGCATAAAGTAGATTCAAATATGCTGGGCAGGGGATGAGCTTCATTATGATGGCTGCAATGGGTCTGACACCGCTCTCTTACGGGGTAACCTCCGCGCTCCTTTCAGCCGGAGTTGACATCCAAACAATTATGCTGCTGGGAGCTGTTCCTTTGCTCTCCATTTCTGTGCTTGTTCTGGCAAGAGTTCCCGCGATTGTGAATGAACAATAACAGAGCAGATTTATTCAGGCGCAGCAATCTCGACTTTCATGCGGTCCGGATCTTCAAAATAAACCGCATAATGATCCTTTCCTCCTGCAAATGGGTGGGCATGCTGATAAAGCACAGAAACACCCTTTTTTTGAAGCTCTGCTGTAAAATAGTCGACTTCATCCCTGGATTCCGCAAAAAAAGCAAGATGGTTAAGGCCTGTCCTGCGCCGATGATAGCGGGGTTCCTGGTACTCGTCCTCTGTCTGGACAAAGACGAGATAGGTATCTCCAAGTTTCCAGCTGAATCCCTTCTCCCATCGCTGAAAAAGCTGATAGCCCAGCTTGTCCAGCAGCCAGCTCCAAAATTCTCTGGATTCTTCCAAATTGGACACATATAGTTCAATATGATGCAGCATTCCTCTTTTCATTGTCATACCTCCTTGGATTTATGTGTGTGTGGGATTTTTCTCACTGCCATTCAACTATAGTATAAGTTGGGGCAGGAAAGATTAGCAAAAAGCGATAAGAGCTTTTGCAGCTAAAGAGTGCAGCATAAGTACCATCCCGGGATTTTGGTTTACCGTTCCTTCCTTCACTAATGGGCAAAAACCCTTATTGAGCTACCGGGGCAGAAGAGTTGAAGAAGGCTTTTGTTTTGATTTATAGATTTAATTTAAGAAGCATTATTTTTAATGGGTGGGACAAATATGACGAAACCAATCGTTAATCTTAGTGATTATAATCCAGACTGGAAGAAACAATTTGAATATGAGGAAAAAAGAATCCTTAATGTTTTAGGTGATAAGGTTGTTGGGATTGAACATATTGGAAGCACGTCTATAAAGGGGTTAGAAGCTAAACCGATAATTGACATTATTGTAGGTGTACAAAATTTAGGTGAAATATCTAACTTTGTTAGTCCTTTAAGTGTAATAGAATATGAATATGTTCCTAAACCTGAGTTTAAAGATAGAAGGTTTTTTAGGAAGGGGTTATCGGGACAAGGCACTTATCATCTTCATGTCTGTGAATTTAATAGCAGTGAGTGGATTGAAAAATTATTGTTTCGTGATTATCTTAGGTTACACC
>NZ_WKKI01000037.1 GCF_009674805.1 Metabacillus lacus | reverse complement strand
AAAGAAAATAATATCCAATTTTTGGATAACTGGGTTCAATTACAACCCCCTAGACTTTTTGGCTCTGAACGAAGAAGCTCTGATGGTAAAATTATACTTAAATTACATATAGAGTAAACTCAGTATACCCTTGTGGATATTTTTGCAATGCTAGTGGAATTTTTCCGTTTATTTCAGGCCATTTTCCCTGTTTTTTCTGAATAGGCGGAGTTCTTCCGTTTATATATGAATAGTGGCTTCCAAAGCCCCTTTCCACCCTTTCAAAAAGGATGTCTTTAAATGAAACAAAGCAATGAGCACTGCAAAAGCAGTGGAATTTTAACTGCATTTAATATGCAAAAAGAGTTTTGCGGTAGAAAAACGGAACCCTTTATCATGCAGCAACAGGAGCCGCGCACTATAATGTTTCCAAGATAAATAGTAAGCCGTAATAGAAAAAGAAGGAAAACTATTGAAACCCCTTTCATAATTGCATATAATTTAATGAAAACGATTTCATTTTTTGTGCTTATTGGTAGATTAACTGCTGTATCAGCAGGGAGGGATAAATTTGGCAACAATAGAAGATGTAGCGAAGCTCGCCGGACTATCAAGGACAACTGTTTCCAGGGTCATCAATAAACACCCTTATGTGTCCAGCGCAAAAAAAGACCTGGTTTTGCAGGCAATGGAAGAGCTTGGATATGTGCCGAATTCTTCTGCACGAAGCTTGAGAAATCAAAAAACGGGAGTGATTGCAGTTTTTATTCCAAGGGTGATGAATCCTTTTTTCAGCCAGCTCATAGAAACCCTTGAGATTGCAGCGTCTCTCAGCCATTATCAGCTGCTTGTGTGTCAGACTCAATATTCTGCAGAAAAGGAGCTTACTTATCTTCAGCTGCTGAAAGTGAAGCAGGTGGATGGGGTGATACTGGCATCTTTTGAAAATGAATGGAGTAAAATAGAACCGTTTTTAGAATATGGTCCCATTGTGCTTTGCAACGAATTTGAAAAGAATGCAAGAGTGCCAATGGTTCTTCTCGATCAGGCGTATGGAGGGTATATCGCAGCGAAGCATCTCCTTGAGAATGGACATACTGCTATTGCCTATTGCTGTGGAAGCTATCGGAGTAATGTATCCAAAGCCAGGGAGGCTGGTTTCAGGAAAGCTTTGGCAGAGTACGGCGTTCCTTTTCAGGAAGAGCTGGCTTTCCGGAATGCTTTTCAGGTCGAAGACGGAAAAAGAGTTTTTCAGCAGCTGGCAGCCAAAGCAAAAAAGCCTACTGCCATCTTTACCGGTTCTGATGAAGTGGCAGCAGGGCTTATTGCTGAAGCGAAAAGAAATCACTGGGTGGTGCCTGATGATCTTGCAGTAATAGGATTTGACAATCAAATCATTACAGAATTAATAGAACCAAGAATTACCACGGTCCATCAGCCTGTACAGGACATGGCAAAAAAAGCAATGGACATTATGGTCAGCCAGCTGGCTTCAAAACATTCTGTAAAACAAGAGGTTCATAAGTTTCAGCTGGAACTGGTTATTCGTGAGTCAACAAACAAGGTTCTTGTAAATCTCTAGCTATTTAATCAGTTTTCTTCTCACAAAGTCGAACACTTTTTTTAACAGCAATACTTTGATAAAATTTTTAATCCATCTCATGGTATAAAACCTCCCTAGTGTAGTTGTATCCTAAGTTGAAATATTTAAAACCATCCTGCTGTCAAATGCCAATTCTTTCATAGAAAAAAGGCTTCCCTTGTGAGGAAGCCTTTTTGCAATAAATGGTGTCTCCCATTTATTGCTTATGAACGTTTGTTGCCTGAGGGCCGCGGGCGCCTTGCTCAATGTCAAAGCTCACTGTTTGACCTTCGTCAAGACTTTTATACCCTTCACCCTGGATGGCAGAAAAATGAACAAAAACATCTTCCTGTCCTTCCACTTCAATAAAACCAAAACCTTTTTCTGAATTGAACCACTTTACTTTACCTTCTGGCATGTCTTTCCTCCTGCATGGGCTTATATCCCTTTAATGAAGTGTTAAAATCAACCACTTTTACTTTATATATTGTAGGATTTTCACTAAAAAATATACATTATTTTCTCAAGAAATTTTTCGATGGGCCTGAACCTCAGTAAAAAAGCGAGGCTGGAAGCCCCGCTTTTGCAGATTTACAAATCACCCATGTTAAGGCATTTGTCACAATTGTTTCCGTAACATTCGTGCTGTTCTTCAATGTCGGTTCCGCAGCTGGCACATTTTTTGGCGGGCAAGTTTTTAAAAAATTCAGTCATTTTTTCAATCATGTTTTCCCCTCCATCATTTGTTCTTGGTTTTATTGTATTATAACAGATAAAAATATGTCAACAACTGTTTTGTAACAAATGCAGAAAACATGCAGAAAAAAAGAAAAATGGGTATATTGATTAGAGAGGTCATGATCAAAGGAGGAATGAGGATGAAGCTGACTGTTATAGGCTATTGGGGAGGATATCCTGCTGCGAATGAAGCCTCGTCGGGATATTTGGTGGAGTCCGGAGACTTCAGGCTGCTTGTGGACTGTGGAAGTGCTGTACTATCACAGCTTCAAAATTATGCAGCACCCGAAAACCTCGATGCTATCATTGTGTCCCATTATCATCACGACCATATAGCCGATATAGGCGGTATTCAGCATGCCCTGTTAATACAGTCTTTTCTCGGAAAGAAGCGGGAGGCACTGCCAATCTATGGCCACAACGAGGATGAAGGAGGCTTTGCCGGGCTCACCTATAAAAGCAACACAAGGGGAGTGGCCTATTATCCGGATCAGGAGCTTGAAATCGGCCCGCTTACAATCAGATTTTTGAAAACAGTTCATCCTGTGCCCTGTTATGCGATGAGAATAACAGATGGTGTGAGCACTATTCTTTATACGGCTGACACAAGCTACAAAGATGAACTCATTTCTTTTGCGGAGGAAGCAGATGTCCTGATAGCTGAATGTAATTTGTACGGAGATCAGGATGGTTCCGGAGCCGGGCATATGAACAGCAGGGATGTTGCGAAGCTTGCCAGGGAAGCTGATGTAAAAGAAGTCATATTAACCCACTTGCCTCATTTCGGGAATCACGATAACTTAGTAAAGGAAACAAAAGAGACCTATGACGGCCCAGTCAGACTTGCTGCTTCCGGGCTCGTTTGGGAAGGAGAAGCATAATATGCTATTTATAGACAATCAAAATATTACTGATCCGCGTATCAATCTTGCAATTGAGGAGTATTGCCTGAAAAATCTTAATCCCGACAATACATATTTGCTGTTTTACATAAATGAACCTTCTATTATTATCGGGAAAAATCAGAACACTGTGGAAGAAATTAATACAAAGTATGTAGAGGATCAAGGGCTGCACGTGGTCCGTCGTCTCTCCGGCGGCGGAGCGGTTTACCACGATCTCGGCAATTTGAATTTCAGCTTTATTACGAAGGATGATGGAGACAGTTTTCACAACTTTAAAAAGTTTACTGAACCTGTTGTGCAGGCTCTCGGACGGCTTGGCGTACAAGCTGAGCTAAGCGGCAGGAATGACATTCTTGCAGAAGGAAGGAAAATTTCGGGTAATGCACAGTTTACCACGAAAGGCCGGATGTTCAGCCACGGAACGCTGCTGTTTGATTCGGAAATAGAAAATGTTGTTTCTGCATTAAAAGTAAAAAAAGATAAAATAGAGTCCAAAGGAATTAAATCCATTCGCAGCAGGGTGGCCAATATCAGCGAATTTTTAACAGAAAAAATCACTGTTTTGGAATTCAGGGAAATGCTGCTTCGATATATTTTTGACAAGGATGAAGAAATTCCCCAATATCAGTTAACAGAACAGGATTGGGAGAATATTCATGCTCTCTCTAAAGAGCGCTATCAAAATTGGGAATGGAATTATGGAAAATCTCCTAAATTCAATATTCAGCACTCACATAGATTTCCTGTCGGTTCAATTGATGTAAGGCTTGAAGTCCAAAAAGGCAGAATTGAAGAATGCAAAATCTTTGGAGACTTTTTTGGTGTGGGCGATGTCAGCGAAATCGAGGAGCGGCTTCAGTATCAAAGATATGAGAGAGACAGCATTGCAAAAGCGCTGGAAGATATCAATATTAAACATTATTTTGGAAATATCGAAAAAGAAGAGTTTATCGATCTTCTGTATTAATTCCCGGAGCCGCAGCAAAAGCTGCGGCATTTCTTATTGTTTTAAAGGAAATATAGCAGCCGCGCCTTGTCTGCTGGGTAAATATTCTCTATAATAAACTTAGTATTTAGAATTTTAAATCTCATAAAAATGAATTGTTCGTTTCTGATGACGGGATAATGGGAAAGCCTGCTTGTCAGACAAACTGGCGCTCAGAAATGAATGAGTCTCCATTCATTTTTATGGAAAAGGGGTGGGAGAATTGAATCTTAGTTCACAGTTAACACAAACAGCTGCTCAGTATCAAAGTAAACCAGCATACTACTTCGAGGGTCAAACCGCTACATATGGAGAGCTTGAGGGAGCCGTTACTCAATTTGCCGCAGGCCTTAAAGAGCTTGGTTTGAAAAAGGGAGATCACGCAGCACTGATTTTGGGGAATTCACCGTATTTTGTCATATCACTGTATGGGGCAATGAGAGCTGGGGTCACGATCATTCCCATCAATCCAATCTACACACCTGATGAAATTGGCTATATCCTTAATAATGGAGATGTAAAGGCTGTCATTACTCTGGATGTGCTGATTCCGCTGTTTGAAAAAATGAATGGCGCATTGCCAAAAATTGAGCATATCATTGTTTGTGATACGCCGCTCAGTAAAGAGAAAGCTTCTGCAGATATCAGCCAATTGAGTGTGTACCCTAAAATGAAATCGTTTACAAATATTTTGGGGCTTGGTGCTGAAGGAGGAGAATTTCCAGAACTGCAGGACGATGATACAGCTATTATTCTCTACACATCAGGAACCACCGGAAAACCAAAAGGCGCCATGCTCACACATAAGAATTTGTACAGCAACGCCATTGATGTAGGGCAGTATTTAAAGATGTCGAAGGATGATAGAGTCATTGCCGCACTGCCGATGTTCCATGTGTTCTGCCTGACAGTTTCTTTGAATGCACCGCTGATGACAGGAGCGTCGCTGCTGATTGTTCCCAAATTCAGTCCTGCTGAAATCTTCCGGTTATCCAAGGAATATGAAGCAACTGTGTTTGCCGGAGTTCCGACCATGTATAATTTCCTTTTGCAATATCCTGACGGCAATCCGGAAGATTTTACATCTCTCCGTTTGTGCATATCAGGGGGGGCTTCCATGCCGGTCGCACTGTTAAAAGGATTTGAGCAAAAATTCAAAGTGGTTATTTCGGAAGGCTACGGTTTATCTGAAGCTTCTCCTGTCACATGCTTTAACCCCCTTGACTCACCGAGAAAGCCGGGCTCCATCGGGAAAAGCATCGTAAATGTGGAAAATAAAATTGTCAATGAGCTTGGGGACGAGCTGCCACCAGGAGAAGTAGGGGAACTGATCGTCAGGGGACCGAATGTGATGGCGGGATATTATAAAATGCCTGAAGAAACAGATCATACTATCAGAAATGGCTGGCTCTATACCGGAGATTTAGCCAAAGTGGATGATGAAGGATATTTCTATATTGTTGATCGGAAAAAAGATCTTGTCATTGTAGGCGGCTATAATGTGTATCCTCGTGAAGTGGAGGAGGTTTTGTATAACCATCCTCAAATACTGGAAGCAGCTGTACTTGGCGTGCCGGATCCGAACTTTGGTGAAGCTGTGAAATGCTTTGCTGTTTTAAAAGACAAAGCAGTAACAGAAGAGGAATTGATCCAATACTGCAGGGAGCACCTTGCCAAGTATAAAGTACCGGGCTCCATTGAGTTTCTCGAAGAGCTGCCAAAAAATACAACAGGCAAAATTCTGAGAAGGGCCTTGAAGCAGCAGGTACTTCAAAATTAAGGGGAGACTGCATGATGAACAGTATCGAACTGAACATTGAAAACAATATTGCCCTGCTAACTCTGAACAGGCCGCAGGCTCTTAACTGTTTTAATTATGACCTGCTGTGCGAGCTGGAATCAAAAGTCGAAGAAATCAGGGTTCATCCCCAAGTCAGAGTTCTCATTATAACGGGGTCAGGCAGCAAGGCATTCAGCGCCGGCGCTGATTTGAAAGAAAGAAAAACGCTGTCTGATGAACAGGTAAGAAGAAACCTTTATAAGATAGGCGAGGTTTTTACGAAAATTGAACAGCTTCCACAGCCAGTAATTGCTGCAATCAACGGATACGCATTCGGGGGCGGAATGGAGCTTGCCCTCGCCTGCGATGTAAGAATCATCGCTGAAGGCACGTCAATCGGGTTAACTGAAACAAGCCTGGCGATTATACCTGGAGCGGGCGGCACACAGCGCCTTCCTCGGCTGATTGGAGAAGCCAAGGCAATGGAACTAATTTTAACGGCCAGAAAGCTTACTTCAGACGAAGCGAAGGAATATGGCATTGTAAGCAAAGTACTGCCTGGCGAGGAATTGCTGAAATCTGCGTTTCAGCTTGCTGGAGAAATCGCCAAAAACGGCCCTGTAGCAGTGAGGCAGGCTAAATTTGCTATCAAGCACGGGCTCAATACCGATCTTCAGACAGGTATGCAGATAGAGCGCAAGGCTTATGAAATCACGATTCCAACGAAAGACAGGACGGAGGCACTTGCTGCTTTTTCAGAAAAAAGATCCCCTCATTTTACTGGAGAGTGAATGAAATCCGCTGCACTTGCTGCAGCGGATTTTTTAGCGCGAAATTATAGCACATCCCCTATGTACGCCCCTTCGTAAATGAGAATTCCAACCCTTAATTTCAACCCTTTTCCAAAAACCTGTTGTTTAATAAAGTATACGAATGTATACTATGTTAAACAAAACCAATAAAAGGAAGATGCTTGTGGATATTCAGCAGCAGCTGATGCATAACCTGAAATCGTTGAGGAAGATGAGGAATTACAGCTATGATCAGCTTTCCGCATTAACAGGGGTCAGCAAAGGCATGCTCTCTCAAATCGAAAAAGGAGAAGCCAGCCCTACCATATCAACTCTATGGAAGATTGCCAATGGGCTTCAAGTATCATTCTCAAGCCTGATTGAAGAATCTTCAGCGGGTCCGGACATTGTAAAAAGGGCGGAGAAGGAGCCGGTGACCTCTTCCTCAGAAGCTTTTCAGTTATTTTCCTATTTTCCCTTTCATCATCAGCGGAAGTTTGAAATTTACTATATTGAACTTTCTCCAGACTCCAGGCATGAATCAGAGGAGCATCATGGAGGAGTGGAGGAATATATACTCGTGACAGAGGGGCAGGTAACCGTTGACATTGCCCAGGAACATTACCGTTTGGGCAAAGGCGATGCACTGCGGTTTCAGGCAAACAGAGAACATTTTTATTCCAATGAAACAAGAAATCCAGCCGGGTTTTACCTATTAATCTATTATCCATTATCTTCATAGGAGGCTAGAGGTTATGTCTACATCAGTACTTGTAAAAAAACAATCTGACTTTCTTAACGGTATGCAGGCGGGAATCAGCATTGCCGTAGGTTATATGCCGATTGCCCTGACATTCGGAATTCTGGCTAAAAGTACAGGCTTATCAATTGGCGAAACCACATTGATGAGCATCCTGGTATTTGCCGGAGCAGCACAATACATATCCCTGAGTCTGCTGGCCGCCTATACCGGTCTTTTTGAAATTATCTTAACAACGTTCATTTTAAATCTCCGCCACTTTCTCATGTCTGCATCACTTAGTGAAAAAGCAGAAAATGATCCGGTATGGAAAAAGGCAGTGTATTCTTTCGGCTTAACAGATGAGACATTTTCTGTAGCTTCCACAAAGGAAGGAACGGTTAATGCAGGCTACATGTTCGGGCTTGTCCTGATTTCTTATGGCAGCTGGGTTGTCAATTCTGCTGCAGGCTATGCCGTAGGAGATATCTTGCCGGTCTCTGTACAAGAGAGCATGGGAATTGCTCTTTATGCCATGTTTATTGGACTTCTTGTACCTTCTTTGAAAAAACATCGGAAAGTGGTATTGCTGGCGTCTTTGGCAGCGGTGTTAAATTCCATATTTACTTTTTCAGCCATGCTCCCGGCAGGCTGGTCTATTATTGTCTCCACGGTGGCTGCGTCCGTTTTGATTGAAGCAGTTCAGTACTGGAGAAAAAAGGGAGGAAGTCATCATGAATAATTCCATTCTTCTCATGATTGTCGGAATGGCAGTCGTAACCTATCTTCCGCGTATGATTCCGCTAGTTGCACTAAGCAGCATTCAGCTGCCGGAATTCCTGCAGAATATATTAAAAAATGTTCCTTATGCAACTCTGGGTGCTTTAATTGTCCCGGGCATCTTTCTCATCAATGCTGATCCCATGTTCGGAATTGTAGGAGCAGCTGCTGCTTTCACCGCTGCCTACCTGGGTGCAAACGTTATTTTTGTCGTGCTCAGCTCGATTGCTGCACTCATGATTTACAGCCAGTTTTTTCAGGGCTTGTTTTAAGAACAGTGACTAATTTTGGAAGGGATGCTGCACAATAACATAAGAAGTTCAGGTAATTTCAGAGAGCAGGTTCTAACTCTTGTCCCTGTTTATTAAACTTATAGAAACAGCTTGTTCAGGGGGGACAGCATGGCATGCGCAAATGGCTTACAGGGGCAGTACTAGGATACTTTTTATACGGCCTCTTCGTTTACTGGTATATTTATATGGGCGGACCGGATAGTATTCCTGAGCAATTCAAAGGAACCTCAGCCGATCCGGGTACATTTATGAACAGCAGGGAGCTTTTGCTGTCGGGAGAGTATTCCCGGCTCCGGAACTTTATGTATTTTATAACCGTTCCTTATGAATGGTTTATTCTGCTTAATGTTCTCCTAACAGGATTGTCCAGAAAGATGGAGCAATGGTCAGATTCTATTGCAAAACCTGATTTTTTGAAAACATCCATTTACCTTTTTTGGCTGTCACTCATTGTGACGGTATGTGTTTTGCCGGTGGAGTGGATAAACTACCGGATTTCTCTGTCTTACCAGATTACCACCCAAAGCACCACAGGCTGGATGAAGGATCAAGTGATTGATTTCTGGGTTAATTTTCTTTTAATGGCCCTGCTGGTTTCTGTGTTGTTCTGGCTGATACGAAAATATCAGAAAAGATGGTGGCTGATTGCCTGGACTCTATCCATTCCTTTTTCTCTGTTCCTCATGTTTATCCAGCCGGTTGTCATTGACCCGCTTTACAATGATTTTTACCCGCTGGAAAATAAAGAATTGGAAGAGAAAATTCTGGCTCTTGCCGATAAAGCTGATATACCTGCCGAACATGTATATGAAGTGAACATGTCTGAAAAAACAAATGCTTTAAACGCCTATGTAACAGGAATCGGATCCAACAGCAGAATTGTCTTGTGGGATACCACGTTAAACAGATTGAAGGAAGATGAAATACTGTTTATCATGGCCCATGAAATGGGACATTATGTCATGAAGCATATTTATGTCGGCATAGCGGGCTATCTGCTCCTAACGCTTGCAGGCCTTTATGCCATTGACAAGCTCTCCAGTGCGGTAATCCGGAACTGGGGGAGTATATTAAAAATTGATTCAAAAAAACAAATTGCTGCACTGCCTCTTATTCTTATCTTGATCGGCGCCCTGACATTTGCGTCAGATCCACTGACGAATACGGTTTCAAGATATCAGGAGAAAAGCGCTGATATGTATGCCATACAGCTGACAAATAACAAGGAAGCTGCAGTCTCTTCCTTTCAGGAGCTGTCAAAGGCAGGATTAAGCCAGGTTCATCCGCCGTTTCTAATTAAGCTGTTCAGGTACAGCCATCCCACTATTCTTGAGAGAATTCTGTATCTGGAAGAATATCATGCAGAAGAGCAGCTTAAGGAATCACAGGATTAAATCAGCTTGGGAAAATGTATTCAGTTAAGTGGTCATTCTCCATAAACAAGGGTTTTCAAGTATGCTGCCGAATATGTAAGGTAAGGAAGAAGGTGGCAGTCATGCTTCATTATAGGCAATATCAAGATATTCAGTCTTTTTCAAGGGACACGGTGCCTTGCCTCGAAAAGAATGAAGCCTTTCATAATCTGCTTTTGGGGCTGCTTGCTGCTTCTGGCAAACAGGGAAGTTCTTGCCCGCTTCTCATGGGTGTTTTTCAAAAAAAGGAAACAATTCAGCTGATCTTGTTTCAGACAGAGCCGCAGCAGATCATCGTGTCTGCTGCTGAGCCTGTTTCATATGGAGAAATTGAAGTGATCGCTTCAACGCTGATTCATGAGTGTTCTGATATTCATGGTTTTGTAGGTGAAAGGGACATAACCATTCGAATTGCTGCCGAAGTGGCTAAACAAAAAAATTATCAATACAGAATCGTGATGAATCAGCGAATCTATGAATTGAGAGAACTCAAAAAGCAGCCAGATGAAAGTGGAGAGTTTAGAAAATTGACGCTGCAGGACCTTCTATTTATCGAGAATGCTGTTTATGATTTTTGTGAAGATACGCTGCAGCCCCTGACCCGGAGTGAAGCAAAAAACAAATGCAGGGAACTGTACGGCCAGGGAGGCCTTTACGGCTGGGCAGCAGAGGGAAGAATTGTGGCAATGGCAAACGCAACGAGGCCGACCAGGAACAATATGAATATCAATTTCGTATTTACGCCAAGAGAGCTGAGGGGAAGGGGCTATGCCTCCAACTGTGTTGCTGCTCTGACAAAATCTATGCTGAACAAGGGCTATAAAACGGCAAGCCTCTACACGGACCTAAGCAACCCTACCTCTAACAAAATATACATGGATATCGGCTTTAAACCTGTGGGGGACTCTGTTCTGATCCACTTCCTGTAGTGGGACAAAGGGACGTGGGACAAAGGGACGGGTCCCTTGTCCCGGTATCTTGAAGCACCGAGTTGGCACTCACAAACTCGGTGCTTCTTTATGGATTATTTTAACGCCATTAGGATCAACAACGGGTGAAGATGCCAAATTATTCATTACTACTTTTTTAACTGTTACAACATTTCCAATCTCCGAATGAACTCTATGCTTATAGCTTCCAAACAAACTTAAAAGATCACTTTCTAACCCTGCTTTTTGAATTTCCAACGTCAAATCTTCTATCCTAATCCTGCTGTTTAACGAATCAATCACATCCGTATTTGTTTGAAGCTCAATTTTAAATGAATAGGGAGTTTCTATGAAGGTTCTGCGTTCATTCTTTTGAACTTTCCAACTGAGCTTCATGGCATTTTCGCATACTTGCTCTAGTTCTTTAGGAGCAACTAGAAAACCAATATGATCAAACATTGTTCTTTTCCCATAGCCGAAAGTGATATTTATAGTTCCTTTTCTCGCTTCAATAATACGAAAAAGAATATTTCTATCCCGGAAGTCATCCCAGGTTAAAGGAGGAGAAAACTCTTGAAACTCTCCTTCATATCTTCCAATCCGCTGAGATATGCGAAAACCCTGATCCTTATAAAATTGTTCAGTTTTTTCAACATGTGGTGTCCAAATATGATAATGAAATAACATAACATCATCCTCTCCTTTGCAGTTTTCCACATTGTGTACTAAAGAAATCCTTAAACCTTCTCTAAAATGGACTGAACAAGACTAGTCTTTTCTTCTGCGTATGTATGTTTATCAGTTTTATATAATTTTGCTAACCTGATTTTAAGCTGTTCATATTCAATTCTTGCTTCACGATGATTTCTTAGATAATTTCTAAACCTTATCTGTTCAAGTAAATATTTATTTCCATATTGGTACAAGTGGATTTGATGGGTTCTTGGTTCACCCTTACTAAAATAATGTCTTTCTGGTAAAATGTTTGTCCCATGATAAAAATAGCCCAGCTTCTCTAAAAATAGTGATGCTTTTTCTCCATCATTAAAATCCCTGACTTCTATTGCTATATCAATAACCGGTTTTGCACATAAGTGTTCTATGGACGTACTTCCAATGTGATGAATATTCAATACGTATTCATTCATTAAATCTTGTATTTTTTCTTTCTCTAATAAAAACTCTTTATTCCACGCTTTTGACCAAGGAACTAGGAAGACCTCTCCTTTTGGTAAGCCTAGCATGTTATTCCTCCTTTATTCTGCATGTGAAATTCACTAACCCCAATTGCTAAGAAGAGAAACTTCATGAATTCTAAACTACTGCCACATTTTGTAATATCCCTAAACATAACATCTGAAAACTCTTTAAACAATAAAAACCACATGAAATTTCTGAAAAGAAATTCCATGTGGTTACTTCTTTAAAATTCTTCTATCTGAAGCTTATACCTTGCCGCAGCCCTAGCTTTTTCGGGAATTATACAATCTTGGCTTTGGTGCATAATTGTTTCTGTTGCTTTTTCCGGGAGATAAATCCAGGAGCAGAGAGTCACATGATGTATCAAAATCAAAAGGAATAGCCTGTTCATATGGAGGAGGGAGCAGCTGTGCTCTTCGGTTTTCTCTATAAGGAATGTCAGTTTGGCCCAGATAGGTTTTGTCTTTCTTTAACTCACTTATGACAATTCTTCCTATTTGTCTGCCAAGCTTTAGGCCTTCCTGATTGTCTGCGGGATAGTGAACGCCTGCATAAAGTCTGGAAACAGCATCCTCTTCAGCGAGCTGCCTCAGCCTGTTTTTTTCTCCCGGAAAAAAATAGCCCAATATCACTTCCGCTGCACCGGAAACTGAAGAATGGCCCGAAACATAAGACGGATGCTTTGGTGTGCAAACAACCGTAGCTAAGTGAGGATCAAGCTGATTTGGCCGGGGAACAAGGTATTGAAACTTGACCGCCCAGGTGGCAACCATGGCGTCATTAATGCCCGCATGAAGAGCCGCGAGTATTCTGGCTGCCCGTGGTGCTTCCACACTGTATGTGTCAATCAGCCTGTCTGCAATTGGTGTCCATTGTTTTGTTGGCGGACCTGCAGACCAGTAGCGGGCAATGGTAATTTTCTTTTCAGTTAGTGAAGCCAGCGACTGCTGCACCTGTTTTAACTGCTGATACCAGTCAATTCTGTTGGGATCGGTTATATCAAGTTTGATGGGGCGGCCTTGAAGGGTCTTAAAGCCTCCGTATCCGTCATGCTGAATAAAATAAGTGCGCCATTTTCCTGCATCAGGCTCTACTGCTTTTCTTGGCGGTTGTTTTTCTCCTGCATAAGGAAGTTCCGTCCATAATGGATAATTTCTCTTTTTCATCTCTTCACCCTCTTTTTTTGAGCTGTTTCCTCAACCATTTGTTGCTGTGTTACTTAAGTAAGATAAGAAGTTCAATAAGCGGCCGGTCCGTTGAGCGCCGCCTCACCGGTCTCTGCGAACCCAATATTCTTCTGACTCCAGAAAGAAAGAACCCCAATTCAACCTTCTTTTTCAATACATCTTAAGAAAACAGCCTTTTGATATAAATATGAGAAATTGTTTTTTTTGCATAGGAAAAGCACCTAAAAAGAAGAAGGAAATTTATTTTTCAGAAAATATTCAAAAAAAGATTCACTTTTACTTCAAACTGTTATATATTAGTATTAAATTATAGTAACTGTATTATAACAATTTCAAAGGAGGAAATTTCTATGGCTGTTTCTGTACCAGGCCTTCAGTTTTCAAAAAAACTGAGGGAAGCAGACAGGGAAATATTAACCCCGGATGCACTGCAATTTGTAATTAGTCTTCAGCAAACATTTGGTGAGAAACGGGAAAACCTGCTGAACAAACGGAAGGAGAGACAGGAAAGCTTTCATGACGGCTTCCTCCCGGGTTTTTTGCCGGAAACAGAGCATATCCGGCAGGGAGACTGGAGCATTGCGGAAATACCGGAGGATTTAAGGGACCGCCGAGTGGAGATTACCGGCCCTGTTGACAGAAAGATGGTTATCAATGCGCTCAACTCAGGTGCCAAGATTTTTATGGCCGACTTTGAGGATGCTACATCTCCTACATGGGAAAACATCATGAATGGCCAAATCAACTTAAAGGATGCTGTAGAAGGAACAATTTCCTTTGAAAACAGCAGCGGAAAAAAATACGTACTGAAAGAAAACACCGCTGTTTTGAAAGTACGTCCAAGGGGATGGCATCTCGAGGAAAAACACGTTCTCCTAGATGGTAAAAGACTTGGTGCAAGCTTGTTCGATTTCGGCCTTTATCTTTTTCATAACGCCCATACCCTCGTGAAAAAGGGAAGCGGACCTTATTTTTATCTTCCTAAACTCGAAAGTCATCTGGAAGCAAGGTTGTGGAATCAGATTTTCTGCTTTGCTGAAGAAAAATTGTCCCTTCGACCCGGCACCATCAAAGCTACAGTCCTGATTGAAACACTGCCCGCTGCTTTTGAAATGGACGAAATACTGTACGAATTAAGAGAACACTCTGCAGGCTTGAACTGCGGAAGATGGGATTATATTTTCAGCTATCTGAAGAAGCTGCGTAATCATCAAGACATTATCCTCCCTGATCGTGCACAGGTCACTATGACTGTTCCTTTTATGAGAGCGTATTCATTGCTGGCTATTTCAACCTGCCATCGCAGAAATGCACACAGTATCGGCGGAATGGCTGCCCAGATACCAGTCAAGCATGATGAGGAGAAAAACAAAAAAGCATTTGCCAAAGTGAGAGCTGACAAGGAAAGGGAGGCAAGAGACGGACATGACGGAACCTGGGTTGCTCATCCAGATTTGGTGAAGGAAGCGCTGGATGTATTTCAACAGTATATCCAGAAGGATAACCAGATTCATAGAAAAAGAGAAGACGTATCAGTCACAGCGGAAGATCTGCTAATCGTGCCAAACGGCTCGATTACAGAAGGCGGTGTAAGAACCAACATTGATGTAGGAATCCGGTATATTGCATCCTGGCTTTCAGGCAGAGGGGCAGCTCCCATTCATCATTTGATGGAGGATGCTGCAACCGCCGAAATATCCCGGGCTCAGCTCTGGCAGTGGATTCGCCATGAAAAAGGGGTGCTGGAAGACGGACGCAAAGTTACCAGGAGTCTCTACGAAACTTTGCAGGAGGAGGAGCTGAGGAACCTGCAGAGGGAGCTGGGAACAGAAGCATACGAGAAGGGGCGGTATGAACAAGCGGCAGCTCTTTTTCAAAAGCTTGTCGAGGATGACAATTTTCCGGAATTTTTAACGTTGGAGTGCTACGAATATTTATAAAAAATGGGAGGAATGAACGATGGATCAAAGATTAGCGGATTTGCAGGAAAACTGGGAAATGAATGAAAGGTGGAAGGGAATACAGCGCCCTTACGCTGCAGAAGAGGTATTAAAGCTGAGAGGCTCGATCGACATTGAATATACCCTTGCCGCAAGAGGGGCAGAAAAGCTCTGGAATCTTTTGCACAATGAAGCATATATTCATGCGCTTGGTGCTTTAACAGGAAATCAGGCTGTACAGCAGGTAAAAGCAGGTTTAAAGGCTATCTACCTGAGCGGCTGGCAGGTAGCAGCAGATGCAAATCTGTCAGGAAATATGTATCCGGATCAAAGTCTGTATCCGGCAAACAGTGTCCCCCATGTAGTAAAGCGGATTAATCAGGCACTGCAGCGCGCGGATCAAATTCAGCATATGGAGCAAAGCGGAGACATAGACTGGTTTGCACCAATCATTGCCGATGCGGAAGCAGGGTTCGGCGGTCAGCTGAATGTATTCGAGCTAATGAAGAGCATGATAGAATCCGGAGCTGCCGCGGTTCATTTCGAGGATCAGCTGTCTTCAGAAAAAAAGTGCGGTCATCTAGGAGGAAAAGTGCTGCTGCCGACTCAAACTGCCGTGAAAAATCTTATTTCCGCCCGCCTGGCTGCTGATGTCTTGGGTGTGCCCACACTAATCATTGCCAGAACCGATGCTGATGCTGCGGACTTAATCACCAGCGATATTGATCCGGCAGACCGGACTTTTATTACAGGGGAAAGAACTCCGGAAGGATTTTACCGGACAAAATCCGGCTTGGATCAGGCGATTGCACGAGGGCTTTCTTATGCTCCTTATGCGGACCTTGTCTGGTGTGAAACAAGTGAACCTGATTTGGAGCAGGCAAGAAGATTCGCCTCCGCGATACACGAAAAGTTTCCGGGCAAGCTTTTGGCTTACAACTGTTCTCCATCCTTTAACTGGAAAAAGAAGCTTGATGAAAATACCATCGCATCTTTTCAGAAAGAAATTGCTAAAATGGGTTACAAGTTTCAATTTGTTACACTGGCGGGCTTTCATTCCTTAAATCACAGTATGTTTGAGCTTGCCAGGAAATATAGAGACCGTGGAATGGCTGCCTACTCAGAACTCCAGCAGGCTGAGTTTTCCAGTGAGGAATACGGCTACACAGCTACACGCCATCAGCGCGAGGTGGGTACTGGCTATTTTGATGAAGTTTCACAGGTTATCACAGGTGGAACATCATCGACTACGGCATTGAAAGGCTCAACCGAGGCTGAGCAATTTACTGTATAACCATCACTTACCCTTCTGCTGTGCAGAAGGGTTTTCAGCATATAAAAAACCAATCAGAGATTGGTTTAAAGAGCAAGCTTCAGCCTGTTGTATTGGACAGATAATTCCATGAAAGACTCTTTATCGTTTTTGTCCAGAGCTTCGTTAATTTGAGTTTCCAGCAGCAAAAGTTTTCGACTGAACATTGCTTCATCAAGAATCATTTGGATGTACACATCGAGAATTGAGGTTTCCTTCAATTCCTGCTGTTTCTGGTTATTGCGGGACTTCAGGATTTCGTTATACGACTTTTTATTATTCATGAAAGATCACCCCTGATGCCTTTTTTATATTATATGGACCAAGGGTGAAAAAATCAACAAAATTTTTAAAATTTTTAGAAAATTTATTAATGCTTTTGTAATCAAACAGCAACATACGTAAAGTAAACAAGTAAAATGCCGCCATCTGCAAACGAATGGCTGATAATAGGGGCGCTTACAGAGCGCAGCTTGTACTTAAAAAGGCCCCATACAATACCGGCCACAAACACAGGCAGCACTATGAGAAGATTATACGGCCAGCTGAAAATGTACCAGATCGAAAGCAGATGATAGAAGGCATAAAAGAAGGATGTTACTGCAATGGCTGAGAGCGGCCCTGATGTTCGCAAAAAACGATCCATCATATATCCACGCCAGTACACCTCTTCCAAAACAGGATTAATGAATACTAAAACAAAGGCCAAGCCAAATACATAGTTGCCTGTGAAACTCCAGCTGATCAGCAGCATTCTTACCTGTTCCAGATTAAAAAACGTATCAACAAACAGCGAGACAGTTCCGTAAATAATCAACAGAAAGATGACACCGCTCAGTATACCGATCACCACAGGCCTCAATGCAAGAAAACTTCGCCAAAAAATCAGATTGAAGCGTGATTGAGTTCTAACATATAAGAAAGAAAAGGTAACGAGCCAGCCATAAAAGAGCAAAAATGTAAGGGGTACACTTTGAAAAACATGCAGCCCGAAGAATATCATCACAGCAGGGCCAAGGCACAAAGCTGATGTTTTGAACACGCGCTTCCCTTCCTTTCCTTTCAGTTTCTATTTGTCTCTTAACCATACACCTATCATTTAGTGATAAAACAGGGAAAATCGCCCTAGATAATCCAAAAGACCTAATAATCAGGTTTACTGCTGTAAAATTGACTTTTCCACCAGTGAAAGGTGAACTTTCAATGAAAAAAGACTGTGAATCTTACTAATAAAAGAAATATACAATGTAAATTTCAGGTAATTTTTTAAATTTTTTGTAAACTATATAGAAAAAAGCATCATAAAATGATAAATTTTACCTATGGTATAAATTTCCTAATTTTGTGAGGTGGAATGATGAAAAAGCAAGGGAGTATGATGGAAGAGAAGTACAATGTTAACAGATTTACAATGGCAATCCTGCCGCTTGAAGAAGGAGACAGCACTTACTCTAAAGTGCTGGAAACTGACAAAGAAATTATTGTGAAAGCGAAACCTTTGGAATTGATTGACAGAAGCTGCAGGTACTTTGGATCCAGCTATGAAGGAAGAAAGGCGGGGACAAAGGAAGCAACAGGAATAACACACAAGCCTCCAATTGTTGTAGATCCTGCCAGTTCAATCTATTTCTTCCCGACATCATCCTCGTCTAAACTTCATTGCGCATGGCTATCCCACGGGTATGTAGATAAATATGACAGTATTAATTACTATGACACTGAAGTACTCTTTGTCAACGGTGACAAAACCACTGTGTCTGTGTCCAAGCACTCTTTTCAAACTCAGCTTTACCGTACTGCACAGCTGCGGACCGTGATTTCTTCCCGTATAGAAGAGGAACAGCAAAAAATGAGCATGATGCTTTTTCCAAAAGATAAAATGCCTGTCAGTTTTCTGTATGAACAGCTCATGAGAGACCTAAAGAATCAGCATTAGATATTTCTTTTTTGCAGAAGATAGTCTTCCAGCAGCTCGGAGACTTTGTTTCGAATCCGGGGATTGAAATAGTTGTGTTGTTCTTCGTAGCCCTTATAATGAAAGGAATACAGTGTAAAAGCTTCATCTCTTTTCAGTTCGCTTATCTTAATATGTTCTTTCCTCAGCTTCTGCCTGACTTCAGAGAGATCCCGCTGTGCTTGTTTCAGCGAATTCTCCACCAAGCTCAGGTAGGGCTGTTTCAGTTTAAACGGGCTTTTGCTGATCACCTCCAGGTCGCGGTTCAGAACCGTGATTGTCATTGGCAGGTAGATGCCCATCTCAATGATGTCGCGAATATCTCCGGGTATTCTTGTCATGCTGCATGACCTCTCTTATAGGAACGTTTGTTCGTTTTTAGTGTAAAGCAAAGTACGCTATTTTTCAAGCAGGTTTTTTTGTAAAAAAATGCTCTTTATTTAAAGTTTTTGAAGAAACGTGTAAAATAATAGTCAGTACGCATAAAAGGAGCAATTCATGAGCTGGGAAAACGTGCTGAGGACAATTACAATAGAAGATGTATTGGATATCTTTGAAAAATATGGAACGCTCGGCCCGGTAGTGGGAATTCTTCTGCCTATGCTGGAAGCATTCCTGCCGTTTCTTCCATTACTATTATTTGTTGTAGCAAATGCGAATGCTTTTGGATTATGGATCGGTTTTTTATTATCATGGTTAGGCGCCTCTGTCGGAGCCATTCTTGTCTTTATTATTGTCAGAAGACTTGGAAATAAACGCTTTTTCCGTTTTTTAAGGGAGAGGAAAGTGATTCGCAAGATGACAGGATGGGTGGAGAGACACGGCTTTACGCCCCTGTTTTTGATTTTGTGCTTTCCATTTACGCCGTCAGCGGCGGTGAATGTTGTAGCAGGCTTGTCAAAAATCAGCATGTGGCAGTTCAGTCTTGCAGTCCTTTCCGGCAAGCTGGTCATGATTTTTGTTTTGAGCTATATTGGACAAGATGTAAGATCGCTGCTCACACAGCCTCAAAAAGCGATTATAGCAGGCGTTGTCATTTTTATCATGTGGATTGTGGGGAAACAGGTGGAAAAAAGGCTGGGGTCAAAACTGTCCGAGCCTGAACAGGAAATCCGGGGGAATGAAAGATGAGAAAAAGGCGCTGGCTGATGTCTGCCATTTGCGGGCTTGTTTTGATACTTGTTGGCAAAAGCTTCATTTTCACCGAATACAAGGTAGAAGGCATTTCTATGCAGCCCACACTGGAAGAGGGCAGATATCTTTCCATCAACCGGCTTTCTCATCTCTTTGTACCCGTCAAGCGGTTTGATGTTGTCGTGTTTCTCGCTCCGCACACGAGGGAGAATTATGTGAAGAGAATTATCGGTCTCCCCGGAGACAGTTTAGAATACAAAAATGATCAGCTCTATGTCAATGGAGTGCTGATGAATGAACCTTTTCTCCTTCAAGAAAAGGACAAGCTTCCGGGAAGCAGGATGACGGGAAATTTCTCGCTTAAGGATATTTCCCATCACCGGACAATTCCCAAGGGACATTTTTTTGTAGCGGGAGACAACCGGCTGTACAGCAGAGACAGCAGGCACTTTGGACTTGTAAGGTCAGAAGACATTGTTGGAAGAGTATCAGTGAAATAAAGGTCATGAATGGGCAGAGAAATGCAGCTTTTGAGGGGCATTTTTTCCTGTTTCCTTTCATGGCATTTCCAGCTGATTTCTAGTAAAATAAGAATATATGTTTGTTTTTGAAAGGGCATATTGAGAGATATGCCTTTTTCCTGTTAATAGATCATTGTGAAAATGAAAATATTTACATAGGAATGGAGGGAAATGCATGGAAATGAAGTTTGTGTTAGGCCGTTCCGGAAGCGGAAAAACAGAGGAGCTTCTCGGTGAAATCCGTTCAAAGCTGTTTGAGGATCCGGCGGGAAGCCCAATGGTGCTGCTGGTTCCCGATCAAATGACTTTTGCGATGGAATACAGGCTTGCCAAAACCCCGGGACTTGGCGGCATGATGCGCGCCCAGGTGTACAGCTTTACAAGGCTTGCATGGAGGGTGCTTCAGGAAACCGGGGGCATGACGAGACAGTATTTATCCAGCACGGGCATACAGATGATGCTGCGCAAGCTGATTGAAGAGAACCGCCAGCAACTGAGAGTATATGCAAAAGCCAGTGATAAAGCGGGCTTTGTTGAACACGTTGAAGTAATGCTGACAGAACTGAAGAGGTACTGCGTGTCAGTGGAAGAGCTTCAGTCACAATTTGAAGATCTTAACTCCGCTGCTTCAGCAGGAGAACAGGCTTTGTCCGGGAAAATCCACGACCTTGCACTTTTGTATGCGGGAATGGAGAAGGAGCTGAGCCGGAACTATATCGATTCTGAAGATTATTTGAGGCTGTTGAGTGAAAAAATAGAGCACTGGCCAAACATAGCAGAAACAGATTTTTATATAGACGGCTTTTATCATTTTACACCACAGGAATATCAGGTGCTTGAGCAGATTATGAAGCATGCAAGAAGCGTTACAATTGCTCTTACAGCTGATAAGCCTTTTGATGAACACCTTCCTCATGAGCTGCATTTGTTTCATATGACAGGGCTGACTTACAACAAACTGACCAGCCTGGCGCAAAAAAACGGTTTGGATACAGGAGTTTGCGAGGTCCGAAAAGAACTTCATAGATTTGCAGGTTCTCCTTCCCTTGCTCATCTCGAAAAGCATTATGATTCAAGACCAACCAGAAAGTTTGAACAAGAGACAGATATCTGCCTGCTGCAGGCAGCAAACCGCAGGGCTGAGATAGAAGGGATCGCGAGAAAGATTCAAAGCCTGATCAGAACAAAGGGCTTCCGCTATAGAGATATGGCACTGCTGGTTCGAAACAGCGGAGACTATCATGATCTCATTGAACAGATTTTCAGAGACTATGATATTCCCTACTTTATTGACCAGAAACGTTCCATGCTTTCTCATCCCTTGATAGAACTTATTCGCTCGAGCCTGGAGACGGTAACCGGAAACTGGCGTTATGAGCCGGTGTTCCGCTGCATCAAAACAGAGCTTCTCTACCCGTCCGGCGCATCCAGGCATCAGCTCCGTGAAGATGCTGATCAGCTTGAAAATTATGTTCTTTCCTATGGTATTCAAGGCAAGCGCTGGACAGAGGATGTCCGCTGGGTGTATAGAAGGTTCACGTCCCTTGATGAGGATTTTGCTGTTACAGATGCAGAACTTCAAATGGAGGAAAAGCTCAACAGCATGAAGAAAATGATTGTTCCTCCCTTGAAAACACTGAGCAGCAGACTGAAAAGAGGGAAAACAGGCCGGAAAAAAGCACAGGCTCTCTATCTATTTCTTGAAGAGCTGGAGATTCCCGAGAAACTGGAGCAATTAAAGTTTGAAAGTGAAGAAGCCGGCCGCCTTGTCGAAGCTAGGGAGCATGACCAGGTATGGAATGCCGTTATCTCCATGCTGGATGAATTTGTTGAAATGATGGATGAAACGGAAATCAGCCACGCTTTATTTAACGATATGATCGACAGCGGGCTGCAAGCGCTGAAGTTTGCGCTGGTTCCTCCGGCAATGGATCAGGTGCTGGTGGCAAGTTTAACAAGATCACGGTTCTTTGATATAAAATGCAGCTTTATCCTCGGCGCAAATGACGGGGTTCTGCCGGCAAAGCCTGCAGAAGAGGGTGTGCTTTCTGAGGAGGACCGGGAGCTGCTGTGGAGAAGCGGGATGGAGCTTGCCCCAAATGCACGGCAGCAGCTGCTGGATGAAAATTTCCTTATCTATCTGGCGCTGACGAGCGCATCAGAAGAGCTGTTTATTTCCTATCCGCTCGCAGATGCTGAAGGAAAATCACTGCTTCCTTCCGTTCTGATCCGCCGCCTGCAGGAAATATTTCCAGATATGCAGCAGCATATGCTGCTGAACGAGCCGCAGGAACTGCAGGACATAGAACAGCTGGATTTTATGGTGAATCCGTCTGTTACGCTGACTTACCTAACCTCGCAGCTGCAGGCATGGAAGAGAAACTACCCTATTCATGACGGCTGGTGGGAAGCTTATAATCAGCTGATCAATGGCAGTTATTCCAGCCTGACAGCGCGTCTTGTCAGCAGCCTGTTTTATAAAAATGAGCCCCAGCGGCTTGAAAAAGAGGTCAGCAGAGAGCTGTACGGGGAGCATATTATGGGCAGTGTTTCAAGAATGGAACAATTCCAGGCCTGCGCATTTTCTCACTTTGCCTCTCATGGATTAAAACTGAGAGAAAGGCAGTTTTACAGATTGGAAGCTCCTGATATCGGCCAGCTGTTCCACTCCGCTTTAAAACTGATATCGGACAGGCTGCAGGAAATGAAAACAGACTGGAAGGATCTCACTGCTTCTCAATGCGAAAGGCTGTCTGAGGATGCAGTGAACAGGCTGGCGCCTCGTCTTCAAAGAGAAATATTGCTGAGCTCCAACCGCCATATGTACCTGATGAGAAAGCTGCAGAGAATTATTGCGAGAGCATCCTCTGTCATCAGCGAGCATGCGAGGGCAAGCGGATTTTCTCCGGCCGGAATTGAACTTGGCTTTGGAAAAAGCGAAGCACTCCCGCCAATACGATTCACGCTTGATAACGGATGTACGATGGAGCTTGCAGGAAGAATTGACAGGGTGGACAAAGCCGACAGTTCCAAGGGGCTCTTGCTGCGCATTATTGACTTTAAGTCAAGCGATAAAACGCTGAATTTGTCAGAGGTCTATTACGGACTGGCCCTACAGATGCTTACGTACCTTGATGTGATATTAACTCATTCCACGGAATGGCTGGGAGTAGAGGCTTCTCCGGCGGGAGTTCTGTATTTTCATGTTCATGATCCTCTTATCAACACTAAAAGCTGGATTTCAGAAGACATGGTAGAAGAAGAGATTTTCAAAAAATTTAAAATGAAAGGCCTGCTGCTTGGCGACGAGGAAGCCCTCAGACTGATGGATACTACGCTTGAATCCGGACAATCCTCCATTGTTTCAGCCGGGCTGAAAAAGGACGGCAGCTTCCGTTCGGATTCACAGATTGCAAGCGAAGCTGATTTCAGCCTGCTGCGAAATCATGTGAGAAAGCAGTTCAAGCAAATCGGGACAGATATTACGGATGGTGTGATTGATGTTGCACCTTACAAAATCAAAGACAAAGTTCCCTGCACCTTCTGCGAATTCAAATCTGTCTGTCAGTTTGATGTGTCATTGGAAGAAAATCAGTACCGAGTATTAAAGCCTGAGACGAATGAAGAGGTTTTAAAACGGCTGAAAGAGGAGGCAGAAAAGGATGATGAAGTATCCGCAAAAACCGGAAAACAGCCAGTGGACAGATGACCAGTGGAAGGCAATTGCTGCCAGCGGCCAGGATATCCTTGTTGCCGCCGCAGCGGGGTCGGGAAAAACAGCGGTTCTTGTTGAAAGGCTGATCAGAAAGATTATTTCCAAGGAAAACCCGGTAGATGTGGACCGCCTGCTTGTGGTGACCTTTACAAATGCGTCTGCTGCAGAAATGAAGTCGAGAATTGGGGAAGCGCTGGAAAAGGCACTGAGGGAAAGTCCTGCTTCCCTTCATATCAGAAGGCAGCTCTCATTGCTGAACCGTGCCTCTATCTCAACGCTTCATTCCTTTTGTTTAAATGTGATCCGCAAGTATTATTACAGAATTGACATTGATCCAGGGTTCCGGATTGCAGATGAAACGGAAGGCGCGCTTTTGATTGATGAGGTGTTGAATGATCTGTTTGAAGAAGAATATGGAATGGAAAACAATGAGCCGTTTTTTGATCTGGTGGACCGATATACGTCAGACAGAAATGACCTTGAGCTTTCAACATTGATCCGTGACATTTATTTCTTTTCCCGTTCAAACCCGGATCCGGGCCGGTGGCTGTCGGAACTGAAGGCCGGCTATGACACAGAGGGCAGGGTTTTAGAAGAACTTCCGTTTTTTCAGTATGTGAAGCAGGATATAGAGCTGCAGCTTCTCGGTGCCAAAGAAAAACTGCAGGGGGCACTTGAGCTCACAAAGCTTCCGGGAGGACCCGCACCGCGTGCAGAAAATCTGCTGGATGATATCAGTCAAATCGACGGGCTTATTAAGGTGATGGATGACTGGAGGGCATTATCCCAAGCTGTGCCCGCTGTTTCGTTCAGCAGAGCAAAGGCATGCAGGGGAGACGCTTATGACAGCAAGCTGATTGAGCAGGCAACAGCTTTGAGAAATTCTGTGAAAAAGCAGATAGAGCAGCTGCAGGATGAATACTTTTCCCGAAGCTATGAAAGCTATTTGAAAGATTTGCAAGAGCTCAAGCCGGTCATTGAAACGCTTGTCTCTCTGGTAGAGAAGTTCGCTAAGAGATTTCAAGCAGTGAAGCAGGAGAAAGGCCTGGTTGATTTTACAGATCTTGAGCATTACTGTCTTCAGGTGCTTTCAACAGTGGATGAGGATGGAATCAGAATGCCAACCGAGGCCGCCTCCTATTACCAAAATCAGTTCGCTGAGGTCCTGGTGGATGAATATCAGGACACGAATCTTGTGCAGGAAGCGATCTTGAGGCTCGTTGCAAAGGGGAATGAAACATCAGGAAATATGTTTATGGTGGGCGATGTGAAGCAGTCGATTGTGCGCCCATAAGGGTATTGTATATGTCACCATTAGGCGGTGGATAAACTACAGAAACGGTTTATATATCAGCCGGCTTATCTTGGAGGGAAACCAAAGAGGGAGTGCAGCATGCCGGTTAAAGCCATAAGTTAACCTAAACGGAAAGGTTACGGCTGAATGGCGAGATATAAAAGATTTGTATAAGGAAGAAGGCTATACTGCTTGAAGAACAATCCGAGCGGGGTGATGCTGCCCGTCTGGGAAACCGTTTGAAACCTGGAATCCATTCTGTTCAGTACAAATCATATATGCGGCTGAACATGGGGGAGTGTACTAAATTGATGCACAAACCTAGTTTCTGAAAAAGAAGAATGGACGCATCTCCGGATGGAGAAAAAGGATGAGTGTTCCTTCCGACAACGAATCGCAGCCTGTATACAATATACTAAATGGGGATTGCCTAAGTTGGAATGCCGAATGGCTATGTACAAGGGTACTGAAAATCCAATATGGCAACGGAGCTCCCATAGTAGTCTGAGACAGGGAAAGCCTGTTACATGGCGAAGGGGAGCAGCTTGCAATGTATAAACAATGAAGAAAGGAGCGAAATGCTCTATGCAAAGTTCAGATATTGTTTTATACAATCTATCAAAACAGGCAGCAAAAGAACATTATCAATATGACCGCTTATACCGAAATCTCTATAATGAAGATTTTCATAGTAAAGCATATGACAACATATGCAGGAATAAAGGCAGCGCAGCAAAAGAAATCGATGATAAAGCAGGAAGCTTCGGCGGGGAAAAGATACAATCAATCATTGCCTCTCTAAAAGATGAGACTTATCAGCCGAAGACAGTCCGCAACCATACTATCCCAAAGAAAAACGGCAGAACAAGACCAGTAAGTATCCCTGCAGTTTCAGACCAAGTAGTTCAAGAAGTGTGCCGCATGATCCTAGAAGCGATTTATGCACCGGCATTCTCACAGCAATTTCATGAGTTAGGGGAAAAAAGAAGTCATCATACCGCGTTCATACAAGTGAAGCAGTCATTTTCAGGTGTTAACTGGTTCATAAAAGGTGAGATAGGAGGATTTCTTGACAACATACAGTATCAAGTACTGATCAACATCTTGAGAAAACGCATCAAAGATGAGAAATTTATTCGGCTATTGTGGAAATTGCTGAAGGCCGGCTATCTGGAACAGTGGAAACTCCAAAGGACTTATAATGAGACAACTCAAGAAGGAACCCTGAGTCCTCTGCTGGCAAATATCTACTACAATGAGTTTGATACGTTTGTTGAAGAGAAATTGAAACCATCCTTTTATATGCAGCGGTTGAAGAAGGATAAGGAGAAGCCCGAAGAAAAACTTCGCGAGACTCTTCTAAAAGAGTACAAGGAAAATACTTCAGACCCAATCCGTGAAAGCTGCAAGAGGATGAAATACGTGAGATTTGCAGATGAGTTTCTCATCGGTGTTCATGGAAGTAAAGAAGATTGCGAGCAGATAAAAAATGATGCCGAAAGCTTTTTGAAAGAACACTTGAAGCTGGAAATGCAGGAAGTGAAAACGCATATTAGACACAGTACCCATTCAACTGGTTTTTTAGGTTATGACGTTTTCATCAGCCATAACCATCGTGCAGCAAAAAAACAACACAGTATCGAAGAACGAAAATATCACGGCACTGTACAGCTGGAAATTCCAACAGGTACGATTGAAAAAGTAATTGTCACACGAAAAATGGTCAAGGATATTGATGCGAAGCAATGGGATATGCTTCACAGACCGGAACTGACCGGTCTATCCGATCTGAAAATCATCGAAACATACAATGCTGAACTGCGTGAGCTGTATCATTATTACTGTCTAGCGGAAAACGTCAGTCCAAAAATGCGGCAGCTTCGACACGTCATGGAATACAGCTGCTTGAAAACACTTGCGAATAAGTATAAATCCTCAGTCAGTCAAATGAAAGTGAAGTACAAGAGAGGCAAAGACTGGGGAATACAGTACGAAACAAAGCATGGTGCAAGAATCGCATATTTTTTTAATGACGGATTCAAACAAAGACAGCCTTGGAAATGATACAGACAGAGCGTACATTATTCTATGTATATTGAGAAAAAGCTTTTAACTTTACGTTTTAGGAACATGTAAGCTTTGCAGTGCATTGCCTCAATTTTTACCGCGATGATGCTGATTAAACAAAGACGGGCATGGGCTGTATGTAAAGTAAGTCATATTGATAGAGATCAACCATGATAGATGTTTGTAAGTGGAGAGCCGTATACTCTGAGAGGAGTACGTACGGTTCGGAGGGGAGTTCCTGGAAACCTGCTGCAGAAACGCAGTAAGGCGCCGGTTTCTTACCCTACTATAGATTCCGCCTGGCTGAGCCGTTTTTGTTTCTCAGCAAATATAAAAAATTTACGCAGGACGGGTCGGGACCAGGCCTGAGAATTGACCTTTCCAGAAACTTCAGAAGCAGAGCGGAAGTGCTGGATGGTACCAACTACCTCTTCAAACAGGTGATGGGGGAAAAGGTCGGCGAGATTGCCTACGATATTGATGCGGAATTAAAACTGGGTGCGCAGTATCCGCCAAGCAGTGAAATGAATGCAGAACTGCTCCTGATTTCAAAGGGGCCGGGAATTACAGACGAAGCAGAAGAAGGACAATTTGATGCAGAAGAGCTTGAAACTGTCCAGCTTGAGGCAAGGCTGATGGCATCTAAAATACGCGAGCTGGTTCACAGCCGTTTTCAGGTTTATGACCGTAAACTGAATGGAACTAGAAACATTACTTACAAAGATATAGTGATTCTTCTCCGCTCTATGCCATGGGCTCCGCAGATACTTGAAGAGTTTAAGCAGCAGGGTATTCCGGTATATGCCAGCCTTTCAAATGGCTATTTTGAAGCGACAGAAGTAGCTATCATGATGTCTTTGCTTAAGGTGATTGATAATCCATATCAGGATATTCCGCTCGCATCTGTGCTGAGATCGCCTGTAATCGGTTTGTCCTCAAATGAGCTTGCCACCATTAAGCTTTACGGAAACAAGGGTGCATTTTACGATGCAGTCAAAGGGTTTTTGGCTGAAGCAGGAAGAGAGCATCAGGGACTTTTTGCAAAAATCAGCGGATTTTACAGCAGCCTGCAGGGCTGGCGCGACCTGGCGCGGAAGGGGTCTGTGTCAGACCTGATTTGGCAGCTTTACCGTGACACAAAGTTCTTTGACTACGTTGGCGGAATGCCTGGGGGCAAGCAGAGGCAGGCCAATCTGAGGGCGTTTTATGATCGTTCCCGACAATATGAATCTACTTCCTTCCGCGGCTTGTTCCGGTTTCTAAGATTCATAGAAAGAATGCAGGAACGCGGAGATGATCTTGGTGCTGCAAGGGCTCTTGGAGAACAGGAGGACGTTGTTCGGATTATGACAACACACAGCAGCAAAGGTCTCGAATTTCCGGTAGTCTTTGCAGCAGGATTAGCAAGGCAGTTTAATATGATGGATCTTAACAAAAAGCATCTGCTGGACAAAGAGCTGGGCTTTGGAACCAAATATATTCATCCTAAATACAGAATCAGCTATCCCACTCTTCCTTTAACAGCAATCAAGAAAAAAATGAAGGTTGAGCTTTTGTCAGAAGAACTCAGGGTGCTGTATGTGGCGCTGACAAGAGCAAAAGAAAAGCTGTTTCTGATTGGAACCATGAAGGATGCTGAAAAAAGCATAGGAAGCTGGACTCAGATGCTGGAGCATAAGGACTGGCTGATTCCTGATCATGAAAGGCTTGCGGCAAAATCCTACCTGGACTGGATCGGTCCTGCCATCATCAGGCACAGAGACGCACGTGTTCTTTCTCAGTCAGAAATGACATCTGCTATAGCAGATGATCCTTCCAAATGGTCTGTGAGCATTGTGGAGGAAAGTGACTTGGTGCAGGAGGAATTCAGCTTTGACGATATCCAGAGCGACAGAAAAGAAGCTTTGGAAAATGGGGAGCCTGTCCCGCTGGAGACGAAGTGGGCAGGAGAGGTTGAAGAGCGACTGACATGGAAATATTCCTTCCAGGATGCAGCTGTCCACCGTGCAAAACAGTCGGTATCTGAAATCAAAAGGCAGCAGGAATATCATGACGAGTACAGCGATACTTCCATACTGAACCGGAAAAGAAATTTCCTGTATGACAGGCCAACCTTTATGCAGGAAAAAAAGCTGACGGCAGCTGAGCAGGGAACTGCGCTGCATGCATTTATGCAGCATGTTCCACTGAAAAAAGGCATGGATCAGAGCTTTCTAAGAAATTATGCTGCAGAGCTGGTTTCCAAAGAAATTCTTACAAGCGATCAGTATGACGCTCTTCAGTTTGAACATATCGTCTCCTTCTTTTCTTCCGAAATCGGATTAAGGCTGTTAATGGCCGATCATGTTTCCAGAGAGGTGCCGTTCAATTTGGCTCTTCCGGCAGAAGAAGTATATAAAGAGCATCAAACGCCCCTGGACAATGAAAGTGTGCTTGTTCAGGGAATTATCGACTGTTTGTTTGAAGACAGTAACGGCCTTGTTTTGCTGGACTTTAAAACAGATGCAATTCAGGGCAGGTTTCAAGGTGGATTTGAAGGTGCAAAAGAGATATTGAAGGACAGATATGAAGTGCAGGTGAATTTGTATGCTCTTGCTGTAGAAAAAATATTAAAAAGGCCGGTAGCATCAAAATATCTATACTTCCTGGACGGAGGATATTTATTGGAAATAAAGAAATAGCCATGCTCTGGAACATGAAGGGAAGGCGGAGACGCAGCTGCAGCATCCACGCAGCGGACAGCCTGTCTGTCTGGGAAGTGAACCCTGTGTTCCAGATGAATTGTTAATAGTAACTTGTCAGGCTAAAGGCGCCGCTGCAGCAGGTGATGAAAGCTGCTGAAATGGCGCCTTGCGCTTTTCTTACGAAAGGAGAATGCATATGCGTTTACTTCATACAGCAGATTGGCATCTTGGAAAAACGCTTGAAGGCAGAAGCAGGCTCGCTGAACAGGAGCAGTTTTTGGATGAACTGGCGGACATTGTTGAGAGGGAAAAAATCGATGCTGTCCTGATGGCAGGCGATGCGTTTGATACAGTCAATCCCCCGGCAGCAGCTGAACAGCTTTTTTATGAGAGCATTTCAAGGCTGTCTGATAAAGGAAAGCGTCCGGTGGTGGTCATTGCAGGCAATCATGATAATCCTGACCGGCTTTCTGCAGCTTCCCCCCTTGCAGGGCAGCAGGGCATTTATCTGATCGGCCAGCCGCAAATGGAGCTATTGTCCATTCCTGTTCCGGCTGCCCGGGAAAAACTCAATGTAGCGGCCCTCGCATATCCTTCAGAGTCAAGGCTTTCGGAGGTGCTGTCGAAGGATTTGGAAGAGCTGCAGCTGAGAAACAAATATGATGAGAAAATCAGGGGCGTTTTTGCAAAAATGTGTGAAGGTTACTGCCATGATACCGTGAATGTGGCAATGAGTCATATTTATGTCGCAGGAGGAAGCTCTACGGATTCTGAGCGGCCTATAGAAGTAGGAGGGGCTTATACGGTTGCAGCAACAAGCCTGCCCGAGCAGGCACAATATGTTGCTCTAGGGCATTTGCACCGTCCCCAAAACATAAAAAGAGCGAAAACCCTGTCAAGATATTCCGGTTCTCCTCTCGCATACAGCTTTTCGGAAGCGGGCTATGCCAAGTCAGTCAGTATTGCAGATATAAAGCCTGGCGGGGAAGCAAATGTCTCGGAGATTTTTTTATCTTCAGGAAGACCGCTTGTAAAGTGGAGAGCAGAGCAGGGAATCAGCCAGGTACACAGCTGGCTGGATGAGGGGCGTGATAGAAACGCCTGGGTTGATCTTGAGATTTCCTTGACAGATCAGCTGTCACTGGAGCAAATCCACGGTCTTCGCAAAGCACATACAGGCATTCTCCATATTCGTCCGGTGTTTGCAGCGAGTAATTCTCACGGTGAAACAGAAAGCCTGCAAAAAAATGTCCCGCTTGAAGAAAGATTTCTCAAGTTTTATGAAAAACAAACAGGAGGAGCGAAGCCGGATGATGAGGTGATGAAGCTGTTTCTGGAACTGGCTTCTGAACAAGGGGAAGAGGAAGGTGAACAGGGATGAAGCCTATAACACTTGCTGTTGCAGGATTGCACAGCTTCAGAGAAAAACAGGAAATAAACTTTGAAGCACTCTGCGAAGGTGGAATTTTTGGGATCTTTGGTCCTACCGGAAGCGGAAAATCATCTATTCTTGATGCAATGACTCTCGCCCTTTACGGAAAAGTTGAAAGAGCAGCGAACAATACCCATGGCATTCTTAATCATGCGGAGGACTCCATTACCGTATCTTTTACTTTTCAGCTTGAGAAGGGCAGTCAAAAGAATCTGTATAAGGTAGAGAGAGTGTTTAAAAGAAGTGATGATATGCGTGTAAAAACGAGTATTTGCAGGCTCCTTGACTTGCAGGGCGAAACATCTGTGATTGCAGATAAAGCGAATGAAGTGAACGAACAGATTTATCAGCTTCTCGGCTTAACTATCGATGACTTTACAAGAGCAGTTGTCCTTCCGCAGGGGAAATTTGCAGAATTCCTATCATTAAAGGGGACAGAAAGGCGGCAAATGCTGCAAAGGCTGTTTCATCTTGAACAATACGGGGATGAACTGCTGAAAAAGCTGAGGGGGAGACTCAGCAGAACAAGAATCTCTCTTGAGAAAATAACAGCAGAACAAGCAGGCCTTGGAGAAGCATCGGCTGAAGCGCTGAAACTGCAAAAAGAAGAAGCAGCCGGGGCGGAGCTTCTGCTGAAAAAAAGGAAAGCCGAGCTTCAGCAGGTGACAGAAGAGTATCAGCGCCTCAAGGAAATTTGGCAGCTACAGGCTGAAGAGAGCGAATATCTCACTCAGCTTGCAAATGTTGAAAAAGATTCAGAGACCATTGAGAGCTTTCAAAGCCAGCTGCAGATTTCCCGGGTTGCTGAAGGATTAAAGCCTTATGCAGAACAAGTAGAAGCAGCATTGTCAGACAAAAAACTTCAAGAGCAGTCAGCTGCATCTGCAAAAATGCTGCATGAGGAAGCAGAAAAGGACTATAGAAGAATTGAAGCAGCATACAAAGGGGCGAGAGAGAGAAAAGCACAGGAAGAACCGCAGCTTGTTGCCAGGCTGGAGGGGCTGAAGGTTCTCAAAGAAATTGCTGCTGAAGTGCAGAGAGCTGAGGAAGAAAGTGACTCTTTGCAGAGACAAATCAACCATCATTCTGAGCTGTTGAAGCAAAAAGAAAAAGAGAGGGAAAGAATACAAAACCTTCTCAAAAAAGCGATTGATAAACAGCTTACTCTTAAAAAGCAGGAGGATGACAGCAGAGTTCCGGCTCAGCTGAGAAGCATGCTGCAAAAAGCCGCAAGTCAAAAAATCATGATCTCAACAAAAAACGGTTCTTTAACAGATGCGCATGAAGCACTTGCTAAAAAGGGAAAGATAATAGAACAGCATAGCAGGGAGAGCACCCTCCTGCAGAAGAAAATGACTCAGCAGAAGGAAGACCTGGCGGAGGCATTTAAAGGTATTGAAAAGCTATATGGCGTGACGAGTGAAAGAGAAAGAGAGACGCAGGAGCTGTTTGCAGCTCTCAATAAGCGGCTTGAGATGAGTCAGAGGGCTTCTGACGCCGAAAACAGGCACAAACTTGCCCACGAACTTGCAAAACAGCTGGAGAAAGGAGATTCCTGCCCTGTCTGCGGTTCAGAAATCAGTGAACTGCCTTTTTCTGAGCAGGATGCTGATAATAGCGAAAGCAGGAATCTGAAGAGCTTATCAGAGCTGAAGAAGGAAAAGGAAGCTGGTTTTCTTCAGTCTTTTCATTCGTTTAAGGTGAAGATGGAAGAGCTTTCCGGACATATGATCAGCCAGTTTCCGTTTATAGGAAGTGTGAAAGAAGACTCTGCAGCTGATCCGGAGCGGCTGCTGGAAGAAGAACTGCCGGAGCATCCTGTACAATTTCAAGACAGGCTTGCAAAAATGTCAGCAGAGATGAAAGCACTGCAGCAAGATCTTCTGCATATCAAAGAGCTTGTGAAGAAAAGGTCAGAGGACTATATGAAAACAGAAAGAGAACAGCAGCAGCTTCTTCAGCGGATTGAAACGCATGGAGCAGACAGGAAAGAAATGCTGGAACGCTCTGAGTTTCTCAGTCACGAAGTGCAGCAGCTAATTACTCAGTGGAAAACAGATTTTCCAGAATGGGATGTCTCTGATATCGACCGTCTGAACAATGAGACAGCTGAAAAAGATAAAGCAGCAGAAGAACTTGCCGCACGCATTTCAACAAGCATCCGCTTTATTGAGGAAAATGAGCAGCTGCATAAGAAACTCCAGGAGGAAGAGCAGGATCTTAAGACAAAATTGCTGCAGCTAAAGCTTACTTTTGATCATACATTCCAAGTGCTGTCCCAAAAGAAAAAGCAGCTGGGAGATGAAAATCTGACTGCTGCTGTATTGTCTCAGCAGTTTAGCCATACAGAACAAACACTGTCTTCTTTGATTGATAAGGAGGAGAAAAGCTACAATACCTGGCAGGCTGCCTCCAAAAAACTGCAGGAGCTTGACAGCGAAAGAAAAGCTGCCTCATCAGCGCTGGCACATGCTGATAAAAAAGCGGAAGAAGCGAAGGAAAGATGGACCTCAATTATAAAAGATACAGAATTTCTGTCGGTTGAGGAAGTTCTTAAAGCAATTCTTCCGCAGGAAATCAGAGAGAAAATGGAGAAAAAAATCGCCGATTATACTGAAGCTTACAGCCGCCTCAGAGACAGGCTGAATCAGATAAAACTGAAAAAAGGCGGAAAGTCTCTCACCCAGGAGAAGTGGGACAGCGTCCAATCCATAAAGCTGGAGCTGGAAGAGCTTGCGAGCGAGGCGGTGGAACATGTCGGGGCTGCAAGAAGGGCACTCGGGTTAATGGAAATCAGGCATAATCGCTACATGCAGCTGCAAAAAGAAAAAGAGGAAGCCGAAACAAAAGCAGGACATTTCGAAAAGCTTCAGCAGGTATTAAAAGGAAACAGCTTTGTAGAGTTTCTGGCTGAAGAGCAGCTCGCCCATGTCAGCAGGACAGCGTCCGACAAACTGGGGGTGCTGACACGACAGCGCTACGCAATTGAAGTCGACTCCCAGGGCGGATTTATTATGAGAGACAATGCAAACGGCGGAGTTAAGAGGCCGGTGTCCAGTCTATCTGGAGGAGAGACGTTCCTAACGTCACTGGCACTGGCCCTATCGTTGTCAACGCAGATTCAGCTCAGGGGAGAATACCCTCTCCAGTTTTTCTTCCTTGATGAAGGATTTGGGACACTTGACTCAGATCTCCTTGACACAGTAGTATCTTCTTTGGAAAAGCTTCAGTCAGAAAACCTTTCAGTCGGTGTTATCAGCCATGTACAGGAATTGAGAGCCAGACTGCCGAAAAAATTAATTGTCGAGCCTGCGCATCCATCCGGAAAGGGATCAACGGTCAAACTGGAAATAATCTAAAAAGGAGGCAACGCAGTGGGAAAGAAAGAGCAGGGAATGTGTGAGCTTTGTAAAAGAGAAAATGTTGAAATTACGAGACACCATCTAACTCCGAAAGAATTGGGCGGCACTTTCCTGCCTACTGCCTCCCTGTGCATTCCCTGCCATAAACAGATTCATGCACTCTATACAAACGAGGAACTTGCTGCCAGGCTGAACACAGTTGCTTCTTTGAAGCAGGACGAAAAAATTTCCAAATATGTTCAGTGGATTAAAAAGCAGCCATCCTCCAAGCTGATTAAGACTAAAAAGTCTAACAGCAGGAAAAAGAGAAGCTAGTTTCTGTTAAATAATTTCATTTCACAAACCCAGTGTTTATTAGTATGATAGAGGGTGGGAAAATGCTTCAGATAAAGGAGAAGAGATGATGCATAAAAGCAGGGCTTTGCACGATTATTTAAAGGACCGTGCGAGGGAATTAACTGAGGAATGGTATAACAGCATAGATAAAAGTACCGCCAGCGGAGTGTATGCCTCCAATGATCCTGAGGTAATTGAAACCCTCAAACAGCAAAATTTTGACTTTCACCTTCATTTAATAAAGCTGTTCGTTGAAGATGAAGTAACATTTTTTCAAAACTTTGATGAATGGATTCTCAGGATAGCAAGGGACGGAGAACATCAAAGTACACCGATTCATCTGATTGTTGCTGAATTTACGAGAGTACGGACTCAGTATCTTCAGTACATTAAAGAATTCTTCCGTGAAAACAAGGATGCTGTTTCGTATGATGAGTACGATTTATGGAACAAGGTCATTGTTAAAGCGTTTGACAGTGTGGTACTAAAGTATATCGAGGAAACACATAAGTTTTCTTACCGTCAGCTGAAGGCACAGCAGGAAATGATCAACGAATTAAGCTCGCCTGTCATCAGCCTGAATAACAACCATGCGCTTTTGCCATTGGTGGGAGACATTGATACTGCAAGAGCAAAATTCATCCTTGAGAGTACTTTGAACCAATGTGCCGAGCGGGGAGTCAGCAAGCTTTACATTGATTTATCCGGAGTTGTTATGGTGGATACGATGGTGGCCCACCAGATTTTTCAGCTGATTGATGCACTGCGGATGATCGGCGTAGAAACAACTATTTCCGGCATACGGCCTGAAATTGCCCTGACAGCGATGCAGCTTGGATTGTCTTTTGACAATATAACAATCAAATCCACTCTGTCACAGGCCCTCTCAGGCGCAGAGCAGTAACTGACAGAGAAGCGGTGCTGCTTAGTGCCGTTCAAACCTTCAGCAGTCCAAGTGCAAATTGGACTGCTTTTTTTAGTTGATGAAGGTCAGCTCTTCTTTACAAGTTCTTGAGGCTCTGATAAATAGGAGGATAAAAATTAGGCTAATTAGATGAAGATCCGCCCTTATCACGCAGGATTGCTTCAGGTATATTAGCCTGTTTATCTTTTACGGTTAGTTATTAGCGGTAATATTTTGATCCGCTGCATCAGGGTCTATCATATTAGTGGCACTGATTCCATTGTTTAAGATCCAGAAGTCCCCTGTGTTGCCTCCTCCTGAACCTGTAGCTGCCTTAGAAGAACTTTTAGGGGATAAATAAAAGGTATCTCCAAAATTGACCACCCCGCCTGCTACGTTGTTAATCTTTAAGGGCCCTACTATTGCTGGCATGAGAAACATCCTTTTTTTATTATAGACTTACAGAGAAGATCTGCACTTGCAGACCTGATTCTGTCTAAGAAAGTTTTCCAAATACAATACACGATATTCAACCAGGTGTGTTTTGTGAATTTCTAAACCTGAGCTGTCTTGTATGCTTGACTCTGGATTCCAAATACATTTCGTTTACAGAACCAATTTGAAATACCGCAGAAGATGAGATAGCCGTTACTTTTACAGCTTTCACCTGGATAAAAGGCTTATCGTGATACACATTTATTGTGATATTCTCATCTATCAGGGGAAGAGGAATCTCTTCTTTGAAGATAGCATACTCTTGTAAGTTCCCTTCATTTATATAGAAGATTTCCTGCTCCCTCTGCACAGCAAATACATTGGTTTTGTTGTGTATTCTTAAAGCGTCTCCTATTTGAAACACGGAACTTAAACCTGCAGAATTGAGATAGGCCGTTTGAACAACCGATGTCCTTTTCAACATGTTATTGAGGGGCCAAAGGTACAAATGGACCAATAATTAAAGATTCCGGGGGAGTGTCAAATACGGATGAAAGGGCAATTGTATCAGTGTCACCGATTAAAAAGACCGATGAACTCGATACCCCAATCACACGTATAGCATGGACACAAAGGTTTTTGTTGATAACGGTAAAATTCATGTTCTATTCCTCCTTGCTTTACTTCGGAAGATTCCGGACAAAGTGGTTTATGGAGTTTTCGATATCGGTTTTCACATTGTTGGCAATCATTTTAATATGTTCATCTGTCTGATTGGTATCCCGCAGCGGGAGCGCGGAATGATGATAGGATATCCGGCTGTCAATCTGCCTTGATATATCTGTCAAAATCATTTCTCTGTACTGCTGATTGAATTCAGTATCATAGGCAGCTTCCAGAGAATCAAACAGTGAGTCCGTCTCGTTCTCAAGGTAATCTTCTACCTGATCTCTTGCCTGGTTCAGCACATGTGCCTGAAATTCCGCTTCCATCACCGGTACCTGAGGCGGCTGCTGCTGGCTTACTTCGAAGTTTTGAATAGACTCTCCATTAGCAGGGTTGACGCCAATATTCAGTGTTCCCTCTAATGTTTCAACCTTTAATTGATCAAAGTTATATTCAATTCGTTCAATATTTGTGTAGGGCCGGTTTCTTAATTCTTCCACAGTAGCACGCAGCTCTTGAACCGACTCTTCAAGACGGGAAATTTTCTGTTCACTTGCCTGAAGCTGCGAATATAGATTCTGAATATAGTACATAAGATTTTGCTGATAGTACATAAATACACCCCGCTCTGCCGCTGCTGAAAAAAATTCTTATAATTCATCTATATGCGGAGAAGCGGAGGTTAAACTATTTTTCCTAAGATGCAGGAGAAGTTAATGGTACAAGAGGGACTGGGGTGCTGCCTTCAATTCCGGTAGTAGTCTCAGCCAACGGAGCGGGCTCGATGAAGCCGCCCGTATTATACAAGTTGGAGAGAGGCTTGATGATTCCTGCGCTGCCGATCTGCAGAACAGAAGAATTACTGACGGCTCCCACTCTCAAATAATTGATTTGGATAGATTGATCAATGTAAAAATTCATTCCTATCACCTGATTTCTACAGATTGCCTGTAATCGGCTGATCCACCACATTTCCGTCATAGGTGTTTGTATTGCTGTTTCGGTTATATACGTTAATTCCGTCGCCTGTATTGAAAGAACCGGCGCCGGCAAACGTTTTAACTTCACTTACGGGGGAAATGGTAATCACATCTCCAATATGCACGACGCTGCTCGTACCTACGTTATTAACTTTAAATGCGCCAACGATTGCCGGCATACAGCAACTTCCTTTATCAAAGACTTTATAGGGCATACTATGCCCCTTACCAAAAAGTTGTGATAAATACCCAGAATTCACATAAAAAAAACAGCTGTAGTAAGCTGTTTTAATTTGTCTGGAGGGTATCATCCTGCGAAGGGGCAGTATTCATTTTTAATTCTTGATTTAGAAGGTGGTCCAACTCCTGACTGCAGCGAATAGTTTCTGTTGCGTTCATTCCATACTTCCTGGCAGTGTCAATCATGTTTTTTCGTTGTATTTCAATGTCTTTTCGTGCCATGTCTATTCCCCATCTTTACTCTAATATTATCCAAAAAAAGTATTGTACTTATTATACAATGAAATGTTACAGAGAATGCAATTTCGGCAAATTAACAAATAAACTTACAATTTTCAACAATGTTACTCAGAAAAAGGAGAAAATGTCGCAGGCATTGCTGCGAAAAATATGGAAAAAGAGAAGGAAAAGACACAGAATTTAACGAATATGTTATGCAATTAAGTATTCAACAGTAATTCAGAGGGGTGTACAACATTATGAAGCTTGCAACAGCAGTTCTTCATGGCCGCCAGTTTATAGGGGTGCTGAATGACAACGATCAGATTTTAGACCTGCAAAGAGCAGAGAAGAGGCTTTTTGAGATGGAGACTGTCCCTTCTTCAATGATTGACTGTATTCAAATGGGAGAAAAATTTCTTAACCACGTGAACCAATTAATCCAAGGAGTTAAGAAGGAGGAGGAAACGGAATCATACCTTTACAATCTTAACGAAGTCACGCTGCTTGCTCCGATCCCCCGGCCCAGAAAAAATATCTTCTGTGTTGGGAAAAATTACCGTGAACATGCGTTGGAACTTGGTACCGAAAGTGACATTCCCCAGTACCCGATGCTATTCTCTAAAGCGCCGACAGCAGTGATCGGCCATGATGCTGAGATTGACCTCCATTCAGATGTCACCAGTGAGCTCGATTATGAAGGAGAGCTGGCTGTAGTAATCGGTAAAAATGGCAAAAGAATTGAGAAAGAAAACGCGGGTGATTACATCTTTGGATTTACCATCCTGAATGACATAACAGCAAGAGATCTTCAGGCAAGGCATAAACAATTTCTCCTGGGAAAAAGCCTTGATACCTCCTGTCCAATCGGACCTTGTATTGTTCATAAGACAGCATTTGAGGATATCAACTCCCTTACTGTAGAAACGTATGTGAATGGAGAGCAAAGACAAACCGGCAAAGTCTCTGATATGATTTTTGGAATAGAAGAAATTATTTCAGTTATTTCACAGGGTACAACACTTGAAGCTGGAGATATCATTGCAACCGGAACTCCTGCAGGTGTTGGAAAAGGCTTCAAGCCCCCGCTCTATTTAAAAGAAGGAGATGTAATTGAGATTTCGATTACAGGAATCGGAACGCTCAGCAATACAGTAAGCAAAAAAACAAAAAGCTGATCGGCTGATCAGCTTTTTGTTTTGGATAAGAATAGATAGATTAACTTAATACCTTTTGCACCTTTTCAATAGCCCAGTCAAGATCTTCTTTTGAGATGATGAGAGGCGGAGCAAAGCGAATCACGGTTTCGTGTGTTTCTTTGCAGAGAAGTCCTTCTTTTTTAAGCTCTTCACAGTATGGACGAGCTTCTTCATGGAGTTCAAGGCCGATAAACAAACCTTTGCCTCGTACTTCTTTTACGACCGGATTTTTAATCTCGCGAAGCTTTTCCATAAAATAGTTCCCAAGATCGAGGGAGCGGTCTGAAAGCTTATCATCAATCAAGACATCCAATGCTGCGATTGATACTGCACAAGCAAGCGGATTTCCTCCAAATGTTGAACCATGCGAGCCTGGATTAAACACTCCAAGGATGTCACGGTTTGCAGCAACACAGGAAATAGGGAAAACACCTCCGCCTAATGCTTTTCCGAGAATATACATATCAGGAATAATCTCTTCCCAATCACAAGCGAACAGCTTTCCTGATCTGCCAAGTCCAGCCTGAATTTCATCCGCTACAAAAAGAACGTTCTGCTCTTTACAGATTTTAAATGCTTCAGTAAGGAATCCCTCATCAGGAATATTAATGCCTGCTTCACCTTGAATCGGCTCGAAAATAAAAGCAGCTGTATTTGGTGTAATAGCATTTTTGAGTGCCTCAGTATCATTAAAAGGAATCACCTTAATGCCGGGAAGCATCGGGCCGAAACCTTCCTTGTACTCATCGCTGGAACTCATCGAAACCGCTGTCATGGTTCTGCCGTGAAAGTTATCTTCACACACAATGATTTCAGCTCTATTTTCCTCGACGCCTTTTACCTGATATGCCCATCTTCTTGCAGTTTTCACCGCAGTTTCAACAGCCTCTGCACCTGTATTCATCGGCAGAACCATTTCTTTGTAGGTTAACTTTGAAACTTTTTCATACCATGGGCCAAGCTGGTCATTGTGAAATGCACGGGAAGTCAGAGTGATTTTATCAGCCTGCTCCTTTAGTGCCTCAATGATTTTTGGGTGGCGATGACCCTGATTGACTGCTGAATACGCACTCAGCATATCCATATACTTAGTGCCTTCCGGATCCTCAACCCACACACCTTCCGCTTTGCTAATCACGATAGGAAGCGGGTGATAATTATTCGCTCCGTATTTTTCAGTTAAATGAATCATATTTTCTGTTTTTGTTGCCATCATATCCCCTCCGAATAAGTATAATCGTCAATTTGACCCTCTTCTTACAATAGCCTACAAACTGTGAGAAAACAATAGACATCTAAACAGGTTATTATTTCAAAATTTTATTCCTTTCATGATAAAATAAGAATGTTAAAGAAAAACCGGGGAGGAAACACAGATGACACACATGCATATCACAGCGTGGGTACTGGGAATAATTATATTCTTTGTTGCGTATCAAATGCATAGGGCGGGCAAAGCCACCCAATTGAAAATTGTGCATATGATCCTAAGAATGATCTATGTCCTTATTATTTTAACAGGAATTTTATTGCTGACCTCAGTATCTAGCCTCTCACTTGAATATATAATCAAAGCGGTAGTTGGATTATGGACAGTGGGTATGATGGAAATGATTTTAGTCAGAGGTAAGAAAAACAAGCCAACAAGAGTATTCTGGATTCAATTTGGCGTAGCGGCAGTTCTTTCTATCCTGCTGGGATTACGTTTACCGCTTGGTTTCCAAATATTCTAGAATAAGCATAAAGCAGCCATAAAAGCAGTGAAATTCTCTCATGAATTTCACTGCTTTTTGCATGTTTGGGAATTGCAAGTGGCGGGATTCAGATAAGGAAATAACACGGAATCGTGATAAGAGGTTTAGTGAGATACAACATGTACGGGGTGTTAAGCGTATTGAAGGAGGGGGCAGCCGGTTTCTTGTTGGGAATAGACGGAAGAATTCCGGTTAAATAGAAAATAGGGAGAAAATAGCCTGCAATAAACGGAGAAATTCCGTCTAATGGCTCCGGTAGGCTGTAAATAAAGGGTTTTTAAACGTTTAACC
>NZ_WKKI01000036.1 GCF_009674805.1 Metabacillus lacus | reverse complement strand
ATAGCCTGCAATAAACGGAGAAATTCCGTCTAATGCTTCCGGAAGGCTGTAAATAAAGGGTTTTTAAACGTTTAACCGGAAATCCTTCCCTTATATTGGCCTTAAAGAGCTACATTTTGAACTTAAGCGGAAAACTTCCGCTTATGAATGCTTCGTGAGCTCTTGAGACAGCTGGGGCAGCGGGTCTATCTGGGAATAGACGGAAGAATTCCGGTTAAATAGAAAATATGGAGAGGATAGCCTGCAATAAACGGAGAAATTCCGTCTAATGCTTCCGGAAGGCTGTAAATAAAGGGTTTTTAAACGTTTAACCGGAAATCTTCCGCTTATTTTCGGTGGCTTGCTGAATTAACCTTCGATGAAGGGGAACAAAGTTTACCAATTGTAAAATTAGGAGGAAGTCTGATGATTTCTAATTATTATAGTAACCTCAGGGAGAAAATTGGAAAAGAACTCATATTTATGCCCTGTGCAGCAGGGATAGTTTCAAACGATAAGGGTGAAATTTTATTACAAAATAAAGGGAACGGAGAGAATTGGAGCCTGCCTGCTGGTGCTATTGAACTTGGAGAAGCACCTGCCGAAGCAGTGGTGCGTGAAGTATGGGAAGAGACGGGATTATATGTAGTTCCTACAAAGCTATTAGGAATATTTGGCGGTAAAGATTTTCGTTACCAATATCCAAATGGGCATAAGGTGGAATATAACATCTACTTGTTTAATTGCGTTATTCAGAGTGGCGAGCTAAGGCCGGTAGATACAGAAACGGCTGAACTCCGATATTTCAGTTCAGCTAACATGCCTGAACTCGCTTTACCTTATCCTAAAAACTTATTTTTTCAAAAGGAAATCAGTGACGTCTATTTTCAATGGGATGAAAATTGGCTGAACACTTTATCTCAAAAATAAAACCAGGGAAAAAATTATTAGCCAATGATGATACAGCAATTCCGCGCAAGTTCAAAAATTCATTTTTCAAAAGTGCATTTGTGATGAATCAGTTCATTGTCATCTCAGCTTTCATCAATATTAAAGGGTACCACTGATTAGATGAAAGCTAAGTATGTATGATTAAAAGAGGTGAGAAGTACTGGTTTTCGAGGCTTGTCAAGGCAGCGGGATTAGCTTAGTTGTACGATTGTTGCTAATGATAGAACAAAACCGTGCAGTTTGTTATACGATCTTTGAGATAGTAGAACAAAACTGCCCCGTTTGTTATACGAACCTTGAGATAGTAGAACAAAACTGCCCCGTTTGTTATACGATCTTTGAGATAGTAGAACAGAACCCCCCAGTTTGTTCTACTATCGCGCGTTTTTCCAAAGATAGTAGAACAAAACCCCATTATTCGTGCCCTACGCAAGATTTCTGGATATGAGCACTCTGCGCTTGGACAGGCTCGTGGTGAATTCGAAGCGGTCAAGGGAGGCGGTCTCCCCCCTTTCGAAATGGTGCTGAACGGCACAGGTGTATTCTTCGTTGTCGAAGTGGAAAAAGGAGACTCCCTTTCTTTCTTCCGCGCCTTCCAGGAATAGTGCTTGATTGTAACAGTAAATACAGTCATAAATGGAGAATCCGAGCTCGTTCAGGTGCGTGGCAAAGGCAAAGAACCATTGATCTTCAAGTGTTGACAGCATTTGATCAAAGGCATAAGGCAGTGATTTTTTTAGTCTGACTTTGTCGCCGTCCTGAAAGTAGTATGGTCCAAAGGTAAGCTGAAGTTCAGGTGAAGATGTGGCTTTTCCTTTGTACCATTCTTGGTGAAAGTATATTTCCATTTCCCTGCCTTCCAGGGATTGAAGGGGAAGAATGTCGTCGGATTCCTCTTCATAAAAGAAATAGGTGTTATCTCTGCATGCTATGGTTCCTGGTATATAAGCGCGTTCCTGCATTTGAAGCAGTTCTGTGCGATGAGTCATGAATCATCTCTCCTCAAGTATAAAAGTCTGTATGACCTTTTTTTCCAAAAGGTAAGCGCTTTATGCAAAATGTCATTAATTTGGACAATTCAACCTTTCATAATATTGGAATAGGATAGAAAACGGCTATATAAGCGGGCTTTTGTTTATGGGAAATTTACAGCAGGAGAACGGAGTTGATTGGTTCATGTGCGGCATTACCGGCTGGATACATTATCAGGAAGATTTGTCGAAAAGGGCAGATGCGATGGAAAGAATGACGGAAACTCTCTCGAAAAGAGGCCCCGATGATTCAAATATCTGGGGTGAGAAGCATGTGTTGTTTGGTCATAAGAGGCTTGCAGTAGTCGATTTAGAGGGCGGCCGACAGCCAATGGCGAGGGAAAAGGATGGAAGAAATTTCACCATTTGCTATAACGGTGAGCTTTACAATACAGACGAACTGCGTAAAGAGCTGCTGAGCAGGGGCCATACTTTTCAGAGCCATTCCGATACTGAAGTGCTTCTTGCTTCCTATATAGAATGGAAGGAAGATTGCCTGAAGCGGCTGAATGGGATTTTTGCATTTGCTGTGTGGGATTCGGAGCAGGAAAAGCTGTTTATCGGAAGGGATCGTCTTGGTGTCAAGCCGCTGTTTTATAAAGAAGAGCATGCCTCTCTTTTTTTTGGGTCAGAGTTAAAGGCCATCCTGGCTGCTCCGGGGGTCAAAGCGGTTCTGGATCGTGAAGGAATGGCTGAAGTGCTCGGGCTTGGACCGGCAAGGAGCCCAGGAAGCGGGATTTATAAAGGTGTAAAAGAGCTGCGTCCAGCACATGCGCTTACTTTTTCACGGGAAGGCCTGAAGGTATGGAGATACTGGAATGTAGAAAGCAAACAGCATACAGATGCCTTTGATGAAACGGTTGGGAACATCACAAATTTGTTTACCGATGCAGTTACAAGACAGCTTGTTTCAGATGTGCCAGTGTGCACGTTTTTGTCAGGCGGAGTGGATTCGAGCGCCATTACAGCGATAGCAGCCAATGCTTTTAAAAGGGAAGGCAAGGGGCCGCTTCATACGTTTTCAATTGATTATGAAGATAATGACCTTTACTTTAAAGCCAACGAATTTCAACCGAATTCCGATGCTCCCTGGATTAATAAAATGACAGAGGCGTTCGGGACCATTCATCACTCACATGTGATCAAGCAGTCAGATTTAGCTCATTATTTGGAGGAAGCTGCCCTTGTTAGGGATCTTCCGGGCATGGCTGACATTGATTCCTCCTTGCTGTGGTTCTGCAAGGAAATAAAAAAGGACTTTGTTGTGAGTTTATCCGGAGAATGTGCAGATGAAATTTTCGGCGGCTATCCATGGTTCCACCGCAAAGAGGATTTGGAAGCTGATGCTTTTCCTTGGATGAGATCGACAGCGGCCAGAACTGGTTTACTGCAGAAAAAGTGGAGAGAAAAGCTTCAGCTGAAAGAATATGTTTCTGCCAAATATGCAGAAACCGTTAGAGAAACCCCTGTTCTTGAAGGAGAATCAGAGAGTGAAGCAAGAAGAAGACAGCTGTTTTATCTGAACATGATCTGGTTTATGACAACACTCCTGGATAGAAAAGACCGCATGAGCATGGGAGCAAGCCTTGAGGTTCGAGTGCCATTCGCCGATCACCGTCTGGTTGAGTATGTGTGGAATGTTCCCTGGGATATGAAAATGCATGAAAACAGAGAAAAAGGCATACTGAGAAAATCCCTTGAAGGGCTGCTGCCCCATGAAGTGCTGTACAGGAAAAAAAGTCCTTATCCCAAAACTCACCATCCTCTTTATACAAAGCTTGTAAAAGACTGGCTTTCTTCATTTCTGAACCAGAAAGAATCAATCCTGCACGAGTTTTTTGACAGAAGGCAGCTGGGTGTCTTATTGGAGTCAAATGGAAGTGCATTTCAGGTTCCATGGTTTGGACAGCTGATGACAGGGCCGCAGCTGCTTGCACACCTGGCACAGATTCATGTCTGGTTTGAACAAAATAATGTACAATTAGAAGAGTCCTGACTCTTTTCTTGGGCAGCTTATCTAGTAAGCTGCCTTTTCATTGCAGATGTCGGCTGGACAAGCTATTCTCTGTTTTCGGGAGTTCATAACCTTATATAACCAGCTTTTATAGATAAAAACATAAAAACTACGAAACTTCCTTTTAAAAAACTGAAAAGAGGGAAAAGGATAAGGATGTGTACATACTGGACTTTGGAAGCTATTGTAAAAGTTTTATAGATTGCCAGTTGCCTTAACATTTTGTATAATGTTTGTATAACGTTTGTTAAATCAGGAGGGAAGAACATGCCGAAAAAGGTAAGCGTCATTGGCGCAGGGCCCGGTGGACTGGCTGCTGCCATGATTTTAGCAGGCAGAGGTTATCAGGTAGATGTATTTGAAAAGCAAGATTATGTTGGCGGCCGCAACTCAGCTATTAAGCTGGGTGATTATACGTTCGATATGGGCCCAACCTTTTTAAGCATGATACATATAGCAGAAGAGATATTCGAGATGGCAGGGAAAAATCTGCATGATTATATGGAGTTAACGGAATTAAAGGAAATGTATGAGCTGATTTTTAATGGTGAAAGTCTTCATATGACTCGGAACCGTGAGGAAATGATTCAACGCATTGAGAATTTTTCGCCTGAAGACGGTGAGGGCTATGAACGGTTTATGAAGGAAACCAGAAGGAAGATGGACAAATTAACACCTATTCTGCAAAGCAGGATGGATCGATTTCATCATTATCTTTCTCCAAAGGTGCTGAGGGCTCTGCCGGATTTAACGCTGAACAAAAGCCTATATCAAGTGTTAACAAGCTATTTTAAAGATGAGCGGCTGAAGCTTGCTTTTACATTTCAGTCTAAATATTTGGGCATGTCCCCATGGGAATGTCCCGGAGCATTTTCTATCCTTTCATATATGGAGCATGAATACGGAATTTTTCACCCAAAAGGGGGAGTCAATCAGCTCTCTGAGGGAATGGCAAAAGCAGTTAGGGAGCTCGGAGGAAGAATTCACTTAAACGCGCCGGTGAAAAAACTTTTACTGAAAGGAAAAGACGTGCAGGGGCTGCTCCTTGAGAACGGAGAAAAAGTGATCAGTGATGAGGTGGTTGTCAATGGTGACTTTGCTTATGTGATGTCCAACCTTGTGGATAATGGCACTTTAAAGAAATATGCTTCGAAAAAGCTTGAAAAGAAAAAGTATTCCTGCTCGACCTTTATGATTTATCTTGGAGTAGATAAGAAGTTTGATGTGCCTCATCATACCATTCTCTTTTCTGATGATTATCAAAAAAATGTTGAAGAGATCACAAAAACACTGAAGATGCCTGAGGATCCATCTATTTATATTCAAAATGCAAGTGTGACGGATTCTACATTAGCCCCTGAAGGAAAATCCGCACTTTATATTTTGGCGCCGGTACCCAATAATTTCAGCAATATTGATTGGGCTGAACATAAGGACAAGTTTAAAGAACTGGTGCTGAATATTGTGGAAGAAAAAACCTCATTCAAGGGGCTGCGCGACCATATTGAGGTTGAAAAGGTGATCAGTCCCGCTGATTGGGAGAAGGATATTCTTGTTTATAAAGGAGCTACGTTCAATCTTGGCCACCAGCTCTCACAAATGATGGTCCTTCGCCCCCACAATCAGTTTGAAGAATTGAATCATTGCTGGCTTGTAGGGGGAGGCACGCATCCAGGAAGCGGGCTGCCTACAATTCTGGAGTCGGCGCGCATAACTGCAAATGCCATTGGAGGAAAGCCTGTTAAACAGAGAGTCAGCAAACATAACGACAAAAATTTGGAGAATGCGCTATGAAGGCAGTCATTGTTGGTGGAGGAGTAGGAGGAATGATTTCTGCACTGCTCCTGAGAAAAGAAGGTTTTGAAGTAACTGTTATTGAAAAAAACGAGAAGCTGGGAGGCCGGCTATCATATGTGAAGAGGGACGGCTTTAAGGTGGATGCTGGTCCGACGATTGTGCTTCTGCCGGAAATGCTGCAATCCATTTTGGATGAGGCAGGTGTGAGCCGGGAGAAATATACATTAAATAAGCTGGATTCTCTTTATACCATTCACTATAGCGATGGCTCTGCTTACACAAAATACTCAGATATTGAAAAGCAGGCGGAAGAAATCAGAAAAATTTTTCCTGAAGATGAGAATGGGTTCAGAAGATTTATGGAAGATATGGACACCCGTTTCAACATAGGAAAGCCTGCGTTTTTAGAAAAATCTTTCACTGCGAAAAAGTCTTTCTGGACAAGAGAAAATATGCGAACGCTTGCAAAGCTAAAAGCCTATCAAACTGTTTATCAGTCCCTGAAATCATATTTTAGTTCGGAAAAGCTTCGTCATGCGTATTCCCTTCAAACTCTTTATATTGGAGGAAACCCCTATGAATCTCCGGCACTTTATTCGCTGGTATCTTTCAGCGAGCATAAACATGGGGTCTTTTATCTGTCAGGAGGCTATGCCAGACTGGCGGAAGTTCTTGAAGAAACAATGCAGGAAGAGGGAATAGAAATTCTTTCCTCAACTGAAGCAGAATCTGTTGAACTGTCTGGGATGAAAGCTGCGGGTGTAAAGGTTAATGGGAGACTAATAGAAGGGGACTATGTTATCCTTAATGGAGACTTTCCTATTGCGACAAAGCTTCTCCCTGATAAATCATTACATAACAAAAGATATAAAGCATCCTCCAGTTGTGCGTTGATTTATTTCGGACTTAATAAAATATACAAAGATGCTCCAGTTCATCAATTTTTTCTCAGCGAGAATTTTGCCCTCAATATGAAACAGATTTTTAAAAGCAGGCAGATACCTGATGACCCCTCTGTTTATGCATTCCACCCTTCTGTCATTGATCCCTCTCTCGCTCCTGAAGGAAAAGGTGTGCTGTACGCTTTGGTTCCGGTCCCGTCAGGAAACCATTTAAATTGGGAGCAGCAGGAAGCTTTTTTTGATAGTGTCATTGATAAGCTTGAAGAAAAAGGTTTTCCTGGATTAAGAGATGCTGTGGAATGGGTTGAATACAAGACTCCTGCTCAAGCGGAGAAAGAAGGATTGTTTGAAGGCGGATCTTTCGGCATTGCGCCCAATCTCTTTCAATCTGGAGTCTTTCGCCCGCAGGTCCGGCCGTTTGGGATACCTAACGTCTTTGCTGTAGGTGCCTCCATTCATCCTGGAGGAGGAATTCCAATCGTGATGCAGGGAGCAAAGCTGATGGTGCAGGAATTGCAAAATGACGCTTTCCAAACAAAAGGGGTGAAAGCTAGTGGATAATGTTAATCAGGCATACAAGCAATGCGAAGAAGTTATCAAGGTACATTCAAAATCATTTTATAAGGCTTTTTCACTGTTGCCGCCTCTGAAAAAAAAGGCAGTATGGGCAGTTTATACATTTTGCCGAACAGTGGATGATATAGTGGATGAAGGGACAAATCCACAAGAAGAACTTCAGCTGTTTGAAGAAAAGTTTTACTATTTTCTGAAGGGCAGCAATCCTGATGATCATTTTCTGTGGATTGCTCTGAGGGATACTTTTCAGCGTTATGAAATGGATTCTATTCCCTTTCAGGAAATGATAGAGGGGCAGCGGATGGATTTGACTAAAAAGCGCTATCAAGACTTGGGAGAAGTGCTGAATTACTCCTACCATGTGGCAAGCACAGTGGGGTTGATGCTGCTGCCTATTCTCGCACCGTCGAAAGCTAAGCAGCTCAGGCACAGTGCCATTTCACTTGGAATCGCAATGCAGCTTACCAACATTTTAAGAGATATTGGGGAAGACTTGGAAAGAGACCGCATTTATCTGCCCTCAGAAACCATGGAAAGATTTCAATATACAGAGGAAGATCTTAAAAATTGTGAGATTAGCGACAAGTTCATTTCAGTATGGGAAAGTTTGGCTTTCGAAGCGGAAGCATATTACGAAGAAGCCATGGACGATCTAGATTTATATCCTCTTCACTCACGCCGCCCTGTGAAAGCAGCCGCATTGTTTTATAAAGCCATACTAAATACGGTCAGAGCCAATCATTATGCAGTTTTTAACCATCGGAATTATGTCACCAGCGAAGAAAAACAGCTTATTATGGCGAAGATGTAAAACACCCCCAAAAGGTCGAAAACAAAGGATCTTTTGGGGGTGTTTTTTATTGAGATTTTTACCTTTTCAAACGCTATTTCATTATTTCACTGCCGACATTCAGGCCGCTCAAGGTGACCATGGGCGAACCTCCGCCAGGGTGGGTGGTGCCTCCGACAAAGTACAAATTATGAATATCCTTCGAAAAATTGCTGGGCCGCAGAAAGGCATCCAGCTTTGAATTTGCAGAGATTCCATACAGCGCTCCCCTGTACGCCCCGAATGTTTCTGCAATTGTGGCTGGCGTATAGATTTTTTCTGCCAGGAGATGCGGCCTGATGGACACACCTTTTCTTTCAAGAATATCATAAATGTCTTCCTTGTAGGCTTGGGGGTCAACCGTCATCTTCCTGTCAGGAGATAGCGCAGGAGCGTTGACCAATATAAAGAGGTTGTCTCCCTCGGGGGACCTGTTCCTGTCACTGTGGGAGGAGTTGCTGATATAAATAGTAGGTGAACTGCTGTATGTCCCCTTGTTAAACAGTTCTTCAAATTCCCTCTGATAATTGTCTGAAAAGAAAACATTGTGATGCAGCAATCCTTGATTGCGCGTTGAGAGTCCTGCCAAAATAACGAACGCTGAGATGGAAGGCTGATATTTATTCCGCTTTTTATTTGTAAAATGCGGACGATGCTGTTCCTCTACAAGTGAAGGAAAGGCCTCCAATAGATCGGCGTTCATGATGTAATGATCAGCAGAAATCTCCGTGCCATTGCTGCAGGAGAGGCTGACTGCTTTTCCATTGGAGATATGCAGCTTTTCTGCTTTTGTACCGTACAGAAACTCAACTCCAAGCTCACGGGCAACCTTTTCATAAGCATAGGCAATCTGGGCATTTCCGCCTTTAACATAGTACACTCCCTGATGCAGCTCCAAGTGTGCAATCATAGCGAATGTAGCAGGGGTCACATAGGGTGAAGAACCGATATAAGTGGCATATCTGTTCATAGCCGAAATGAGATTGGGGTGTTGAAAGTATCTTTGGAAAAAGTGGTCAATGGTTTCAAGCGGCCTGACTTTCAGGAGAGCCTGAGAGAGTGAGGGAGACAAATAATCTTTCATTGACCGAAACATGGTTGGAAAAAAGTGCTTTTCCGAAAGATGATAGAGCCTGCTGATTTCTTTTAAAAATGAATCATAATGCCCCGAGGCGTAAGAATCATAATTGTTCAGCTGATGCTTCATTACTTGGGGATTGCTGCTGAAGTCAAAGGTGGTTCCATCCTCAAAGAAATTTCTAGTATGGGAGTCCAGTTTTGTCATATCCAGATAATTCTCCATATTTTTGCCGGCCGTTTCAAACACTCTCTGGAAAATATGAGGCATCGTAATCGTATTTGGTCCAAAATCAAATGAATGTGAACCGATGCTGACGTTCATTAATTTTCCGCCTGGGTGATTGTTTTTTTCTATAACTGTTACTTTTGCTCCCTTGCTGGCCATTGTAATGGCAGCGGATAAACCGCCGAGGCCTCCTCCAATCACTGCTGCGTGTTTCATAGCTTGTTCCTTTCTTTCTGCAGTATTTGCATGCCTTTGAAGCTTTCAGCAATTACATCCTGCTTTACAGCGTTCAGCATCTCCTCCATATACTGCTCCAACACTCTATTTTTGCTTTTTCTGTCGTTTCCGGGAAGATCTGAGATGTAAAGAGGGTTGCCGATTTTAATAAATATTTCCTGCTTTTGAAAGTGTCCGAAGGAATAATAAAAAACCACAGGAAGAAGGGGAACAGACGGATTTTCCTCCAGCAGTTTTACAGCTCCCGGCATAAACGTAAGCGGGCGTGTTTCCAAATGCATTTCCTCACCCTGAGGGAAAAGAGCGACCGTTTTGCCGGAGTGCAGGAGCTCTGAGGCATACTTGATCGACTGAAGTATCTTCCGTGGATAATTACGATCCACAGAAAACGCACCAATTTTCCGAAAAAAAGGATGCTTTTTTAAGCCATGCTCATGCATCATTGCATACATATCCTGCTTCAGGATGCGCTGATTCAGATGAAACAGAATCAGCCCGTCCCACCAGGAGCTGTGATTGATGCAGACCAATGCATGCTCAGGCAGGGTGTCAGGTGTCTGTAGGCTAATTGAATGAAAATGCCTTTTCATCAGCTGCCTATTGTATTGGTAAAACAGCTTTTCAAACCAGGGCTTTTTGTTTGCTGTAATCATGATGTACCTTCTCTAATTTTTTATAATACAGATAGAGAACCAAAGCAGCGGGAACTGCAGTAAATGCTACAGCCATCCAGAGGCCGTGAATAGCGGCTAAAAGCAGGAACATCCCCATTACAAGAAAATACACGATGACAATCCGTCTGTCCCAGATGTTTTCCTGCTTCCATTCCTTTTTGACACTCAGATAAATCATAGTGTGAAGGAGAAAGGCGACTATAAACCATCCTAAAAAGTTGGAAAAAGGGATGTTGTAATAAAAGCTGCTGCCCTCTTCCCAAATCCAATACTTCTTCACTTCAAATGCTACAGGATCGATAATTAAATCAATCAGCACAGTTATAAGGGAGGCGGGGAGCAGGTAAAAAAGAGTCCGCTGCGGAAACAGGGTTTTTGTAATAGAATGTGATGCTGCAATAATCATGAGCCAGGCAAAACCGATTGCTGCAGGGACACCTATCATTTGCGGTCCGAAATCCTTTGTATAATAATAATCTCCAAAAATAATCCCGTATTTGACTCCCACGTGCTCTGCAAATATAGATCCAAATATAACCCCTAATGAAAGAAGCAGTCCTTTTAACAATCCGTAGCTCATGATAAAATAGGCGCCTCCAAGCAGGCCTGCTGCCATGAGAAACACCGCGTTTGCCCATTCAAGCCAAGGGGGCAGAATATCAAAGCTTAATAAAATGACTCCGCATGCATACCAAACCAGAAAAAAATAAAAGCATCCGTTAAAAAATTTCTTCAATCTAAAGCACCTCGCCATCGTCTAATAGGAACAATATATATGTCATTGCTGAAATGAAATTGATTTCAGTGGAGATTGGGGGGAGTTGTGCCTGCTGTCTTCCTGCAGGCTGCAGTGATTTCAGCCAAGCTTCCTTGAAGCAAGCTGCCATCATCTATCTAAATTATAGTAGCTGTATCCCGGATTCTGCAAGAAAAGATGTGCTTTACTCTGTACCACTAATTGAACGTATAAAAACCCCTTCACAAGAAGGGGGGAAGATAAAAGGTAGTGAGAAGCCAATCTCGCTGCCTTTATTCATTTTTTGGTTTAGGAATGGTGGGAAATGGCTGATTTCCGCTCCGGGTGCTTGCTTTCCGGGGGGCAGGCGGTAAGCCTCCTCGCCGCTTGCGCTCCTGCGGGGTCTTACCAGTCCTGCTATTCCCCCAGGAGTCAAGCACCCTCCGCTCCAATCAGCAGTTATATTCTTGAAACTTTGACTCAGGATTTACTTAAAGTTAAAGTCATCTTTGTAGTAATAATGACAATGGTTCACTCCATCCATACCGATTTTTGTTTAGGAATGGTGGGAAAAAGGCTGATTTCCGCTCCGGGTGCTTGCTTTCCGGGGGACAGGCGGTAAGCCTCCTCGTCGCTTGCGCTCCTGCGGGGTCTTACCTGTCCCGCTAATCCCCCAGGAGTCAAGCACCCTCCGCTCCAGTCAGCAGTTATATTCTTAAAACTTTGACTCAAAATTTTCTTAAAGTTAAGATCAAGCACACTGCAAAGTCTAAGTTAAATACAAATTCTCACTTCATTGAAAAATTGAAAAGTCAATAGTGGACTCTAGCTTGATAACTAAATGATCTTTAATCATTAGGTAATCTGATTATGTCCAGGTATTGAAACCACCCCGAATAATGGTCGTGGTATTTGGTTGCCACGCCCTTAACTAGGTCCGTCCAACGTTGGTCTGCAGTATTGAGTTTTTGAAACTACTTAACAATGTCCGTAAACGCAACATGAAATCACTCACTTGAACAACAGTTCGTTATTTAGAAATAAAATAGACCGCAGGCAAACTCGGAATTCTCGAGTTTGTCTACGATCTGTACCTCCTTCATAAGAAGGGGCTGTATAAAGGTTTATGATGATTGCTCAGTTTTTACATTTTTTACATGAGGATGGAGATTGTTCAGTCTGTCTATCAAATCTGAACCAAAGTCTTTATTTGAAGAACCGGCCCCCTGAGAAAGATAAGATTCTCTCAGCTCGTAGGCTGAGGAGCCATGTTCTGCAAAGTCCAGTCCGGCAATTTCAACTTCTCTAGAAACTCTGATGGGAGAAAACAGGGACATAATATAGATGACAGTGCCTGATGCAATTGCCGTCCATGCTATCACTGCTGCGATTCCAAGAGCCTGAATAGCCAGAAGAGATACGCCGCCTCCGTAAAACAGCCCCGCTGATGTGTCAAAGAGCCCGACAGCAAGGGTTCCCCAGATGCCGCATACGCCATGCACTGCTATTGCGCCGACCGGGTCATCCAGTTTTCCTTTCTTATCAATAAATTGAACAGCTTCGACGAGAATAAACCCTGCCAGAAGGCCAATGATTAAAGCTCCGAAAAGCGATACATTGGCACAGCCTGCTGTAATTCCGACAAGTCCTCCAAGCGCTCCGTTCAGTGTAAGTGAGGGATCGATCTGTCCATAGCGGAAATGAGTGTAAAGGGCGGAGGTGATGATACCCCCTGATGCAGCCAGGAGTGTTGCAGTAATCACATGAGGTATCAGCTCAGGATCTGCTGCGAGCGTGCTGCCTCCGTTAAACCCGAACCAGCCGAACCAGAGGATAAATACACCCAGTGCTCCCAATGGAATATTGTGGCCTGGAATCACATTGGCTTTTCCGTTCGTATACTTGCCGATTCTGGCACCCAGGAATAAAACTGCTACCGCTGCACCTGTTGCGCCTGTTAAGTGAACGACAGTGGAGCCTGCAAAATCGACAAATCCCAGTTCTGAAAGCCAGCCGCCTCCCCAGATCCAGTGTCCTGCTACCGGATATATTAATCCTGTCATAAATACTGTCAGCAGAATATAACTGCTAAGCTTAATCCTTTCGGCGACAGCCCCCGAAATAATCGTTGCACAAGTAGCTGCAAATACTGCTTGAAAAACGAAGAAGCCTATTTGATCTTCATGCCCTGAAAGAGCAAACCCGTTTGTGCCGATCAGCCCGCCTGCATCATTGCCGAACATAATTGCATAACCTGCAGCGAAATAAAGGATAGAACCAATTGCGACTGTTAAAATATTTTTCATAAGAATATTAAGAGCGTTTTTGGACCTCGTGAAGCCCGATTCCACCATGGCAAACCCGGCGTGCATGAAGAAGACAAGCAGAGTGGCAACCATAACCCAGATTGTATCAAGAGAGGCACTGACGCTTTGGGCTGTAACTTCTTCTGCATGCGCCCCTGCTGCCAGCAGAAATGTTCCGGCAAAAACATACATGATTTTTTTTAACAATATGAACAGCTCCCTTTTAGTTTAATTAACTTATCGCTTCAATGCCGCTTTGACCTGTTCGGATGCGGATCGCGTTCTCAATGGGGATGATAAATATCTTTCCGTCTCCTACAGTGTCGGTGGAACAAGTTGTTTGAATGATACGGACAATTTCGTCCGCATGTTCCGCTTCAATGACCATTTCAACTTTCACTTTTGGAAGCAGTTTGATTTCGTATGTTGTTCCGCGAAATCTTCCTGTCTGGCCGTTTTGCTGTCCGCAGCCTGCTACCTCTGAGACAGTGAGGCCGTTTATCCCGATTTCCTCCAGTTTCTCACGAAGAGCCGGAAATTGTTCGGGTCTGATAATCGCTTCAATTTTCTTCATCTCTTCAACTCCAATGTCAGTTTTTATTACATCGACTTGTTATATTTACTATCATATAAGAGAAGGAAGGAGAATGCAACTAAATTTTTAGAATATTTTCACTTGTTTATTAATTGTTGTTAGAAAATCTAACAAAAAAAGACCTCCATGGATATGGAAGCCTGGATTGAAGTATTTTATTGTGTTACTGCCCTGGATTCTGCGGTCTGGATAAAACCTTTATGAACCCATATTCTGGATCTCCAGCGGAACAACATGATTATCCCCCGCAGCCACTCATCCACGATAAAGGCAATCCAAATACCGGCAAGCCCATATCCGAGATGGATACCGAAGTAGTAGGCAATCGGAACCTGTACACCAAACATGGACAGAATTCCCATATAGACAGGGAACTTCACATCTCCTGCGGCCCTTAGCGAACTGATGATTACCAGATTAAAGGCTCTGCCGGGTTCGAGAATAATAGTCAGAAGCATAAGGGTGCCGCCCACAGCAATAATGTCTGGATTGCTGGTGAAAATGCTGAAAAGAGTGTCAGAGCCAAGGCTGAACAAAATGGCCAGAACTGTTGAAATGCTCACACCCAGGTAGAGGCTTTTCATGCACCTGCGATATGCTTCTTCATACTGTCTGCCGCCAATCATGTAACCAATCAGTATTTGCGTGCCCTGGCTCAGCGCAGCGCTGAACAAGAAAACGAGCATCATGATGTTTTGAGCATAAACCTTTGTTGTTAATGCATGCTCTGCTGCCATCAATGTAATAAAGAAAGTCAGAATCATTTGCGCAATGTTGTAAGCCAGATGTTCCCCTGCAGAAGGAACGCCGATGACAAGCAGGTTTTTCAGGTGAAGCTTGAACGTTACCTTTATGTTATTCAGTTGAGTTTTCAGGGTCACTCTCTTCATAAGCAGATAAATGATGACTGCTAAACCAATGATTCTTGAAATGACTGTGGAAATGGCAACTCCTTCGACGCCCAGGACTGGAATGCCAAACGGCCCGAAAATAAACAAGTAGTTTCCGATTACGTTTAAAATGTTCATTCCGATGGTGACGTACATCGTATCTTTCGTAAAACTATAGCTTCTAAGAATGGCCCCTATTGTCATGACAACAGCCTGTATGACAGAAAGGCCTCCGACTACTTGAAGATAGATGACTGCTTCGGGCATTAATTCTTGAGGCAGGTTCATCAGCTGAAGCATTTCCTCGCTGAACATAAAAACAATCATCCCAATTGCCAAACCAAAGAGGAGATTTGCAACTAAAGAGACAAGTGATATTTCAGCCGCGCTTTTCTTCTCATTTGCTCCAAGATGCTGGGTTATCAGAATGGAAGACCCTGTTGCGACAAACCCAAACATTACGATCAGGAGGTAAAGAAACTGATTGGCAACCCCGACTGCGGCAACTGAGCCGTCCGAATATTGGCTGAGCATCAAAGTATCTGCATTTCCCATCAGCATATGAAGGAAAATTTCAATAAAGATCGGCCAAGTAAGGGCGAATAATGTCAATTTTCGATTTTTATTTTCAGGAATCATAGTTGTACCCACCTTATAAATGTTCATCAAAACGTTTATAAGTGTACATCTAATGTATTACAATAGGAAGAGAGGATATCGAACACTTTTGGAAAAATCCGACCTCACAAAGGAGCAGCTATGGGTTATATCTCATTTCATGTCCCACCATTTCCGGTATTTATTAAAGGAGGGGAAGACCGGTTTAATGAGGGGACAAAGCATTTCAAGAGAATTTATACTGTGTTTGATTTGTTATATGTCAAAAAGGGACTTCTTTATATGACGGAAGACAACAGGGAATACACAATTAAGGAGGGGGAGTATATTATTTTGGCGCCGGGGCTTGAACACTTCGGACATAAAAACTCTCCGCGGGATACAAGAATCTACTGGATTCATTTTACAATTCCTCAATCGTACCTTCTTGCGGGTACAGGACATGAGAATTGGAGTGATGTACAGACAAGGGAAGGCGATTTTGAACATCCTTCTTCCTTTCATTTTAAAATTCCCAGATATGCAGAAGTTGTACATAGAGATTTTATAGAAAAAATCCTGGAAAATCTGTTCAGTGTGACCGGCCAGACGCCTGATTTTCCGCTTCGCCAGCAGCTTTATTTTGAAGAGCTTCTGGTTCAGCTGCAAAAAGAAGCGCTGAAAATTCCAACCGCTGCCGAAAGAGTGGTAGAAGAAACACTAAAGTTTTTGCAAAAGCACTATCAAAAGGATGTGAGAATGGAGGATTTGGCTAAAGAGATTCATTTTCATCCTGATTACATTACCAGGTGCATGCAGAAAACGCTCGGTATGACACCGGTGCATTATGTAAATGTTTACCGCATTTCTCAGGCAAAACGGCTTCTCGCTACAACGGACTATAAAATCTCTGCAGTGGCTGGTGAAGTTGGCATAGAGGATTCCACTTATTTTTCAAAGCTTTTTAAAAAAATAGAAGGAGTTTCTCCACTGGAATTCAGGAAGATTGTGAGTAGACGGAGGAAATAAATATTAGGGGCAGTTTGTTCAGAAAGAAAAAAAGAAGCTGGGGAGCAATTCATGATTGCCGACCAGCTTCTTTTTATTGAAATTAATTGTCGTTGATCAGCAAGAATTTAAAATTCAAGCCTGGAACGATTATTCCTTCTTCCGAAGGTTCCAGAACATCATTGGTCCACAGGTCTGTCATTTCTTGTCCGTGGAAATCTTCCGGAAGGTAAATAGTCGTTTCCTCTTCAAGATTGTTAAACAGGGCCAGCAGTCTTTGGTTCTCAAATTCTTTTAATATCACAAGAGTTCCGTTTTCATCATTTGCCTGAAGAAAAGCGTATCTGCCATTGTTGCCGAATACATCAATGTCTTTACGTAAAGAAAGAAGTTTTTTCACGTGCTCCAGCATATCAAGATCTTCTTCTTCTTCATCCCAAGGCATACATTTGCGGCATCCGGGATCGGTATCACCAAGAAGTGCAATTTCATCTCCGTAATAAATGCATGGTGACCCGGAAAAGCTTAGCTGAAAAGCAAACAGCAGCTTCACTCGTTCCTTGTTGCCGTCCGCTATATTCAGAATTCTTGGTGTATCATGGCTGCCGAGAAGATTAAAGGCAACTTCCGTGACATTTTCCGGATACATATGCAGCATTCGCTGAATCACGTTGGAAAATTCCGAAGCACTCTGGCTGTTCGTTCCAAAAAAGCTTATTGCCCCGGTGGTGAATGGATAATTCATCACCGCATCAAACTGGTCTCCCTGCAGCCATGGAGAAGCATCATGCCAAATTTCGCCCAGGATATAAATATCGTCACGGACGGATTTTACAGCTGTTCGAAACTCTCTCCAAAATTGATGGTCAACCTCATTGGCTACATCCAGCCTCCACCCGTCAATATTAAACTCACGCACCCAGTAAGTTCCTGCATCAATCAAATACTTTTTCACATCAGGATGCTGAGTATTCAGTTTTGGCATGCTCGCTTCATAGGCAAACGTATCATAGTTGGGAGCAGGATCTGCGGAAACCGGGAGCTCATGAAGATGGAACCAGTCCTTGTATTCTGAGTCTGCTCCGTTTTCCAGTACGTCCTGAAACGGTTGAAAGTAATAGCCGCTATGATTGAATACTGCATCCAGCATGACGCGGATGTCTTTGTTATGGCACTCCTCAACAAGCCTTTTGAAGGTTTCCTTGTCTCCGAATTGCGGATCAATTTCATAATAATCTATCGTGTCGTACTTATGATTGGAATACGCTTTAAAGATTGGTGTGAAATAGATTCCAGAGATACCGAGTTCCTTCAGGTAATCGAGGTTTTGAAGAATTCCCTCAAAGTCACCTCCGAAAAAATTGGTCGGAGTGGGTTCGGTGCTGTTCCATTCCAATGTGCCTTCCGGATTGATATCAGGGTTTCCGTTCGCAAACCGCTCAGGGAAAATTTGATACCAAACAGTATTCTTCACCCACTCAGGGGCTCTGAATGCATCATTATAATGAAGAAATGGAAAACAGAAGTAGTGTGCAATATCGTCTGTCGGCATATCAGAATAAAAACCTTTTTCCGTATAAAACAGTACTTCTTCTTCACCTGAAAGCTCGAATCCGTAGCGCAGTCTCCGGTTAGGCGGCTGTATAGCAACTAACCAGTAGTCAAATAGTTCATCGCTTCCGGTTATGCCCATTTCAATCTTATCTGAAACCCAGTTTCCATCCTCCCAGTCGTACGGATCCCCGTGGATGAGAAGAGCTTTTTGTACATCGCCCTTTTTAGATTTCAGGCGAATGTGAATAGTTTTTTCATCATATACATAAGCGAATTCATTCTTCGGACGGTGATAAATAGATTCTCTTAACATGTTCATCCTCCCAGGACAATAGTTGCAAAATAGTTTAATTAAAGATTATTTGAAAGGTATTTAGAAGTCAAATTTCAGCTTTAATAGAGTTATAAATTTTTTTTTCAAAAACGCTTGTCAAAACAAAAATAGGCGCTATAATAAAAGTATGTTGTGCAATCGTTTTCACAGAAATGTATTCGCTTTAATGAAAGCGCTGCATTTTTTTAAATCATTTTTGTGCAACCGTTTGTACAAATAAAAAAGATTACTATATTAGGAGGGGTCATTTTGAAGAAAGCTCTTTCATTGTTTATGATGATGCTGCTTCTTCTAGGTGTGTTAGCCGCTTGCGGTCCTGACGCAAAAGAGGGTACAGGGGGAAATACTGAGGGTGCTGGAGGCGAATCTGCTGAAGGACTGCCGGAAAAACCGGAGAAATTAATTGTTTGGGAAGATAAAGATAAATCCAAATGGCTTGAAAAAGTAGCAAAAGATTTTGAAGAAGAAAATGGCATTAAAATTGAGTTTAAAGAAGTAGAAATGGCTACAAAAGCGCGTGACCAGCTGCGTTTAGACGGTCCTGCAGGAACAGGTCCTGACGTAGTAACTTTGCCTCACGATCAAATCGGCCAGGTTGCTGTTGAAGGTCTAATTGCAGAAATTAGTGTGGAAGATGATGTAAAAAGCAAGTTCACTGAATCTTCTATTCTGTCTCAAACATATGATGGAAAGCTTTACGGCCTTCCAAAATCTACTGAAACACCTGTTTTAATCTACAACAAGGCAATTGTTGATGAAGTGCCTGCAACAATGGAAGAGCTATATGAGAAATCCAAAGAGCTTACCAGCGGAAATCAATACGGGTTCCTCGCATTATTTGATAACTTCTATTTCGCACATTCAGTTATCGGCGGAATGGGCGGCTATGTATTCAATGAACAGGACGGCGTGCTTGATGCACAAGATCTTGGCCTTAACAACGAGGGTGCTGTAAAAGGTGCTGAATACATTCAAAAATGGTACACAGAAGGTTTATTCCCTAAAGGAATTATTGGTGAAAACGGCGGATCCGCTCTTGATGGTCTTTTCAATGAAGGAAAAGTCGGTTTCGTTATGAACGGTCCTTGGGCTTTTGGTCCTTACAAAGATGCCGGCATTGATATCGGTGTTGCTCCTCTTCCGAAGTTCGAAAATGGAGAGCCGATGAAAACATTCATGGGTGTAAAAGGATGGCATGTAAGTTCTTATTCTAAAAACCAAGAATGGGCTACGAAATTTGTAGAGTTTATTACGAATGAAGAAAATTCTAAATACCGTTATGAAAATACGTTTGAGATTCCTCCTGTGACAGCTTTGATCGACGATCCTGCAATTGCAGATAATCAAGAAGCTAAAGCTGTGGCTGAACAGTCTGCTGTAGCTGTTCCTATGCCGAACATTCCTGAAATGGGTGAAGTGTGGAAGCCTATGGCTGATAACCTTCAAAACATTGTTACAGGAAAGGCAGAACCTAAAGCTGCAATGGATTCTGCTGTAAAAGCGATCCAACAAAATATTGATGCGAATCATTCCAAATAAGGAATGAATGCTCAGAGCGGTACCTTCGGTAATGAACGAAGGTACTGCTTATCTTTAAAAAAGATTAAAGCAAGCCATGGATGCACTGGGAATGCTGTTAAGCAAAATTTTGTAAAGCAGTAAAGCCGGCATCTGCCTGGATTACTGCTTTATAAAGGCTTTGCTTACATCTTCATAGACATCAATGCCTTTACTATACAGAGAGGGGAATACAGAGACAATGGAAGAGATTCAATATCGTTCCAATCACAGAAAAGCGGCGCTTGCCCTTTCACTTATTCCTGGAATAGGACAATTATATAATAAGCAATATTTAAAAGGCGGTATCTTTTTAGTTTTAATTGCATCATTCTTTTATGTGTTTTGGGATCTGCTTGATATAGGGATCTGGGGTATTACCACTCTTGGAACACAAACCCCCCGTGACCACTCAATCTTCCTGCTTGTTTACGGAATACTCGCTCTAATTGTCATTGTGTTTGGACTAGGTTTTTATTTGTATAACTTGAGGGATGCATACAAAAATGGTGAAAAGCGAGATTTAGGGCTTGAGCTTAGTTCAGTACGCGAACAGTATAAAAACCTTCTGGATAACGGTTTTCCGTATTTAATGATTACACCGGGATTTTTACTTCTCGTGTTTGTTGTTATTTTTCCAATCATCTTTGTAATCCTGCTTGCTTTTACAAATTATGACCTTTACCACTCACCGCCTGCAAAGCTTGTAGACTGGGTAGGTTTTCAAAACTTTATTGACATATTTAAAATAGAAATCTGGCGCCAGACATTCTTTGCTGTTTTTGCATGGACAGTAGTATGGACGTTTGCCGCAACAACGCTTCAGGTTTCACTGGGGATCCTGCTTGCTATTATCGTGAACCAGAAAGATCTGAAAGGAAAAGCCCTTATCAGAACAGTTTTCATTCTTCCTTGGGCCATTCCGGCTTTCGTTTCGATATTGGTGTTTGCCGGCATGTTTAACGAATCATTTGGAGCTATCAACCGTGATATATTGGGAGCATTTGGAATCGATCCCATACCGTGGATGACAGATCCAATGTGGACGAGACTTGCAGTTATTTTCCTGCAGTCATGGCTCGGTTTCCCGTTTATCTTTGCAATGACTACAGGGGTGCTGCAATCCATACCTGATGAGCTGTATGAAGCTGCAACGGTTGATGGAGCAAATACAATGCAAAAGTTCAAAAGCATTACGCTTCCTCTTGTGCTTTTTGCTACAGCGCCAATTCTGATCACACAGTACACGTTTAACTTTAATAACTTTAACGTCATTTACCTGTTTAACGGAGGCGGCCCGGCAATACCTGATCAGAATGCAGGTGGAACTGATATTCTGATTTCGTGGATTTACCGCCTGACCATGACATCTGCTCAATATTCGAAGGCAGCTGCAATTACAATGCTGCTATCAATCATCGTCATCACTGTTGCACTGTGGCAGTTTAGAAGAACAAAATCATTCCAGGAAGAGGATATGATGTAATATGAATATAAAAAGACAGAAGTATATCAGACTGACACTATCATATTTGGTTATCTTGTTCATGTTCGCGGTCATTCTTTATCCTGTTCTATGGATCATTGGTTCTTCCTTTAATCCGGGGCAGAGCTTATCTGGTTCCAGCATTATTCCTGAGAACGCAAGCTTACGGCATTATGAAAAGCTGTTTGATGTTAATCAGAGCAACTATTTGTACTGGTACTGGAACTCTTTAAAAGTAAGTGTTTCCACCATGCTTTTAACTGTGATACTTGTCAGCTTTACAGCTTATTCATTCTCCCGCTACCGTTTTGTCGGGCGTAAGAACGGCTTGCTGACGTTCCTGATTTTGCAAATGATTCCGAACTTTGCCGCTCTCATTGCCATCTTTATTCTGGCATTGCTGACTGGTTTGCTTGATTCCCATCTGGGTCTGATTCTGGTTTATGTCGGCGGCCAGATTCCGATGAACACATGGCTGATGAAAGGGTATCTCGATACCATTCCGAAAGAGCTTGATGAATCGGCAAGAATTGATGGAGCGGGGCATTTCCGAATCTTTATCCAGATTATAATGCCGCTCGCAAAACCGATTGTGGCAGTTGTAGCACTATTTTCTTTCATCGCTCCATTTGCAGACTTCATTATCGCAAGTATTCTACTGAGAACTGAAAAAAATTATACTTTGGCAGTAGGATTGTATGATATGGTAGCAAAACAATTCGGTGCGGAATTTACGACATTTGCTGCAGGTGCGGTTTTGATTGCAGTTCCAATCGCCATTCTGTTCCTTTCCTTCCAGCGTTATTTCGTCTCAGGATTGACGGCTGGCGGAACAAAAGGATAATCTTAAAGAAGAAGCAAAAAAAAATGGCAGGAATGCTGCCAGTTATAGTGAAGCTCTGCAGTTTTGCTGCAGAGTATATGGAGGAGCGGCGATGAGCAGACGAGGTATATTCAAACTGTGTCTAATCCCGTTTCTTCTTTTTTACGCCTTGCCTGCGAGTGCCGCTGAAAAAGAAGAAAGAGCCTGGCAAAATGAGATGATTTACTTTGTTATGGTGGACCGGTTTAACAACGGGGATACTTCCAATGATGTTGAAGTGAATACGAAAGATCCTAAAGCCTATCATGGCGGTGATCTTAGAGGGATTATCAATCAACTGGATTATATCAAGGAAATGGGTTTTACTTCGATTTGGCTCACACCTATATTTGAAAATGAACCGGGCGGCTATCATGGCTACTGGATAAGTGATTTTATGAAAGTGGAAGAACACTTCGGAACTCTGGACGATATGAAGGAGCTGGTTGAAAAGGCACATGAAAGGGACATGAAAATCATTCTTGATTTTGTGGCTAATCATACCGGCTATCAGCATGAATGGCTGAATGATTCTGACAAAGCGGGTTGGTTTCACGAAAATCAGCCTATTTCAAACTGGGATAACCAGGATGATCTTGAGAATGGCTGGCTTTTCGGTCTGCCTGATTTAGACCAATCGCACCCAGAGGCAAGGCAGTATTTATTGGATGCAGCCGCATACTGGATTGAAGAAACAGATATTGATGGATACAGGCTGGACACTGTCCGCCATGTGCCAAAAGAATTCTGGGAAGAATTTGCGGTCCATGTGAAGTCTTTAAAAGAAAATTTTTTCCTGCTTGGTGAAGTATGGGACAACGATCCCAGGTATTTGGCTGAATATGAGAAAACGGGAATAGATTCTTTTGTTGATTATCCTCTATATGAAGAAATGGGCGCTGTCTTCAGCGAGCCTGACAAATCGATTGGACCTCTATATGATGTGTGGAGAAGAAATGAAGCGTATTATCAAAATCCATATCTTCTCGGTACGTTCCTGGACAATCATGATAATGTCAGATTCACGAGAAAGGCTATACAGAAGCAGCAGCATCCGGGAACAAGGCTGAAAATGGCTCTCTCTTATCTGTATACAGCTCCGGGTATTCCTATTGTTTATTATGGAACAGAAATTGCTATGGATGGAGGAGAAGATCCAGATAACAGACAGCTGATGAATTTCCGGACCGATGATGAACTGAACAAGTATATTGGCAAGCTTGCCAGCATTCGCAAAGAATTTTCCGCTTTAACAGAAGGAAATTTTGAAATGCTGTATGATCAGGGCGGAATGGCTGTTTTTAAAAGGACTGCTAATAATGAACAGATGATTATTGCTTTGAATAACTCATCCAAGGCAGAAAAGGCAGTTCTGGATTCTTCAGTAATTGCTGAAAATAAAGAACTGAAAGGCTTGCTGCTTGATGACTCTGTAGCAGAGCAAAACGGTGCATATGAAATTGTGCTGGATCGTGAAACAGCAGAGATTTATCGTTTAGAGGACAAAACAGGGATAAACTATTCTTTTATCTCAGTGATTGTACTCATCCCGGTTTTATTTGCTGCATTTCTGTTTGCAAATCGCAGGAAAAAAAACCATCAGTGAAGGTTTCAGCCGGCATAGAGCGGGAACTAAGAGAAGGCCTGCTACATACTCCGGCAGCTTCCTTCACAAGAGGAAAAAAGAGGATGGCGGGAGAGAGGGGAGTGGTCACATGGCGACGATTAAAGATGTTGCGAAGCTTGCAAAAGTTGCGCCGTCTACAGTTTCGAGGGTAATTGCGAATAATCCGCGCATTAGTGACAAAACAAAAGAAAGAGTAAGAAAAGCCATGGATGAGCTGGGGTATCATCCTAATTTTATTGCGAGAAGCCTGGCGAATCAGTCTACACAGGCAATAGGGGTTGTGATCCACAGTTCTACTGATAAAGCATTTCAAAATCCTTTCTTTCCTGAGGTGATTAGGGGAATCAGCAAAGGGGCTCACCAGAAACACTATGCACTTCATATGTCCACAGGCGAAACGGAAGAGGAAATTTATGAAGGTGTTGTGCAAATGGTTGAAGGAAAACGGGTAGACGGAATCATTGTGCTGTACTCAAAGGTTGATGACAAACTGACTTCATATTTAAAAGACAAAAACTTTCCTTTTGTAATTGTAGGAAAACCTTTTAAGGATATGGAGAGAATTACCCATGTAGACAATGACAATTACAGAGCGGCTAAAGAAGTCACAGAGCATTTAATCAGCCTGGGGCATAAAGAAATTGCTTTTGTTGGAGGTAATTTGAATTTTGTCGTAACCATTGACAGACTGCTGGGATATGAGAAAGCGATAAGAAATGCAGGGCTGGAGTATCGAGATGACTATATTGTGCATGAAGAATTTCTGGAAGAGGGCGGACAGGAAGCTGTTAAGGAACTATTTTCCCTGAAACTTCCGCCAACAGCGCTGGTTGTGGCAGATGACCTTATGGCACTCGGTGTGTTAAACAAGCTGTCTGCGATGAAGATACAGGTCCCGTCAGATGTTTCCATTGTATCTTTTAACAATTTCCTGCTGTCTGAAATCGCGTTTCCTCCGCTTACTACTGTAGACATTAATATCTATATGCTGGGATGCGAAGCAGCCAGGCATATCATTCAGCAAATTGAGGAACCTTCGGAGCCTGTGAAAAGAGTGATTGTTCCTTATGAACTTGTCATTAGGCAGTCTGCCAAGAAGCACGCAGGCCCGGCAAGAATTCTCGATTTGGAAGCATAAAAAAAGCAACCACCTGAGGTTGCTTTTTTTATTTCAGTTATCCGTTTATGACTTTTCCACCGTTTACGTGAAGCACTTGGCCCGACACATAGGAGGAATCACTGCTTGCCAGGTAAACATAGCTTGGTGCCAGTTCTTCCGGCTGTCCAGGTCTTCCCATCGGAGTATCAGCACCGAACTTTTCAACCTTATCAGCAGGGAAGGTTGACGGAATTAACGGTGTCCAAATTGGACCAGGTGCCACACCATTCACTCTGATCCCTTTCTCGGCTAGAGACATGGCAAGAGAACGAGTAAACGAAGTGATTGCCCCTTTCGTCGAAGAATAATCGATCAGGGTTGGATTACCTGCATAAGCAGTAATTGATGTTGTATTGATGATTGAGCTGCCCTTCTGCAAATGAGGCAGAGCGGCTTTAGTTAAATAGAACATAGAGAAGATGTTTGTTCTGAAAGTACGCTCCAGCTGTTCTGCTGAGATATCCTCAAGACTTTCCTGCGGATGCTGCTCAGCTGCATTATTCACAAGAATATCCAGCTTGCCGAATCTGTCAATGGTCTTGCTGATAATTTCTTTGCAAAAGCTTTCTTCTCCAATATCTCCGTCAATCAGCAGAGCTGTTCTTCCTTCGTCTTCTATCAGCCTTTTCGTTTTTTCAGCATCTTCATGCTCATTCAGGTAAACGATGGCAACATCTGCACCTTCCTTGGCATAGTAAAGGGCAACTGAGCGCCCGATACCGCTGTCTCCACCAGTTATCAGCGCCACTTTATCCTGCAGCTTTCCACTGCCTTTGTACTCAGGCGCTTCAAACTCCGGCAGTGGTTTCATTTCCTCTTCTAGTCCAGGCTGTTGATCCTGTTCTTGTGCAGGCAGGGTTTTGTTTTCTTCACTCATCACTATTCCTCCTCAATTTGATAATCAGCATAGTATGACATACTGAAACATCAGATTGTTTTTCTTATGCTCCATTTTCCCGATATGCAGGAACCGAAACCTGCCAGGAGTATATCGGATACAAAGGATTAGGCGAAAAAGATGAAGGAATATAGTAAAGCCTCCTATAAATAGAAGGCTCGCAGGGTATACATATTAATACGAAGAAATTTTCTTAGCGGTAGTTAACAAATTGAACTTCAATTGGCAGGTCCGCTGACTTGATTGCACTTATAATGGCTTGAAGATCGTCTCTGCTTTTTCCAGTCACCCTGATTTGGTCATCCTGTATTTGGCTTTTAACTTTTACACCGCTGTCTTTAATAAGATTATTAATTTTTTTTGCATTTTCCTTGTCGATGCCGGAAACCAGGCTTGCACGCTGGCGGACAGTGCCTCCTGAAGCGTTTTCTATTTTCCCGTACTGAATATTTTTAATCGGCACGCCTCTTTTAATCAATTTGCTGATGAGAACATCCTTAAGCTGATCCAGCTTAAACTCATCATCCGAGATGAGAACAAGCTCTTCTTTTTCCAGGGAAACATCACTTTTGCTCCCTTTAAAGTCATAGCGTGTGCTAATCTCTTTTTTCGCAATTCCAATTGCATTTGAAACCTCTGGCAATTCAATTTTTGAAACAATATCAAAGGAACTTTCTTTCGACATGTTATACCTCCTGAGAGTTTATATTATGAGTTGATTATAGTAGAATAAAACAGTTCAGACAACTAATGCCCACCATAGCATAGAAAGGATTGGTAAATATGAACCCTGGTGACATAATCAAACTGAAAATAGATGAAGAATTGGATTTCGGGTATTTTTTAACTGACGGATATGAAAGAGTGCTTCTGCACAACAGTGAAATTACTCAGCCTCTTGAGGACGAAGAAGAGGTGGAGGTATTTCTCATGCTGGATTCGCAGGACAGGCTTTCAGCTACTATGAAAAAACCCCTTATAACAGAGGACGGCTACGGCTGGACAGATGTTGTCAGCAACGTTGAGAAAATGGGCGTTTTTATTGATATCGGACTGTCAAAGGATGCTCTTGTCGCAGATGACCATCTGCCGCTGTTTGAAAGCCTTTGGCCTCAAGAGGGGGACAAGCTTTACTGTACACTCAGAATCAGCAAAAACGGAAAGCTGTTTGCACGGCCTGCAACTGAAGATGTGATGATGGAGATTACAAAAAAGGCGGACAGAAGTGCTTTTAATAAAGATGTTGAAGGACGGGTATACAGAACAACTGCCTCTGGAACATACGTAATTACTGAGGAAGGCTATAGAGCTTACATACATGAATCACAGCGCGAGGAAGAACCAAGGCTGGGTTCCCGTGTTCATGGCAGAGTGGTGGATGTGAAGGAAGACGGCACAATTAATATATCGCTCCTGCCCCGAAAGCAGGATGCAATGAACGTCGATGCTGAAAAAGTTTACGCATATATGCAGTCACGGGGAGGGGCAATGCCATTCTGGGACAAAAGCAATCCAGATGACATTAAGGAAGTGTTCGGCCTTAGCAAAGCAGCTTTTAAAAGGGCATTGGGCTCCCTCTATAAAAGCAAAAGGGTCTATCAGGAAGAAGGCTGGACGTATACTGGAGAGAAAAAGGGTTCCAAGGAATAATTCAGGCGGACCTGATCCTGCTCTTAAGTATTCAATATTTGGCCAGCTGATGCAGATTTCAGGATCGCCTGCTGGCGGTCCTTTTTCAGTACTCCTGATAAAAGGGCCAGAGACCATTTGAAAAATGATATACCCTTCCAGGTTTGGAAGGGTATTTGCATAGTTATATTTGTGTTGAAATTTCCGCTCGATTAGGCGCAAGGGGAGGTTGTTCCAGCCATTTATTTTGCACCATAATATCAAACCAATTTTTTGTAACCATAATATTCTGCAAAATAATTGTCTCATAAGTGGTTACAAGATCTGTTCTCATAGAAGCTGCCAGCCCTGTACCATGGTAAGCTTGAGCTGCTTGAAATAAAAATCCCATGTGATACATCAGTAATTTATCGGAGAATGGAGAGTCAGTTGATGTTGAGACTTCTGTTTCTAATGATTTAGGAACCGGTAAGTTATCTCCTTGCATGATTTTTGCCAAAGCTTGTATTTGGCCATCAGCAGTTTTCTCAGATTGTGTTAAAAACTTCCTAACTTCTTTGGATTCTGCTATTTGACTGAATGCAATGGAAAGAGTTTTAGCAAGAATTGATTTTTTAAGGTTAAATGAGATACTAATGATTTCTGTCGCTGAAAGTGTGCGGCCCTTACCGAAATAACCATCCTTGAAATCTTGGCTTGTAATGAGCATAGGATGTTCGTCGGGATAGTACATAGGATCTCTTTGGAAAAGGCCTTTTTCAAGCAATAATTCGATTGTTTGATGATACATCTTTTTCCCATCGTTATCGCATGCGTCATAAAATTCTCTTAAATCTTTTCTAACGGAGATGCCTAACGAAGTAACATGTCCTAATAACCCATGCAGTGTCATTACGTGCAGGTAATTTAAGCAGAAATTATCAGTAAATAATTTTTGTTTCCCTAAATACAGATCATTTTCATTAAAGCCAATTGGAATAGGAAATCCTTCATTTTTAATAAATGTCTTAATGTGCTTTTTTTGGCTTTCAAAAATCTGGATTGCCTGATTGAAAACTTCTTTTATCGCTTCATCTTCAATAGTAGAGTACATATATTTCATCACTGTATCTGTAGCTGTTCCGTTCACATACTCACCCCATAAGGAACCGATCTCAGATGAAGTAAGTCTTAATTTTTCCGTGTCCATATCATCACCTCCCACATATTATTTCCAATACGAAACTAAGTATGACGGTTTTTGGTTTGCAATGAGTGTTGAATTTTCAGCCGGAAATACTGGGCAGCAGAGGAAGTACTGAAGTACTGAAACTAGTACAGGAAACGGCTGCCAGGATTCCTGATTCCAAAACGCAAAAAAGCAGCCAAAGAAGAATGTTGGCTGCTCTAACTTTTATAGTTAAGATGGTGCTTGTTTTGAGGCAGCGGATCATACGCCGCTGAACGGGCGCTTCCGCTTTTCATTGTCTAGCTTCGACGGACAGGACGTCCTAGTGCCGGCATTGGCACAGGACGTGCCGATCTTAGCCGGCCAGCGCCCAGCGGCTATTGGACTTCGCCCCCTTCCCTGGATAAGTCAACATCGAACGCTTTCGCTCTTCGTGTTTCCTTTATCTCAGACGCAAAAAGCGGAGGCGACTGCCCAGGCCCGACAAAAGATGGACTGCGGCGCGGCGGTATTTGCCGCATAGCAGTACAGCTTATGGCTCAAGGGACTAGGAGCCGCAGCTGGATTAGGGTGCTCCAGTCCATACGCCGCTGAACGGGCGCTTTCGCTTTTCATTGTCTAGCTTCAGCGCCCAGCGGCTATTGGACTTCGCCCCCTTCCCTACGATAAGTCAACATCGAACGCTTTCGCTCTTCGTGTTTCCTTTATCTCAGTCAGGGTGCTCCAGTCCATACGCCGCTGAACGGGCGCTTTCGCTTTTCTTACAAGTGATCAGTTTTTTTTGAGTATGATTTTTTTCCCTGCCTGCTATTTTCTGCTTCCTGCAGGTTTTTTAAGTGGTTTTTGGCGTTGTTGTCTTTGGGCTTTTTATCGTCGTCACGGGTATTGGACATGTTATCGGGCTCCTTTTCATTCAGTCGGTTTACCCTATTATCGCCCGCCCCCCGTGAATTATTCTCCCAGGAAAAAGATTGCGAGTGTGCCAGGACCAGCATGAGCTCCGATTGCCGCACCAATGGGGTTGATCAGTATCTCTTTCGGCTGAAATCTTTCCTGTATCAGCTGTTTCATTTCGAGAGCAGCTTCTTCGTCATCTCCGTGGCTGATTGCGACTGTCTGGTTTGTCAGGGGATTAGCTCTTTCTTCTATTAAATCTAGAATACGCCTGTACGCTTTTTTCTTGCCCCGGATTTTTTCCAACGGAATCAGCTTGCCGTCTTCTACATGCAGCAGAGGCTTGATGTTCAACAGTCCGCCCACAAATGCTGACGCTTTGCTGATTCTTCCCCCTCTTGCAAGATACTCCAGATTGTCTACAGTAAATAAATGAACAATTTCTTTGGAGAAGGACTTTACAGATGTCTCGATTTCTTGTAATGTTTTACCGGTGCGCGAAAGCTCTGCAGCATGTATCACTGCCAGCCCGTGTCCGAGAGAAGCACATTTTGTGTCAACGATGGAGCATTGAAAATCTGGATATTCCTCTTTCACTTCGTTCGCTATCATCACTGCAGTCTGGTATGTACCTGACAGCTCTGAAGAAAAAGCAGGATAAATAACAGCCTCTCCCTGTTTAGCCAGCTCAGTAAAAATCTCTTGAAATCTGTTTGGTGATGCTCCCGAGGTTTTGACGGTTTTTCCATTTCTCATTTGCTCATATACTTCAGTTGATTGAATAGTGACCTGATCTTCAAAGTCCTGGCCCTCATAATGGACGCCAAGGGGTACAAGTTTTATGTTGTTTTCTGTTAAAAAATCTGCAGGCAGATCACACGCACTGTCGGCTATGATGTGGACTGTCATGCAAACACCTCATTCCTATGCACTTTTATTTCTTAAATATATCATTTATCAGCTAAAAAACAATAACAGTATTTCAAACACACTTAATTGGGTAAACCAAGACTGTGAAGATATCGCAATGTACTAGGAGGAATAATAGAATGGTCATAGAAGAATCCAAAAAAATATTCGTAGTCATTATCGGCGCTTTGCTCAATGCAATCGGCCTGAACTTATTTATGATACCTGCGAACGTGTATGCAAGCGGATTTACCGGAGTAGCACAGCTGATTTCTAATCTGCTTGAAGATTATACAACTTTTTATATTTCAACAGGGATCTTGCTCCTCCTTCTTAATATTCCAGTAGCCATTCTGGGATGGAAAAAGGTAGGGAAATCCTTTACTCTATATAGTGTACTGAGTGTTGCGGCAACAACGGTGTTTCTGTCAATCCTTCCTCTGGAACCAGTCTCTCAGGACATTCTTCTTAATGCAGTATTTGGAGGAGTCATTGCTTCCATCGGAATCGGGCTGACTCTGAAGTGGGGAGGATCCACCGGAGGTCTTGATATCGTGGCTATGGTACTATCCAGAATGAAAGATAAGCCTGTGGGTACATATTTTTTTACACTGAATGCTGTTATTATTTTATCAGCGGGTATTTTATACGGATGGGAAAAAGCCTTGTACACATTGGTGACTTTGTATGTCTCAACAAGGGTAATTGACGCGATTCATACACGTCATGAAAAAGTAACAGCGATGATTATTACGAAAAAGGCAGAGGAATTGAAATCAGCCATTCACGGGAAAATGGTCCGCGGAATCACAACCATTCCGGCTAAAGGCGGTTTTACCAACGAAACGAAAGATCTGATGATGATTGTGATAACCCGCTATGAATTGTACGACCTGGAAAAAATCATTAAGGACGTAGATCCGCAAGCATTCACAAATATTGTTCAAACTCAAGGGATATATGGTGCATTTAGAAGGGATTAAGGAGTGAAGTCGGAATGAAAATCCGTATGTTTTCAATTATTTTTGTATTGTGTTTGATGGCGGGCTGCAGCCAATCACAAGAAGCGGAAGAGGTGGGAAATGACGTGACCGAAAATACCGTTCAGCTTTCAGTAGATGCCAGGGAGGACAGTGAGCAGGTAAGGTTTGCCATCGACTTATTGAATCAAACTGAAGAGGAAGTGACTTTTGAGTTTCGATCCGGCATGAGGTATGAGATCAGGGTTTTGAATGAGGATGGAAAAGAGGTTTACCGCTATTCCAAAGGGAGGATGTTTACCCAGGCAATAGAATATGTCACGCTGGGTCCCGGAGAGAGTGAAACCTACGTAGAGACATGGAATTATCAGGATGAGGGCAGCAGGGTGCCTGAAGGAAATTATAAAGTGTTTGTAACCTTTACAGGTGAGGCGGCAGGCCTTGATGTTTTAACAGCTGAAGAGGATTTTACAATTCCGCCTCTTCATTCCTCTTTTCGAAACGTTCGTGTATTTCAGCATGATCAGCATCTGGAAGTAACCGGAGATGTCAATTCTTCAGGAAATGAATTTCACTACTCCATAGAGGACGGCCATAATGAAGTGGTGGAGAAGAGTAGTGAAGCAGTGCCGAAAAAAGGTGAATGGGCCAGCTTTTCCCTTCAAATTCCTGGGAACTTTTCTGAACATAACCGTCAACTGATGCTTCTTCTTTTTAACGAAGAGGAAAAGCCATTTCATATGACCTTTTAATCAATAATGATAATAAGAATAGCGGACCTTTTATAAGGTTCGTTTTTCTTATGTAAAGTTTATGAATTCCTTAAAATACTTCGGATTATAGATTGATTCAGCAATGAGAAAAAAATTAAACGGATCAATTCCGGTTAAATGCCGAAGTTAGCTTTATTTCAGGGAAAATAAGAGGAGCTATTCCGGTTAAGCTTATGAAAAACCTCTGTATTACGCTAATTGAAGCCAATAGACGGAATGGCTCCGGCTAATAGAAGCTTTTTTCATGGTATTTGTTACATAAGCGGAAATACTCCGTTTATGTAACATATGAATAGCTTATAAAGATTACTCAGCATGAACTATGCCGCAGCCCGCAAGCTGATTTATAAAACTTTCCTCACTCTCATCATCTGTCATTACATCCAAAAAAACCTATTAATAAAAGCTGCGGCAAATGCCGCAGCTTTTGTTTAATTCATCTCTTCCAGCTGGTCCTGCATGTCATGAAGCTGAACTTTCTCAGCAGTTGTAGAGTTGGCAAATGCAGAGGACAAGGCCTGCTTTGCCCGAAGTACAGCTGCCCCCTTGGCCTCTTCAGTTTGTGCATGTTCCACAGCAGAGACATACTCTCTTGCTTTTTGAAAAAGTTGGTTTCCCATCTTTAAAAACCTCCAAGAGAAGTTTGAGTCGCTGTTTCCTGTTTGCGCTCACGCTGCTCCTCTGCTTCTGCATATGTCATATGGTAAGGGAATTTTTGATCATGAAGCATAACAGAATCTGCACCTTGTTTGACGAACCTTCTGGACTTGCTGCTTCTTCCCAATTCCATCGCCTCCCATTGTCATAACTGAAAAGGTGACACTTAACAGCGTCACCTTTTATTATGCAGCACACCTTGTGCTATATGCAGTTAAATTGTTTCCAACACTACAGAGAAAGAGCTTTTTTTAAATAATGGGCAATGCCGTCTTCTTCATTGCTCAGTGTAACAAGATCTGTAATGCTCTTTACTTCTTTTGTGGCATTTCCCATCGCCACTCCCTGTCCCGCATATTTCAGCATTTCCAAGTCATTGTCTTCATCGCCGAATGCAATGATGCGTTCAGGAGGAATATCATAGTGATCAGCGATACGCTTCAGGCCTACAGCTTTATGCATGCCGAATTTAATAATTTCAATTACATGCCAAGGTGCTGCCCAGCGTCTATGGTCAACAACTTCAGCATGAACGTCTGATAAATAATTGCGGATCTTTTGCACTTCATGCTCTTCAGCATGAATCAGTACACTTGTTACCGGTCCATCCAGCATTTCGCTTAAGTTGCCGACTGTCACTTTTTCCGTTCCAACACTGAAAATATCTAAGAGCTTTTCATCATGATAATGAAAATACACATTATCAATAATTTCAGCAAGAATGTTATGTATATTGTGCTCTTCTGCTGCCTGAATAATCTGCCGGACAACCTCCAGCTCCAGCGTGGTATGATAAACGCCCCAGCTGTCATCCTTTGGATGATGTACATAAGCCCCGTTAAAATTCACAATCGGTGTATCAAGATTCAATTCTTCGTAATACATGGAGCTTGAACGGAAGGGCCGCCCTGTGGAAATGCACACAATGTGTCCGGCCTCTCTGGCTTTTTGAATCATCTCTTTATTATACTTAGAGATCGTTTTGTTATCTGTTAGGAGTGTTCCATCTAAATCAAGAGCGATTAAGTAAGGTTGCTTTTCCATAAAGTCTCCTTTTTCGGGGTGTGATTCACCCTTATAATCTTTTTCCTGCCCTTATATCTTACATTTGATTGTGATAGGACACAAGAGATTGCTGTGTTGTGCTGTTTCCCTCTTTGCCTGATGACCGTCCGGCCAGTTTGCTAGAACAAACATAATCAGCATGTTACACTTTTATATATGAAGGAGGGACAAGCTTTGGTCATCATTGAAAAGCTATATATCGAAAAGTTGCCGGTTTTACATATCGTAAAAGAAAATGCGCAAACTGAATCTGTACCGCTTGTTATCTTTATACATGGCTTTACAAGTGCAAAAGAAATGAATCTTCAGTATGCCTACTTAATGGCAGAGCGGGGATTACGTGTTGTACTGCCAGATGTTGCTCTTCATGGAGAAAGATCCAAAAACATTCCTTTGAGAGAACTAAGCCTTCATTTTTGGTCAATCGTTCTGCAAACGATCTCTGAAATTGAACAGATTAAGGAGCATTTTGAGAATAAAAACCTGCTCAATTCTGTAAAAACAGGTGTTGCAGGCACTTCTCTTGGAGGAATTACAACGCTTGGAGCCCTCACACAATATCCATGGATAGCGGCAGCTGTCAGCTTAATGGGCGATCCGGCTTACGGTAAAATGCTGGAAAGGCAGATTTCCGGCATGAAACAGCAAAGCAATGATCTGCCTATGACAGAGATGGAAATACAAGAGCAGGCTGCTTCTTTAAGAAAATATGATCTGAGCATACATACTGAACTGCTGAAGCAAAGGCCGCTCCTGTTTTGGCACGGTGAGAAAGATCAGGTTGTTCCAATTCAGCAGGCCACCCTTTTTTATGAGAAAGTGAAGCCGGCTTACAAGAAACATCCAGAGAACATTCAATTCATTACAGATCCTCATGCTGAGCATAAAGTCAGCATGGAAGGCATGTTTGCCGCTGCAGAATGGCTGGCCCAGCATTTAAAAGCATAAGATTATGATTGAATATGAAGCTGCGTTACAATAGGGCTGACGACACCAGAATCGGAGGGATACAAATGGACGAAGCATTAAAAGAGAATTTGATGGGTGCACTGGAGCAGGTTGTTGATCCGGAACTTGGAGTAGACATCGTGAACCTGGGTCTTGTGTATGATGTAGACATGGATGAAGAGGGTAAAACAGATGTGACAATGACGCTTACTTCAATGGGCTGTCCTTTGGCAGGCACGATCGTTGATCAGGTGAAAACTGCACTTACTGATCTCCCGGAAGTAAAAGAAGTTGATGTGAATATTGTATGGAACCCGCCTTGGACAAAAGATAAAATGTCCCGTATCGCGAAAATTGCACTGGGAATAACCTGAAAAAAACCGCAGCCTCAGCTGCGGTTTTCTGGTTACAAGTACTTAAATTGGATCAGCCGAACAGCAGGACAAGTGTACCGACAATAAAGCAGTAGTATGCAAAAATCTTCAGGTTGCCTCGCGCCATAATGCCCATAAACCATTTTAGTGAAAAGTAGGAGGCTACCAGGGAACCGATGAAAGCAATCGTATATGGAATGAAATAGGTATCAAGATTAGGATCAGCTGCAATTTCGCTGAAGCTAAGAAGCATCCCTCCAAAGCTGACCGGGATAAACAGCAGGAAGGAGAACCGCAGCGCAGTTTCCTGCTTCATTCCGAGCCCCATAGCAGCGACAATTGTTGCGCCAGAACGGGAAATTCCGGGAATAAGAGCAACCGCTTGAGCCAGGCCAATAATAAGCGCATCAACAAGCTTAAGCTGGCCGTCACCTTTTCGGCCGCGAAGGTTTCGAATTAACCAAAGCCCGATTCCAGTTATAATTAAAGTTACGCCGATAATGCCAATGCCTTCTTTAAACACAGAGGCAATAGCATCCCCGAACAGAACGCCAATTACTCCTGCAGGTATTGTGGCAATGACAAGATAGACGATGAACATAAAATCATCCTTGTATTGAGGAGCCCGTGTTTTTATGTAACGCAATCCGTTCACTGTCAGGCGGAACAAATCTTTTCTGTAAATAATCAGAACTGCAATCAGAGAAGCAGCATTTACCAGGAGCTCAAAGCTTAAACCTTCTATTTCTATGCCAAGAAAATGCTGAGCCATAACAATATGGCCGCTAGAGGAGACAGGGATAGGTTCAGTGAACCCCTGAAAAAGACCCAAAAATAAATACTTCAAAATCACCATTAAATCTTCCATTATTAACCTCCGATAAAAACATCATACTTCTCCATTTAACAAGAAACATTTCGTTCTGTAAAGAGATTATTTTACTGACTCAAAGGGAATAATAAACACGATCGTTTTAGGAGGTGGATCCCAATGGGACAGCAGCATCGTTTCAGGCCGGGGCAAAAAGCTCCGAACAATGGCATTTACGTTGAAATTGGCGAAACAGGTGACAATGTAACAAATCCTAAGAGTATTAAATTGAGTGCCGGTGACCATTTTCCGGAAACTGCCAACCATAACAGACAGTGGACATATAAACGAAAGCCTTAACTTTCAGCCATCCCTAACCGGATGGCTTTACATATGGATGGAAAACCAAATATAATAAGTATAAAGGTCAAAATTAGTCAAAGAAGGAGGTGATACAGTTTGGATCTCCAGAAATACACAGAAAACATGCAGCTGGCGCTGATTTCTGCCAAAGAAGTTGCTGAAAATTATCATCACCAAGAGCTGAATTCAGTCCATTTACTGCTGGCTCTTCTGCAGCTGCCTGACAGTCTTGCCAATACGCTCCTGGAGCGGGCCGGGATACAGCTGGATGAGTTGAAAAAGAAAGCAGAAAAGGCTATGAAGGCATTACCTCAAGTTTTTAGCGAGGGGAAAAGTTCTGCACCTGTTTTTTTATCTTCAGAGCTGGACAGCATGCTGGCTGCTGCAGAGAAAGAACGAGAGGCAATGGGGGATGACTATGTTTCGATTGAGCATGTTCTTCTTGCAATGCTTGAAGAAAAACAGGCATCTTCTCACAAACTGTTTGACCAACCTGAGCCATTAAAAAAGAAATTGAAAAATGCGCTTAAGAATATAAGGGGGAATCAGCGGGTGACATCACAACATCCTGAAGGAACGTATGATGTACTAAATAAGTACGGCCGTGATTTAGTTGCGGAAGTGAAAGCGGGAAAAATCGATCCTGTTATAGGAAGAGATGAAGAAATCCGCAGGGTAATCAGGATTCTTTCACGCAAAACGAAGAATAACCCTGTGCTGATTGGAGAGCCGGGTGTTGGGAAGACAGCAATAGTGGAGGGGCTTGCCCACCGAATTGTGAGAAGAGATGTTCCTGAGGGCCTGAAGGATAAAAGTATTTATTCACTCGATATGGGAGCTTTAATTGCAGGAGCAAAATTCCGCGGAGAATTTGAAGAAAGGCTGAAAGCCGTTCTGAATGAAGTGAAAAAAAGCGAAGGAAGCATTTTACTATTTATTGATGAACTTCATACAATTGTCGGAGCAGGAAAAACGGAAGGCTCACTGGATGCGGGCAATATGCTGAAACCGATGCTTGCAAGAGGTGAACTCCATTGCATAGGTGCAACAACACTGGAAGAACATCGAAAATATATAGAAAAAGATCCGGCGCTGGAACGGCGGTTTCAGCAGGTTTTAGTTCAGGAGCCCGCAGTAGAGGATACCATCTCCATCCTGCGTGGATTAAAGGAACGGTTTGAACTTCACCATGGCGTTCATATTCAGGATGCAGCTCTGATTGCAGCTGCTAAACTATCAGACAGGTATATTACTGAAAGATTCCTTCCAGACAAAGCCATTGATCTGGTGGATGAGGCAGCTGCTTTAATCCGCACTGAAATTGATTCTCTTCCTGTTGAACTTGATGAGGTGACAAGAAAAATCATGAGGCTTGAAATTGAAGCAGCTGCTCTTGAGAGTGAATCAGACCCATCCAGCTCCAAGAGGCTTGATGATATTCAGCGCGAGCTTGCCGGTTTAAGAGAAAGTGCGAGCGGCATGAGAACGAAGTGGGAGAGCGAAAAGGCAGGTATAGAAAGAGTCCAGGAGTTAAGAAGCCAACTCGAAGGAGCACGCCGGGAGCTTGATGCTGCCGAAAATGACTATGACTTAAACCGTGCGGCGGAGCTGAGGCACGGCAGAATTCCTGAACTAGAAAAGCTTGTGAAAACAGAAGAAGAACTTCTTGCAGAGCGGGAACAGGAAAATAAGCTGTTAAGGGAGAAAGTGACGGAAGAAGAAATTGCCGGCATTGTCGCAAACTGGACTGGAATACCGACAGCAAAGCTTGTTGAAGGCGAACGTGAAAAACTGTTAAAGCTTGAAGAGATTGTGAAACAAAGAGTCGTCGGACAAGACGAAGCAGTTATGCTTACTGCAAATGCAGTTCTCCGGGCACGTGCAGGTATCCAGGATCCAAACAGGCCTTTGGGATCTTTCTTGTTTCTTGGACCTACCGGAGTAGGGAAAACTGAGCTTGCAAAAGCCTTGGCTGATGTACTGTTTGACAGCGAAGACCAGTTGATTCGCTTTGATATGTCAGAGTATATGGAAAAGCACTCGGTCTCAAGGCTGATCGGAGCTCCCCCCGGTTATGTGGGCTATGAAGAAGGCGGTCAGCTGACGGAAATAATCAGAAAAAATCCTTACTCTGTCATTTTGTTTGATGAAATAGAAAAAGGGCATCATGATGTCTACCATATCCTTCTTCAGATGCTTGACGAGGGAAGGATAACAGACTCGCAGGGCAGAACAGTCGATTTCAAGAATACGATTATCGTGATGACTTCTAATATTGGATCTCAGACGCTGCTGGAGAATTCTCAGGATCATGGAGAAATAGCTGAATCTGCACGGAAAGAGGTAATGGCTCAGCTAAGAGGTCATTTTAAGCCTGAACTGCTGAATCGTCTTGACGATATCATTCTGTTTAAACCGCTCATGAAGTCTGAAATAAAGAAAATAGTGAAGAAGACTATCAGCACACTTGAAAGCAGGCTTGCAGAGCGGAACATAGTGTTGGCCATATCCGATGAAGCTCTTGAGTTTATTGCGATGGAAGCGTATGATCCGGTATATGGAGCGCGTCCTATAAAAAGGTACATTCAAAAAGAAATAGAAACCGGACTGGCACGAAAACTTCTCTCAAATGAACTGGTTAGCGGAGATTCAGCGGTCATTGAGGCAGAAGGCGGACAAATTACGGTTATAAAGAAATAACCCTGCTCAATTGAGCAGGGTTATTCTCATTTCTGTCGAAAAAGCATATAAATTAATGATGGTTTTCAGCAGGTTCGTTAGGAAGAAGCTCCCCAATGAAGATGATGAGAACGGTTGCAATAACCGACAGGATTGAGGAAACAACAAAATCATATGTACTTCCAATCATTGCGGCTGCTACGTAGCATGCCATGTTAACCAAAAGAAATGCCCAAAATAAAGTCCAAAAGTAACGCATAGTTTTCACCCCATTTTCCAGAGTATTCTAAAGCTTATCTTATCATACATAGTTGGGAGAATAAAGCCTAATTTAGCAGGAGTAATCTGGTGCGGGAATGATCACAAGTTCCTTTGCTGATGGGTGTTCTCCCAAGCTATTCTGATCCTTTCACATATCATATGAGGGAATATGACTTTCATTTGAAAGGAGGTGGGCAAGAGATGGAAATTGCGGAACGATTCTTTAAAATTGAAGGAGAATGGAGTGTTATTCATTATCCTTATAGGCCTAATGGATTTGGCGTTTTTATACTGGGAGACAAACAGCAGTTTGTTGACGGCAAGTCCAGCTTCTGGCAGCAGCATATTGGCAGAAAGCAACTTTTGGACGCTTTGCTTCTGGAAGGCTACACTGTATTTTATTCTAATCTTTATGGAAAACATTGGAACAGCCTCCGATCCATTGACCTCGCCAGAAAAACCATTCATATTGTGCTCAAAAAAGAAATTCTTAATAAAAAAATACACCTTCTCGCAGAAGGAATGGGAGCTTTAACGAGCCTGGAAATCATGAACAGCCCTTCAGCTCAAATACGCTCAGCGGCAATGTTAAATCCTTGCCTTGACCTTCCTGCCCAAATTCTTCTTGAAAAACAGAACCGTTTTTATTTTAAAAAGCTGTTGATGGAATTAGCTGCTGCACACGGAATTGACCAAAAAGAAGTACTGAAGGCAGACTTTAGAAAGCTGGAAGATTATGAGTCTGACGTGCCTGTCCGGATATGGCAAAAAACCAATAACTCACCTTATCCCTATCAGCAGCATTGCAGAAGATATGAAGAAATTAGGAAGAAACAGGGAAGCAGCATAGATCTAGTCTTTCACATGGCTGATAATTCCTACCGACTCCATCAGGCCATACCAAAATTCTTCAAAGAACATGAAAAGAATCTGTGACTGCACCTGTTTTAAACAGCTATGAAGATCCCGGCATAAACTGAATGAAGTTCTTTCAGGTCCCTGTTCAGCAGGGACTATTTTTAGCTGTGGAAGCATACGATACAGTAGGATTGAAGGGGGAGTTTACAAATGGAAAGTGTATTGCTTTATGGAGCAGAAACCTATGTTGGTTTTTTGCTTGCGGAGAGGCTTTTAGAAGAAGGGATTCATGTAGCTGGCATCTATTTAGCCCCGGGGCTAAAAGAGGAACAGAATATGCTTGAGGAGCGAATGCTGATGATAGGAAGAAATGCCGGGCTTGCGAGATATGATGCCGGTGAAACAAACAAAATTCCGGCTGAAAAGTATGATCATATTATTGATGCTTCACTGGACCCTAACAGTACAAATTCTCAGGCAGTTCATGCAGCAGGGGCAATTGAAGCAGCCGCGAAGCATCATCTTCCCTATACGCTGCTGTCATGCTCTCAGCTAACATTTGAAGATGAACCCTTCTTTGCAGACAGGAGATATCGTCACTCGGAGGAATCACTGCAGCAATTTCATCTTGCTGAAAAAGCTGTCAGGGAATCAGGACTGAGCAGAGGGTACAAAATTATCCGGCTCCCATTGCTTGCTGGTCCATGGCAGAGTTATAGCAGCAAGCTTTCGGACCTGCTGATGAATGATGAGCACCTGTCAGAACGAGTGATAAAATATTTACTTCCAGCTGATCAGGGAGCTGAGGCGGTATTCCTGCTTTTAAACCAGAAAAATCAAATAACAACGGTCACTTCAAAGGAATGGATATCAGGAAAAAGGTTTTCAGAAAGGAAAGAAAAGGAATTATATATGGTACCTGCTGATGAAGAGCAGAAAAAGAAAGCTGTTCACAGTCAAAGAGAATGGCTCAGTAAGAACAGAATATCTTTTAAATGATAAAGGGGGAAAGAAATATGCTCTTGTGCTTTCAAACTTCTACAAGCTAAAATAGAGGTGTTGACAGTACAGCAGTAAAGGAGTTGCGTGCTCTTGGTTAAAAGGCTCGGACTGATACTTATTATAACGATTTTCATTTCAGGTTGCGGCCAGCCTGCCACGTCAGGACATTTGAAAAAAGTCGGCCTGCTTGTCCCGGAGACAATCAGTGACCAGGTGTGGGGAACTAAAGGCTATAAAGGTCTTTTGAAAATACAGTCAAAGTTCCAGGTAGATGTTTTTTATAAGGAAGGAATGGACAATGAGGCAGCCGTTTCACTGGCTGTAAAGGAATTTCAGGACAAAGGCGTCAACCTTGTGTTCGGGCACGGAAGTGAATACGGCCCGTTTTTCAATTCCATCAGCGGCGATTTTCCGGACATGCATTTTGTGTTTTTTAACGGTGATGCAAAGGAAGATAATATTACAAGCCTGTCCTTTGAGAGCCATGCCATGGGGTTCTTTGGGGGAATGGCAGCCGGTAAGATGACAGAAACCAACAAAGTGGGCATTCTGGCAGCCTTCGAATGGCAGCCTGAGATAAACGGCTTTTACGAAGGAGCTGCTTTTCAAAATAAGAATGTTGATGTTGAAATCAGATATGTTCAGCATTGGGATGACATCAATACAGCTATGTCCCTCCTGAATGAATTGATTGAAGAAGGAGCAGACATTATTTATCCTGCAGGGGACGGCTATAACATACCCGTGATAGAAGAGCTGAAGGATAAAGGGCTGTATGCGATTGGCTACATTTCAGATCAGTCTGATATGGGAGAAGGTACTGTCCTGACAAGTACGGTTCAGCATGTGGATACCCTGTATGAAGTAGTTGCACAAAGGTTCAGCGAGAAAGAGCTTGAAAGCGGAAATTTATACTTTGATTTCCAAGATGGAGTCATTGATATGGGGGACTTCAGCCCGCTGGTTGAAGACGAATTCCGAAAGAACCTGCAGGAGCATGTAAAAACGTACAAAAGTACAGGCAAGCTGCCAAACCAACTTTAAGGAGGAATGAGGAATGGAACAGCATCAAAAATCGCTGGAATTTATGCAGATTGCAATGAAATACCTGCCGGAAGTCAAAACTGAGCTGGATAAGGCAGGCATTGAATTATCGATGGAAACCATTCAGCCGATGTTTGGGCTATTTACAAAAGTAATGGCTGAAGCCTATGAGCTGGGGAAAAAAGATGCAGAGAATGAAATAAAATAAAGCGCCGGCTGGCGCTTTATTTTATTTCATTCAGCTTGTGGAGAAAGGTACTATATGTTTCTTCCACAAGCTTTTTTATTCTTTGTAATTTCTCTTTTTTCATCGAT
>NZ_WKKI01000035.1 GCF_009674805.1 Metabacillus lacus | reverse complement strand
AAAAATGAGCACAGTGTTCCAGATATTCTGCCGGATTAATATGAATAATCCAATCTGAAATAATGTGCTCGTTTACACAAGTACCCCTGGCTCTTTTCCTCTTGGTACCTTTTCGTTTCAGTTTTTTGGAATGCTTTTGCTCTCCCTCGTAGTGGGGATTGGCATAAAAACTTTAATTACTAAAATATCAAAAGACACTAAAAATGAAGAAGTTGAAATAAAAAGATATATCGTAAGTGCCATAGTGGCAACAATATCTTTCTTCTTCATCCTGTTTTTACGATAAAGCGGGTCGTGAAACAAGATTTTTCGGGTGGTGCCTGGCACTGTTCGCTTCTTTCTCCCGTGAAACAAGCTGTGAAACGAGATTTTTCGGGTGGTGCCTGGCACTGTTCGCCTATTCCTCCGTGAAACAAGCTGTGAAACAAGATTTTTCGGGTGGTGCCTGGCACTGTTCGCCTATTCCTCCGTGAAACAAGCTGTGAAACGAGATTTTTCGGGTGGTGCCTGGCACTGTTCGCCGGAGAAGTAGCCGATCTCATCCGACTCTCTGCAAACACAAAAGCAGGCTGGGAGCTTATGCTGGAACACAATGTTATCGAAGTGGAAGCCGGCAAAACAATTGACGTACCTGTCTATATAAAAATTCCAAACGGTAAAGAAGGACCAAAGCCGACGGAACTGACTTTCACGGCTGTCTCTGAAACGAATACCAGCCTAAAAGCAAGCATCACTCACAGAGCTGGACCTGGGAAAGGGAAATAATTAAAGCCGCAAGCAAACCGTAGCTGTAAAAGGAGTAGAAATTAAAAAGGTGTTAGAAAATGAGGGTATTTCTATTTCTAACTTGGGAAATTATTTAAAGGGTCTGGTTGATTATGACCATCGTGTTTCCAAACCATACCGAGGTCACTATTTTTACTCACCAGGAGATGAGCTGGAAACAGAGGGAATTCAGAATCAAAATGAAGAAGTAGTTCCAACGGTTACCAGCTATCCGTAAACTGCAATTTAGATTTTTCTCCAGGAAAGATTAAGATGTTTTCCTGTTGAGGGTGAAACAGCTTCAGCTTTCTGGATGATTTCATAATTTTTATGGTTAATCACCGTTACGTTATTCTCATAACCCAATTCATCAGCGTTTTTCATTTTTGATAAATCAACGTTGACTGAATTGGGCCTGATATCAATCACTGTACCTTGAATAGATCCTTTAAATAGAACTTCATCTCCAACGTTTACATTCCCATAAAATCAATCCTTTCATACAAAAAACCTCACCATAAAAGCAGGTGAGGTTCTTCCTTAATTTAGTAATTCAAAAGAATATTAATCTACAATATATTCCTCAATATGGGGGACTAAATCGCTATCTAAGTAATTCTTTAGGTAGTCTACAGTATTTAATCCGAATTCTTCATCTAAGGATACAACCTTAAAGGATAAATTTATTTTATCTCCTTTGAAATATGAGTTTGTTAAATCCCCTTTAAATTGGATAGGCTCTTCATTAGATATAAAATATAAATTACTTTGATCTGTTTCACTCTCGTATTCTACTTTAGATAGAGTATCACTGAATAAAACTGTATCACCTGTTTCATAGTCTTTCATTTTTAAAACTGGCATCTCTAAGGTTTCATCAAAAAATTGCATGTTTAGTTCACTTAAGTTTAAAGATTTTGTTGGCTTTTCTGGAACTATATTCATGTGTTCCTCTGAAGGCTTCAAATATGTACCACTTGGAGCGTTAATTAAATCTTCATCAGAAACAGTGACAGGAACTGCGTTTGCAACTATGGAAGATCCTCCAACGGGTAAACCGCCGGCATCAAATCTATAAGATACATATGGAGTCCATGTTCGTTTTTCGGTAGTAGTAAAACGAGCATAATGATTACCAGTAGAGTTTGGTCTATAGAATAAATACTGAGTGTGGTGTGCAGATTTACTAGCCAATAGACTACTACCTTTGGAAACTGACAGGTTTATTTTTCTCAAAGTAACTAGACCTGTCGGGGACGTAGAAGCATAAAGATTAACAGAATGACCTGTAGAAGTTACATTAAAATCAATTTGTGCAATTCCACCATTTTTCCCTTCGTTGAACGCTACAGATCCTGGAGTAGTTGTAACTGCATATTGTGTAGTAGTTACACTCTTTGGAACGCTATAATATTTATTATCTAGTGCTTGAATCACATACCAAAGCCCTTTAAAAATTGTACTTGCTGCAGGATTTGCGGCGTCTACTTTTGGAACAGAGAAAACTAGAGTTGTTAAAATTACAATAGAACAAAGGATTGAAACGGTCTTTTTCTTAAACAAAATAAAATACCCCCTATGAATTTTCGTAAAGATGTTATATATTGCAATATATACAATGTAATTATACTATTAAAATTCTAAAAGGAGTTATTATTTCTTGAAAAATATAACAAAATACCTAATAAAAGTTTTAGTTACCATTATTTTGGCTATTTTTTATTTGAATATTCTAGCTTTTCTAGTTCCGTATTTAAAATTAGAATATACAATATTGGAATATATTTTAATTTTTGTTGCAATAATATTAGCTCTAATCTCAAGTGAGTATATTTTTAGAAAATCCAAAAACTAATAGAAGTAGTATTGCAGTTTTAATTTATATAACACTTACTTTTGGCAATGGTAAAGATTAGAATGAAAGCTAAAAGAGGCTGGGACAAAACCCCCCATAAGATGAAGAAGCCGGTGAATTTTTACGAGGAGTAAAATTTCAACGGCTTTAATTTATTTTTTGATTAAAATAAGGACCTCTTCTGAAAGTTACCACACAAATTCCATCTGAAAGAAGGGTTCTTATGTTAATATTGCCTTCTCCGTGCACGACCTCGTTGAGCAAATTCCACACGAAGCCCTCGCCTCGTTCATACGAAGTACAGGCTGCCCTGCTTATCATCCACGTATGATGATGAAGATTATTTTATGTACTTATACCCAATCCGTTTTCTCAGGAAGGAAAATTGAAGCTCTCCTCGGCGACAGTGTCAGGATGATGTGGCTTGCCCAAGGCCATGAACCGAGCTACCGCGCAATTAACCGGTTTCGTGTCTGCCCAGAAGTAAAAGCGCTTCTTCGTGAATGCTTTGTTCAATTTCGCTGCCATCTCGTTAAGGAAAAGCATATTGATGATGAAGCGTTCTTCATTTTCCGGGTGGTGCCTGGCACTGTTCCCCTTTCCCCACCGTGGAACAAGCTGTGAAACGAGATTTTTCGGGTGGTGCCTGGCACTGTTCGCCCCGTGGCACTGTTCCCCTTCCCCATCCAAACAAAAAAACCCCAGCATCCGCCGAGGCCCAACAACACCATTTACTTTCCTCTTTTGTACTCTTTCATTACACCGTGAAACACGTCAGGATAATCCGTAAAAACGCCATTCACGCCCCACTCAAGAGCCAGTCTCATATTTTCCGGAGTATTAACTGTATAAGGGTGAATTTGCAGACCTGATGCTCTGACCTGCTGCACATAATCTTGGTTAATTCTTGCAAAGCTTGGCCCCACTCCTACAGCATATTGCTTAATTGCAGCCAGCTCTGCAGCAGCAGCTGTACCAAGGGAAGGCGTACTGAGCAGCTGAACGAGCGGAAGCTTAGGATTCATGTTGTGTATCATGATCAAGCTCTCAGGAGAAAAAGACTGAATCAGCACTTTGCTTGCACGGGCATTAGGTCCACCCAATTTGTATTTCTCAATTAATCTTAGCAGCTCTTTTTCCATTCCAGGATAAACATTCGGGGATTTTGTTTCAATATAATAGTGTGTACTGTGTCCAAAATGCTGAAACACTTCTTCAAGAGTCGGAACTTTTAGGCCTTCATATTCAGCTTTAGCTTTTTCAGGATTGCGGACATTAAACCATGTACCCGCATCAAGCTGCTTGATTTCTGCAATAGTCATATCTTTTACATTTCCGGTACCATTTGTAGTTCTATTAACTGTTGTATCATGCATGGCAATCAGAACACCGTCTTTTGTCATTTGCAAATCAAGCTCTATGTAGTCTGCTTTCATTTGGCGACCTAGTTCATAGGAAGCAATGGTATGCTCAGGAGCATAACCGGAAGCACCACGGTGGGCTACATTAATCAACTTGGCGTCAGGCTGCGGGGAAAGAGAGGCACCTGCTGCACCTGCAGTCTGGATACCGGATGATAACAGAAAACCTGCACTTAACATGGAAAACGCTGTTTTTTTCAACCAACTTTTCATCATTCTTTCATCTCCTTTAAAATAATGTACAAGTACACCTTAAAGGAAAAATATGAATTTTTACCTTAAAATTTGTAAATAATAGAAAAACAGGTAAATAGATTCCTTTTTATAGAATACTAAATGAAATTGCTAATCTATTTTTATTACGATCTGACTATTTTGCGACACTGTTATCATAGCTGCTTTGTGCACCACTATAGAAAGAACCAAATTTCCATTAAATTACTGTTAAAGTTTGGTAAACAAACTATTACACTGCTTAACATTAGAAAAAACACGTCTTTAGCTCCTACTCTCATACCAATTCAAAAGTCCTGTTTCAAGGATGCCTGAAACATTCCCGCGACAAAGCAGGCACTATAAAGTGCTAAATTGGGTATAACAGTAAGTATATCCAAATACTTATAACGGAGGGTTGCCTCATGAAAAGAATGACGGTAAACATATTGGCGGGAACTTTGCTTTCTGCAGGAAGTGCAGCTCTTGCTGTTGCTGCGTACCGAAGAAAAGTCCAGAATTCACACAAAGTACTGGATGACACAGACATAAGGAACAGTGAGAAAATAGATAAGATGGAAAGCGTGGATGCAGATAAAGAACGTGAAGAACAAGGACTCACACAATACGACTCCACACTTCGATCAGAATGGATTGCCAACGGCTTTCCTCAAACACATTTGGATCCTGAGGAACTAGAAAGACTAGAGCAGCAAAAAAATTAAAATTGGGCCCTGTTGGGTCCTTTTGTTATATAATGATATCAATATGGCATGCTCAACTGCTTACATATAATAAAACAACGGGGGGGTTTCTATGTTTTTCATGATTTTGATAACTGGGCTCTTTCTCGGTTTACTGGTGAGATTCGGACTAAAAGCATTCACAGGTGGCTACGGTTACTCCAACGACCTCTTTGACAAACCCGTTCTCCTAAAAACATGTCTAAGATGCAGTCAGAGAGTTCCCAAAGGATATACGAAAAATCTATGTCCATCCTGCGGCAAGCCAATTGAATAGGGACAGGGGGACAGTCACTTTGTCCCAGAGACAGCTCTTGGCCTAGGGACAGCTCTTTCCCCAAGTGTCAGCTTCTTAACCCCGAAACAGCACTTTCCCCATGAAACAGCTTCTTAACCCCGGGGATAGCCCTTCTCCCAGTGTCAGCTTCTTAACCCCGGAACAGCACTTTCCCCATGAAACCGCTTCTTAACCCGGGGATAGCCCTTCTCCCAGTGTCAGCTTCTTAACCTTGGAACAGCACTTTCCCCATAGAATCCGTCGATAGCAAATCAACCTTAACCAACTTCAAGCTCCAAAAAAGGAATACGCCCCATTCAATTATCTTCAAATTAACCTCAACAAAAAAAGACATGCCGCAGCATGCCCCAGTCTATACTCTTTTCAGCAATAAATAGATAAAATATGGTGCCCCAATTAAGGCGGTCATAATACCCGCAGCTATTCCGTCCGGCTCTGCCAGGTTTCTGCCGATGGTATCTGCAAACAGCAGCAGCCATCCTCCCAGCAGCACAGCTATCGGCAGGTAGAGCTGGTGCCTGGGACCAACCAGTGCTTTAGCGATATGCGGTGCCATCAGGCCGATAAAGGCTATTCCCCCTGTCACTGATACGGCTGCAGCTGCGAGAGCTACAGCTGCCAGCAAAAGAATCAGCCGATCCCGGTTAAGAGAGATGCCTACTCCGACTGCAGTATGTTCGTTGAGGGACAGGATATTGAGCTTATTGGCATGAAACAAAGTGAATGGAATCAGCACCAGCAGCCATGGAAGCAGCGCCAGAATAAAAGGCCAGTCAGTTCCCCAGATGTTGCCGGCAAGCCACCTTGCGATAAAGTCCACTTTTTCCCGTTCTGCCGATGAAATCATTACAATCATCAAACCTGACAGGGCCATCGCAAATCCGACACCGATTAATATCAGCTTAATGGGCTGGATACCTGCATTTCTTGAATAGGAAAAGAAAAAGATCAGGCACGCTGTGATAAATGCTCCGATAAAACCAATGACGGGAATCAGGTAGATAAATGATCCTGCATCTATTGGAAAATATAAAAAGAATACGGCAATTCCAATTCCTGCTCCTGCATTGATGCCGATAATGCCGGGGTCGGCGAGATCATTTCTGGTAATTCCCTGCAGGATGGCACCTGAGACGGCTAATGCCATGCCGGCCAGTAAGGTAATCAGAATTCTGGGCAATCGAATGGAAAAAAGCACGAACTCCTCTTTGAAAGTCCCTTCCCCCATTAAAGTAGGCAGTATTCTGCTGTATGTGACCGATGAATAGCCCAGCCCTAGACTCACGACTGCTGTTATGAGAATCAGACCCGACAAAACGGCCGCCAGCAGCCTTTGTTTTTGAACCAAGCTGTTTTGAATCATGAGAACGCCTTACCTCCTTTTCTGACGATAAACAGGAAGAAAGGAAGCCCCATAATGGCAACAATCGCTGTTACACTAGTTTCAAATGGTGCATTTAAGTTCCTGCCCAGCGTATCGGCAAACACCATGAACATGGCACCGACTACAGCTGACATTGGCAAAACGTGCCGGTAGTCCTTTCCAACAATGGCCCTGACAATGTGCGGAACCATTAGACCAAGAAAAGCCAAATTTCCGACCAGGGCTACAGATGCCCCTGCCAGCATGACCACGATGGCAAACAGTACGCCCTTTATTCTATTTATGTTTTGTCCGAGGCCAATCGCCACTTCTTCATCCAAACTTAGTATCGTAAGCTGCCTTGACAATAAGAGTGCAATCACAATGCCGCCAATGATAAAAGGCGCGATGACCTGAAGCTGACTCCAGGTTGTGCCGATAATTCCACCCGCACTCCACATGGAAACGTCCTTGGAGATTCTGAAATACAGCCCGATTCCATCTGCAACAGCATAAAGAAATGCCGACACCGCCGCTCCTGCAAGAACAATCCGCAGCGGGGAAAAACCGCCTCTTTTCGCTGAACCAATGCCGACTACCAGCAGCGTGCCAATACCTGAACCAATGAAGCAGGCAATCATAATGGAAAAGTAGTTGGCTCCGGGAATAAGCGCGATGGTAAGTGCCAGTGCTGCATTCGCCCCAGCTGTCAGTCCGAGAAGACTTGGATCTGCCAAAGGATTTCTGGTCACACCCTGCATGACGGCCCCTGCAACAGACAGCCCTGCCCCAACAAGCATGGCCGCCAGTACACGGGGTACCCTGATTTCGCGGATCATCACAATTTTATCTGTTTTCACCTGAGAAGATACTGCAAGCCAGACTTCCCTGATGGTTGTTTCGGCTGCACCAAAGATTATAGCAGCGAAAAAAAATGCCGCTAGCAGGATGAAGCTCAGCAACAGCTGAATTGAAAAAGGTATATGTCTTTGATCATAATTGTGCATGAAGTATCGTGTCCTTTACATAGTAAAAGAGGAATTCTTATGAAGAATTCCCCTCAGGCTGCAGGCAGCATCGTGCCTTCCTTTTTCTCTGCCATAACCCGGAACATACACAACTTTTGTTCTGTGTACATTCTCCACCATTTATTGTTTAGCTGCCCAGAAAATGTTCCTTAAAGAATTCCAGCTGATGATCCAGTGAGATCGGATCGTTAAAGTAGAACTCTTTCGCATTTGCAACAAAGGCATTTCCATTTTTGACTGCCGGAATGTTTTTATACGTTTCAGACTCCATAAAAGAAGTTTCTGTATCTTCGTTTCTGCTGACAATCATATAATCTCCTGCATACTCCGGGAGCACTTCAAGCGAGAGTGTATAATAGCCAGGCTCCAATGCTGTTTCTTTTACTTTTTCAGGCATGTTCAGCTTCATTTCCTGATAAAGAATTTCAGTTCCGCGCGCCCAGTTGTCACCAAACACATACAACTCTTTATCAAAATTCTCGATCACAGACACCGTAGCATCCTCACCGATTTTCGCTTTGATTTCTTCACCTGCTTCAGCAGCGCGTGACTTGAAATCATCAATCCATCCCTGTGCTTCTTCTTCCTTATTCAGCAGCTTTCCAATTTCAGCATGCTGCTCGAGGTATCCCAGCTTGCCATAAGTGTATGTCACAACAGGGGCTATTTCATTTAATTTATCAATATTTTTCATCGTAGACAAGCCGATGATCAAGTCAGGGTCCAATTCAATAATCTTCTCAAGATTCTCATCTGTTACTTCCTCTACGCCTTCAAGGTCATAGCGCGGATTCATTTTGGACCAGGCATCAACACCGACAAGCGGAACATCAAGGGCAAGAACACTGCCTGTGTAAGTGGAAAGAACAACCACCCGCTTGGGATCTGCCGGCACTTCTACAGCGCCGTTTTCAGATTCATATGTGATTGTTTCAGCTGCATCATTTCCCTGATTATTTTCACCGTTTTCAGAGCCTTCATTCCCGGCATTGGAGCCGCAGGCTGCCAGACTAAGAAGTAGCGCGATTAATAGCAGCGGCATATAAATTTTTTTCATGTTGTTTTTCTCCTTTAATCAAGTTGTAAGTCATGCACATAGGTTTAAGGGTAATCGGATCTTTCCCGATTACGGCATCAATATGAAATACCTTTTTAAGTACCTCATTGGTGATTACCTCATCTGGAGAACCTGCCTTCATAATTTCTCCAAATTTTAATGCAATAATGTAATCAGCAAAGCGGGCTGCCTGATTAAGATCATGCAGTACCATTACAATGGTCGTTTGCTGCTCTCTGTTCAGTTTCTGTAAAAGCTCAAGGATTTCGAGCTGATGCGCCATATCCAGGTAGGTTGTAGGCTCATCAAGGAAGATCATCGGCGTTTCCTGTGCCAGCGCCATTGCAATCCATACACGCTGACGCTGTCCGCCTGACAGCGCATCAATGGGATGGTGTTTGAAAAAGGCAGTTCCTGTAACATCCATCGCCCAATTAATAACCTCAATATCTCTCTTTGACAGCCTGCCAAATCCCTTTTGATAAGGAAAACGGCCGTATGAAACAAGCTCTCCCACAGTCAATCCGCTGGTACTTTCCGGATTTTGCGGCAGGATTGCCATTTTTTTTGCAAGCTCTTTTGTACTTTGCTTGGAGATGCTCTCGCCATCCAGAACTATCGACCCTGACTGCTGCGGAATAATACGTGTCATCGCTTTAAGAAGAGTCGATTTACCGCATCCGTTAGAACCGATGATTGTTGTGATTTTCTTATCGGGAATCTCAATGGACAAGTTCTTCACAATGGGACGTTCACCGTAGCTGATATTCAGTTGTTCCGTATTCAGGCGAGCCATATCATCAGCCTCCAAATTTTAATATGTAAACAATATTGAAAATCATTATCAGTTATTATACAATGTAACTATAAATCTATTGATAATGATTGTCAATGGAAAAATCATATAAATGAATGGCAGGGTGGCGATCATGAGCGAAATGGATCTGTTTGACGTAACCATTATCGGGGGCGGTCCAGCGGGATTATACTCGGCTTTTTACAGCGGACTTCGGGGAATGAAGACAAAAATTATAGAATATCAAACTCAGCTCGGAGGAAAAATTCATATTTATCCTGAAAAAATGATCTGGGATCTTGGAGGCCAAACACCGATAACAGGCGCGAAGCTTATTGAGCAGCTGACCCAGCAGGGGCTTACTTTTCAACCTTCTGTCGTGCTGAACGAGAAAATTACGTCCATCTCAAAAAATGAAGAAGGCTTGTTTCTGCTGAAGGCAGCTTCAGGCGCAGAGCACCTTTCCAAAACCGTGATCGTTGCTGTAGGAAGCGGCATTCTGAATCCTCAAAAGCTGAATATAGAAGGTGCCGACAGATTTGAAGTAAGCAACCTTCATTATACCGTAAAATCACTTCAACATTTTAAAGGTAAAAAAGTGTTAATCTCCGGCGGCGGAAATACAGCCATCGACTGGGCAAACGAATTAGAGCCGATTGCTGAAGAAGTGTACATCACGCACCGGAAACCGGAATTCTCCGGTCATGAAGCCCAGGTTTCCCAGCTGATGAACAGCACTGCAAAATGCTTTTTTCACTGCAGCATTACAAAGCTTGTAGCCGCAGATTCTCATGAAGCAATAGACAAAGTACAGCTGACCCACTGTGAGAGCGGAGAATGCAAAGTAATCCCTGTTGATGACGTCATTATCAACCATGGTTTCGAACATGACGCTTCTCTCTTGAACAACAGTGAGCTAGACATTGAGATGATAGACAACTTTTATATCAAAAGCACCTCGTTCTGCGAATCTTCCATACCTGGATTATATGCGGCAGGTGACATTGCCAAATACGATGGAAAGCTGAACTTGATTACAGGTACATTTCAGGACGCGGCAAATGCAGTTAATAAAGCAAAACAGTATATTGAACCGCAGGCAAGTGAAGTGGCGATGGTTTCTTCCCATAATGAAGTCTTTAAAAAACGCAACAAAGAACTTGTAAAGAAAATGTTTAGTTAAAATAGAAAGCTGTCCATTGGAAAATCCATGTGGACAGCTTTTTGTGTATTTTTTATTATGAAAAGACTTCCGATTTTTTGAAGTATTTTTCGTTTTTATAGATGTCTCGTACAACTAACGCTTACCCGTCAGCGAAAGAGCCCTTGCTAACCAAAATTAAATCTACCCGAATACTTTACTTTAATCTTATTTATCTACTTTTTTGAATATACATTCTCAAATCGTTCACATACAACTAACATATCTGGTGAAAATTCCATTTTGTACTCTTTTAATAATTCGGTAAAGAACTTTTCGTGTGCTTCCCACCAAAAACGATAATCACCTTCACCTTCTGCTAAAGCAAATTCCTCTGTTACCTCATTCATAGGGACAACTTCAACAGATTGAATTTGAATAACTGCAACAGGTTCTTCCTGACCATCTAAAACAATATTATATTCACCCACTTTAGGTAGGGCTTCATTAACTAACTCATAAAACAAGTAACCTGAAGTTGTCGCTGTCTTCTTTCCTTCAACAACTAAACTGGCTAACCAATCAGCAGAAATTCCAAATTGAAAAGCCTCTTTATATTCAATGCCTTTTTTATTATTCGTTAAACAAAACTTATCCCAAAATTGATTTACCTTATTATTCATATTAAATTAGTCCTTTAATTTATTAGTTATTTTTCTCTATCCTGCACCTTTAGTTAAATAAAAACATATATTCGAAAATATTAAAAACAGTCATTAACATAGCTTTGCTGTTAAATAAAGTGCTGCAAGATCGTCCCTTTTCCGGCAGGATCCACTTCCGCTTCAGCCCAGGCACCATTGATAAACGTAATCTGCGGCGGCTGATGTCCGCAGTCAATATCATAAACGACAGGAACTCCCAGCTCCTCTGCCAGCTCCCTGTACACATTCTCTGCTGAATATCCGTCAACAGAAGCGTTGACGGCACTTCTACCGAACAGCACTCCCCCACAATTTTCGAACCAGCCTGCATATTTCATTTGAACAAGCGAACGCCGCAGATCAGTGGGAGAAAGCTCACAGTTCTCCATATACCAAAGAAGGGGTTTTCCCGGCAAATATGTGTTCCGAAAGGACTTTACATCTCCGTAGGGAGTCCCGATTAAGTGTCTAATAGTATCTACACAGCCACCCAGCAGCCTGCCCTTCATAACAGCAGGCTTTCCAGAAACTGTTTTCCATTCTGTAAGCTCTGTTAAATGAAACACACACGGTGAAGGCTCATCATGCTTCCATTGCTTCTGATAGTGTGATGAAGATGTTTGGAGGATGAAACTTCCCCGTTGGGTAGACAGTACTTTTTTCCACATACCTGTAGTGAGGTCGGTATATTCCCCTCTTAAATCAATCAGATTGGTTCCGTGCGCAGTAGCTATCCCCGTCTGAAGCGTAATCGCAAGCAAAAGAGTGCTGGTATCAGAGTAACCGAGTACCCATTTGTTCTTCAAGTCCGCGAAGTTGATAAACTCCAGAGCTTCTATCAGCAGCTCTCCTCCCCACGGAGGTAAAATTAATCCAACTTTGTCATTCTTCATGAGTTCATGAAATTCTTCCGCTCTTTTCGCTGCTGGCGCTGACCTTACACTTTCCTGCGTCCAGGCAGTTTCTTGAATGATCACTTCATGTCCTTGCCGTCTGAGCCGCATGCTCGCTGTTTTCAGCAAGTCATGCAGTTCCTCAGGTACCCCGGAAGAAGGTGCGGTTACTCCGACAACTGCGTCTGCTGCTAATACCGGATACTGTATCATTGGGCTCTCCCCCATTGCTTTTCTAACAGTGTAGCAGGAATGCAGTGGGATAAGAATAATTTTCCATAATAAAAAGAAAGTGCCTATACACAATATACAGGCGCCCTCCTTTCTTCTATCTTAAATGGTATCTCCCAAGCATCAGTTATTTTTTCGTTTCTTGCTTTTCAAGGATTGAATAAACAGGGCTGTGAGGGATTGTGTGACCAGAAACACCGGAAAAGAATAAGTCAGCTTATATCCTCTTTGCAATGTCAGAATATCGGTCAAAGTGAACAGCCATTGCATGAAAAGACCAATCAGTGCCCAGCTCAAGATGTAGAGTATGACTCCTTTGCCCCGCACTTTCAGCACTTCGGAAAAATAAAGATAAAAATATCCGAAAGGTGCAAATAAAAGGTAATACAGAACATCTCCACCTTCATATCGGTCCAGGTCGTTCACTCTATAAAAGTCCATCAGGCCCCCGCCCAGGGTAAAGTCAAAAATGGTTCCTATGCTTAGTCCCCAAAGCAGGCTCAAAATCAGGGTGCTATGTGAAAAACGATTGCGGATCAAGTAAAGGATAAAATAGGCAATGCCATTCATCACCAGAAGCCACACTTCATTATGATCAAATTGTTCCCACATTACCATGTACTTCTCACACCCTTCTTCTCTAGAGAATGAAAGCCGCGCAGCCCGAAGTAAACAGCAATGTTAAGCAAAGTAAAATAAATGGCATCATACAAGAGGTTCCAATGAGAGAATGAGATGATTTCAAACAGTAAGGATAGTGCAGAAAGAGCTGTTAATACAGCAACTGACAGAGCTAGAATCAGGATTCTCTTGTTCAGGCTTTTCATCGAGAATGCCGCATTCATCAAGATCGTTATGACGAGTGGGAAAATTACACTCCGATTCATAAGGAAGGCAATATATTGAAAGGGATCTTGGGAACTTTGGATTCTTTCAAATTCCTCAAAGACGATCCAGGTGTATTGGATGTTAACAATCAGGCACAGCATCAGTACAAAGGCATTTTCCTGGAAGGAAAGACGCTTTTTCATCAGCAAAAAATATGACACAGCCAGCCAGCTCGCAAAAAAGAATACTTCAAATCCCATCAGGACCACCCTAGTTATTTTTTATTAGATTCTCCCCAGGATGGAAAAGTATTCTTCAAACTTGCTGAACTATATAACCTGCTTTTCTTGGGTCAATGTACAGTGCCAACATAAAAATAAATGACAGCGAAGATAAAAATAAAAGTGAGAGCACTTCCCAACAGTATTTGATTATGAGTGCTTTTATCATTTTTCAAATTCGTTAAAAAAGCAGTAAAATTTATAAACCATAGTACACCTAATAACGGTACGACAAGTAAAAGTATCAATAGCATTATGCAGTCCTCTCCTTATTTTAGATACCATTTCTGAAATTACATACGATGCAACCTCAAAAACACCAAATCAATAAAGAAAACTCGCGACAATATAGTAACCATACATGAAGTGACTGAGTGCTGCTAAGAAAATACAAAAGATATTGATAAATGTTGAATACCCCGACTTTTTATAAAGAGAATAGAGAATAATGAAGAAACAAAGAATCAACAATTGCACTATAAATGTTATATAAAAATATGGCTGTAAAGACTCTCCTCCTCCAATATAAATACCTGTACCTACTAACATAATTCCTAATAGCCCAGACAACCCAACGGTGTTTTTCAGGACTGAACTCTTCTTCACTTCTACTATTTGTGCTGGAATCAATGAAATTCCTAACACCATGAAACTGATCGAAATATGAAGCAAAAATACTAACACAAGAATATCTCCTATCTTCTTTCATTCATTCCATTAGAGCACTTCATCGCTTTCGCTTTGTATGCTATTCAACTCATTATATGGATGGTTTTTTTTCTGCAAATAACCAACCAGGTTGGAAGATTGCAAACTATTATAATTCTACTTGCTCTCCTACAATCCCTGCTGGACGTTATCCATTTTGGATGTTGCGTCAATTATCCGTGCTCCTTTCTATGAGGCTGTTTTCTTTATGTTTTTTGCTTTATCATAAGAAAAGGTATACTTATTTTTCTTGTTGTATGAATAAAGTTGTAGAATCTGTGAATTCGGAGGTGAATTTGAATTGCACTATAATGAATATGGAGTTGAAAATTCTGCACTGATGGTATTTGTGCATGGCGGCGGAGTAAGTGGTTGGATGTGGGATAAGCAAATTGAACACTTTTGCTCGAATTTTCACTGCTTGGTTCCAGATATGCCTGAACACGGACGAAGTAAAAAGGGAATACAATTTAAGATAAATGATGTTGCTGATGAACTTAATGAGTTAATCGAAGAAAAAGGCAAAGGAAAACGTGTTATCGTCATAGGTTTCTCGTTAGGTGCTCAAGTTTTAATTGCAATGCTCAGTAAGAAGCCCAACCTGATTGATTTCGCTATGATTAACAGTGCTTTAGTTCAGTCGGTTCCTTTTGCTAATACACTAATCAAATCAATGATGTTTGCATTTCCGCTTGTAAGATATAAAGCATTTTCCAAAATTCAAGCAAAATCAATGTACATAGATAAAGATTACCAAGGCATTTATTTTCAAGAGAGTTGTCAAATAAACAAGGATGCGTTCGTAAGGATTATGAATGAAAACATGTCATTTAAGATACCAAGTAGTTTTGAGAGCTCTAATAGCAAAATATTAGTGACTGTAGGAGAGAAAGAGAGAAAAATCATGAAGGACTCAATGAAGGAAATGATTGAGAAAAATCCTAACTGTAAAGGTCTTATAATCCCTAAAATTGGTCATGGTTTTTCTTTAGCTGACCCTAGACTTTTTAACACCACGTTGGAAGAGTGGATTATAAGCGAGTAAAACAAATATTGAAAACTTAATCTGTTTTATCATCATATACAGTCACTTCTCAATGGAGCTGGCTGTTTTTTAAAAGCATTTGGTTAACTCGTTCCTTGGTCACCATTTTTTACACATATACCCCCCTCCCATGGCAGGATTGTAGCACCTAGCAAAAGGTTGGTCAAAATAACAACAATTTATAAGAATAGAGCCTTCTATTAAAACTCGCCTCCATCACTTCAGCGCAATTTTTCGCACATAATCAGTGGATCAGTTCTATAAAAAACCCCCATTTCTTGTTAGAAATGAGGGCTTTCTTCATACAGCCTTAAAAAGCAGGAATGGCCGTTTCATCATATTCTTCTTCAAGGAATTGGCGGACAGCTTCACTTGTCATCGCCTCTGCCAATTTTTGAATGGCTTCTGATTCTTTGTTGTCTTCGCGTGCTACAAGTGTAATCGCAAAGTCATTGTCTGTTCCTTCTGTCAGAAGGGCGTCGCTCTTAGGCGTCAAGCCAAGCGGTGAGGCATAAGCAGGCGTCATGACAACAGCATCTGCGTCATCATACATTCTCGCCAGCATAAGTAAGTCCACTTCTTTCAGCTGATAATTTTTAGGGTTTTCAATAATATCAGCCTGCGTATAGTAAGTATCTGTTTTTTCGCCAAGCGTAATAACTCCATGCTGATTCAGCAGCTTGAGGGAACGGTCAATATTTGAGACGTCGTTTGCAATCGCAATGACAGACCCTTCCGGCAGTTCATCGATGTTATCAAAGTTTTTAGCGTATACCCCGTAGTTGGCATAGTAGATCGCTTTGACAGGAACCAGGTTCGCTTCATTGGATGCATTGAACTGTTCCATATACGGAACGTGCTGGAAGAAATTTGCGTCCACTTCATTGCTCGCAAGTGCCTGATTTGGCTGGACATTATCACCCAGTACTTGAATATCAAGAGTGACGCCATCCTCTTCCAATATCGGCTGAACCAGCTCAAGAATTTCTGTCATTGGCGGAATGAGTGATGCCACCTTTAAAGTAACATTTTCCTGTTCCGTTTTCTCCGCTGTTTCATCCTCTATTTCTCCGGTATTGCTGTTATTTCCGCCGCATGCAGCCAGCACTAATACTGCTAAGCTCATCATCATGAGCAGAAAAGATAATTTCTTTTTCATCATAAATTCCTCCTGTTGTTACCTTTTGTCGATCAGCCTGGCGACTGTCATGCCAGTAAACTGGATGAGCTGCACCAGAACGATCATGATAAAAATCATGTACATCATTAAATCTGTTTTAAATTGCTGATAGCCATAGCGGATGGCAAAATCTCCAATTCCTCCGCCGCCAACCACACCCATTATGGTCGAATACGAAATAAAACTAATAATGGATGTTGTTAACCCCAGCACCAGTCCCGACCTTGCCTCTACATACAAAAATTTAAATACAACTTCTCTCACGGAAGCCCCCATGGAAACAGCAGCCTCCAATACACCCTTGGGAACATCAAGCAGTGACTGCTCAACAAGCCGGGAGTAATGGGCAATCGCTATAATCGCAAGCGGAACCGTAGCTGCTGCAGTCCCGATGGCGGTTCCGATAATCAGTCTCGTAAAGGGAATCAGGAACACAACCAGCAGCAGGAATGGAAATGAACGGGTAATATTTACGAGCAGATTCAGAGTGGAGAAAATCAGTTGATTTTCCAGCTGCTGCCCTTTTCGGCAAAGAAACAGCAATGTGCCAAGGGGCAAACCCGCCAATATGGCCGCCAGGATAGAAACGCCCACCATGATAAAAGTTTCGCCTATCGCCTGCCAGATAGCTCCTTGATATTGAAGTAGAATCTCAGGCATTGTCTTTCTCTCCGTTTCCTGCAAGCTGCTTTACAAAATAATCCGGTGTATTGTCCCTTTGCTCTACCCCTTTTGGGATTGTCGAAATGGTGTCATACACCTCTCCATTATGCAGTACGGTGACTTTCGTACAAATGCTTTTGATTGCTTCCATTTCGTGTGTAACAAGAACAACCGTCACACCAAGCCGCTGCTGAACATCCTGCAGCACACCAAGAATTTCCGCTGTTGTGTTGGGGTCAAGTGAAGAAGTAGGCTCGTCGCAAAGCAGCACTTGAGGACTGTTTGCCAGCGCACGGGCAATCGCCACGCGCTGTTTCTGCCCTCCGCTTAACTGGCTTGGAAAGCTGCTCTCCAAATGTTTGAGGCCGACAAAATCCAGGCACTCTTCCACTCTTTTTCTCCGATTCTGCTTATGTACGCCAGCTAGTTCCAGGGACACAGCCACATTGTCAAATACGGTTTTATTCAGCACAAGATGAAAATGCTGAAAAATCATGCCGATTGACTTGCGCGCCTGCCGAAGCTCCTTCGCACTTAGGCTTGTCAAAACCTGTCCGTTCACCTCAACCTCACCAGAATCAGGAACCTCCAATATATTCATCAGGCGCAACAGAGTCGATTTACCTGCACCGCTCGCCCCGATAATTCCATAAATTTCACCCTTGGGTATACTCAGCGATATATTCTTAATCGCTTGAAAATGGCCAAATGTCTTAGAGACTCTCCGCAGCTCAATCATAAAAAAACACCCTCCTCCAGCTGAAAAGGTGATGGCAACGACCCTCATTATAGCCTACCTGCTCTGCTTTTGTCACTTGGAGAGATTTGGGTGACGGGGACTTTTTCACTATTGGGGATGCAGGGATATCATGGGTTAAAGAGCACTATTTGTGAGGTGTGGTCTGTTTAGTCAGGAGGCGCAAGAAATGGGTCGTTCGCCAGTACATTGGATGAGGAGAATAAGCGGAAAATTTTCCGTTAAGTGTAAAATTCGGCTTATTTTCAGGGATATAAAAGGAGATATTCCGCTTATGATGAAAAAATGACTTCATTTTAAGGTTTTTGAGAGCATAACTGGAATTTCTCCTTCTATTAGAAGCTAGTTTGGATGCTATTTGCTGCTTAAGCGGAATTTTTACAGCTATTTTTCGAAGGGAAGTTTACCTCCATTCTTGCTCGTGGAGAATAAGCGGAAAATTTTCCGTTAAGTGTAAAATTCGGCTTATTTTCAGGGATTTAAAAGGAGATATTCCGCTTATGATGAAAAAATGACTTCATTTTAAGGTTTTTTGAGAGCATAGCTGGAATTCCTCCTTCTATTAGAAGCTAGTTTGGATGCTATCTGCTGCTTAAGCGGAATTTTTACGGCTATTTAGAGTTCTGGAGGTGCTGCAACCTCTCCGCAACAAATGGCAGGGACATCTTTTCTTATAGAATTCCCGTCTCCGTCTCTCCTTTACTTTCAACTCTTTTGCATTTCTTTCTGAGAGATTACTAGATTTAAAAAATAAAAAAGCCACCTCTTATAATAAAGAAATGACTTGTTTACTAGTATGATTCCGACTGGGATCGAACCAGCGACCTCTACCCTGTCAAGGTAGCGCTTCATCACGAAACAAAGCGTTAAGTCGTCGAAAATCTTCCGAAACTCAATCATATCAACGGAAGTCACCGACAAGTCAACACGTCAATTCAATTACGATATAGCAAATTATATCAATAGGCGTTCTTATCTGCAACGATTAAGGGCAGTTATCTGCAACAAATTGACCACCTATCAACGAAATAAAAACTAAATCGCTTAAAATTGCGATCTCCGACAATAGTAAAGGGAAATATACCGCTGCGTTCAATTTTTATTCCCTCCATAATTAATACTGGACAAACTTAATTTCCAAAAGAGGAATAAACTTTCGAAAGTTTAATTTTCAATTGTTCGATTGGTTTTATTTGTTCTGCTTCGTTTGTGGCGTTGTGAACTTTTACCGCAACAGCTTTAAGTTCTCTCAATTGTATCGCTTCGTAGTCCCCGACGCTTTGGTTATTAACAAAATGATTGACATAAACAATAATTGAACCCGCATAATATTTTTGTTTTTCGAATTTTGAATCCCAAGGAACTCTATTTTCCGTATCTCCGTTCAACAAGTTGTATAGATCGTCAACAAATGCTTTGGCATTCATATATTCAGATTTATCAACCACAACTGAATCAATTCCTTCCCCCTCATAGTGCGTGACTGTTTGGTGACCAAACTCCCCTTTTGTTGTTTCTTTTGGGTTAACAATCATTTCTTCTACGGTTGGAGGTTGATTATATATATCATAGGCTTCTCGCGCTTCATCTTTCTCAATTTTCGGTTGTGTATCATCAATCATAATGAACGCAATTACCAAAAAACCAAAACCAATCATAAAAATTGAACTTAACCCAACAAGAGACCAAACAATAATTCGTTTCCAATTAGTTGTTTTCATTTCATACAACCTTTCAACATTTCTCTCGTTTAAAGAGGCGCATTTAGGTCCACATTTTCCACCTTTTCTGGAATTACCTCATGTTTACATCATCACCCACGTTCAAGTCATTTTCCATTTGTTCAACCTTGTCGCCGTCCAAGAAATAAGAAACGCCGAATGTTTCTCCGTTTCCTTCCTTATTAATAGCAATGTCAACGTCGTTCAGTAATTTCCTCAAACAATCAAACGCAATTCCTTGACGTTCGGTTGCAGGCTTCCATTCTTGAATGCCCGCTTGCTTGTCGGTACCGTATTTCGCTTCAAGTTCGTCAATATCCAAATGTGCCGCCCGCATTTCTTGTTCTTCTTGAACGATTGTCGCCAATGTATAAATATTATTGAAATCTTTTTCGAGGTCTCCACCTTCAACTTTGATATACGTTCCCAATACGTTCGTAATTGATTGTGCTTTCAAATATTCGTCATATGCGACGTCGTATCCAGCTTCGAAATGTTTTTGCGGTGTGTCGGATTGTAAGTCGGACAACGTTTGTGCAATCCAGCCCTTCGCTTTTGTTTCGAAATCGGGGTGTTCAACAAACGTCTTTCCACGCCTTCGGGTAAACTTTCTTCTCCTCCTCCTTCGCCTTAACTTTGATTTGTGATTCGATTTTGTGATCCTTCGGTTGTGCTTCCACTTTGTCTTCGTTAAAGTTCATAATGGACGCCGCAAGTCCTATCGTCAATGCACCCGCAACAATTATAAATTTCAACAAAATGTTTCCCGCCTTTCGAAATATTCGTAATATAACGGTAACATACATAGATTGGTATTTTAAGGGATAACCCGAAATTAATTTAAATAAAAAATCTCCAACCCTTTACGAATTGAATGAGGTCTTATAATTTGCGGTTTTCTATTGACACAAAAAAAGCCCCCCGAGGGAATCGCCTAATCATTTATGGGGTATTTCGTAAAACATAATATTATTGATACCCACTTCTTCTAAAAAACTACATGTTTGTATTAAATCTAACTTGACTACAGTGCTAATTCTTTTTTCTAAGGGTGTTTTCCTTTTTCTTGAAATGCTATGATCCGTAAATGCAAGAACTACCCCAATTTTATTAACATCAAATGTTTTCGAATGTTTTCCTTTTATCTTAGTAATTGCATCATCTTGAAATTTTTTATCTTTTGAATATAGTTCAATCGAATTTCTTACTTGTGCAAACAATTCACGTAATGAGGTACCTAATCCTCTTTTAACAAAAACGAATACCGCTTCATCCTTTCGAAGATCAACAATGTCACAAGCTTCTGCTTTATCATGACCTTTTATTTTAATATGGTCTCTATGCATTTGTATTAGGTCTTTTTTACATGCATCCATTATATAATCATCTTCAGTTTCAAGTCCTTTTCCTTTTTTCTTCCAATTAGGTAACTCGAAATCCTTAATGGAGAAATTTACCAGTATATTTTTCACTTCTTTATTGGCGATATCAATCAAGTCTTGGCTTACTTGGTACCATTTTTGGTCAACAAAACAATAATTTTTATCACCGTCTAAAAAATCCGCAACCAAGAAAGACTTCAGTTTGTCTGAAATTTTTTCTTCTTCTTCTTCACTAAAACCTGCAATATTTATTTGAGATAGGTGATACTCTTCGAACTCTTCTATCCCTTTATTTTTCATGAACTCAAAAATAACTTCAAGACTAAGTACTTCTACATCCTCTTTTGATACCTTGTATGAAATCGAATAGTAATCTGAAAGAATAAAATCTCTAACATCTGAATATGAAATTATAATTTCCGTTTCGACGTCGTTGGTAGCTTGCTTTATATAAGATTCATATAATACTTTCAATTTTTCAATTAATTTAGAAGTAAGCTCCTTTTTCTTAGTACTGTTACTTATTTCAGAAAACCCCTTATATAAAAGGAATTTATCCTTTTTACTTGAAAGTTCTTTTAATTTTTGAAGCACGGTATCAAGTTGCTCCAATGTAAGACTCCTATTTATTGTAAAAGAAGACTTTCCTTGTAAACGAATCTTAAATTTAGAACTAATCTCAATTCCAAATGCCTTTTCAATATCGGAACCGTTAATTTCCCCGAGTATTTCTTTAGAAATTTTGCCCCAGTTTTTTGGATCAAAATTGTAGTTATAGTATTCTTTATATACACTTTCCTCTTGAACCGTTTTTCCCGCCAACGGTTTTTGCCGAATATATTTTATTCGGTCTGGTTCAATAATTTTACTTATCAAATCCATTCCAAAATCGTTATCTATTGATTTTTGTATTGCAAAAAAGCCACTACCTCCTGTAAAGGCGTAAACTTGTTTATCAATAGTTTTTAACAAAACGAAAGAAGAATTTTCATTTTTCCTTTTTATATCATTAGGGTTTTGAGCAACTTGTGAGAGCATATTTTCCCATTTGGGTGGTTTTGATTTTTTATTCATATAAAGTTTATAACTGACATCTTTACATTTTATCTGTTCAAAACCTTTATCCTCCAAACTTTTATTACAGGCTACATCATCTTTAATTTTATATATTGCAAATTTGTGTTTTATTTCTCTCATTTCGATCCCCCTATTTGCTAAAACACCTATCTACCAACTAACTAAATTATACCATATTTTTTCATATTTTCACATAATTCCAGTTATTTTGAACTATCAGATGAAGGCTCTTTGAATCCCCCCTTTATCGTAGAATGCATGAAACGCCCGAAGGCGCCCCAGTGATTATTTACGGATTGGGAACGTCAAGAACAATCTTCACGTCGGCAACCCCAACGCCCGAAACGGAATATCCAACTTCAACAATGTTGGAGTCCATATTTCGTTTTGTCCTAAATTTGAAGGAATGAACCCCGTTTTCAGCAACGTTTACGACTTGAACGCCGTCCGCCGTGATTGCAACGGATTCGCCCGCCGTAAGATTCGAAACTTCAATACTTCCTTTGACGGGGATTCCATAAGCCCCCGAATGAAGCGGCATAGAATTCGCAACAACGAAAGAACCGTTGGATTCGATTTTTGAATATACTTCTAACATTTAAGCAATAATAAAAACAACTCTGTTTTATTTTATATTTTACGATTGGACGAAGCCGCCGCCCGAATCAAAGTTTTATATATTTGGATTGTTTTTTGCTATTGCGTCGGCAAGAAATGAATCACCAGTCCGTTCGAAATAGAATGTCCGCCGCATATCGTTCAACGTGCCGACATATCCAAGCGAACGAAGGGCTTTGACCTCAATGTCCTGGCGTCCAAGTCCGTCAATATTGACCCCGTTCGTTTGACAAATATTCGTCCAGTATTCGCGTTGTTTCGGCATTTACTTCAACCCCCTTTTAAGGTCTCGGACTGTTAAAACCGACAATTTGCATACTTTCGCAATAACAAAAACGTTGTTCGGTTCATCATTCCGAAGCAACGTTTCTGCGTGTAATATGCGGCGGTTGAATTCTTCCTTTTCACTTTTGAACCAACGTTGCCCACGATTCGAATGAACTTCGAAGTCTATCGAATTTACAGTTTGGGGAACGTCGTCACGAAGGGCGGTCATTTTGCACCGCCTTCAAGGACTTTCTCGGTCAAGTTCCGCAATTTCTCGGTCAATGTCGTCTTCGCTCATGTATTTATAGCGGTTGCGCTTTTCGATTCTTTGCAATTGATGCCCGAACCGTAACCGTGTAATTCGAAAAGTTTATGTCCGAAATCTTCAATGACAATGCTTCGTTAATTCGGGTCATTGTATCGATTAAAAGCGTCATTAGCACATAGTCCCGAAAACCTGTGTAAGATCGTTTGTCTGGGGCATCAAGTAACGCTTTTAATTCTTCGACGGATAATACAACTATTTCAGTATCCGTGTGTTTGACACTGTTCACGACTTCATATGGATTCTCGTCAATCTTATTTTCTTCAAAAAGGAATCGGAAAAATGTCCGCAACGTCTTCAAGTAATCGTTTGTCGTTGTCGGCGATAATCCTTTTTTCTTCGAATAATCGGGCTTGAATTTATGCTCTTTGAACTGAACGTAATCTTTAAGCAACCACGAAATATATTTTCGAACTAGGTCAACGTCGATATTTCGGATATCTCGTCCTATGCCGTGAACGTCCAAATATTTGCATACGTTTTCGTAAATAAGTCGGTACTTTTCAAGCGTTAGTTTTGCTCACCTTCGGCAAGTTTTGCTTCATAGTAGTTTTGGAATAAAACGTCTAAATCATAGATTGAAGACGTAGTGACGCCGCTTCTTGCGGCTTTCACCCGCTTTCCCTTTCGCCTTTCCGAATGTTTTTCGGACAACAAAAAAACACGCCATTTCAATACGAATTTTTATCGTAATGAACGGACGTGTTATCTGCTTTTTCGAATAGCTGTTATCTGCGTCAAGTCAACGACAAGTCAACGCAACAATACAACGAAACGAAAAAGAGCGAAAACGCAGTAATACCAACGCTTTCGCTCTTCGTGATGATTCCGACTGGGATCGAACCAGCGACCTCTACCCTGTCAAGGTAGCGCTCTCCCGGCTGAGCTACGGAATCGTAATATGAAGTTACTGACTTTCTCTATTATAGTCAGAAAGGTATTCCGCGTCAATAAAAAAGATATTTTTTATTCATGCAATATTAGCCTCGCCCGCATTGAGCTTAAAGTAAGTAACCCCGTATGCAGCATTCCTGACAAACTGTCATCGCGAGCAATCCCACTCAGTTTTCCCCTTGCAAACCTCTCCCTTCCTCACCATTCACCAAAAAAGCCCCCTGGGCATATCGTAAAGCGAAGCCCATAACAGGAGGAGATCATCAACATGCATGAAATTGAAAACAGAGACACTTATTCTATGATGGAGAATTGTAAAAAACATATGTATCAGCCGATTCAGCTTGAATTAACGGACGGATCCGTTTATCAGGGAATTCTTCACAGCTATGATAATGAAAAGATGTATATGCTTATGCCGAACATGAGTGCAAATCAGCAAGCCAGCCGGGAAGATGACCGCTTCTTCTTTCCGTTCTTCGGACCTTTTGGCTTGTTCGGATTTCCATTCTTCGGTGTAAGACGCTTTGGCCCGTTTTTCCCTTTCTTTATCTGAGAAGAAGACTTGCGGGATTTCGTAACGGGTTCTCTTTATAGGGATAAGAAGACAAATAGTATACAAAATCGCAGACCTATCAGTAATTTCCTGATAGGTCATTTTTCATTGATATAGAGCTGTTTAAAATAAAATTAAAAATTTCATTAAAACTAGCTTAAGTGCGATTTTATAACCTAAAGGAACTTTTTTATGCTTTTTACGTCAGTATATATTGAGGGGGAATTTGATGAAAGGGATATTTAATTTTACTTCCATTTTGATATTACTGTTGTTCGTCTCAGCTTGTAGTGAACAAGAAGGGATCATAAAATTAGAAGAATAAAGAGAATAGACGTTCAAAATCCAAATGAAAACAAAGAAAAAATCATAACAGACTTAGAAACAATTCATACAATTAAAAACTCACTTGATCATGTGAAGTGGAGACCAGACGTAGAACCAGAAATGGCAAGAAAAGAGGATTTCACGGTTACGCTTTTCCATTTGTATGATCAGAATATGCCTGAGAGACTTTATAACTATAGAATATGGTTCAATCCCGATGATACCGCTGCAATGATTAGTGATAACTCAACACAAGGATACGGTACATTAGAGGAGGATAATGCTCTGTCTTTAAAAAGAGCATTGATGAACACAGAGTAGTTAAAATCAGAAGAAATCTTATTGCCTTTGTCCTGCCAGGTCTGACGAAGCAATAAGGCTCAATTATGACTGTTAATGACACGCATACCTGTATACTTAGTCTAAAACAATGAGCAAAGAATGAAAATGATTTCCTGACAGTAATGGTAAAGAGGCAACGGGGCAAGAACCGTTACCTTGTTGACTGTTGTTTTTAATTTGGCTTTTTTCGTTAAGATTCTTGCTATCGGAAACGCAAGGAATAATTTACTTTTTGTGGTAATATAGATTGCAAGGTCCTATCTTAATGAGACTGAGAATAGCTTAAAACACAGTTTACTGAGGAGGTAATTAATGAGACCAAAAAAGTATTTCTATTACATTTTAAGTGCAACAATTTTGGAATTATGCATCTTTTTATTTATAAATTCTACTCTTTATAGGGGAGTGTTCAATTTAGGTCTATTAATCCCATTTATGATGTTTAGGGTTTTAGCCTCTTACTATTATTCCAAACAAGAAATGAGGAATAAAAGGGCAAAGCCAACTTTAGTCATATTGTTTACTATTCCTCTATTACTCTTTATTTTTTTCAAACCGACCTACACTTTTGAACAGGCTAGACAATTGGTTTATGAAAGTGCGTATGACGTGTCTCACATTGTTGTACATAATGAAGAAAGAAGGTACAGAGATACTGTTCCTATATATACGGAAGATTCGCGGTGCTTTATAAGTTATCGGGATTACCACTTTGAAGGCGACGGAAGGTACTTTTTAGTGCATCCTCGTTCTGGTGTGGTTACTGAGATGAAACAACCTTATTGGTAGTAATCTATCTGTTAAAATACTTTTTCAGGAGGCAGTTTCTCAATGATTGAAGACATCTATGCCACGTTTTCGGACTTCTTTTGTTCCAGTATTCAATTAACCTTTAGCTGAGGATGATCAAATTAGCAACAATCTATGCGAAAAGAGCCTTTAACTCTCACCCACCTAAAGAGAACCGCAAGTCTCTCTTATTTTCTGCCCTGAAAAATTTTATAGGAAAGATGCTCCTGATATTTTCCCATGATGAGCAAATGCTGCTTGTAGTTTTCAATCAATTCAGGAGGCAGGTTCACAGAAGGCTGATAGTCATGCTGTGCCTGCTGCCACATCGGCTCCTCGCGAAATGTATGAAGGTGTGAGAATCCGCTGTTGAATAAGAGCTGTATCCAATCCTCTTGCTGCAGGACAGTATCCAACCCATAGGTATCCGCAATTTCCCGTTCACTATGAGCTGGCAGCCGATTCAGCAGGGTCAGTTCATTGGCAATCAGCACTCCATTCTTTTTAAGCACCCTGTGCATCTCTCTCAAAGCAGCAGGCTTTTTCACAAAGGCAAGCACTGATTCCGACAGAACAAGATCAAACTGATTATCTTCGTAGGGCATGTCTTCAACAGAGCCCCTGTGTATGTTCATCTGCAGCCCTCTGTCAGCCATTCTTTTTTCCGCCTTATCGGCCATCAGCGGATTGAGTTCAATACAGCTGACTTTTGCACCCCAGGTTTCAGCGATATAGGCAGCGGTCTCACCTGTTCCGCAGCCTGCATCAAGTATATTCATATCCTCCCGCAGCCCAAGTGTAGCCAGCATTTTCTTTGTTAAACGAAAACCTCCGGGATGGGCTCCGCTCACTCCAAAACTCGCTAAAAACGCCAAATAGCTCATATTCTTCCTCCATTTGTGTTTCTTCTATGGAAATTCTATGAGCTGAGACGGGAACTCATGCGTGCCCCATGGAGAAAGTGTGTTTAGACCATAAACAAGCTGTCTTCAATTTTCTTCATTTCATAAAAGTAGCTTCTTCGCTGCATGAGTTCTTGATAGCTGCCTTCTTCAATCAATTTGCCATTCTCCATGACCAGGATATGATCCATTTTTTCCAAACCTTGAAGCCTGTGGCTGACGAGAATCACAGTATCTTCTTCTGCTTCTTGAAAAATATGTTCAAACACCGCTCCTTCAGTTACGCTGTCGAGCGAGGAAGTTGGCTCATCCAGCAGCCACAATCTGCCTCCCTTTAAAAACGCCCGGGCAAGATCGAGCCGCTGCTTTTCTCCGCCTGACAGGTTATCACCTTTTTCCTCCAATATTGTATTCAGTGACACATATGAAAGCTCGGCTTTTTCAAGAGCGGACATCAGCTCCCTGTCACTGATGTTTTCTTTGGCTAGGAGCAGATTATCCCGGATGGTTCCGGAAAAGAAATGCCTTTCCTGCAGCAGCGGATTGGTTAATGTCCAGATGCTTTCCCGATCAATATCGGACAGAAGCTCCTCGTTCATAGAAATGCTGCCATCGTACTCATCATACATCTTCAAAATCAGCTGCAGCAGTGTTGACTTTCCAGACCCGCTCGGCCCGACAATCGCCGTTTTGGAACCTGCTGGTATACGAAATGAAATATTTTGAGCTGCAGGTCTTGCTTCACCATCATGGGTGAAGGATACGTTGTGAAAGGTAATCGATGGAGCTGAGTGACTTTCCAGCTGCTTGACACTTTCCTCTGTACGTTTCTCCGCTTGACCCTGCAGCCGGAACAATCTTTGCGAAGCCACCCTGTTATCTTCGTAGTGGGCGGGAAAAGCTGCCATGGGTCCGGTTGTTTCAAATACCGTTAAAGATATCATAACAAGCATGGCGAGATAAACACCGTTAAGCTCGCCGGCTGCTGTTAAAAAAGCCCCTGTCAGCAGCACCAGCCAGGTGATGACGGCTGCCGCCATGGTATTGACAGACTGACTGGACAGCACCTGGATGCGCTCTTTCTCCTGCTGTTGAATATAAGAACGTGACGCTGATTCTATCTCTTCTCCTGTTCCTTGAAGCTGCTGGTGAATTTTTAAGTCTCGATATCCGTAAAACAGTTCTGCCAGCTCTCCGGAGAGTTTTCCTCTAATTTGACGCATGTTTCTGCTCCCCATTTTCTGACGCCATGAAAATAAAAGCGGAATCAGCAGCCCTGTAAGCAGAAAACCTCCTAACAGCAGCAGTGCGATATATACCGAAAAGTAAAGTGTAAAAGCAATGGTGCTCAAAAACACAATCAGCATGACAAGAGGCGGATAAAAGATACGAAGAAAGAAGTTTTGCAAGCTTTCCACATCACCGACAATTCTCGCTAAAAGATCTCCGCTGTTGTATTTTTGCAGAATGGAAAATCCCTTCCCTTCAAGCTGCTGAAAAAAATGAACTCTCGCATTGCTCAGCATCGTAAATGTTGCCCTGTGGGAAATCAACCTTTCCATATAAAGAGCTGCAGCTTTCAGGATACTGAAAAATTTCAGCAGCGCAATACTGATCGTGAGGATATAAAGAGGCGGAGTAATTGCAGCTTTTGCTATCAAATAGCCGCTGTTGGCAAACAAGCTGACTGTCGCAAGCCCTGCAAGCACACCAAACAGCACGGACAGCAGGACATCCCTTTTTTCCTGCAGCAGCAGCCTGGTGATAATCAATAACTCCTTCATCCCGGTACACCTCCTCTTCGTAATTCAACCATTTTCGCATATTGAGGCACATTTGCGGTAAGCATTTCATGTGTGCCGGCAGCCACCAATTTGCTCTCGTCCAACAGCAGAATCTCATCAGCATCTATAATTGTGTGCAGCCGGTGCGCAACCGTAATGATGGTTGAGGAAGCAGCAAGCTCTGCAATCGATTTTTGGAGAATTTCTTCCGTTTTTAAATCAAGGCCTGTGGTCGGTTCATCAAAAAGAATCACAGCGGGCTTTTTCAGAAGTATTCTTGCCAGAGCAAGTCTCTGCTTTTCGCCCCCTGAAAGACCCCTCCCTGCTTCTCCGACTGATGTTGACAATCCGTTCGGCAGCTCTGCAATCAGCTCCTGAAGACCTGCCTTTACAGCTGCTAGCTCAATGTCCGCATCACTGGCTCTTCCTTTCATGCCCAAGGCAATATTGTCCTTTAAAGTGCCGGAGAAAAGATAAGGATCCTGCGACAGATAGCCAACAGCATTGAACCAGCTTTCTTCACTGTATTCTTTCTGATGCTTCCCATTGATCAGGATGCTTCCTTCCTGAGGAGAAATCAAGCCTGATAATAGATGAAGAAGAGTTGATTTTCCTGCACCGCTTCTCCCGACAATTGCTACCTTGCTGGCAGGATTTATACTTGCTGATACATCTCTGACTGCTTGTTCTTTTCCATTGTAGCTGTAAGAGATACCATTCAGCGTAATCAGCGGCGGCCGGGAAGCATCCAGTTCAGAGCTCCCCCAAATCTCAGCTGCTCCTTCCTTCTGCAGCACTTCTTCTATTTTTCCAGCTGCTCCCAAGCTTGATCGTCCGTTATGAAAGGAGCTTCCAAGCTGCTTCAGAACAGCATAAAATTCAGGAACCAGAATCAGTACAAAAAAAGCACTGAAAAAAGTGATATTTTCATAGATGACGAGTCTTAATCCCACTTCCAGTGCTACCGTTGCAATGCTCAGCATTGATACAAATTCAAGCATAAGTGTGGTCAGGAATGCCACTTTCAGGACTTCCATCGTCGAATCTCTGTAATGAAGGCTGCTGCTGCGAAGATCCTCCTTTTTTTCTTCTGTTTTTTTATACAGCATGATCGTTTTCAGCCCTTGAAGAATATCAAGAAAGCTTCCGGAAAAGTTTGAAAGCTTCTCCAGCTGTTCTTCTGACTTTTTCTGAGTGTTTTTTCCTATAATAATCATAAATACCGGTATAAATGGCGCCGTCAGCAGCACCAGCAAGCCTGACACCCAGTTGACTGCAAATATGCTGCAAAGCACAATCACGCTGATCGCAGAGGTAGCAATTCTTTGCGGTACATACTGGCTGAAGTAAGCGTCTGTCTCATCTACAGCATCCATCATCACACTAATTTCTTTCCCCGTGACAGAGCTTTCCGCAGCATAAGCAGGTTTCCTCAAATATGTGCTGAGAAGTGACTGCCGAAAACCCTTCTTTGCTTTTGCAGCAACTCTCATCCCCGTCCGTCCAAGCAGATCATTCGTCAGTACCCGAACAAGCATCACAGCCAAAAGCCAGCCCAAAGGCTGCAGAACGGAGGAAAAAGAGGCACTGTTCAAAAACACAGCTTCAACAATGGAAACAATCAGAAAAGCCTGTGCAATGATTGACCCTGCAATCAGGACAGAATATCCCCACATTGCATAATATTCATTTTTCTGCTGTTTCACTGCATTCTTCAACAGTTCCATCTTTCACTCTCCCTCATCAGTCATTTTCTATATCAAAATTGCCAAAGCCCGTCCATAAAAACAGCAGCAGTACTGAGCCAGCCAGCACAACCGCCGGCGCAATCATAATCAGAAACCAATTCATCGCATTACCCTCTTTCCCTCTTCATCTGTTTTTTAAAGCCCTAATATAGTCTGCATCGAATAAAAACAGCTTCAGCACAAGATACAGAGATGGAATCAACATAGCCAGCCCGGCTGCAAATACACTGATCAAGGCAAAAGCCATCGTTTCATTTGTAAAGCCGTCATAAATAGACAGGTAAGGATACAGCAAATATGGCAGATGTGCCGCTCCATATCCAAAGAACGCTGTTGCGAACTGAAGAGAAATCAATAAAAAGGCTGTACCATCATTTCTGCCGGTCATCATGAGTGCTAGTGCTGCGATAAACAGCAAAACTGAAAGTGCAAATACCCACCAAATGTCAACGAGCTTGCTGTAATGTTCGGGGTTATGATCTCTCAGCAGCAAAAAGACTATCACACCCATTGCAATTGTCGGCAAAGCCGATCTTAAGGCGTATCTTCTTAAAATGCTTGCAGAATCACTATCTTCCGCCCTTACAGCATAATAGGCAAGAAAGCTTCCGGAAATAAACAGCACACTGAAAATTGCCAGAAGAACAATGCTCCATGCGAGAGGGCTCGTGAATAACTTCACATAGTTAAGCACAACTAATTCCCCTTCAACAGTAATAAACCCTCCCAGTGCGATTGTCAGCACCGTACTTAAGGACGCTGGAATCAGCAGACCCGTTGCACCGTATAGAAATGTGTAAAATTTGCTCTCTCTTCCTCCATAAGCTGCAAAAGCATAATAAGATCCGCGGATTGCCAGCAGGATAATGGCGATGCTCCCTGGAACAAGCAGCGCAGTTCCGTAATAAAATGCCGCTTCAGGAAAGAAGGAAACAAGACCGACAATGAAAAAGACCAAAAACACATTGGTGATTTCCCATACCGGTGAGAGATACCGCTGAATGATTTTGTGAATGGTATGATCTGACTGATATCTTTTCGTGTAATAGCTGAAAAAACCTGCTCCAAAATCTATGGAAGCTGCAATGATATATACGTAGAGGAACACCCACAGAAAGGTGATTCCGGTCTGTTCAAAGCTCAACATCTCACTTCCTTTGCTTTAAAATCTGCTCAATATCATCATGTTGAAACATGCCCCGGAGTACCCTTATACACGTAAAACCAAGCACAATGTATAAAATCAGGAACAGCACCAGCATCAAGTCAACATGCTGAGAAACGGTTGCTGCTTCCTCCGTCGTCATCACGCCATAAATGATCCATGGCTGTCTTCCCACTTCGGAAAAGATCCAACCGGATTCAACTGCGAGAAGTGCCAGAGGTCCGCCAGCTAAAATTGCCATCAGCAGAGGCTTCTTAAACGCTGTCCATTTCATTCTCTGAGCCAGCAAATAAAGAAGTGACACTGCTGCCAGAAACATTCCAATGAATACCATGCCATCAAACAAGTAATGGATCCAGAGCGGAGGGAGATTTTCAGTTGGAAACTCATTGAGGCCCTTTACTTCCGTATCAATGGTTCCTCCAGCCAAAATGCTTAAAGCATAAGGAATTTCAATCGCATATTTCACTTCTCCGTCACTGTTCAATATACCGCCTACAATCAGTGGTGCTTCAGATTCTGTTTCAAAATGCCACTCAGCAGCAGCAAGCTTTTCGGGCTGATAGTAGTGCAGGTACTTTCCGGAAAAGTCACCGATCAAAATAGTGCCAATTGCAAAAATAACACCAGCCGTCATGGTAAGGTGAAGAGCCTTTTTATGGTATACAGATGTTCTGCCCTTCAGCAGATGAAAAGCTGCAATGGCAGCAAGCACAAATGCGGATGTGAGGTAGCTTGAAATGATGACATGTGAAATCTTGGTTGCCGTAGCAGGATTGAACATGGCTGCAAGAGGGTTCACATCTGTCAATACACCTTCCACCATTGAAAATCCGTAAGGGGCATTCATAAACGCATTAACGGTAGAGATGAAGAAAGCACTTGCTGTACTCCCAATAACAACTGGAATCAGAAGCAGAAAATGTGTGTACCTGCTTTTAAAACGGTCCCAGGTATACAAGTACAAACCTAGAAAAATCGCTTCAAAGAAAAACGCAAATACTTCCATAAACATAGGCAGGCCGATTGTATGCCCGGCGACTCTCATAAAGTTCGGCCACAGCAGACTCAACTGAAGCGCAATCGCCGTCCCTGTCACGACACCAACTGCCACAATCACAATAAAGCCTTTCGCCCACCTTCTTGCCATCAGGATATAGTGATCATCATTGCGCCTGATGCCAAGCCAGTGTGCAAGGGCTATCATCAAGGGAATGCCGACCCCAAGCGTTGCGAAAATCACATGAAACCCCAAGGTCAGGCCTGTTAACAACCGGCTGTACAAGACGGGATCATATTCCACCATGAAACTTCCTCCAATCATAAAAACACTGTAGAAAATGTATCTATAGTGAGTGTATGAAATCTTCATATTCAATGTCAAAGAAGATCATTTACTCTCATAAACGCCAACAAACCCTTATATACCAATGGTTTTAGCGGTTTTCTTATTTCGAGTTCATATGAACTTCAAAAAGAAGACAAAAAGCTGTGACAATTTGTCCAAATATTTATCACAAATTTGAAATAAATTTGGCAGATCAATCCAGGATTTGTATGATTTGCGAGAAACTGGTTTTACACGTGAAGCTGCATATGAAGTGAGTGATAAGGGGCATTTATAACGTTATCGGAACAATTTACATAGGATTGGAAGTGAAAACGCCATGTGAATGGGGCACTGCTTGCCTTCTCTCTCCAGAGCACTATCTCGCATGTGATACTGATTTGTTGGTGACTGCATCATCATTGCTATTAGTCTCACCCTTCCCTCTGTTTTTCCATCAGTTGTTTCTTTTGCATATTTATCTTTAAAATTTCCACTTCAACTCCTTTGTTTCTTCACAACAAAGAAGCCTTTCGGTTAGAAAGGCTCTCAACTTGCTGCAGGCGCGATGCTGATGATTTAACAGATTACATTGGTAATCAGCTGCAAATTCATGCTGTACGCTGAACGTCTATTCCGTAATTAAGCCATATACAGAGATATCCTTAATTCTTCTAGAAACGACCATTGAGACGACGTATGATAACAATATGAGGCCTCCACTGAGCAACATAATACCTGGCAAATGAATGATAAAGTTCAAACGCTTTACTCCGGCACTTGATAGTAAGATGGAGAGCATAGGATTGGTGAAATAATAGCCGAGCACACCCCCAATGGCCACTCCAGTCAAAATGACAGGCAGGAAACTGATAGAGATTTGATTCATGAGTTGAAACGTTGAATAGCCTATTGCTTTCATGACGCCTAACTCTTTCTTACGCTTAATAATCATCGTTTTGATAACGAGATACAATGTCATTACAACGACCAGAACAGTAATGAACAATATCATCAACATAACGGCAAACACTGCTGCTGTGTACATACCTGTTTGACTCACTATCGTTTCATCTAAATCTAATGTATCAACTAAATGATTTCCGTACTTACTTTGAAGATTCTTGATAAAGTCCTTGTTTGAAATACCATCCAGATAAATATAAAGTGACGTTCCTTTATATCCTGAATGTAATTGCTGAACTCCTTCCATTGTTAATGATGCGACCTGGCCTAGGTTACCCAATGATTGACTGAGTCCCGTTACCAAATATTTTTTTGTTTCACTCCCATATTCTACTTCCACCATATCTCCAATTCCTTTATGAATTCGGCTGGACACTACCCAGGAAATGGATATTTCATTTTCATGCTTGGGCTGGCGACCTTCATAAACTATATTATTTTTCAATTCGTTATAATTTTCAGTCACATGAGTATAAACAGTCTGACCATCTAATTTTGCTGTAATTAAATCAAATATATTCACTTCCCTAACATGGTCCATTTGTTTAATCTCGCTCATAAATTCTTGTGTATTGCTATCAGACTTAATGGCGAGCATCACATTGGCGGGCTCTGCGCCAAACAAGTTAACAAATGCGGTTTTATCCGAGGCGATGTTGTAATAAAGCACCATGGAAAAGACAGAAGCAAACGTTAACGAAAGGATGATGAAAAGAATCATTACATTTTGTCTTGCATTTGCCACCATCGATTTTATAGCAAGCAGAAAGTGAACACTCCCTTTTGTATTTTCTAGCGGGAAGTAATTTTTTTTAAAACTGTGAGTTTGAATTCCTCCGCGAAGAGCCCAAACAGGAAGGATTCTCTGTACACGAAAAGCAGATAGAAATGTAACAATTACAATACATATAACAACAAGGAAAACACTAACCAGATTTGTACTTATATCTAGATTTGTATTCCAAATCAACCCAGATAAAGAAGATATGATACCTCCGATGTAAGGCATCAGACCATATGACAAAGCAATCCCAAGGATACCTGCAATCAGGCCAATTAAGAGAAACTGCAGTAGAATTGATGAAAGAATTTGCTTGCTTGTATAGCCGATCGCTTTTAAAGTCCCAATGTTTTCCATACCATCTTCAATGCTATTTGAAATACGGTATCTAATAACAATGAGTGATACGAGGACGATGATGGCAGAAAAAGCTACTAATATAGTTGCCACAAGATTCACCGTTAAAATATTCACACTTTTTACCGTTTCAATATCCAATCCCCACATCTCTGAAGCTGTTTCACCTTCCATAGACTGTGGAAATTCCTTTGTAAAATCATTCAACAGCTCCGAAGATTGAGTGCTGTCCTCCATTATGGCAGATAAAATCAGCCCATATGATCGATTGTCTACAGTATCAGCTAATTTCTTGTAGGAAGACTCCGGCAGCATAAACTTCATAACTCCATTAGATGTTGTACCCATGATCGTCGTTTCCAAGAACCCGGCAATTATATAACTATAATCTTTTTCAAGATACGTAATCGTAAAATTATCACCTAATTCGTATCCCCCATTTGCATGAAAACTGTAAGGCACATAAATAATATCATCCGGACTTGTTGTACCCAGCGTTTCAATCAAGTGTAGCGGTCCTATACTACGAGCCTTCTCTGCATTAAAAATGTTAACGCTAGTCGTCAATTCACTGTCGCCAAAATGAAATTTAGCAATGTTCATTGTGATCATTTCTTCTGATTCTGTCTCTTTAACCCCAGAGTAGTTTATGAGAAATTCATCAAATTCGGATTGATAACTAGCTTGATTCATCATAATGGCGACATGGGGATCTCTCAATTCTTCAACTTTGTGATCAAAGAAAGTATTCATTCCATTTATGACCATCAAACCGGTATTGAGAAGTAACGCAGCAACCATTATGAATAAAAATAAAGAAACAGCAGCTGATTTATTTTTTCTAATGTTCGCCATAACCAACTTCATAATCACTTTACCACCCCATTTCTGCAAGGAAAATTCTAAGCTTTTCATGGCGCTCGATTGGATCATTCTCAGTGTAAGCACCCAGCTGCAAGTCACCGCAAATGACGCCATCTTTCAGATAGATAATTCTATTTCCTCGCAATGCAGTTTTCATATCATGAGTAACCAAGACAATACTCTGTCCATCGCGGTTAACATGTGTGAATACATCTAAAACATTATCACTAGCTAAGGAGTTTAAGGCACCTGTTGGTTCATCTGCAAATATTACTTTTGGATTGTTAATGATTGCTCTCACAATTCCAACCCGCTGAGCCTCACCGCCTGAAAGCTGAGTGGGAAATTTAGACCAAGCATTCTCATCGATCCCTATTTGTATTAATAAATCCTTTGCCAGCTTGACCAGTTCCCGCTTATTATTGTTTACTAACAGACCACTTGTAAGAATATTATCAAGTACGCTCATATTGTCTAATAAATAAATTTGCTGAAACACGAAACCGCAATTTTTCCTTCTAAATATTGCGAGTTGATCATTGTTTAATGCTGCAATATTTTCCCCTGCAAAATCAACGATACCCAACGTTGGTTTATCCATGCCGCTTATTGCATAGAGCAGTGTGGATTTTCCGGATCCTGAACTGCCCATTATGATGGTAAAATCCCCTTGAATTAGGTTCATATCTAAATTTTTTAATACATGCTGCTGTATTCCGCCACTTGAAAAGGTTTTGCAGAGCTTTTCCGTTTTAATAATTGTTTTTGTCATGTACCCATCTCCCTTTTGTTACTTCACTGTATAGAAAAAAGACTGTAAGAAGTTTACAGTCTTATCATACTAAATGAATTCTTATAGAATCTTTGTGCAATTCTTAAGGGATTCTTAATTATCAAGCAAGTTTAATTTTTAACACTACTGTAAACCCATCTTTTCGGTCGTAACAGTGAATCTGCCCACACATTTTTTCAATTAAATACTTTGATATATATAAACCAAGGCCTGAACCATTCTTTCCGCTGACATTTTTACCACGATAATATTTGTTGAACACCAAAGGTAATTCTTCTTCGCTCATTCCAGGTCCGTAGTCGATTATGTGGAGTTCAAGAAACCCCTGATGAATCTCAGACTGAATGGTAACTTTTGTTCCTGCATATTTATATGAATTACTGATAATATTGTCGATGACCTGCTGCATCCGCAGGGTATCCATTTCAATCATGCATTGTGGAATGGGGGCGCAGAGGATTTGCTGATCATAATTGACATGTTCGATCATGTTAACAAGGACCTCGCTCGATTCTTCGGTGACCGTGATCTTTAACTGCTCCAGTTCTTTCAACGTGGCGTGAAACATATCTGTGATAAGTAAGTCAATCTGCTCTGCTTTCGAGTATATCGTGTTCACTTGCCTAATCACCTTATCATCTTTTGTCTGTAAAAGCATTAATTCACTAACCGCTTTAATTGAAGCGACAGGCGTCTTGATATCATGACTAATTGCCGCTACAAGCTCTTTTTTACTCCGGTTAGATTCATACTCCCTTTTGCGTGCAGCATCAAGCTCTTCACGCAATAAATCGAAACTTTCCGTAAACGCACCAAAATAATTGTTTTTTTTCATGTTCAAAGGTATATTAAAATTGCCCCTGGCCACATTTGCGGCGATACCTTGAAGTTGCTCAAAGGGTTTTAATAACGTCCTGTGAAGATAAATCATATAGAACACACTCATAATCAATAACAAACCCAAGATGAAACTGATGGATAGAATCAATTCACTTTTCAATTTCTCCACGTTTTCCTGTTCTTGATTGCGGATAATTAATTTCCCTGCAACCTCATTATGATTCTTTAAATCAATAAATATATCTCTATTTTTAATGGATTCGTGATTATCAATATAAGGATTTTCTGGTGTTTGATATATTTCGTTTTCCATGACATCTATAATCGTGAAGGGTTGTTTCAGGTCTATGGTACGGAAGGTTTCTTCACTAATTTGTCCCCAATTATTTTCGGCAGTTTTTATTACATCATTTATAGCTGCAAGATCTACTTCTTCCATACTATTATTCCTTATCACTATAACAGACAGAAGAATACCAGTAATAAAAACTACTGTAATAGTAAAAATTATGAATTTCACTTTCATTTAAGTAACATCCTCAAGAACATAACCTGTTCCCCAAACGGTTTTGATGAATTGCGGGTCCTTCGCATTGCTCTCAACTTTTTCCCGCAGATGCCGAATATGTACATTCAGGGTTCCATCTCCAACAAAAGAATCTCCCCATACATTTTGAAACAATTCAGCTTTTGTGATGATCCGGTTTTTATTCTTCGTTAAATATGACAAAAGAGTTTATATTCCATTGTTGTAAGCTGAATATCAGCACCATTTACTCGTACTCGATGCAGCTGCGTGTCGATTTGAATTTGTCCAAATTCTAACACTTCCTCCTGTTTGCCGGAACTACTGCCAACTCTTTTAAGGACAGCTTTTACTTTTGCCAGTAAGATACTTAAAGTGTAAGGTTTTTGAATGTAATCGTCTCCACCTATGTTTAGAGCAATCAGCACATCATCATCACTGGAACGTGCACTGATGAATAGAATGGGAATCTGCGTTGATAAGCGCAATTTTTTACATAAATCAAAGCCAGAGGCATTTCCCAAGTTAATATCAAGAAGAATCAATGAAGGTTCATGAGCATCAACAAAACGTTCGCACTCATCTGCAGTTGTCACAAATGCCGTTGTAACTTCAAACATATTGAAATATTCACATGTTGTCTCAGCTAAAGCAATCTCATCATCAACAATTAAACATTCTACCTTCATAATGTTTCTCCTAGTAAAAAGACTTACTTACTTTCGTTTCAACTATTTAAAGTATACATGATATTCAAAACTAGCAGGAATGTTTTTTTGGAAATAAGTGCTATTTATTCAACTATAACGACATTATTGTTTTTTGTTTATATGGAACAGTATATTAATCTCGGCACGCAGAACCATTTATGGAAATCATCTTGTTCGAGTACTGTAATGAAAGGATCATTTATCATAATTTGCCGAGATGAATAGGGGTATAAGCATTTAGTCTGTAAATGAATAGAGTTATAACACCATTTTTCATATAATAGAAAAATAGAAAGTTAAATTAAAATGGGGTAGAGAAAATGATGAACATAAGATACTTAAAGGAACTCTTAGATGAGACCGAGGAAATGATGGTGATTGGAAAAACTGCTGAAATGGACGGAGTAATTTGTCATGTGATGGGCATTGTGCGTGAGGGGACAACCATGCGGCTTTTAGTATTGCAATATGATGAAGACTTTTGTAGAAGGCTTCAGGAGGCAGAAGCTGCGGCAGATCAACAGGATTTTCTGCAATATATGGACGAGAACGGTGAGGATTGCTTGTCCTGCCTTCCTGAAGTATCCGAGACTAACAGGATGAGATTGCTGTGTTCAAACTCAATTGAAGCGGCAAATCCTTTTCAGGGAGTAAGGAAGATATCCCTTGGGGAAAGTGAATTTGAAGTGAATTCTTGGAGCAGTCACCAGCTTAGTAGTCACGAATGGAAGTCAATACTGTTAATTTACGAGTTTCTGCATAGGGGCTGGCAGCCAGACGGTATTGATTTACAGAGTATAGAAAGTCTTTTTTTAGTAAGTATGGAGTTAGATGGTGAATATTCCGCCATTCCATTGTTCGGCGAAAATCCAACACTTCAGTTTATAATAGGACCCGAAAACAAATCTTTTCCAGTAGAACAACCTATTACATTGATAGTAGGTAATCACAGTCTCAACAAAATAAAGTTTCAAAATGGAGTAACCGGTCAAGAGCATTGGGCACACATAAACCGGGTCTACTTAATGGATGTTTGGGCAGAGATGGAAAAAGACCTCGCTAAACAGGAGTCTCATGTTCCGTTGAATCCAAAGCGGCTGACTTCAATGAAAGCAGCTCTTGAAAAGAGCCTTTTAAAAACATGTCCAAAAGGAATGTGCTACCCAGTCATTGAATACGAATGTGAGGAGTATCTCACTCTCCAATTTTTCACGAAAGCCTATTTAGATGCCGTGCCTGAAGATGATGGCAGCAACTCTGTGAACATTTCAATTCACCCTGATCTTCCTGCAGGCAAATCAGGAAGTAAGTTAAAGGCTGCAATGATTGAAGAACCGTTTCCTAAGGACACTGTTCGCATTGATGCTGAACTTCTCCTATATATACAGGACTTTACCAGCCGTGATGTTGTAATGAAGTAAGCACCAGCGAATGAATTACATTTGTGATTGTATTCGGCTGACATCGAAGACACTATTTTCTACCCGATACACACCTTTATTTCTAATAAAGGCGTGTATTTTTTTTCAAATTTACTTTTTGGTATCCTAAAAAGCTATTTGTAACTACTCTAAATTATTTTCTAAAACATATCCATTTTCCCAGGTACCTATAAGCAAATAATCATCATCTTCACTAAATTCCGCAAAACAAGGATATGGAACCCTTTCTGTAACAATAACCTGTAACCCTTGGAAGCGGATAATAAAGATCTGCTCACTATAAGTTACAATTATGAACTTACCATTAGCTGATTGATGAACATGAAGGAAATATCCAACAATTTGTTGCTCATTTTCAACTATAGATTTTTTGTTTAATATCATTTTAAAGTTTGAATCTACTATAACAAGATTTCTTTCTTTTATTACAATATATACTTGATGTATAGAATTGTAAATTAATGAATTCCAATATGAAAGTTCTGGATGGGTAGAAACTGTTATGACTGATCCATTAGTTTCCTCTTTAACCTTTAACAGCTTGTTTACACGCATATCAGAATCCTTATCAACCTGACTAATAGTAAAATAGTGAGAGTTTTCATCCAAAACATAATGGTGGTAATAAAGGATTGTATTTAAATCCTCAAAGGAAGTAAGAATTTGATATTTATTATCCTTGGCATTAATAAGAGCTAATTGTTTTCCATTTTTGGTTTGTACAGTGTCCAAGATAATAAACTCATCTTTAGTTAGACCAAAATCCCCTTCAATCATTTTATATGCTTTATTTGATTTGACTGTTTTAATTAAATCAAACTCTTCCGTGTTATACATATATATAGTGCCAGTAGTGTTTTTTATATAAAAGTAACCGTTATTTCTAGAGAATTTAATATATCCAGGATTTTTTTTAGAAAGTTCAAATGTTTTTTCCCATGAGTTTGTATCATATACAATAGTTTTGCTAGCCATTGTATGGCATAACAATCGATGCTTTCTTGATAATTTTACTTGAAAAGAAGGTTGAAGTTTTCTTATCTCTCTCATTCCAAACATATAACTCCTCCTAAAAAGTGACATCTTACTTTGTGCACTCAACAATGTCTTTAATGTCTCAAGTATTGTAAGTATATAAATACCTACATTTATAATAGACGGCGGGTTCGTCGTTGGGGAGTGGAGATCAGGACATTACATACTTACTTAATTTTCCAGGAAAATAAACGGAGGAAATTTTTGAAAAAATATATCAAAAGAGGTTAACATTTTTTTATAGAAGATCAGTAGTTTTGGAAATCTATGTAGCATTTCTTAATCGTTAATGTTACATTAAAACAGGTTTTATTCAATTTAAGATATCGTCAAAGCAGCTTCCCTTCTCATGGGATATTGATTAAGTCCCATTCGCTATCAAATTCACATAAGTTTAAACTGACCACTCTTTTTCGAAAATGCCAAATTCTTTTGCTGCAAAATGCATAGATTCTTCAACTGAGTCGAAAAGATAATCAGCTTGCACTTCCCAATCCTTGTCGCATAAAAATAGATAAAATCTATCGTCATTATCGTATTCCGCAATAGCTAACGCAGTAATCGGTACTTCCCTAGGTGAACCTTCTTCTTCTTCAAACACCATTAATAGTTTGGTAGTGTCATTCTTAGTGAACACTAAAACCTTTGCACCATCTAATTCAAGTGGCTTGCTCATAACAACCTCCTTAATAACTATGCAGATATCATATCATAGAGCAGTATTGTTTAAGAAAAGAGCAAAAAAAACAGCTGCATGATTTATCATTAAGACAACAACTGCTTCATTTGGTTTATGTTTATCATTGTTCTCAGTACAATGTGACTGCCCCTTCGTCCCTATATCTTTTCTTTTATAACCTCTAGGATGACATCATCTTTATTAACCCATTTTTGGTAAATACCTTTGTCTATACAATTCATACCAATACTTTCCCATACTTTATGATCACCAATCATGGTCACAATGGATATCATTTTATCTTTCTGTTCAACTACTTCAAATTCATACCCTCGATAGTGTGCTTTCTTCCTTTTATGATAAATTTGCCCAATTTCACTTAGTGTTACATATTTAACGTATATGGTTTGATTGTTTATTGATTTTTTTTCAAAACCATTTAATTCTTCTTTTGAATTTTCTGAAAGCAAAATAATACGCCCATCTTTCTTCATTTCTGCTGAATATTCATTTCCATTATATACTGCAAATTTGTTGTTTTTCATAGAACCTCCTTATCATTAATAGTTATGAAAAGGGCATATGGTTTATAAGGCTTATACGTTCTAATGAATTTCCATTTATACTTAAACCTTTCCCCATCTATTAAACTACAATATATCAAGAAGTTAATCTTCTAATTCCATGAGCGCTTGCTTAGCTATAGGCAACAGTTCATCCAGTTCAGACTTCGTAAATAATTCCTGGTTTTCTGGAATTTTCAAGAGTAATTCTGGAGATTTTTGTACAAAAGCCTTATTTATTTCTGCCTCTTCCTCCAC
>NZ_WKKI01000034.1 GCF_009674805.1 Metabacillus lacus | reverse complement strand
TGTTTCACCCAGTTTTGTCCTTCATCACCCCTATGAAGGACATTTTGACTGCTGTTTCACCCAGTTTTGTCCTTCATCACCCCTATGAAGGACATTTCGCTTGCTCTTTCACCCGGTTTTGTCCTTCATCAACCTCATGAAGGACATTTCGACTGCTGTTCCGCCGAGTTTTGTCCTTCATCAACCTTATGAAGGACATTTCGACTGCTGTTCCGCCGAGTTTTGTCCTTCATCACCCTTATGAAGGACATTTCAATTGCTGTTTCACCCAGTTTTGTCCTTCATCACCCCTATGAAGGACATTTTGACTGCTGTTTCACCCAGTTTTGTCCTTCATCACCCCTATGAAGGACATTTCGCTTGCTCTTTCACCCGGTTTTGTCCTTCATCAACCTCATGAAGGACATTTCTACTGCTGTTCCACTCGTTTTTGTCCTTCATCACCCCTATGAAGGACATTTCGACTGCTGTTTAATTGCGATTTGTCCTTCATCACCCCTATGAAGGACATTTCGCTTGCTCTTTCACCCGGTTTTGTCCCTCATCAACCTCATGAAGGACATTTCGACTGCTGTTCAATTGCGATTTGTCCTTCATCACCCCTATGAAGGACATTTCGACTGCTGTTTAATTGCGATTTGTCCTTCATCACCCCTATGAAGGACATTTCGACTGCTGTTTCACTCGTTTTTGTCCTTCATCGCTACTATGAAGGACATTTCGACTGCTGTTCCGCCGAGTTTTGTCCTTCATCACCTTTAATAAGAGCTAATATCACTACAGGAATTATAATGTTGGGTTAAAAGCTCGTTTATCACGCATTTTCAAGTATAATAAACCTTATTACGATCATGCATATAATGATTCTTGGTGTGAATTCTATTTATATGACGAAAAAACAAAAAACGAGGTAAAAAAATGAGTAAAAGAAGTTTTGCGGACTATCATGTAAGCGAAGAAATAAAAAGGGCACTAGCTGTGTTAAAATACGAAACTCCAACAGAAGTTCAAAGAAAAGTCATACCATTAGCAATGGAACATCAAGACCTTGTCGTAAAAGCCCAAACAGGAAGTGGAAAGACTGCCTCCTTTGGTATTCCTGTTACTGATATGATTCTATGGGAAGAAAAAAAACCCCAGGCCTTAATTCTTACGCCAACCAGGGAGCTTGCAGTTCAAGTGCGCGAAGATATTACGAATATCGGAAGGTTTAAACGCATTAAAGCAGCGGCCGTTTATGGGAAAGAACCTTTTTCGAAACAAAAGGATGAATTGAAACAAAAAACTCATGTAGTCGTTGGTACCCCTGGAAGGGTCATGGACCATATTGAGCGAGAAACCTTAGTTTTGGATCAAATCAAGTACCTTATCATAGATGAGGCTGATGAGATGCTTAACAGAGGGTTCATAGATCAAGTGGAAGCAATCATCAAAGAGCTGCCTTCAGACCGGGTAACAATGGTTTTTTCCGCGACTCTGCCAAAAGACGTTGAAAACCTTTGCCATAAATATATGAAGAATCCTACTCAGATTGTGATAGAATCGACCAGCGTGACAGCCGATACCATTGAACATTCTTTAATTGAAGTAAGAGAGGCAGAAAAAATGTCACTCCTGAAAGACGTCACGGTTGTAGAAAACCCAGATAGCTGCCTGATTTTCTGCAAAACGAAAGAACACGTTGATACTGTGTATAGCGAACTAGATAGAGCTGGATATTCCTGTGAAAGACTTCATGGGGGACTAGAACAAGAAGACCGGTTCTCTGTTATGGATGGTTTTAAAATGGGGAACTTTCGCTACCTCATTGCCACTGATGTAGCTGCAAGAGGGATTGATATTGATAATGTCACACTTGTCATCAACTATGACGTTCCCTTGGAAAAAGAGAGCTATGTACACCGAACTGGAAGAACAGGCCGTGCTGGAAATAAAGGAAAGGCCATCACGTTTTCGACACCTTTTGAAGGAAAATTCATCAAAGCCATAGAAAGATACATCGGCTTTGAGATACCTGTTATAGAAGCACCCAGCCATCTGGAAGTGGCTGATGGAAAGTCTGCTTTTGAAGAAAAACTTAGCGGCAGGCGGGTTGTAAGAAACAATAAAACAGCCCGAATCAATCAAGATATCATGAAACTCCATTTCAACGGTGGTAAAAAGAAGAAAATTCGTGCTGTAGACTTTGTTGGAACGATCGCAAAAATTCCTGGAGTCACAGCAGAGGATATCGGCATTATCACCATCCATGATTCAATGTCCTTTGTTGATATTTTGAATGGCAAGGGCTCACTAGTTCTCCAAGCTATGGAACATGCAACGATCAAAGGAAAGAAATTAAAAGTGAGTAAAGCCATAAAATAAAAAAGGCACTGCTCCCCGCTTAGCGGCATAGGAACTGTCCGGCCCCGCTCGAGATAAGAAATCACGAAGATGATGGACTTATTGCAAGGAGGGTATGGGCAGTGCGCGGCCGCTGGGGTGCTGGAGCTGGATTCAAAACCCGTTAGGATTTAGGTAAACAGAATCCTCGTAACCCTATTTTTGAGTTTTAAATAAACCTCAACTACCTCTGGTACGATTTTCCGCAAAATAAATATAAGTTAATTAGATGCGACGTCCTTTTTGTTTACAGTATTATTTGAAATTGTTTTATTATATAGGATGAACACCAAAACCCCAATTAAACCACCAAGTGTATTTAATAATATATCGTCAATATCAATGGCACGATGTCCTCCTTCAGAATACAAATATCCCGAAACGCTGAAGTTTTGGATAAATTGAAATATCTCTATAAACAATGTTGTAAGAATAATCGTGAAAATTACCTTATTCTTGTTAGTTAGAATTTTAAGAGATAATAATGCAAATGCCAAAGGTGCTAACAGAATTATATTTCCTATGGTTTGAATGACTGTTACAGGTGCAACTACTATCAATAAGTCATTATAAATTGTTTTAAAAGGAATTAAATTTATTCTTTCAATGTTTACAAATGGATTGCCGACATAATCTTGATTAAAATAGTAAGAAATATCAACATAAGTCACATAAGAATGTAGTATGAACAAATATAAAATAAATCCACACAAAATAATAAAATCTAGTGTATTTTCTATTACTGATTTGCTAATCAGCCAACTAGATATTAGTAAGATTGCTCCAAAGTTTGCCAATACGTTCAAATACTCCAGTAAACTTGCTCCCTCAAATATATGAGTATTATAAATATAAATAAAATAAATGAAGGAAACTAACAAACTATACCACTTATTTAGTTTCATACCCAAGCTCCTCTTTCTGTTTCCCATCATTTAAGATAAGCTCACCGTTATTTCCCTAAGTGCATCTTTTTTATATATTCTTTATAATAAAAGAAAAGACAATAATTTACAACTATGCCCATTTTGGAGTTACTTTTCTAAATCGTTTTGTGAGACCTTTTAACATCTTAATCGGTTTCTCGGCAATGCAGACAATTACAGTTCGCAGATTTTCTTTTAGTCAAATGGAAAGTATTATGTCTAGAAGGTTTTGAGGAGGTCGTCATCTGGGTCAATTTTAGCAAGCGACGGAAGTATGACGTTTACACTCTCTGTTTATCAACCTTTGCAAGCAGAATGGCTGAAATCTATTCTTCTGAGCTTCGTTATTGGTGTGAATTCTTAGAACATAGCGTCAATAAAACTCTCATTTATTTTATGTTATGTTTTAAGTTACTAAGAAATAATTTCTAGAATATTCCCATCTGGATCTATAACATGGAATACAGAGTTTACAGAACTTCTTCTTACCTGAAAATTTTGCGATTCTAATAGTCGATAAAAATAAAATATTGGCATCGGCTTAGATTCCCGTATTGCTTTTGAGAGTTCTATAATCATTTCGTGATTAGAGGTTAGGGTTTTGATATCTATATTATTATTTTTAAATTTCAGTTTCTTTCTAGAGCGATGAAGTGCTGTTTTAATGGACTCATTACTTACTCTTAACATGGATGCTATTTCTTTTGAAGTGTATCCAAATACATCCTTCAAGGTAATTAGCATAGACTGTTTCAATGGCAAAGTGCTTAGTAAGATTTCTACTAGACCATAGTAATCTACAGAATCATACTCTTCTCCAAATAAGTCTTCACTAAAACAAATAATTTCTTTATATTTCCTTTTCTCATCGATAAAATGATTTCTAGCCACAGTACATAAATATGAAAATGTAAACTCCTTTTTTGGTTGGGAATTTTTAATTTTATAAACCTTTAGCAGCGTTTCTTGTACTAGATCCTCGGCTGTCCAAGGTGACCCTGACAACTTTAAGCAATATTTATAAAGTTTAGTAATCTCGAACTCCAAATCTTCTAAAATCATGTTTGTTTTAACACCTTCTTATTTAAATTAAATGTAAGTGTAACTTTTACACTATTATTTTCGTTATAAGTAAGAATTTCATTTCAAGGAGGAAAATTATGTTTAAAGTAGGTAGTATATTTATTCCAGTAACTGACATCGAAAAATCCACAGAATGGTATGTAAAGTTTCTTGGTGCAAAAGTAATTGACAATTGGGGAGATGGGATTGGATTTTATTTACCATCTGGGTCAACACAATTAGCCTTGGTAAAAGTTGAATCCCCTCAGCCCACTGAGTTTATTACCAAGGGGGATCAAAAAAATGGCTATTTTAATTTTGTTGTTGATGATATTGAGGCGGCCCATCAACATTTTAAAAGCAATGCTATAGTTACTAGCGAGATTGATGATTTTGGTGGAATGAAATTTTTTGACTTCTTTGACTTGGACGGAAATCCATTTAGTGTAGTTAATGAAGTTGATGCTTCTCCTTACCACTCGGATCATGTTAGAAAAATGCAAGAAAGAGATAAAAAGAATAAATAAGTATTTATAAAAAAGAATTACCGTTCTGATGAATTGGTAATTCTTTGTATCCGCTTACTTAGCCTAGGTTCAATTACTTTGTATCTTTTTGTAGAGGAACCGGGATTATCAATCTCTGTAATTAGTCCCCTATGATTCACCTGTTTTTGTTTTTGCAATTGTCCCAACCTATTAACACTCATTTACATCTATATTAACACTAAATTTCACTTACGCTTACAGACTAGAGGCTAATAGTAATCATTTTAAGCTGTTACTCATAACGGGTATACTAATGAGGAAAGGATGTGGTTCATCATGAATACTATGAGGGCGGTAGGCTTAACTTCTTACCTTCCAATTGACAATCCCCAAAGCCTGGTGGACTTAGTTGTAGAAAAACCAACAGCAACGGGTCGTGACATTTTGGTCAAAGTAGCGGCCATATCGGTCAACCCTGTTGATACAAAGGTAAGAGCTCCTAAGGAAAGAGTTGAGGAAGCCCCTAAAATTTTAGGTTGGGATGTAGCAGGAGTTGTCGAAGAGACAGGACCGGACTGTTCATTGTTTCGTCCGGGAGATGAAGTTTTTTATGCTGGCAGTATTGCACGACAAGGCGGAAACAGTGAATACCATTTGGTCGATGAACGAATCGTGGGGCACAAACCTGTTTCCTTAAGTTTTGCGGAAGCTGCAGCTCTTCCCTTAACCTCCATTACAGCTTGGGAAGCATTATTTACCCGAATGTCTATTTCCCAAGATTCGGGTCCTAACAAAGGAAAGGCTCTGCTGATCATTGGTGCGGCCGGGGGTGTAGGTTCCATTGCCACTCAGCTTGCAAAACAAGCAGGGCTTACTGTAATCGGTACTGCTTCCCGATCAGAAACTGTTAGCTGGGTTAAATCAATGGGCGCGGACTATACCATTAATCATCATGACCCGCTCCTTCCACAACTTCAAGCAATTGGATTTACAAACGTTCCGTATATTTTCTGCCTGAATGCTTTGGAAGAACACTGGACCGGTATTAGCGAAGCTATTTCTCCTCAGGGAGTTGTGTGCGCAATTGATGATCCAACCTCTCCGCTGGACCTCAAATTGCTTAAGCAAAAAAGCATCACCTTCGTGTGGGAATTCATGTTCACTCGCCCTGTATACGAAACAGATGATATGATTGAGCAGCATCTATTGCTTAATCGCATTGCTGATGCTGTGGACCATCAAAAATTAAAAACAACACTGACCGAAGTCCTTGGACCGATCTCAGCAGAAAATCTCCGTCAAGCACACAAGCTTTTGGAGAGCAATAGGACGATCGGTAAGATAGTACTGGAAGGTTTTGTTTAAAAATCTGTCCTCAGAGAGTGTAAGACACAATGAGGCACCCTGATATAAAATTAAAGCCGACTGCTGATCGCAGCCGGCTTTATATACACAAAGAAACTTTCTTTAACTTATGATAAGACTCACCGTTCGTCATTCACTGGGAAAATATCATCTAAAAAAATGGGTGGTGGAGAAGGGGTATCGTCGTCCCCTTCTTCAAACCACAGTGTAATTGAATTGATGGATTTCCTATCTTTACTTAATTCACTCTTTTTAATAATTGAACGTAGCAGTACCTTTCGAGTTTTATAATCGGCTATTTCATATATCTTTTGAGAATTTATTCATGACGACTCTTCAAGAACATGCAGTAAAAACCTTGATTTTAAGAGTTTAGGGTCTATTACCCCCTAAGTTTATAATTTACAAATATTTGTCTGAAACTATTCTACCAACAATAGAAATAGAAAGGAACCTAAATTTGAACATTCTACAATATCTTAACAATCTTATTGCAATGATTTATTTATGGGTTTGTATTAAGAAAATTCATTTTAGGAACGTAATAAACACATTTTTACCCTTCTTACGCACGAGACATAGAATTATATTCAGGAATGCTATAAGTTAAAAGGATCTTTTTCATTAATGTATCTTGTAATGCAAGATACCGTGAAAGGATGGAAATATGGTACAAACTTGGATTAAGTGGAAACTTGTTATGCGTTGGAAAAACCAGTGGAATTACCTAAAGTTTCTCAAATATATTCCTTCTGGGAATAAATTATGGATAATAGCTTTTGGTATAAGCCTATTTAATTTCGGAGCAATCTTTTTTAGTACCTATTTTTTGTTTAAAGTTAGCTTGTTCAATAAAAACTTTTTAGACAGTGAGTTTAACGGAATCATATTGAATCTAATCGGTAAGATGCTACTGTATGCAAGCAGTAACTATTCCATACTATGGTCGTTAACCTTTTGTATCATACTTATCTTTTCCTTTGTTACAGGAATTAGTTCATCGAAATGGCAACTACATTCAATCGATAAAGAATGGCTGTTAACAAATTTAAAAATCAGTCCAGCCAAAGCAAAGGTTTATTTGTATTTAGAATCTACAGTATGGTATTCAAAGGATTTTTTATTAAGCTATGTCCCAGTTCTATTGGCTCTCGGTCTACTAACAGAAATTTATTGGCTTCAAATGGTCTTAGTTATAACGCTAACCTTCGTTCTTTTTATCTTTACCAGCCTGGCAACATCAGTTTTTCACAACCGTTATTGGACCCTTCAAAAGCATAAACATAATTTTCTGTTTAGAGTGATGTTTGCATTGTCAATTAGATTAACAGTCGGTTTTCTATCCTTTGGTTGTGGAAAAACGTTATCTTCCTGGATGAGTGATTTTCCAATCACTTCTAACGATTTAGACTTGGTTGTCTACCAAAATTGGATAAATGATGGAACAAACGCCTTAATGAATTTGTTATCACCTGTTGGCATTTTCTTAGAGAATCCTTATTTGCCCCACAACCTATTGGCCATGCTCGTATCTGGCAATATAAAGCCTTTGGCAATCCTTTCAATCTCAGGTACGTTTCTTGCATTCCTCTTAGCAGCATATTTCCTATCAAAGTATGAATCAGATGCTAATAAGCAGAAATACTATCCTTTTATACTAGTAGAAAAAGGATTGACTGTTTTGACAAAGCCTCTAGGCAAGCATTATTCCAACGTTTTGTTTTATCATCATATTCGCACAGATTACTTTTTTCACAGATTTCCTGTTTTATTAGGGTCTTTGCCTTTTTGGCTTCAATTGGGTTTATTTTCTGGATTGTTAAGTGATATTTCACCAAAGGAAAACATCTTTTTTCTTATATTATCCTTTTATTTAATGTTTTTCGTTTTTTTCTATGTAGATTCAGTTTATACCAATTTACAGGGGGTTTTTTCGTTAGACAGCGAAGGAAAAAAGATCTTAATTCACTTCATGGCAAAGAAAAATTTATGGGATGTATTTAAGTATAAGTTCAGGTTTTTCATCATTCTGACTTTTCCATTGATGCTACTGGGTGACGTTATATTTATTAGCTTTAATCAAATGGATATAAGGATAGGAATCTTGACCATTCTCATGCATGCTGTAGCTTATCTCCTATTTTCATTACTGGTCTTTTTACCTTCAGTAGTGAGCCCGCATTTTAACTTTATAAATATTGAGCAACTGGATGAATACCCTGACAAAAAAACACTACAGGATATGGTGAAATTTATTATACTCGGCTGTGTTATACCGTGCTCTATGCTGCCTACTGCTTTATTGATTACCGATATGATCTCATTTACATCGTTTATTTTTTTTCAGTGGATGGGTGTTTCATTAATGTTTTTACTTACTGTAATGAGCATTATTTTGTGGATAAGAAAAAAACTAATAAAAATATCCGGTATTGACAGTATTTATCTATGAGGAGGAGAACATGTGTCGTCATTAATGAAGTTTGAGGAAGTGTGTAAGAATTTTGAACAGAAAAGAATATTGAATAAAATATCCTTTGAGATACCTAAGGGTAAAATAGTCGCTTTCCTTGGCCAAAATGGGGCTGGAAAGACCACCACATTAAAAATTGCTTCAGGGTTGATAACTGCAGATTCTGGAAGGATAACAATCGATAACGTTCCTCTTGTTTCATCAAAGGAGAATGTAACCTTTATACCTGATTATCCATTTCTGTATGAGGAACTAACAGGGCTTGAATACATAACATTCACCCTGGATATCTTCAATTTAACCTACAGTAAAGAACAGATAGTAGAATTAATTGAAAAGTATGATTTGAAGTCTGAAATAGGAAAGAAAATCAGTAGCTTATCACTAGGCAATAAAAAAAAGCTTTCTCTTTTGACTACTTTGCTAAATAGCCCTAAGTTGCTGCTTCTAGATGAATTCATATCCGGAATAGATCCGATTAATATGATAAAGGTAAAAACCATATTAAAAGAGTATGTAAGACAAGGTAATTCCATCCTTTTATCTACTCATCAGCTTGAGGTTGCACAAGCGTTCTGTGACTCGATCATATTAATTAACAATGGAGAAATAATGAGAAAAGACATTGAGGTATCATCTATTCTTGAAGCATCGAATTTAGAAGAATACTTTATACTGACATTAACAGGAGGTGATGATAAATAGTGAGTAGAAAATTGTTCTTTTCAGTATCATTAATTTTCACTTTATTTGTAATACCTCCTTTTATTATTTCCATACTCAATAATAACTACAAAGATACATTTATTATCTCAATTATTTTCTTACTAGTTTTTTCAGTAACATTTTTTGAATACAGTAAACAAAAGAAAAATAATCATCAATAACAGAAGGTGATTGAAGGAGAACTTGCATGAAGAGTAGCCGTTGGAAGAGTATGTACTTTGATGAGAAACTTGATTGTTGGATTGTTGATTGGGGAAATCAAAGAGATTACAAACTGGGGTGTGGAGAATGTTTCAATCTAAACCTTGGTTATGGCAAGGTGCTGTCATGCCGCCTTGAGCTTGGTAGAGACTGGTACATAATCACCGGCAGTCATGAAGTCCAATTTTATTTGAAGCAAAATGAAACCTATGAAGTAGATTTATAGATGTTTTGGGGAGGACTGAAAAGCCTCCCTTCTTACCTTTAAGCGGCAATAAATCCGTCAAGTTTAGGACAAAATGAGCCGTCAGTTTTAGGACATTATAGAGCGTCATTAACACAATAGATAATATACAAATAACAGCAGCAAAAAATGAAGGGTGCAAATCATTCCAATGTAATAACTTAATTTCAGATCTGTTTACATGATTTAGGTACAAGAAAATCCTCGAAAAAAAACATGCCTAGAAACAAACCGACTGCACTTTGCGGAGCTATCTCCCTAAACCTCATCAATATTCCTCCTACTAACCATAATAAACAGAGTTATTTTAACCGGCTCTGATTCCAAGAAGGTGCTATCCATCCAAGCTTAGGGAAAGAGCAGTTCTTATTTGCTCTTCCTCTTTTTATTTTTGAGAGAGAGATGAATGATATGCTCAGCACAATATTCGATAATCTCTCTTCTTCTGATGATACCTATAAAAACAGAATTGTCATCAACTACAGGGACAAAGTTCTGTTCCATTGCAACTGAGATGATGTCTTCCATTTCTGCACTTACAGAAATTGATTCATAGCTTCTCCGGAGAGGGACATCCTTAAGCTGGACCCTAGATGTATCTTGAAAACTAAGATTGGGTGTGTTTTTCATCTTCCATAAAAGGTCCCCTTCGGTCAAGGTGCCTGCATATTTCCCTTCTCTTGTAAGAAGGGGGACCGCAGTGTAGTGGTGGTATTCCATCTTCTCCAGTGCCTGACGCATGGTTGATTCTTTTTGGATAAATGCTACTTCCTTTTTTGGAATCAGAAAAAATGCGATATTCAATTTTTGTTCTTCCCTTTCTACCTGCCATCTGCAACGATGTGGATATCAATGTTGGAGGTGTCCCTCATAATCATATTTACAATTGAACCCTTGCGAATTTCATCCCATCGGGTTCTTGCCGACTGCCCTAACAAAATTTGTGTAATATTATATCTTTTTGCTACTTCAACAATCACAGTTGCAGGTTTTCTGTGCTTTTTTTCTTCTATTATAAACGTTGCATTAAATTGTTCCGCAAGTTTTGTCCATTCCTTCATTTTTTGTTCTTTCTGCGGATCGTTCTTACCTGCCTCATCAACGACCGTCAAAATATACATATTTGCCTTCAAGCGGTTGGCCATGCGCCATCCCCTCCTTATCAGCTTCTCAGCCGTTGGGCCATAGTGGATGCAAACAAGAATTTTCTCATTTACACCAATTGGCCCATTTACTACTTCCCTGCTGATTTGCTCTATCCTTTCATCTACATCATCAGCTACCTCCCTTAATGCTAACTCCCGTAAAGCGGAAAGATTGGCTGTGGTGAAAAAATGGGTTAGGCTTCGTTCGATTTTATCACGAGTATAAATTTTCCCCTCTGACAGCCTTTTTCTTAAAGTCTCGGGTGTCACATCAATCAGCTGGATTTCATTGGCTTTTGAAAGAAAGGTATCTGGAATGCGTTCCCGGACCTTTACTCCCGTGATTTGCTGGACAATATCATTCACGCTTTCCAAATGCTGAATATTGACCGCAGACAGGACATTTATGCCGGCCTGGAGAATTTCTTCTACATCCATATACCTTTTTAAGTGTTTGGAGCCAGTAATATTGCTATGTGCCAATTCATCAATGACAATGAATTCAGGATTCCTTTCTATGATTGCTTTTACATTCACTTCATAAAAGGTCCTGTCTTTATAGGAAATCGGCAGTAAAGGAACAAACTCCAGATCTTTTATTTGCTCTTCGGTATCTTTTCTTCCATGTGTTTCAATAAGACCGATGACAATATCTTTGCCTTCCTTTCGCAAGTCAAGAGCATCCTGCAGCATTTTATATGTTTTCCCGACTCCTGGTGCCGCTCCGACATACAGCTTAAGTTTTCCCCGATTGGACAAAGCAATTTCATCTAAAAGTTCCTCAGGGGTCTTTCTCTTGAAATAAGGATGGCTTTCCTTCAAAGAGATCACCTCATCTTCACGATTTGGGCTTTTATCATTATAGGGTATCGCTTAATCACAACCCGGGAATCGGAAAAGGCGATACAAACTCTTATCACAAAATTACGGTTTTCAACGTCTGGCAACTTTCCATTCGAAATTGCCAGAACAAAAGGCAGGACTTCAATATTACCCGATGTGCTTGGATGGGAACACAAAACAGATCTTCGTCTTAACAATTCCTTTCGATAGCTCCTGTTCTTGATGATGATCAATTCGATATCGTAACCCCCCTTATTTTGCAGTCGAGCTCTCTGCCTGAAACCTCCACATGCCCGGTTATAATATCTGACGGTGTATAGACAGGTTGGTTTACATGCAATTGAATTTTGGGTGACCGTAATTTAAGTTTTTTTAGATAAGACCTAAACATGTTGTACCCCCCATCTTCTTATTTAACGTCAATTGGCACTCGCAAATGAAAAACTTTGCGAGTGCCGTGTCATTCAACTGTTATAGTTGTTTTTTTAGATCTAAATTCAATTTAAGGACATTGACTCGTTTCTCGCCAAACAGCCCTAGTTCCCTGCCTTGTGTATTTTCCTCAATTAGTTCCTTTAATTTTTCCTGGTTAATGCCTGTTTGTTCGGAAACCCGATTGACTTGTGCAAGGGCTGCTTCAGGGCTGATGTGCGGGTCGAGACCGGAACCAGAGTTGGTGATCAAATCAATCGGCACTTCACTAACAGGAGTGTTCGGATTGTCTTTTCTCCATAGTTCGACAGCCTGTTTCGTCCGCTCAATCATATCGGCATTTGATGGTGCAAAGTTGTTGGATCCTGAACCGGCAGCATCATATTCAATACTTGAGGTCCGGCCATGGAAAAATCCTGGGTCTGTAAAGGACTGGCCGATTAATTCAGAGCCTATTACTTTATTGTTCTCGTCATATATTAGGCTTCCATCTGCTTTATCCTTCATTACAGCCTGGGCAATACCTGTTGAGACTAATGGATAGCCCAATCCGCAAAGAAGCATGATGACAAAACTCATCCTGATGATTGGGCCGAACATACCCTGGGTTTCTTTCATTTTAAAATCCCTGCTTTCTTCAATAAAGTTTTGACGTGCTTATATGAACAGTGAGATCGCGATATCAATCAATTTGATGCCGATGAATGGAACAAGAACGCCACCGAGTCCATAAATAGTCAAGTTCCTCTTCAATAGCGCATTGGAACTCATCGGCTTATAGGAAACACCCTTCATCGCCAATGGTATCAGGAGCGGTATGATGACCGCGTTAAAAATCAGCGCCGATAGTATGGCTGACATAGGTGAATCAAGCCTCATGACATTCAATGCATCCATTTCCGGAATGGCAAGCAAGAACATCGCCGGGATAATCGCAAAATACTTTGCTACATCATTTGCGATACTGAAGGTTGTCAAGGCACCGCGGGTCATCAGCAGCTGTTTTCCAATGGAAACGACTTCGATGATCTTAGTCGGGTTTGAATCCAGGTCGACCATGTTGGCTGCTTCTTTTGCAGCCGTTGTCCCGCTATTCATAGCCAGGCCTACGTCGGCTTGGGCAAGTGCTGGAGCATCATTGGTGCCATCACCTGTCATCGCAACGAGTTTGCCCTGATTTTGTTCATATTTAATGACGTCAATTTTATCTTCAGGTTTGCACTCTGCAATGAATTCATCCACTCCGGCTTCTTTGGCAATGGTTGCAGCTGTTAGCGGATTGTCACCTGTACACATGACCGTCTTAATGCCCATTTTCCTAAGCTGGTCAAATCGTTCACGCATACCGGGCTTTACTGTATCCTTCAAATAAATCAACCCGTAGATTTGATTGTCAACTGCCACAGCAAGAGGCGTGCCTCCTTCTCTAGCTATCTCTTCTGTCTTCTGGTCCAAATCTTCCGGTATCCGGCCGCCCTGGGATTTCACCCAATTTTTCACGGCATCCACCGCTCCTTTTCTTACTTTCCGGCCATCTGGCAGATCAACACCGCTCATTCTTGTTTCGGCTTTGAATTCAATGATATTTCCGCCATTTACTGCAGATTTATCAATTCGAAACCCTTTCTGGTTCAGCAATTCGATAACCGACCGGCCTTCGGGAGTTTCATCCTGAAGTGAGCTTAGTGCTGTCCAATGTGACAACTTATCCTTTGTAACTTCTCCTGTTGTAATAAAATCACTGGCCATTCTGTTTCCAAAAGTGATCGTTCCGGTTTTATCCAAGATGATGGTATTAATGTCACCAGCTGCTTCCACTGCTTTACCAGACATCGCCAGAACGTTGAACTGGGTAACCCGGTCCATACCGGCAATACCAATAGCTGAAAGCAACCCGCCGATGGTCGTTGGAATCAAGCAGACGAGCAGTGCGATCAAGACCGGAATTTCAAGCTGGAACCCAAGATAATTGGTAAAGAACGGCATTGCCACAACAACAATCATGAAGATCAGGGTCAAACTAGTCAAAACGGTGTTCAAAGCAATTTCATTCGGTGTTTTTTGGCGTTCGGCCCCTTCAACGAGAGAAATCATCCGATCGAGGAAGGATTCTCCTGGATCGCTTGTGATGCGAACCTTAATCTGGTCACTGATCACCTTCGTTCCGCCTGTAACGGAGTTAAAGTCACCGCCTGCCTCTTTGATCACTGGTGCAGATTCACCTGTAATCGTTGATTCATCCACCGAAGCGAGCCCAGCAATTACCTCTCCGTCACCAGGAATCATTTCCCCCTGGGATACGATGACAATATCGCCTTTGCGAAGGGTCAGGGAAGCCACATTTTCAGTTTTGCCATTCGGCTTCAATTTGTTTGCCATAATATCCTGTTTCGATTTTTTTAAGGAATCTGCCTGAGCTTTTCCGCGGCCTTCTGCCAGTGCTTCGGCAAAATTGGCAAATAGCACAGTGAAGAGCAGGATCAGGGAAACAGTAATATTAAACCAGGGTTCAACCGCACTGCTTCCAAATAGATCGGGAGCAAACGAAAGGATCAGTGTGATAAAGAACCCAAATTCCACCACAAACATAATCGGATTTTTCACCATTTTTCTCGGATCCAGCTTTACAAAAGATTCTTTTATAGCCTGCATAATCAATTCTTTATCCATCGCTTTTTTATTTTCATCCCTTTTATATTCCGGATTGGGAGATCCAGGATTTGGCCTCTTGCCGGAATTCGATTCAATCCCCTGAACCGGGAATTTTGTCACAGTTGATTTTTCCTTGACTGCATAATTACCCATCGTGAATCCTCCAATCTACAATGTCAAATATTCGGCAACTGGTCCCAATACGATTGTTGGGAAGAATGTAAGTGCACCGACGATAAAAATGGTTCCAATTAAAATGACACCAAACAATGGAGTGTCAGTACGGAAGGTGCCAACTGTTTCCGGTACCAGTTTCTTTGAAGCAAGCGAGCCGGCAACAGCAAGCATCGTTACTAGTCCAAAGAATCTTCCGATATACATCACCAATCCGGTTGATATGTTCCAGAACGGAGTGTTATCCCCTAACCCCTCAAAGCCAGAACCGTTATTGGCTGCAGAGGATGTGTACTCATATACAACCTGGCTGATACCATGGAAACCTGGATTGGAAATCGCTTCAGCTCCAACTGTAGTAAACAAGGCAACAGCAGATGCTCCAAGAATCAGGAGCGGATGAATCAAAAGGGTTACGGCAATCAATTTCATTTCTCTGCCTTCAATCTTTTTCCCCAAGAACTCTGGAGTCCGGCCTACCATCAGGCCTGAAAGGAATACGGCGATCATCGCATACATGATCACATTGATGAAGCCAGCTCCTACTCCGCCAAAGATTGTATTTAATAACATCGCAGACAGAGGCATCAGTCCTCCGAGCGGGGTCATTGTATCGTGCATATTGTTGACTGCGCCTGTTTCAGAAGCTGTTGTTACTACAGCATACAAGGCTGAAAGGCCTGAACCAAAACGGACTTCCTTGCCTTCCAGGCTTCCCTGGGTGTGTTCTACACCAAGAGCATTCAGGACTGGATTTCCCTGGTACTCAGAAGTAACAGCAATTCCGACAAACAGAACAAACATCATTAGCATGGAAACAAACAGCACCCTGCCTTGCTTAGGATTGCCAACCATCCGGCCATAGGCAAAAGGAGTAGCTGTCGGCAACAGGAGCATCAATAAGATTTGTATGAAGTTGCTGATTGCATTTGGATTTTCAAAAGGATGGGCCGAGTTGACTCCGAAGAATCCTCCACCGTTATTCCCCAATTCTTTAATTGATAGGAAAGCCCCTACTGGACCGCGAGCAATATTCTGGTCGCCTCCTTCAACTGTCTGGGCTGTTATGGTCGGATCCAGAGTTTGCGGAACACCCAGTGCAACAAGAACCAAGCCGGATACAAAAGCAATTGGAAGCAAGACTCTTGTAATCGCTCTAATCAAGTCTGTATAAAAGTTGCCGATTTCCTTTCCAGCTAGACCTCTCATGAAGGCCATCACAACTGCCAGGGCTGTACCAGGAGCTGCAAACATCATGAACAGGATCCCGATCATCTGGGCCAAATAGGAAAGCCCGCTTTCCCCGCTATAGTGCTGAAGATTCGTATTGGTCATGAAGCTGATTGCTGTATTGAACGCTAGTGTCGGTTCCATTCCTACAATCTTGCTTGGATTAAGCGGCAGGACCCCTTGAAGGCGGAAAACCAGGTATACAAGGACAATCATGAATCCATTGGCTAGAACTAATGCCAATGCGTATTGTTTCCAGGTTTGATTTATTCTTTTAATGCCGCTGAGCTTGAACAGGAAGTTTTCAAACGGCCCATATAGTTTATTTAGGGCGGTATTTTCATCACTAAATGCTTTTGCCATATATACACCTGTCGGCTTAGCAAGCAAGATGACCGCCAGTATGGTTATTACAATAGAAAGAATGGTCGTGAACACGTTATTTACCTCCGTGAATTAAAATTTTTCAGGATTGAGTAAAACATAAAGCAAGTAGACTGACATCAACGCGACTGCCCCAAGCAGAACTGCCATCATGATTGATCATCTCCTTGAGTTACAACTGATGCAGACCATTTCGCAAGACCCACCATCAATAAGGGAAGGCCAAAAAATAAAACTGTCATTAGTGCGTCTAACATGGTAAAACCCCCACTTTCATATCGTTTAGTTAATGGATTAAAAATGTAATATCATTGCAATTGGTGTAGACAACATGCCTTGCTCCAAGGCATTCATAAAGTCTCTTCGGGTACTTTTTGTTTTTAGTCACCACAATCAGTGGAGCGATTATGCTGGCTTTTATCACTTCAGCAAGCGTACATGTATCAGCCAGGCTGTCTTCAAGAAAGACCACTTTATGAAAATGCTTGTCGAAGTGGATTACCTTTTGCCCCTTTTCTAAAAGGAAGATTTCTTTGCAGCCTTTTCCTTCTAGAACATGAAGGACGTCCTGGTCCTTCGTGAGATACACAAAGGAATCTTCCAAGTCCAACTGCTCACAGACATCCATAAGCGCTTTAATTGTTGGAATGCAGATAAGAATATTTCCTTCAGTGAACGATTCCACTGTTCTTCCCCCTTGTTTTAGTGGTAATTAAAACAGCCAACACCTCCAACATATATCGATCACCTAGAGGCCAACATTTTCATGCCTTTTGCTCAGGACGGAAGCGGAAAGCTGGCGAAAATTTATTTTCCCTCATGCCCTTTCTTTGTTCAAAGAGAAGAGATCAGGAATAAAAAATAGACCAATGTTTACTTTTTCCCCATGGCTGAAGACAAGGCAATGACCAGCTGTGCATCCTCCCATAGATAGAAAGAATGTACAGATCATGCTTGTTCAACAACTTTAATTGGAGAAAAAGTACCCATTGGTCTACTTAACGCCCAGCAAACAGCAAGAGCTGCTTCCTTTGCATTCTGTCTCCCATGCACTTTTTCTAATAAATAGGCACAATAAAAAGACCTACTTGATCAGTCAAGCTGCCTTTTTGCCACATGATTTTTTGTGCAACAAAAAAAGCCCCCTGAGTAAGGCGGTCTTTATGACCTCCTTCGCTTTAGCCGACGAAGTTAGCTGACGGGTAGGATGGCGAAAGAGAAAATCTCATCCCTCCTGCAAAAGCAGGATTAACCCCAAGTAATTGGGTCCTCCGTTCTCATTTAAGAGATTAGGCCGAAATATTAATTTTTGATTTCGAAGTCATTCTACTCCCACTTTTTGCATTTGTAAACTCTCAAAAACACCGAAAATCCAACCTGAAATTAGCATTTAACCTTAAAATCTTTAATTTTCATGGCATTTACTAACTATTTCTCTAGTTTTCTTGCTTTTACACTTTTTCTTTTTACAGATAGAATAGCTAAAATGTAAAAAAGTAATAAACTAACTTTCTATTGGAGGAAAAATTACATGAAATGTTCTAAACGGAAATTGGAAGCAGAGCTAAGTGAATCTTTTATCAAACTGCAGAGGGAACTCATGGGAAGGGGTCCCCAGGAAACGAAAACATATATCATCCAGGACATGGTGATCCTCAGGTTTAAAGGAGTGTTAACAGTAGAGGAGAAACACCTCGTCACAAATGAATCCGGCAGAAAGCTCGTTAAAAAACTGCGTCAGGTCCTTCGGGAAATGTATAGCAAAAATTTCGAGGAGATTGTAGAACAATGCACAGGGTGCAAGGTTCTCTCCAGTCACAGCGATATCAGCACTAAAATTGGCGAGCGGATTGAAGTATTCATTATGGATAAGGATCTGGAGAAAGCTCTTGAGCAAAAAGATTAAGTGTAAGATTTATGAAAAATTAAGAAATCCGTCAAAAATCAAAGGTTTTTATTGGTAAATAGCTGAAATTGAATGTTTTTTGACTATTTTCCGAGTTTACAAAGAAAAACCACGACAGTAATATAAAAATCAATTTTAACCACATACGCTGAATTCTATTGAAACGGGGGAACCACTTTTCGGAAAGCAGAAAGCTTCCTGGGGTGAATCCTTTTGGAAGGGCGACTCTTACCGCCCTAACCCGACAGCTAACCCCGTAAGCGTTGTAGGAGAAGGGAAGGTGGCCTTTATATAAATTAGCAAGTTAATATTAAAAATTTTTCCACTAAAACGCTGAATCTATCAAGAGCGGGGGAACCATTTTCGATAGCATTTGCTATCTTGGGGTGAATCCTTATGGTAGGGCGACTCTTACCGCCCGAATCCGACAGCTAACCTCGCAAGCGTTGATAAGAGAGTGATCTTTGCATAATAGGCATGGTGTATTTCCCCTGCCTTAAAAAGGCTGCGCAAAGGTTCTCTTTGCGCAGTCTTTTTTATTCGATTTTTTGCTGTTCATGACAAATTAACTTAATCAGGGAGTGACATCTGGATGGCCATTTCATTGGAAAATGAACAATTAGAAAATATAAAAAAGCAGATTGCCGAGAAGAAGGTTGAATTGCTCCATATGCAATTCGTAGATATAGAAGGAATATTGAAGCATGTCACCATTACAATTGATCAGCTGGAAAGCGCAGTTGAAGGAAAAATAATGTTTGATGGCTCTTCCATCAAAGGTTTCTGCCCTGTCAATAATTCAGATTTGTACTTAAGGTCAGATTTAAATACCTTCTCCATTCTTCCATGGTCAATAGAAGACGGATATGCGGAGGCAAGGTTGCTTTGCAGTGTCTATAATCCAGACAATACTCCATACGAAGGGGATCCACGTCATGTTTTGAAACGGACCATCGAAAAGGCCGGCAGGCTGGGCTACACAATCAGCATAGGCCCTGAATTGGAATTCTTTTTATTTCAAATGGATGATAAGGGAGTGCCGACAACGACTCCACATGATCAGGGTGGGTATTTTGAACCCTCCCATGACCTTGGTGAAAAGGTAAGACTGGAAATCTATCGCACTTTGAAAGCCATGGGCTTTAAAATTGAAGCATCCCATCACGAGGTTGCAATGGGCCAACACGAAATCAACTTTGAATTCAAAGATGCCTTAACTTCAGCAGACAACGCAACGACCTATAAATGGGTCGTAAAGAATGTCGCAAAGCAGTTCAACCTGCACGCTTCATTCATGCCAAAGCCTGTCCAGGAAATCAATGGCTCGGGAATGCACATCAATATATCATTGCTACAGGACGGCCAAAATATCTTTCTTGATTCAGAAGATGAGTTAAAACTCTCAAAAAATGCTTATTACTTTATTAACGGATTGATGCTATATACTGACCAGCTTTCGGCAATCACCAACCCGATCGTCAACTCTTATAAAAGGCTGGTGCCAGGTTACGAGGCTCCCTGCTATATTGCCTGGTCGACCTCCAATCGCTCTACCCTTATCCGCATACCAGCAAAAAGAGGCAATGCGACACGAGTAGAAGTGAGACATCCCGATCCAAGTGCCAATCCATATCTTGCATATGCCGCCATCGCAGAAGCCGGTTTGAAAGGGATGGAGTTAAGGGAGTTACCTGTTGATTTAATTGACAAGGATATTTTTAGCATGGAGGTTGACGAAAGAAATGCTGCGGGCTTAAGGCATCTTCCAGATAGCCTTGAGGCTGCACTGGTCCTAATGGATAAAAGTGAAATTGCCAAAGAAATATTGGGCACGCATGTCTACAATACCTTCATTGCTTTGAAGAGAGAGGAATGGGCACAGTACAGAACAACTGTCCACAAGTGGGAGCTAGAAAATTATCACAGCAAGTTCTAAAGTAAAATACCCACTGTCATGTTGTTGACAGTGGGTAACCTTTCTTTCCCCAAACAAGGAATAAACATGTAGAAATTCCTGGCTACTACGCAAACCTTTTTACTCACCCTGTAAGAATATCCTCCCTCGGATACTTAACTCTTGCTTCTGCTGCGTTAGCAAGGGAAAAAGCCATAGTCAAAGGGCCTAACTTCCCTGCAAACATGACAAAAAGAAAAATACCTTGAAGCATTCCAACAGTCCTCCAGGGAAAAGAAAAAGCAAATTTTTCAACTATTAATAAAAATAGTGACAGTAAAGCAATCTGATTCTCGTTCTCGTACCGTAAATAAAATTGAACTAGATTTCGACTTTTCCGAAGTTAATCTGTCCAAGACTTTCACACTTATCCACTCACTTTATCTTGAACCAGGTGATACAGAGGAAACTCCCTCTTTTTTTCTTGATTCAAACGACAAAATGCCTCTTTATCTTCAAAGTTTTTTGCCTCTATTTATGGTACGGTTCCCCCCGATTAATCCGAAACGCCCGATAAATCTGCTCCAATAAGATAAGCTTCATCATCTGATGGGGGAAGGTCATTTTGGAGAAGGAGAGGGTGTCGTTTGCCCGCTTCATGACGGTCTGGCTGAGGCCGAGGGATCCGCCGATGATAAAGGCAATTTTGCTTTTGCCGTAGGTGGCAAGCTTGTCGAGATCTTCGGCAAGCTGCTCTGAAGATTTCATTTTTCCGTTGATTGCCAGAGCAATCACATGGGTGTCTTCCGAGATTTTTGCGAGCAGCCTTTCTCCTTCTTTTTCCTTTACTTGTTCCATTTCCTGCTGACTGAGGTTTTCAGGGGCTTTTTCATCTGATACCTCAATTATTTCTATTTTTGCATAGGGAGAAAGTCTCTTTTGAAATTCATCTATTCCCATTTTTAAGTACTTTTCTTTTAGCTTCCCAACTGTACAGATTTGTATATTCACATTGACTTCCTCTCTTCGATATGTTTTCCACAGAACTTATCCACATTTGTGTATTTCCTATCCACATTTGGTATAAGAATATTAGTTCCCCACTATATATACCGCGGGTTCACCGCATATCTCGCATACTGTGGATAACTTCTCGTTTTCTTCAATTTTTATTATTTCCGGAGCGATTTCGTGGTCATCTACATACATATCTATCACTGTTTCTATGTGTTCATTGCAAGATTTCAACTAGTTTTCCTCCTTATCCACATGTGGATATATTTATTGCTGATGAGTAGGACTGTAGAACGATAGCATTCTTTTTTTGCTCCGCAAAAAAGGGAAGCTGTTTAGCTTCCCTGCGATCTTTGTGTTCCAAGCTTGACTTCCACCGTCTGCCTTTCTCCCCCTCGGTAAAACACTGCCGAAATTGTATCACCCGGCCGATGATTGTAGAGGACTTTCCGCAAATCAATCACATCTGTTACTTCATCTCCGCCCAGCTCGACAATGACATCATATTGCTGAATGCCAGCCTCGCCTGCTGGTGATGTTTGAGTAACGTCCAGCACAACAACACCCTGTGTTACTTCTTCCGGAAGCTTTAACGTTTGCTGCTGATGGTAGCTTGATACTTCACCAAACGACCTCATGCTCACACCGAGAAATGGCCTGCGGACTTCTCCAAAGGTTTCCAGATCTTCAATGATCGGTCTGGCCAGATTCGTTGGAATGGACAATCCAATGCCTTCTACAGCAGATTGTGCAATTTTCATTGAATTGATGCCAATAACCTGTCCCTCGATGTTAATCAGGGCACCGCCGCTGTTTCCAGGGTTGATGGCAGCATCTGTCTGCATGACTTCCGCATTCCAGTCCACCTGGCCGTCTCCGTTAGAATCAACCGGAATGGCCCTTTCCGTACCGGAAATAATGCCCTGCGTGACGGAGCCTGAGAATTGCAGCCCCAGCGGATTACCGATTGCGACAACAGGCTCGCCGGGACGGACAGTGTCGGAATCGCCAAACTCAGCAATACGTTCAATGTTCTCTCCTGCAACCTGCAGCACTGCAAGATCTGTCAGTACATCTGAACCAAGCACTTCAGCAGGAATTCTTTTCCCGTTGCTCAGGCTGATTTCAATCTGTGTTGCTCCCTCGATGACATGGTGGTTTGTCACGACAAAGGCTGTGTTTCCATCCTTTTTATAAATAACGCCAGAGCCTGTCCCTGCTTCTCCGCGTTCATTCCAAAAGCCGGCCTGCTGGATGTTGACCACACCGACTACTGCATCAGACACTCTGTCCACAACATCCGTTACAGCTGTGTTCACCTCTACTGATACATTTCTGGCAGGACCTGCAGGCTGTTCAGTTCCCGTACCGCCGTCAGGATTGTTTCCAATCCTCATGTCATACGGCAGCAAATTCAGGTTAGCCATTGCAGGAAGGGCAAAAACAATTAACAGACCTCCGAGTACGGCGCCGGTTAAGCCCGCCAGAAAATAGCCGCCCCTGTTTCCTTTTTGCTTTCTATTATAGCGCTCAGAGCCTTCATCATAATATCCCATTGCGAAAACATCCCATCCTTTCACGCTTGTCCCGTCACTTGAATAGTTTGCTTTTCTTACCAATATTATAACCATGATAAAGTGAAAAAATCTATTTTGAACCTACACAGCAAGAAGAGGAGTTGGTTTTTTCGGATCTGTATCATACAATTCAAACTGCTCGCCGACATAAAAACCCTTGCTCGCCAGCGTTTGTTCCACTGACATGCGGGCGAGATCCTTCATATTGTTGTCCAGGCTTAAATGTGCCAGGTAAATTCGCTTTGTGGAATCCCCGATTACATCTGTCATCGCCAAAGCAGCATCTTCATTGGACACATGGCCTACATCGCTTAAAATGCGACGTTTGATACTCCAGGGATAATGTCCCATTCTCAGCATTGAAACGTCATGATTGCTTTCAAACACATAAGAGTCGGCATTGCCGATAATCCCTTTCATCCTGTCGCTCACATAGCCCGTATCCGTTATCACTGCCAGCTTTTTTTCCCCATGATGAAAAACATAAAACATTGGTTCAGCTGCATCATGGCTGACACCGAAGGATTCGATATCAAGGCCTCCGAAGGTTTTGACCGACTCTGTAGCAAATTCAAATTTCTGGCCGTTATCCACTTCGCCGATCAGCCCTTCCATCGCTTTCCACGTGTTGGCATTGGCATAAATCGGCAGCTTGTACTTTCTTGCCACAACACCGAGACCTTTAATATGATCGCTGTGCTCGTGGGACACAAGAATGCCTGTCAGGTTTTCAAGCTTCCTCCCGATCTGCTGTATCAGCCCATCCAGCTGTTTGCCGCTCAAGCCGGCGTCTATTAAAAAGGACTGCCCGTCCGCTTCAACAAATATTGCATTCCCCGTACTCCCGCTCGCCAGGACACTAAATTGCAAGCTCATTTTTGTTCACTCCATTATCTATATCTAATTCTCAGGGCCTGATGATTTCTCCGACAAGTGCATTGACAAAGTAATCATCTTTGCCGTCTACTTCAATATGCCAGGTGGGAAGGAGGATCTGGGTGGTAGATAGCGGGTATCTTGTGTAATAGCCGAGCTCCACCTTCGTCACCGTACTGTTTGTCCTGATATCTCTTTTGTCATAAAGCGCTTCAATCGCTTTAATAGGGGCGAGAATATCCTGCTGCTCATCCACTTCCTGAATACTATCCATATAAGTCTGCTCATAGCTGACAATCTGGTTGTCACTGTCAATGTTCAAAATAAGAAGACCTATCCCAATATCGTTGCTGGCAGGATTTTGAAAGATAATTTTCCCCTTGTATTCCTGATAGTAATAAATTTGGTTTTTTTCTTTATCTCTTTTCCAGTACACATACTCACTGCCAAAAATAATACTGTCTCTCACAAATGTATTCAGCCTTGTTGACCAATTGCTTTCAGGCAGGCGGAGGGGCTCTTCCAGTTCCGCCCTGATTGAGTCATTCTGCACCGTTGTGGCTTCCTGATTGGTAAGCTCCTTTAAGTCTTCTTCACTGAAAACCTTTCTCTCGCCTTTAATATAACTGCCCTTTTGATTTGCGTTTGAAAGATCATTTGGAAACTTAATATTTTCAGCTGCCAGCCGTTCCTCAATGGGAATCGTTTTTGACAGCTCATAATTGCTGCTGTTTTTTTTATCAAAAAACTGCAGTGCCAAAAAGATATCGAGTACCAGGAAGCTAATGATAAAGATGGTTTTTGTTTTACTCCAATCCACTTGTATTACCTCCAAGCTTTTCAGGCAAATCATTGACGATTTTCAGTGATCCTGCTCTGTCTTCAATACTCCAGACAGGGTTCAGCTCTACAATCATGTTTTCGGCTGAAGAAGACAGCTCGTATACCGGCATGATTCTCACCACACTTGAGAGGTCAATGGAGCCATCCCTGGTAATTCGCGCCAGCAGCTCATCTCCCGATTCAATAGACGAATTTTCCCCGTCGGACAGGTTGGTTCTTAACCGGTAGCTTGGACGCGTATAGGACGCAATTTCGTTGTTTCCCCATACCTGTGTGATTTCAGTCGGCATTGAACTTTTGCCATCTGGAAGCACAAACAGATTGTTGATAAACAGCTGAAAGGAAACCTCCTGCACTTCGTGGCGCTTCAGGTTCATCCGGAAAAAGCGGTACGTATCCGTCCAGCCCCCATGATTGTTCAAGTAATTTATGCTTTGCTGAATAGCTTTGGCTTCAATAAAAATCGGCTGATCCACGGTCGGATCAATATATTTCACCAATCCTGTGTAAGGAGAGATTTCCATCACACGTGTGCCGTCTGTGAAATATCTTTCACCATCCGGTCTGGTATCCTGATTTACAATGCTGGGATTGCTGAACAGCGCCTGCTTAAACACATCTCCCTTGATTGTTTCCGTCACAATCTGGATGCTTTGAAAATTCAGCCTTTCCTTGGGAAGCAGAAGCACTTTTTCAGGGCTGACAGAGTGGGCAAAGAATTCAGGGTGTGCGCTCACATCCTGAAACATCCCGCTCACAATATTTTTCGCCTCCGCTGCATTTGCAGTTAACTGAAAGATCTTTTGCTCTTCATATGAAACGAGGTAAATCTGCTGATCCTGCTGATCAGTGACAGGGAGGACCATTCGGTCAAAGGAGACATACCCCGAACTTTCAAAACCCCAATTCAGCAGGCTTTGAAACGTTTCTATCGGCAGATTGTCGCTGAACAGCACCTCCAGCTTTGTTTCCTGATCCTCTCCATGAACCCAGCTGATAAACTCTTCTTTAGAAAAATTAGCGGAAACATCTCTTGTATCCGTGATTTCCCACTTGCCGATGCTGGTCCACAATTTATTGATTTCAGCTTCGCTGTAGGTTCCAAAATGCTGCCCCCCCTGATGCATAAACATCTGATAAGGTTTGACAACCTCAATCGTGCTTCTTTGTTCCGAATTAATCGGCTCATTAGGAAGAAGCTCAGGATTTTGGGCAAAGTCATAGTTCGGCTGATATGTCCAAATGTTCCAAGTGAAAAACAGACTGGCAGCAATTAAAACAATTAACAAAAACGATTTTACTTGTTCATGCTTCATGTCCAATCATCCTCTTGATCTTCTTCATAAGGGAGCGTAAAGAAGATGGTTGTCCCCATTCCATCGGTGCTTTTCGCCCAGATGTCACCATCATGCGCATTGATCATTTCCTTCGCAATCGCAAGGCCCAGGCCTGTTCCCCCAAGCTTTCTCGATCTGGCTTTATCCACCCTGTAGAAACGGTCAAATATTTTATCAACACTGTCTTTTGGAATTCCGACTCCCTGATCTCTTACGCTGATCACCAGATACTTATCCTGAATTTCCACTCTGAACGTAATTTCTCCGCCTTCAGGTGAATACTTCAGGGCATTGGAAATGATATTGTCCAGTACCTGAGTAATTTTGTCAGTATCTATTTCCACATACAGGCTTTCATCAGGCAGCAGCCTGTTAAAAGTAATATGCTGTTCCTTTGTCATCTCAAAACGGTCGATAATTCTGTTAAAAAACGCTGTAAAGTTGATCCAGTCTCTATTGAATCTATAGTCTTTGCTGTCGAGCTTCGACAGCTGAAGAAGATCATTTACAAGCCGGATCATCCGCTCCGTTTCTGTTTGGGTAACATTCAGGAATTGAGGCGCAATTTGCTCATCCTTCCATGCACCCTCTGCCAGCGCTTCAAGATAGCTCCTCATGGTAGTGAGAGGCGTTCTTAATTCATGAGACACATTGGCAACGAATTCGCGGCGTTCTTCATCAATTAATTCCTGTTCCGTGATGTCATGTATGACCGCAATTAAACCTTCCACGCGATCTTTTTTCTTTTGAATAACAGAAAAGTTTACTCTTAAAATATAAGGGCGATCCTGCGTGCTAATATCTAGAATGAGAGAATCCTGTTCCTTAATCAGATGATTAAAAGAAAATTCATCTTCTATCGCCAGCAAATGGGTAATTGGCATTTGCAGGGCTGTTTCACGTGAAACATTCAATTTTTGAAGGGCAGGGTCATTGATCAGGATGACGTGCCCGTTTCTGTCTGTTGCAATTACCCCGTTGGTCATATGCGCAATCACGGAGCTTAATTTTTTCCGTTCATCCTCTGTCTGCGAATGGGCTTCCTCCAGCTCATCGGTCAGGTGATTAAAGGTATGAGCAAGCTGGCCGATTTCATCATGGCCGTACACTCTTACCTTTCTTGAGAAATTTCCTTTAGCGAGCTCAATTGCCTGCCTTCTCATGTCAGAGAGGGGGCGGGTAATCGTTCTTGCAAGCAAAATACCCAGTATCCCGGTAATGCCAAGTGAAATAGCAGTACCGGACGCCAAAATTCCGTTTATTACACGCATCTGCGAGAAGATTTCCTCCATCGATGCTTCTACATAAATCGCTCCGATAATATCCTGATTTTGAGGTGACCGGAAAATTGGGGTGGAGGATTTCTGAATTCTTTCTCCGTTATCAATCATAACGGTTTCCTCTACCTGTCCCAGCAGCAATGACCTCTTAATCATGCCGTCTGGCGTTCTTTTTCCAATCATATCAAACTTATTAGGATCTGATATTCCCCTGACCCGGCTGTCTGTATCAATTACGCGCACTTCAAGCTTGTCATCGCCTGTCGCCACATCGGACAGAACAGCATTAATGTCTTCTTCAAGAGTGGGGTCTTCCTCTTTCCGATCTTTTACAATCTCCTGTTCAATGCTGTAGGAAAGAAGCTTTACCCTTTGATTGACAGAGTCTTCAAAGTTCTCCCTGAGCGATGATTCAAGCTTTCCTACGAAATAGACTCCAATAATCTGCATTGCAATAATAATCAATAATATATAGATAACCGTAAACTTAAAATGAATAGATCGAAAAAAGCTTACCTTGCCTACTTTATTCATTTGATAGACTACTCCTGTTCAGGGTTGCGCAAATAATAACCTACTCCACGTCTTGTTACAATCCAAGTTGGATGGCTAGGGTTATCTTCAATTTTTTCACGAAGTCTTCTCACAGTTACATCCACTGTCCGCACATCTCCAAAATAATCATAGCCCCACACAGTCTGCAGCAAATGCTCCCGTGTCATAACTTGGCCGATATGCTTGGCAAGATAATGAAGAAGCTCAAATTCCCGGTGAGTCAGTTCAATCGTCTCCCCGCGCTTTGCAACCACATAGGCATCGGGATGAATCACCAGCGAGCCGATTTCAATTTCATTTGTCGCGCCTTCTTCTTCAACTGCGCCCGGAGATTGATGGCGGCGCAAATTTGCTTTTACCCGCGCGAGCAATTCTCTTGTGCTGAATGGCTTTGTCACATAGTCATCTGCTCCTAGTTCCAGGCCCAGCACCTTATCAATCTCAGAATCCTTCGCTGTCAGCATAATAATCGGTGTTTCGTATTTTTTCCGAACTTCCCTGCATACTTCCATGCCGTCTCTGCTGGGCAGCATAATGTCGAGCAGAATCAAATCAGGCTTGATTTCTTCTACCATTTCAACAGCTTCATTGCCGTCATAGGCACAATGAACTTCATAGCCTTCTTTTTTTAAGTTAAACTCCAATATATCTGCAATGGGTTTTTCATCATCTATAACAAGAATTTTTTTCTCTAGCATATGTCTCTCCCCTTATTCGTAAGGATAACTTACTGATTTAAATGTACCATGTTTATATCTATCTATCATCATATCAAAATAAAACAATTGCCGATAAGTTCACTCCTGTACGGGTTACAAAGAAAACCTCTAGCAATTGCTAGAGGTGCGTATGATTGAAGTATATGGGAAAAGCACAAACTGAACTCTTTGCCCAATACATTCATTATAGCATTTTTTCAGCTGAAATACATCCTGCCTTGCGGGTTCAATGTATACAAAAAGGACATAATTGATCAAAATCAACTATGTCCTGAAGATGGCTCGGGACGGAATCGAACCGCCGACACATGGATTTTCAGTCCATTGCTCTACCGACTGAGCTACCGAGCCGCATTATGTATTATAACCAGCTTTCTAAGTATAAGGGCTGGCGGGAAAATAAACAAGCTTTTTCTAACATCAGTGATATGGCGGTCCCGACGGGAATCGAACCCGCGATCTCCTGCGTGACAGGCAGGCGTGATAACCGCTACACTACGGGACCGGGCCTTACATAGTCTCTATTAAAAATAGAATGGAAAAAATGACCCGTACGGGATTCGAACCCGTGTTACCGCCGTGAAAGGGCGGTGTCTTAACCGCTTGACCAACGGGCCATACTTACAAAAGTGAGCCATGAAGGACTCGAACCTTCGACCCTCTGATTAAAAGTCAGATGCTCTACCAACTGAGCTAATGGCTCATATATGAAAACACTATACAGCAGCATTTTGGATGAATGTTACCGAAGCGACGCTTTTTATATTAACATAATATTTAAATCCAACACAAGAATTATTTTCATATTTTCAGAGTTTTTTTTATAACTGACTGAAAAACTTTGAAGGGATGCTGAAGATGCTGAATACTTTCTTTGTCTGAAGGGTTTGAATATGCTAAGAACTCTGCAGCTTTCTCGCAGCAGGCAGGGACGGTGTACCTGTGTCCCAGAACAAAAAAAGAGACAGCATCAGCTATCCCTTTGTATTGAGAGTTTCAGTCAGATAAGTTTGCTTTGCTCAACAGGGACAATGTACCCGTCCCCTTGTCCCGCATCATCTGTAGACACTGCGGATCACGTTTGTTTGCGAACGGTCCGGCCCCACCGAGAAGATCGAGAGAGGTATTCCGGTCAGTTGTGATACACGTTCCAGGTAGTGCCTTGCGTTGTCCGGGAGGTCTTCCAGCGTTTTGGCTCCTGTGATGTCTTCTTCCCAGCCTGGAAGCTCTTCGTATACAGGTTCACATTCTGCCAGCACCTTTAAGCTTGCCGGAAATTCTTGAATAATTTCACCTTTATAGCGGTAGGCAGTACAGATTTTCAGAGCTTTGATGCCTGTTAACACATCAATGGAGTTTAAAGATAAATCTGTAATTCCGCTGACTCGGCGCGCATGGCGGACAACAACGCTGTCAAACCAGCCTACACGGCGCGGGCGGCCTGTTGTGGTACCGTATTCCCGGCCAATCTCACGAATCTTATCGCCAATTTCATTATTGAGCTCAGTAGGAAAAGGACCGTCTCCGACACGGGTAGTATACGCTTTGGATACGCCTACTACATGATCTATTTTTGACGGGCCGACACCGGATCCGATGGTCACTCCTCCTGCAACAGGATTCGAGGATGTTACGAACGGGTAAGTACCCTGATCAATATCAAGCATCACACCTTGAGCACCTTCAAACAGAACTCTGCGGCCTTCATCCAGCGCATCGTTGAGCACAACCGACGTATCTGTTACATAGTGCTGAATCTGTTGTCCATACTCATAGTACTCGTCAAGAATATCAGAAATCTGAAAGCCCTCTACCTCATACATTTTTTCAAACAGCCTGTTTTTTTCTTCCAGGTTCCGTGCAAGCTTTTCTTCAAATACTTCCCGGTCAAGAAGGTCGGCAATACGAATTCCCACTCGCGCAGCTTTATCCATATAAGCAGGGCCGATTCCCTTTTTCGTTGTCCCTATTTTATTGGCGCCTTTTCTTTCTTCTTCGACAATGTCCAATTTCAAATGATAAGGAAGAATCACATGCGCACGGTTGCTGATTTTCAGGTTATCTGTACTTACATTATGGTCATGCAGATATTTCAATTCTGCTACCAGCGCTTTAGGATCAACCACCATTCCATTTCCGATTACACAGGTTTTATTTTCATAAAATATACCTGAAGGAATTAAATGCAGCTTATATGTTACACCGTTGAATTTAATTGTATGTCCAGCATTGTTTCCACCTTGATAACGTGCAATGACTTCGGCGTTTTCAGAAAGGAAGTCTGTAATCTTTCCTTTTCCTTCATCACCCCATTGTGTTCCCACAACTACTACTGAAGACATTTATGTACACCTCCGTGATTTCATCGCTTTTTCCATTAAAACCAAATTCATTCTAACAGCCTTACCCTTTAAAGTCAAACAAAACACGAACATTTATTTCTTTACCTTGAATATTTGTTCGTAAAAGTCTCTAATTGTTGCTTTTCTATGGAGATCTCGATGACTATGGAAAGTAATTCTTCCTTACCTAAAGAAAAAAGGAGCCGCCGCAGCTGCTCCTTTTTTATGCGCCAGTCGGAACACCGGCATCATCAAATCGCCGTTCCAAATTGACAAATTTATTATATTCCTTCACAAACGCAAGCGCAACAGTTCCTACCGGTCCGTTACGTTGTTTGGCAATAATGATTTCTATAATATTCTTATTCTCTGATTCTTTGTCATAATAATCATCACGGTATAAGAATGCAACAATATCAGCATCCTGCTCAATACTCCCGGATTCACGGATATCAGACATCATCGGCCTTTTGTCCTGACGCTGCTCCACTCCACGGGAGAGCTGTGACAGGGCAATGACCGGCACCTTGAGTTCACGCGCAAGCTCCTTAAGGGATCTTGAGATTTCAGAAACCTCCTGCTGCCTGTTTTCACCGCTGCGCCCATTTCCCTGAATTAGCTGAAGATAGTCAATCAGTATCATCCCCAGGCCGCTTTCCTGCTTTAAGCGCCTGCATTTGGCTCTAATATCGCCCACCCGGATGCCGGGGGTATCATCTATATAAATGCCTGCGTTAGATAAGCTTCCCATAGCCATGGTCAGCTTTCCCCATTCCTCTGCAGATAAATTTCCCGTTCTCAGGCTTTGTGCATTGATATTGCCTTCCGCACAAAGCATACGCATGACAAGCTGATCTGCTCCCATCTCAAGACTGAAAATCGCTACATTTTCATCTGTCTTGGTCGCAACGTTTTGTGCAATATTCAAGGCGAATGCTGTTTTCCCTACAGAAGGACGGGCAGCCACAATGATCAAATCATTGCGCTGAAATCCTGCAGTCATTCTATCCAGCTCCGCAAAGCCCGTTGGTATCCCGGTCACATCGCCTTTTCGGTTATGAAGCAGTTCAATATTGTCATAAGTTTGAACCAGTACATCTTTAATATTTTGAAAGGCACCCGCATTTTTGCGCTGTGCAACCTCCATAATGCTTTTTTCGGCATCACTGAGAAGATTTTCAACTTCATCCTCTCTTGTATAGCCGTCCTGTGCAATGCCGCTTGCAGTACGGATCAGCCTGCGGAGAATTGATTTTTCCTCTACAATTTTTGCATAATATTCAATATTTGCTGCTGTCGGAACTGATCCCGCCAGATCGCTCAAATAGGATATGCCGCCGATTTCCTCCAAGAGATTTACATCAGCAAGCTCAGTTGTCACTGTTACCAAATCCACAGGCTCGCCTTTATCAGCGAGACCAATCATTGCATTATATATTTTTTGGTGGGCCGCCCGGTAAAAATCCTCAGGTATCAGCAGTTCAGTTGCGAGAGTTAAAGAATTGGGCTCCAGAAAAATTGCACCCAGCACAGCCTGTTCTGCTTCAATATTTTGAGGCGGCAGTCGATCACCCATTAACTCATTCATGCTGATCACCTTCCTTTTTAACAAAAACCCCTTATTCATTTATATGAAAAAAGTGATCAAGCTTCAAGTAGTTTTGTACACTTTCCACTAAATCACAGTTTCACCAGTAATTATTCTTCGGTTACGTGAACCTTAATTGTTGCAGTAACTTCCGGATGCAGCTTAACAGGTACATTCGTGTAACCCATGGAGCGAATCGCGTCAGGAAGGTCGATTTTCCTCTTATCCAGCTTAAATTTATGAGTTTTCTGAAGCTCATCAGCAATCTGTTTGCTTGTAACAGAGCCGAATAATCTTCCGCCCTCGCCGGACTTTGCTTTTAATTCAACAGTCAGTTTTTCTAGGCTCTCTTTCAGCTGCTTTGCTTTCTCATGTTCTTGGACAGCCTCTTTTTTCTCTTTGTTTTTTTGAGCTTCCAATGAAGAAACATTAGCATTGCTCGCTTCTACAGCAAGACCTTGTTTGATCAGAAAGTTTTGTGCATAGCCGTCAGCTACGTTTTTTACTTCACCTTTTTTCCCTTTGCCTTTTACATCTTTAAGAAAAATTACTCTCATTCTTTTGTTCCTCCTCCAAGATATTCTTCTATGGCAATCTTTAAACTTTTCTCTGCTTCCTCCATAGACACATTTTCAAGCTGTGTGGCTGCATTTGACAGATGGCCCCCGCCATCCATTGCTTCCATAATTACCTGAACATTCACCTCGCCAAGCGATCTTGCACTGATGGCAACTGTATCCTCGTCTCTTCTTGCAAGAACAAAGGATGCTGCAACACCGCTCATGGAGAGGAGAGTATCCGCAGTTTGAGCAATAGTGACCTGTTCAAAAAACTCCTCTTTGCCTGCATCAGGCTTGGCGATTGCAATTCCGCCCGGGAGAATCTCTGTATTCTGTATAAGCTTCGCACGCTTAACGTAATTGCCGATGTCCTCTTTCATAAACTTCTGCACAAGGACGGTATCAGCACCTTTGCCTCTCAAATAGGATGCTGCATCAAAGGTTCTCGATCCTGTTCTGAGCGTAAAGCTCTTCGTGTCGACAATAATTCCGGCGAGCAGTGCAGTTGCTTCAATCATATTCATTTTCAGCCGCTTCGGCTGATACTCCAGAAGCTCCGTGACCAGCTCTGCTGTTGAGGAGGCATAAGGCTCCATATAAACCAGGAGCGGATCTTTGATAAATTCCTCACCTCTTCGGTGATGGTCTATGACAACTACCTGATCAGCTCTCGCCAGGAGCCTTTCATCAATCACAAGAGCAGGCTTATGGGTATCCACTACCACAAGAAGGGTTTCTGATGATAATAGATCAGCAGCATCATCAACAGATATAAACTTAGACCATAATTCAGGATGCTGTCTGACTTCTGCAAGCAGACGCTGAATGCTGGAGTCCATTTCATCTTCATTAATTACGATGTAAGCATCCTTTTCATTGACCTGCGCGATTTTTAATATGCCGATTGCTGAACCGATTGCGTCCATATCAGGGAACTTATGACCCATAATCAGTACTTTTTCGCTGTCAATGATAATCTCCTTTAATGCATGGGAAATGACACGTGCTCGTACGCGGGTGCGTTTTTCCGTAGGATTTGTTTTTCCGCCGTAAAACTTCACCTTCCCGTTCGGCTGCTTGATCGCCACCTGATCTCCGCCTCTTCCAAGGGCCAGATCAAGACTGGATTGCGCAAAGTCGCCAAGTTCGGGAAGATGCTGAACATTGGCTCCTATGCCAATGCTGAGCGTCAGGGAAATATTGTGCATCGGTGTTTTTTCGCGGACTTCGTCCAGTATAGAAAACTTGGACTTCTCCAGGCTTGAGAGGATATTTTCGTTCAATATGCCGATATACCGGTCTGACGAAATTCTTTTCAGCAGGATGCCGTAATCTGTTGCCCATTTATTGAGCAATGAGGTTACTTCGCTGTTGATGCTGCTTCTTGTCTGATCATCCATGCCCTGAGTCACTTCATCGTAATTGTCAAGGAGGATAAAGGCAAGAACGGTTCGTTCATCTTCATACTGACGCTCAATATCTATCTGTTCGGTTACATCAAAGAAATACAGCAGCCGCTCTTCCTGTTTGTTGATGACTCTGAATTTGCGGTCATGAAGGACAATTGTTTCTTCATCTGCGTTCTGCTTGATGAAAGGGACAAGTTCATCCGCAGCCATATCATACAGGGAACGGCCGACAAGGGTGTCCTCATCAAAGCATGATGCCATATAGGGATTGGTCCATTCAATATGAAAAGAATCATTATAAAGCATAATTCCAATCGGCATCTCCATCAGGGCTTCTTCACCAACTTTTTTAAGCCTGTAGGAAAGCGTTGAAATGTATTCTTCCATTTCCTCTTTAATGTAAGAGTCGGCCTGCTTAATCATAAACAGAATGATTCCCAGCAGCAATGCGCCGGCTGCCCCTATGATCCAATTATAGAAAAAGAGTACAAATATGGCAGTCACTGTTACGCCAATTAATGCATAAATAGGATACCTGAAAATGGGCTTATGATAAAAACTTGGCATTTTTTCAACTCCTCGCAACAGTGAAACATGTTCAAAATAATGCTACTTTTTTTTAATTCGTTTGCGCAACTGAAATCCTAAATCAATTATACCTAAGATTCTAATGAGATAAAGCAAAATTGGAACAATTAAGGAAGAAATCAGGATGAGAACAGGAATCGCTTTTGATAGCTTTTTCTGATGAAAATAGAAAAAGATAAACGAGAAGCCCTGAACCGCCAACAGTATTTGCAAGACATAGTAAATATTGATGACTGCAATATAAACAAAGCCTCCTTCATCAAGGTTAACCATGAGAAGGATGGTTGCAATCAGAAAATACCAAATCAAGCTGATGGGCAGCATCCATTCCCTAAACGGCTTCAGCCGGGGAATTTCCATCCTGAGTCTTTTCAGGACAGGAATCGCAATAATATGGGAGATAAACGCCATAACCGCACCCATTATTAACAAAAAAGCAGGGATGATGTTTTGAAAAAGATCCATCATGGCTCTGGCCTGTTCAATTTGCGCTTCACTCGTCTGTCCGAATGACTCTAATATGGAAACAGACTGGTTCAAGGACTCTTCTGCCAGCTCAGCAATATTAACACCCAGAAGGCTGACTATGATGATATAGGAAATTAAAAGCCCGCCTGTATAACCGATTGTTCCTGCTGCTATGGCAGGACCTGTCTGTGACTTGCGATAGAAATAGCCCATCGCAATACCGCCTGCGCCTGTAATCAGTACAAGGGGCAGTGCAGGTGCTGCTCCTATTATGAAAACAACAGCCAGTGCTGCAACAAACATAATTGCGGCGCTTTTCAGACCATGCCTCATGCCATACACGATAAACGGGAGAGGAAGAAAGAACACTGCGATTCCGCCTATAATCGGTATGTAGAGCGCTATAAATATAAAAATAGCAAAAAGAGCAAGAAGAACTGCTCCTTCTGTAATTGCGTTTGTACGTTTCAAATTGTCACCTCATTTAGACTCCATATCTTATTGTAAGGAAATAGACTTTGGAAGGCAAATTTCCCGAAGCTGTTCACCAAATGTACAAGATCGCCTGACAGCAGTCCAGGCCTGCTGTGGAGAGGGGGAAAGGGATGTTATCGATCTTATCATTTCCTTAAAGTGGAATTTATAGTCTGGTACAGGAGCTTGCTGAAGGTTTAAACAGTCATAGAAGTTTGCGGCGAATAAAAAAAGCAGCAAGGAGACCTCACTGCTTTTTTCAATCTATTAGATATATTACTCGCCTGAAACGTATGGAAGCAATGCCATTTGGCGTGAACGCTTAATAGCAACAGTCAATTTACGTTGATATTTAGCGCTTGTTCCAGTTACACGGCGTGGCAAAATTTTGCCGCGCTCAGAAACGAATTTTTTAAGAAGATCTACATCTTTATAGTCGATATGCGTAATGCCGTGAGATGTGAAGTAACATACCTTACGACGTTTCGCACGTCCGCCTTTACGTCCTGCCATGGGAGTTATCCCCCTTTCCTGTATAATAATTGTTTAGAAATAACTTAGAACGGCAAGTCATCATCAGAAATATCGATTGGGCGACCATCATTTGCAAATGGATCGTCATCGAAGCTGGTACGACCTTGGTTGTTGTTGTTATTTCGCTGTGGCTGATTCTGGTCTGAACCGTACGGATTTTGACCGCCCTGCTGCTGTCCCTGCTGGCCGCCACCATAGTAGCTGTTGTTGTTATTATTATTATTATTGCCGCCGCTGCCTTTAGGCTCAAGGAACTGTACGCTTTCTGCAACAACTTCGGTCACATATACACGTTTTCCTGTCTGATCCTCATAGCTGCGGGATTGTACTCGCCCATCAACGCCTGCAAGACTGCCTTTTTTCAAAAAGTTAGCCACGTTCTCAGCTGGACGGCGCCAAACCACACAGTTAATAAAGTCTGCCTCACGTTCACCCTGCTGATTCGTAAAAGCACGATTAACAGCTAAAGTGAATGTAGCAACAGCTGCGCCACTTGGTGTATAACGCAATTCAGGATCTTTCGTAAGTCTGCCGACTAACACAACCCGATTCATCATCAGAATCACTCCTAAAAGAATGTTCTTAATAACTCGATGGATATCCACCAAAGTCATTTTTTATTATCATTAATGGAAATTAAGCTTCTTTTTTAGTAACCATGTGGCGAATGATATCTTCGCTGATTTTTGCTAAACGGTCGAACTCGTTAACAGCGTCAGCATTTTCAGCAGAAGCATTCAAAAGCATGTAGTAGCCATCACGGAAATCATTGATTTCATAAGCAAGGCGACGTTTGCCCCACTCTTTAGCTTCATTCAACTCTGCACCATTATCAGTAAGGATGCTGTTGAAACGCTCAACTAGAGCTTTTTTAGCTTCATCTTCAATGTTTGGACGGATGATATACATAATTTCGTATTGTCTCATCATCTTACACCTCCTTTTGGTCTAAACGGCCCTTATTGGGCAAGGAGCAATAATTAAATTACTCACAAGTTGAAATTATATCAAACTTTTTATGATATTGCAACAAATAGAAAGAAGCTGTCCTGAGATATCGGACAGCACTCTTTTTTATAGAGATATATTACACATTGAAACGGAAATGAATAACATCTCCATCCTGTACAAGATATTCTTTTCCTTCAAGACGGACTTTTCCCGCTTCTCTTGCAGCACCCATGGAAGAGGCAGCAAGAAGGTCATCATAGGAAACTGTTTCTGCACGGATAAATCCTTTTTCAAAGTCGGTATGAATGATTCCTGCACATTGAGGAGCCTTCATACCTTTTCTGAATGTCCAAGCCCGTACTTCCTGCTCACCCGCAGTAAAATACGTAGCAAGGCCAAGCAGGTGGTAGGAAGCTTTAATCAGCTGATCGAGCCCGGATTCTTCAATTCCAAGCTCTTCAAGGAACATGTCCTTTTCTTCTCCTTCAAGCTCGGCAATCTCAGATTCAATTTTTGCACACACAACGATTACTTCAGCATTCTCATTTGCGGCATACTCTGAAACCTGCTTTACATATTCATTATCGGAAGGATCAGCCACTTCGTCCTCGCTCACATTCGCCACATACAATATCGGCTTGATGGTGAGAAGGTGAAGATGCTTCGCCCATTTCAGCTGCTCTTCTGTAAACTCTACAGAACGTGCAGGGCGCTCCTGCTCAAAAGCATCTCTCAACTTTGCAAGAACTTCAAACTCGTAAACTGCATCTTTATCCTTCTGTTTCGCAAGCTTTTCGACACGGCCAATTCTTTTTTCAACAGACTCCAGATCAGCAAGAATCAATTCCAGATTAATTGTCTCAATATCTGAAATAGGATCTACTTTTCCTGACACATGAGTGATGTTGTCATCAGCAAAGCATCTTACAACATGGCAGATTGCATCTACCTGGCGGATATGGGACAAAAATTTGTTGCCCAGCCCCTCTCCTTTGCTCGCTCCTTTTACAATGCCTGCAATATCCGTAAACTCAAAAGCAGTTGGAATTGTTTTTTTCGGATTTACAAGAGCTGTCAGTTTTTGCAGCCTTTCGTCCGGCACCTCTACGATACCCACATTCGGATCTATTGTACAGAAAGGGTAGTTCGCCGATTCAGCCCCTGCTTGTGTAATTGCATTAAATAAGGTCGATTTCCCAACATTGGGAAGACCTACTATCCCAGCCGTCAATGCCATTATGATTTCACTCCTTCTATCTATATAACAAGACGATCAAACAGTCTCAATTTCCATCAATCTTCAACAATTATAGTTTTTATAGCAGGAAATGACAAGCCAATCACGCGGCAGCACCATCTCTGCAGTTTTTAGACGCAGGAAAAGCACAGGCTGAACCTATGCCTCTTCTGCAATATGCTTGATGAGTATTTTTTTTACTTTTCTCGTAAATTCCCGGCGCGGCATCATCAGGCTGTGAGAGCATCCCTCGCACTTTATGCGGATATCCATACCCATTCGGATAATTTTCCAGCGGTTTGCACCGCATGGATGCGGCTTTTTCATTTCCACAACATCATTTAACCCAAAATCCTTATCCTGCATGCCTATCACCCTTTCATTTCTTCATCCCGGTTATACATCACAATGCGCGGGAAGGGAATTTCAATGTTATGAGCATCAAGTGCATCTTTGATTTCCTTCCTCAGCTGTCTTGCTATATACCAGTGCCGCATTGGCAATACTTCAGAAACAACCCTTAGAACAACGTCTGATTTGCCCAGCGCCTGCACGCCAAGAAGTTCCGGCGGTGCTACCATATCTTCATACTTATCCGGCAAAGCAGCAAGAAGATCTATCAGCACGCGTTCTGCGGTTTCTATATTTTCTTCATAAGCGATACTTACATCCACAAACGCAACACTGTTATGAAGGGAAAAATTCGTTACTTCATTGATGTTTCCGTTAGGAAGAATATGAAGCTCGCCTGTCCAGCTTTTGATTTTGGTTGTTCTTAAACCGATTTCCTCTACAGTTCCTTCAAAGGTGCCAACCCGAATGTGATCACCAACTGAAAATTGATCTTCAAAAATAATGAAAAAGCCTGAAATCACATCTCTTACAAGGTTTTGAGCTCCAAAGCCAACAGCAAGCCCGACAATTCCTGCTCCGGCCAGCAGGGCACGCACATCAAGGGTTAACGTTTCCAGCACCATCATTAAAGTAACAAAATAAACCGTATAAGTCAGCACATTTTCTAAAAGCCTGGACAGCGTATTTTCCCGGCGTTCCGAAATCCGAAGCGGTGACTTTGTACGAAAGGAAAATACTTTTCTGATTGTTAATTTGCCGATTCTAATAATCACAGAAGAAAGCACAAGGATGGTTATGATTTTAATGAACCCTTCTCCAAGCGCAAACCAGAGATTTTCATTCGTGATATGAACAGCAGCCCTATCCCATATATCGTTTAGTCTCTTCAAAGTAATCACCTTTTTTAAAACTTAATGGACCTATTTTATCAATTTTTCAGGCTGATTCATAGCTGTAGCATATTACATGAAAGTTTTCAATAAAAAAATGATGTGTTTACTGCCATTTTTGGGTATCAAAATCAATAAGAAGATAATTCAATTTTCCAGCACGTTATGTATATTAATGGAAAAAAATCCGTATACTATTACTACTTAAAGAAAGGGAGGGATTTCATGAGTCTGAAGCCAGGATTTTTATCTCCGAAAGAACCAGACCGCATCTCATATGAAAACCAGCTGGCTGTTCCATTGCTGACGGAAAGCATTACAGCATTGCTTCCGAAGCTTGGATATAAGCCGATTGTAATCCTCTGCATCGGAACTGACCGTTCCACGGGAGACAGTCTCGGGCCTTTAGTGGGCGCCAAGCTGAACCGGCAGCTATCCCAATTTCCTGTTTACGGCACGTTAAAGGATCCAGTTCATGCTGTTAATCTTGAAGATACGATAGAATATATTAATAAAAAACATAAATTCCCTTATATCATTGCCATTGATGCATGCTTGGGAAAATTAAACAGCGTTGGAACATTCCTTGCCAGTCCGGGACCTTTGAGACCAGGAGCAGGCGTGAATAAAATTCTCCCTGAAGTCGGCAGCATGCACATAACAGGCATTGTGAATGTCAGCGGTTTTATGGAATATTTTGTTCTGCAAAACACAAGGCTTCATTTAGTCATGGCTATGGCAGATATTATTGCTGAAAGTATTAAAGAAGCTGAGAGCATTTATATAGCAAGAAGAGCTTCCCAAAAGAAAAAGTGGCTGAGTGAAATCAGCATTGTTACTAGAAGTACAGATATTGAGCAATCACAATCAACATAATCATCAAAAGGCTTGGCAGCAAATTAGCAACCCTGATTGAGATAATACCCAGCATGTTCAAGCCAATTGCCCCTATCAATACTCCGCCTGTTGCTGTTAGTTCTGAAATCAGCCCCTGCAGCAGGGAGTCAGCGATAGACTGCTGAATCACATTGGACAGCAGGGCAATAGAACCTTCATACAAGAATACTGGTACAGCAGAGAACATGACACCTATTCCCAATGTGCTTGCCAGTATAATACTTGTAAAACCATCTATCATCGATTTTGTAAGAAGCACTGAATGATCTCCGCGCAACCCGCTATCCATTGCACCAATAATCGCCATCGCTCCAATTACAAAAATGAGCGTGGCAGTAACAAACCCTTGAGATATGCTGCTATTCTCCGAGCCTTTTTTTCCAAATTTAAATTCGAGCCATTTTCCGACAGCATACAGTTTTCCTTCAAGGTTCAGGAGCTCGCCAATTACTGCACCAATGACAAGGCTGATGATGACATAAAAGAAATCTCTGCTTTGCAGCGCCATATCGATTCCTAACACAATAATAGATAATCCAATTCCAACCATAACAGTTTGTTTCATCTGTTCAGGAATTCTTCGAAGCAGAAGGCCGATAATCGTTCCCGCTATGATTCCTAAAGCATTGATGATACTACCTAATAAGACCACAAGACGTACCCCCTAAGCATGTAAAAAAACCACCTGATAAGATGGCTCATTCTATTCTATATATCTCTCTTTTCTCCAAGAAGCTGAAGAATTCGCTCAAGATCTTCTTCTGAGAGAAACTCAATCTCAATTTTTCCTTTTTTCTTGCTGCGGGAAATCGATACAGATGTCCCAAAATATTCTCGTAAAGAAGACTCTTTTTCTTTTATAAGAGGAGACTTTTCCAACTGCTTTCGTTTTTCTGTTTCACGTGGAACATGTTCATTCATTTGCTGAACGAGCTGCTCCACCTGCCGGACATTCAGCTGTTCCCGGACAACCTTTTCCACTAAGAGAGGAAGCTTGTCTTTTTTCTTCAAGCCCAGCAAGGTTCTGCCATGGCCCATTGACAGTTTTCCCTGAGCCAGCAGATTCTGTACAGACTCCGGCAAAGTCAGCAGCCTCAAATAGTTTGCGACGTGAGGACGGCTTTTACCCAGTCTTTTTGCCAGCTCTTCCTGGGTAATGTTCAGTGAGTCCAGCAAGGATTGATAAGCCTGCGCTTCCTCCAGAGGAGACAAATCCTCTCTTTGAAGATTTTCGAGGAGTGCGATTTCCCTCATCTGCTGTTCAGAAAGTTCTCGTACAACTGCAGGGATGGTCTTGAAGCTGGCAGCTTTAGCTGCCCGGAAACGCCTTTCCCCGGCCACAATCTCATATCCTTTAATGCTTTTCCTTACGATGATTGGCTGAAGTATGCCATGAACCAGAATGGACTCTTTCAATTCCTGAATAGCTTCCTCCTGGAAGACTTTACGAGGCTGATATGGGTTTGGACGAAGCAGTTTCAGCTCTATTTCCTGGACGAGCTCTTCTTTGGAGGCCTCCATATTGGAAAAAAGTGCGTTAATTCCCTTTCCTAATCCTTTAGCCATTTCCAACCACTTCCTTTGCCAAATCTAAATACACTTCTGCTCCTCTTGAGCGAGGATCATAGAGAATAATAGGCTGACCATGACTGGGTGCTTCACTTAACCTGACTGTTCTGGGAATAATCGTTTTATATACTTTATCCCTGAAGTATTTCTTTACTTCCTCAATGACCTGAATGCCAAGGTTTGTCCTTGCATCGAGCATGGTCAGAAGGACACCTTCTATCATCAGCTCTGTATTTAAATGCTTTTGGACAAGCCGCACAGTATTCAAAAGCTGGCTGAGTCCTTCCAAAGCGTAATATTCACACTGTACAGGAATAATGACAGAGTCGGAGGCCGTCAGGGCATTCAGAGTCAAGAGTCCTAAAGAGGGAGGGCAGTCGATAATAATATAATCGTAGTTCTGCTTAATTCCCTCCAGAGCGCGCTTCAGCCTAACCTCTCTGGAGATAGTGGGAACAAGCTCAATCTCTGCTCCTGCAAGCTGTATAGTAGCGGGAATCACATCAAGATTTTCCACTGCACTGGGCTTGACCGCCTTTTTCACATCAATATCATCAACTAAAATATCGTATATGCATTGGTCAACATCCGCCTTTTCGATGCCTATTCCGCTTGTCGCATTTCCCTGAGGATCTATATCGACCAGCAAAACCCTTTTTCCTATGTATGCGAGACAAGCTCCCAGATTCACAGAAGTCGTGGTTTTGCCTACGCCTCCTTTTTGGTTTGCAATTGCGATTATCTTACCCAAGATGCCACCCACTTTCAAATCGACAAGTATTCTATCATTCTCTCTATTTTAACAAAAAACAAAAGGTTGGTTGAATCTTTTTGGAAAATTTTATTTTTTGAAGTATAACTCTTGTTTGCTGCGGCCTTTTACCAATCCTGCCTTGTTACAAGATGGAGTATCTTTCATTTGAACTACCCGCCACTTAACTGCTCTTGCGAGCTGTTTGAAGTGGGGGATTCCTAAGAACACCAGCGTAACCGCTAGTTATGGATTAGGCTATCCCGTTGCACCGACGGTTAGAAGCCTTA
>NZ_WKKI01000033.1 GCF_009674805.1 Metabacillus lacus | reverse complement strand
AAGTCTTCAATAAAAACAAATTCCGCTTCATTTTGTGATTCTCTTTTTGGTTTAAACATCCCATTCACCATCCTAGAATTATTACCTATATTATACCAAATTAACGCGGTGAATCGGGAAAGTGATAGAAAAAAATAAAAGACTGCCGAGAGTTTCTCGACAGCCTGAGCTTGGGATATCCCAAGCTTTTTTGTTGCGTTAATTTTATTGTTCATTCACTTGCTATATACGTTGTGGGAACTTATGTTTTTTGGGCTGTGATTTTAAGTTTTCTCCACGTTATCTGAACTACTTACCTGAAATGGGCGATGCTTTCTTTACGTTGGCGTGAGCATGATTGCTGTCTGCCGTTTATTATTGTTCCGCTTCTACCCTCTGATACTTAGTAAATGAAGGACTCAGCCTCTTGCCAAGCTTTCTTTTGCGAGTCGTCTTAACAACCATGGATCTCTCAAGATAGCCTGCATATTTTTTATTCCAAAATTTAATTGACATAAAGATCAGAAGTGCTGTTAAGACAGCAAGTCCGATGTTGGCAGGCCAGAAATAGTCTGAGACGATGCCGTTTGTATACGCAAGCCCGATCGGCGAGAACGCGATATAAGTGGCAACAACTAGTGAAAGGAGGAAAATGCTTGTAGCCAAAGCATATTTCCAAGGAACCATATCCACTTCCGGGTTAGCTTTGTATTGATAAGGAACTTCCCTTGGTTTAATCATTCCAATTACAATCATCATAAATACTTCGATAAAGAACAGGATGGCATAGATATGGATAAAGTGAATATCAACTGTAAATCCGAACAGATGGTCTGTTCCCCATACCAGCATGTAGTACGTAATGACGTGGAATATAATGACCACTTTTGCAGCGATGGCAGGAATATACTTTGATAGTACACCTACTAGTACAATCGCGATGATTGGAATATTAAAGAAACCAGTGAATCTTCTGATCAAATCCCACAATCCATCAGGTGCATACATGAGCAATGGTGATACAAACAGTGCGATGATTGCCAGGAACGTACCGAAAATCTGGCTCATTTTAATCAATTTGCGGTCATCCGCATGTTTGTTGATTCTTGTTTTGTAAATATCCAGTGCAAACATAGTGGAAGCACTGTTCAAAAGTGAGTTGAATGAGCTGAATACCGCACCCAGAAGCACCGCAAGGAAAAAGCCGGACATATAAGTCGGCAGAACGCTTGTGATTAAAGTAGGGTACGCAAGGTCAACTGACTGAAGAGAGTCGCCATGCTGATGATACACAACAATTCCGGGAATCATCATGAAGAAAGGAATCAGCAGCTTATAAAAACCTGAGAAAATAACCCCTTTTTGTCCCTCTGCAAGGTTTTTAGCCCCAAGTGTACGCTGAATCACGTATTGATTGGAAGCCCAGTAAAATAAATTTGCAAATATCATTCCAGTAAAAATTGTTCCGAATGGAACGGAATCTTCAGAGGAACCAATGGCATTTAATTTTTCTGAATCTGTAGTGGCAATTTCTTTCATTCCATCGATCATGCTGCCGCCGCCCAATGCGATCAGCCCTAATACAGGCACCAGGATTCCTATAAACATAAGTCCGATCCCATTTAATGTGTCAGATACAGCAACAGCCTTTAACCCGCCGAAGATTGCGTAAATGGCACCGATAATGCCAATAATCCAAATGACCACCCACAGCGATTCAACATATCCCAATCCCAGCAAAGCCGGAATATCAAAAAGCTGAAGCACTGCAATTCCGCCTGAGTAAAGCATGGAAGGAATCGTCACCAGAATATAACCTAGCATAAATAAGATAACAGTATACTGACGAACTCCTTCATCAAATCGCTTGCTCAAAAATTCAGGCAGTGTTGTAAAGCTTCCGCCCAGATATTTGGGAAGCAGGTAGATAGCCATAATAATGATGGCAAAAGCAGATGTAACCTCCCACGCCATATTCGACATATTCGTTCTGTAAGCCTGACCGTTTAATCCGATCAGCTGCTCAGCTGAAAGGTTGGTTAACAGGAGAGAACCGGCAATAAAAGTTCCCGTTAATCCTCTTCCTGCCAGGAAATAGCCGCGGGAGTCATTATTTCCGCCTTTCGTTTTTTTATAAGAAACCCAAGCTACAAGCCCCATGAAGAAAGCACAAGTAACCAGAGTAAACCATACACTTCCTGTATTCATTGTTTTCTCCCCTTATGAAAAATTATCTTAATATGTACAGATATATATCCACATTCCAAGTTAGTAAAACCTAAACACTTAGTAAGGAGAAGAAGTTAGGAAAAAAGAACTATGTAGTGAAGTAAAAAATTTAGTATTTTAGGAAAGTTATTCCACTTCTTTTCTAAGCTGGACTGTTATAAAAAATAGGAGATGATCACACTCTCACAAGAGACCGGCGGATAGTGTTAGTTGAATAAAAACATAGAGTTGAATCTTATCACCTAAAGAATAAAAAGTATATTTTCCTAAATAATGGTTTTAATTTACAAATAGCAGGGAAAATGGAACCGGGAAATGTTTTGGAAGACATTGGTTGAAAAAGGAGGAGCGGAAAGTGAAAAAAGGAAGTTTACTAGTAGTATGGGTAATGTTCATTCTTATGGCAGCAGGCTGCAGCGGAAGTGATGGTGCAGACAAGGCATCCGCAGACAGCAGCAAAAATGATTCAGGAGGCAAAGCAGCCACCAGCGGCGAGAGCGATTTCTTAGAAGTAACGGTGAAAGACGGCTCTTATGTAATGGTCAACAATAAAGACGGAATCTCCGAGAACGAAAATGCAGGATTGCTGCTGGTCAATTTATCATTGAAAAACAAAACAGATTCTTCTCTTACGGTTTCTCCTTTAGATGGGATCAAATTATATAAAGGTGAAGAGGAGAAGAAGGTCAGGCGTGATGTTTTTAGTTCGGAATTGGGACTGGAGACAGACTACAGCGGCAGTATTGGTCCTGAAAAAGTGAAAACAATGTCTGTATTGTTTGATGTGGAAAAGGACCAGACATATGAAATAGCTATTATCCCCATAACAAATGGTTATGAAGAGCAGGAGGAAGTTACCCTGGAACTTCATACAAAAGATTTTTCGGAAAGCTTTGAAACATTGCAGGACCCGGCAAAAGCTCTTGCAGCCTATATTGAAACAGTCTATTTTGATAAGGAAAACCCTGATTATGAAAGATATGTAACAGCGGATAAACAAGCACTTCAAGCAAATGCGAAAGATGCTTTTATAAATGGTTTAAAACGCGTAGCATATGAAGCCATCCCTGACACAGATATTGACAAGCATTATTCCAGCTATAAATCTGTTTTAAGTGAAAAAGCAGAAATCACTGCGGAGACCATTGCTAACGCAAATGGCAGAGCTGTGGTGAAAGTACAATATGCCACGATTCCCCTGGGAGATTCTAATGAGAAAATATCCGAACTGAAAAGCGAGTATAAGGACAGGACAGAAGACTATGATTCGAAAAAGGCCCAGGATTATGCGATGAGTAAATTTGATGCTGTTCTTCATTCTCTGGATCTGCAAACAGGGCGATATCCTATGGAAATTATCATGCTGAATAAGGACGGCAAGTGGACAGTTGACACTTCTGATTATGCTTCTGATAGTCTGGTGGAAGTCTTTGCGTCCGGATCACGCTATTAAAGGAGGTAGTGGAAAGGTGAACCGAAAGTGGATCTTCCTAATTGCTGCTGCTGCAGCCGTCATCGGCGTATTCTTAGTTTACTCTCTTCAGCAGGCGGACACCCCTAAGAAAACACTAGATCAATTCATAACAGCTGTCGATAAAAAGCAAATGAAAGAACTTAAGGAGCTGATCATCCCTGATGACCAGCAAGCTGAGGTAAACAATATTTCTTTAACGGCGTTTATTCAATATCTTCAGAAGAATAACAGCAGTTATCAAGTGATAAAGGAAAGCCTGAACGAACAAGTGAAAAATGAAGATTTTACAGAAACAGGACAGCAAGTCAGCCTGATAGAGGACGGCAAGAAATGGGGTATATTTCAGCAATATAAAATAAAAGTTAAAACTGCTTTTATAAAGGTAACGGGGCAGGAGGAAGGAGACGAACTGAATCTTTCCATAAAGGGAATCAACACAACGTCAAATGAAAAGGATGAAGATGTGTATGGTCCCGTTCTTCCTGGCGATTATCCAGTGCTGACAACAATTAATAATAAGCTGGGCACGTTTATTGATGAAAGTCATGTAGAAGCATGGGGCAATAAACAGGTCACTTTGGTAGTGGACAGCAATAAGCTGGCACGTGAAGATGAGAACATTAAAAAAAATATCCTTGAAGCGCTTGATGTGTTTAACCGGGATTTCTCTGTTTACCAAACGTCCGAATTTGATTTCACTAAAATGACCAATGTATCCAAAAAACTCGAGAGTGACATCTTATATGCAAACAGCGAATTCGAAATGATTAAAGAGTATATTGATGAACTGCATTCGCAATATCTGGGTGCTGTCGTGAACCTCGATGATTTAATTGTCGATCAATTTGACCAGGAATGGACCGCACAAGTATCTGCATTAGTAGCCTATGACAGCAAAGTCAAATACAGGGAAGATGACTCTTTTCATGATGCTTCCTACAAGGTTGTCACTAAGTACAAGCTCACATATGATGCTGAAGCGAAGTCTTGGCTGATTGATGAAATAAAAGGAACCGTTGCTGAAGGAACCGAAGATAAAGACTGGAAAAACAAACAGGAAATGATGCTGGAAGATCCGCCAGTAATGATATGGAGCAGGACAACCAATGAGATTAGTATTTAAAGCTTTTCTGAAGAAATAGAGAACAAGGGGTTGAATTGATGACCTCCTTAAAGAATCTGAGCCCTAACAGTATTGTAGGGCTGTTTTTTGTGGCATAAACGTTAATATAAAAAGAGGGGTTTGTTACTTTGCGTAACTGACCCTTTTTTCTAGTTAAGTAACTGGCTTTCGGTAAGTATGAATACTGTAGAATACTGGAAGCCTGCATACCTTCCTCCTCAACATATGAATGAAAGCCGCATCTGCCATCAGATTGTCAAGAAACACAGGGTCTTTTTGTCAACAATTGCAGCAATCAGTGATACAATTTAGATAAGAAAGACATGAAAGGAAGTAATGATTTGATTAAGAAACTGTTTATTATAATGCTAGTAACCACAGCTCTATGGGGTTGTTCTCAAAAAGAAGAATTTCATTTAACTATAGAAGGCGATTATAACGAGGTAACTGTTTTTATGCATGGAGAGCAGGTTCACCATTCAACCGACAAAGATGACATTTCAGAAATGATTAAAAATATTGAAAACAATAAAACAATGAAAACAGAAGGAAAGCTGAGAGAACCTGAAGGAAAAGTGATCTTTAGCGGGGAAGAGGAAACAATGGAAATGGGGCTGTACCGAAACGGGGACTTGCTTTATGACGGATATCTGATTGCGGTCAGCTGGATATACGGTTAAAAATCTGCTTCAGGGGGAATGAGTAAAATGGACTTCTTCACAATTCTTTCCGAGGACAAAATCAAGAGGGCAATAGGTGACGGAGAATTTCAACAGATTCCTGGCATGGGTAAGCCTTTGCAGCTCGAGGACTTGTCGCACATACCCGAAAACTTGCGAATGGCCTATAAAATGATGAAAAACGGCGGAATGATAGAAGAAGGAGAACTGAAGAAACAGATAAAAACCCTTGAAGATCTCCTTGTGGTCTGCGGCGAAGAAGATAAAGCGGGCATTGAGAGCCAGCTGTCAGAGAGAAAATACAAGCTGGATCACTTGTTTAAGAAACGAAACGCACTCACTTCACCTGCTTCAGCCTACTATAAGGAGAAAGTGTATTCAAAGCTAACCTGAAAAATGACAACTGGACGGTCTTCATCATGAAGGCGGTCTTTTTTACACCCTAAGCGTAAACTTCCTAAACAGAAAGCATCACAACAGCCTTAACAAAGAGGTGAGTATATGATTGTCGTCTGGTTTAAAAGAGACCTTCGCATTAAAGATCACCAACCGCTCTTTGAAGCGGCAAACTCCGGAGAAATTCTGCCGGTTTACCTGCTGAGCCCAGAATATTGGGAAAGCTGTGTTTATCAAAGGAGACATTTGGAGTTTACAAAGGAAAGTCTGGATCAGCTGAATGATAACCTTGAAAAGCTTGGTGGAAGGTTATTTACGTTTGCTGGAAGTGCTGCTGACATGTTTCAAGAGCTGCACGCTCTTTATGGGGATTTTAAAATATTTACTTATAATGATTTTGGAGAAGAGTCTCCATACAGTAAAGAAGCTGGAAGATGGGCAGAAGAGCAAGGGATATCCATAAAAGAATTTCATCGCGTCGATGAGACGCTTTCCATAAAGCCCGCTAAGTGGAAGAAGCAAATGCTGGAGCAGCAGTTCCTGCCTGACATACAATCTATTCAGCTGCCGGCCAGTCTTCCTGATTTTCCTCATAGAAGAAACAGCAGAAAATATAATATAGAAATAAAAGGTGACAAAATACATTTTGGACAGCAGGGCGGGGAGACAAGAGCGTTGGAAACACTATCAGTCTTTCTTCAGGAGAGGCTGGCAACCTTTGCTGAAGGTCTTGGAGACCCCATTTCAGCCGCAAATATGTCGAGCAGGCTGTCACCTTATCTTTCTCACGGAGATCTATCAATTTCGACAATTTTCCGGGAAATAAAGAATAGCGAATATTGTCACAATTTGTTCCACGGGAAACATTTTGATTTTTTTGTAAAAAAGCTTCATAAATACTATCTGTCACAAAGAGAAACGGAGGCATGGTCGCCGCAAATGGAAGCCGATACATACTCCTCTCTTGCAAAACCGGAAAGTGAGCATCTGCTTTCTTCTTTTTTACAGGGAATGACTGGACTCCCTCTGCTTGATGCCTCTATACGCTGTCTTCATAAAACCGGCTGGGTGGATGAGAGACTCAGAGGTTTGCAGGTTTCTTTTCTGGTTCATGTTTTGGGGGAAAGCTGGGAGGTGGCAGTACGTAAATTAGGGCCGCTTTTTCTCGATTTTGATCCTGTCATTTTTCAAAGAGAGGCAATGTTGGCAGCAGGAGGAAAGAAACTCACTGCTTCACATATTGTCCATCCAGTTGCTTTCAGTAAAAAGATTGATCCGCAGGGAAGGTTCATCAAACGATATCTTCCTGAGCTGAAAAATCTTCCGGAAAATTACATCCACGAACCATGGAAATATCCGGGGTTTTATACACTGGGATATCAACCGCCGATTGTAGAGATTGATAAAATTATCCGGCAGATGAAACTGTATTTGAAGGAAACTGCTGAAAAAGAGAAGGCAAAGGAAGGGCCTGAACAGCTTCAATTTGACATATAATTACCAAAAAAGCGTTTATGATCATATCGCAGAGGGAATACCCCATTTAGTCTAGTATAAATGGAGGTAATGCGATTGGATGCTTTTATGAATTGGGTAGAAAACATCAGCACATGGCTGTGGGGTCCGCCATTAATTATTCTGCTGCTGGTAACAGGAATTTATTTAACGTTTTTATTAGGATTTTTTCAATTTAGATATCCGCTATATATTTTTCAGCAAACATTTGGCAGCGTGTTTAAAAAACCAAAAGGTAAAGGAACCGTTACCCCGCTTCAGGCTTTAACATCAGCTTTGTCAGCAACTGTCGGTGCTGCAAACATTGTCGGAGTACCTGCTGCGATTATGTTTGGAGGACCGGGAGCAATCTTTTGGATGTGGGTCATCGCACTCATCGGGATGTCGATCAAATTCTCAGAATGTGTGCTGGCCGTTAGATACAGGGAGAAAAACGCAGAAGGCGAATATGTCGGAGGCCCGATGTATTATATGACAAAAGGGCTGAACATGAAATGGCTCGGTGTCTGGTTTGCCTTCGCATTAATGATTGAGCTGATTCCGAGCATCATGGTGCAGGGAAATGCTGTCTCCTCAGCTGTCTATGAAACATTTAATATCAATCCCTTGTATACGGGTATCGCAACTGCCATTCTGGTAGGTTTGGTTGTATTAGGCGGGATTAAAAGAATCGGAAGGGTTACAGAGGTTGTCGTACCATTCATGGCACTCATTTATGTAGGTGCAGCTCTAATTATTTTATTTATGAACTTAAACCTCGTACCTGACGTATTAAGCTTAATCTTTTCCTATGCTTTCCAACCTATGGCTGCACTAGGCGGCTTTGCAGGTGCCGCAGTTGCCGAAACGATCCGCTGGGGCTTTGCACGCGGACTGTACTCAAATGAAGCAGGCCTTGGTACAGCGCCGATTGCCCATGCTGCAGCAACTACAGATCACCCTGTCCGTCAGGGATTATGGGCAATTATCGGGATTGTTGTAGATACACTCGTTATCTGTTCAGCATCCGCTTTTGTCATCCTGTCCTCAGGTGTCTGGACCGGAGAAAATGCAATGAATAATCCTTCAGGGCTGACATCAGCTGCTTTTGCACAATACTTTGGACAAGCAGGAAGCATCCTTGTAACAGTTTCGCTGATTTTCTTCGTAGTCTCAACAATTGTCGTTATCATTTTCTTCGGCAGCAAGCAGGCTGAATTTTTATTCGGCCTTAAAGCAGGAGAACTGATTAAATATGTCTACCTCATTGCAATCGTCTTTGGTGCAACAGGAGGAGCGAGGGCGCTCTGGCAGTTCCTTGATATTGCCTTGGCCGCTATCCTTATCCCGAATGTCATTGCGATCCTGTTACTAAGCAAAGAAGTAAAAAGGCTGAAAACAGAATTCTTTACCTCTGACTTATATTACCGTAAAGATATTAGGGAAAAGCGGGATAAAAAAGCTTCTTAAGACGAAGAGGGCACATTGCTTTGGCAATGTGCTTTTTTTTAGGTTGGAGGAACTAACTCTATCAGAAAACAACTTGTAGCAATTCTTTTTGGGTGCATTACAATAAATGGTGATAAAACCAGGAAGAGAGTGACTTTTCCCTAGTTGTCATGTGATGATTTATTTAGTTCTACCATACACTATTTTATCTAGTAAAATCTTTCTATGATATAATTATACCAAAAAAACCCTATTCTGCATTGGAAGGATCCAATCATGTTGAAACAAGGAATTTATGAAGAAATCATTACTGAAAAGCTTCAGGAAGAGCTCGCGAGCTCCGACCTGGATTTTGATATCGGCAAAGCACCTCTAGATGTGGAGGAAGCACGGAAGGTACTGTCTTCCTACATTAGTTCGGTTACGAGGAATGCTCTGAAGTCTGTCCGTGAGGAGGAGCGAAATGATCAGCAGGCTCTCCTCAAGCAAATTGAGACCTGCAATGAAATTATCGACATTCTCAGCCAGCGATTGGACCGGCAGGAATTTGAGAGACTGCGAATCTCTGAAGAAGGCGAAGTCCTTACCCATATCTACTTCAAGATGAATTCCGTCCGCAGCATTGAAAAACAGGAAGTCATCCGTCCTGTGACTCCTATCTCCGAGAGTTCGTTATTCACCGGTTCCAGCTATGAGCCGAACATGCTGAGTGAGTTAAAAAAGGAAATACTCTCCTCTGATTCTATCGATATGCTCGTGTCCTTTATCAAGTGGAGCGGCCTGCGCATCATTTTGGAAGACCTGAAGACATTCACGGAGGGTGGAGGCAGGCTTCGTGTCATCACAACTTCTTATATGGAAGCGACGGATTATAAGGCGATTCAGGAGCTGAGCAAGCTTCCCAACACAGAGATCCGTATTTCCTATGATGTAGAGCGGACAAGACTTCACGCCAAGGCCTATCTTTTTAAAAGAGAAACCGGCTTCAGTACGGCGTACATCGGCTCCTCCAACCTATCCAATCCTGCGCTGACATCGGGACTCGAGTGGAATGTGAAGGTAACGGAGAAGGATTCCTTTGATGTTCTCAAAAAATGTGAGGCCACCTTTGAAAGCTACTGGAATGACAGGGAGTTCAAACTGTTTAATGGAGAGAATGCGGAAGACAACCAGACTCTCAAGCTCGCTTTGGAAAGTAGCAAAGTGGCGGAGGAATCTGTTCAGTATCTCTTTGACATCCAGCCTTACTTTTACCAAAAAGAGATCCTTGAAAAGCTTCAGGCAGAACGGGAAGTTCATCACCGCTATAAAAACCTATTGGTCGCCGCAACAGGTGTGGGAAAAACGGTCATTTCTGCCTTTGACTACAAACGCTTCAGGAAGGCAAACGGCGGAGGGGCAAAGCTGCTCTTCGTTGCTCACCGGGAGGAAATTCTGAAACAAAGCCTGAACACCTTCCGCGCGATTTTACGTGAACCGAACTTCGGGGATATGCTTGTTGGAACACAGCAGCCATCCTCTCTCGATCACTTATTTGTCAGCATCCAAAGCTTTAACAGCAAGGAGCTTCATCAACATACCGAAAGCGGCTACTACGATTTTATCATCGTCGATGAGTTTCACCATGCGGCCGCTGACTCTTATCAAAAGCTGCTGAACCATTATCAGCCAGGGATTCTCCTGGGACTGACCGCAACCCCGGAGAGGATGGACGGAAAAAGCATTCTGTCTTACTTCGATGATCACATCGCAGCCGAAATGCGGTTAACCGAAGCGATCAACCAAAAGCTCTTAAGTCCGTTTCAATATTTCTGCGTCACAGATACCGTCGATCTTTCCAACTTGAAATGGACCCGAGGCGGCTATGACACCAAGCAACTGGAAAATGTCTATACGTCCAACGACCTTCGAAGCACGCAAATCGTTCAAAGCGTGCAGAAATATGTCACGGATATCACCGATGTAAAAGCACTGGGCTTCTGCGTATCGATTGCCCATGCTCAGTATATGACCGACTTTTTTAACAAATCCGGCATCCCATCCATCACATTGCATGGAGGAACGGACCGGAAATCCCGCCAGGAAGCACAACAGCTGCTCGTTTCAGGAGAAATCAAGTTCATCTTCGTCGTCGACCTATACAACGAAGGAATCGACATCCCGGAAATCAATACCGTCTTGTTCCTGCGCCCGACAGAAAGTATGACCGTCTTCCTGCAGCAGCTGGGACGTGGCCTCCGCCTGTCAGAAGACAAAGAATGCCTGACCGTCCTGGATTTCGTCGGACAAGCTCACCGCAATTATTCATACGAAGAAAAACTGCGAGCCCTGATCGGTAAATCAAAGCACTCCGTCCAGTACTATGTCGAGAACGAATTCTTCAACCTGCCAAAGGGCTGCTTCGTCCAGCTGGAAAAACAAGCGAAGGAATACATCCTGCGTAACATCAAAGCTGGCGCCAATAACAAAGCAAACCTTGTAGCCAAACTAAAAACCTTTGAGCAAGATACCGGGAAATCCGTTACACTGAAAAACTTCCTGGAGCACTATCACCTAGATCTCTATGATTTCTATGGAGGAAACAGGGACCGAAGCTTTTCGCGGCTACTAGTAGAGACGGGTCTTGCTGAGGATTTCACGTATGAGGACGAGACCTGGCTGACCAAACGATTACCAAGCCTCCTTCACCTCAATTCAAGAAAACTGTTGGAGTTTATAAAAAACTATATGGAAACAGGAGAAGCCAACGGAAAAGAAGAAGAACTGATGCTGAACATGTTCTATTACTCTTTCTATCAAGCCCATCCTGAAAAAGAAGGACTCTCTTCCGTAAAGGAAGGCGTGGAAAAAGTGTTGAAGCATCCTGCGTTCAAAGAGGAGATCAACCAAATTATCGGGGTATTATACGACTCATTAGAAACTGTAGAACTGCAGCCTAACTTTACCTTCCTTTGCCCGCTTCAAGTCCACAGCCGTTACTCAACAGCACAAGTGCTGGCCGGATTTGACTACAACAACGAAGAGCAAAGCCCTGCTTTCCGGGAAGGAGTCAAGTACTTCAAAGACAAAAAGCTCGACATCTTCTTTATTACACTAAACAAATCAGAAAAAGACTTCTCGCCATCAACGCTATACGAGGACTATGCCATAAACGAAAAGCTGTTTCATTGGGAAACCCAAAGTCGTGTGACTGAAGAAAGCCCGACCGGCCAGCGATATATCCATCACCGCCAGACCGGAAACAAAATCGCCCTGTTTGTCAGAGAATACAAAAAAGAGAAAGGCAGCATTCCTTCACCTTTCGTCTTTCTTGGTACTGCGAATTATATTAAGCACTCTGGGAATAAGCCGATGAGTTTTGTTTGGGAGCTTGAGGAAGAGATGCCTTCTTATTTGGTGCCGAGGGCTAATAAGAATATACTGTAGTGTAGGAATAACTTGTGGAGTAAGGTGTTTGCTACTATTTTATAATACGAAAATGTTATCAGGGAGCGTAATTTTTATGAATGATACATTTATTGAGTTAATCAAAGAATATGATTTAAAGCAATTTAAAAGTGAAAAAGATATTTTTGATAGAATTAAACAGAATCAGATAGATTACTCATTAAATATAAAACAATTTATTTTCAAACAAAGAAATTCAAAATATAGAAAAGTACTTGTAATGAAAAATGATTCACTTGAGCAAATATCTTTAAAATATCTTAAGAAGAGATTAGATTCCTCATTTAGAATTTCTTATCCTAATAGACAGAGAATTATGAGAGAGTGTTTTACAATCACAGAAATAATAAATAGTATGAGCGAGTTCACTATCTATAAATTTGATTTTAAAGATTTTTTTAACTCCGTTAAAAGCGCTGATGTCTTTAACAGATATATTAAGTATTCTAGCCTTTATAGATTTGAAAAAGACCTATTAGAAAACATTACTGAAAATTTTAAATATTGCTCTCCAGGACTCCCAACATCAAATGCTTTAGTAGAGTTGATTTCTAGAGATTTTGATATAAAGTTAAAATCCCTTCTCCATGATTATGGGTTAATCTTTTACTCAAGATATGTAGATGACAGTTTAATAATCTTTAATCAATCAGTAGAGGAAAGAAAAATCCTAGATTGTATTGAAGATGCGCTTAATACCGTCTTCAAGAGTAGTAATATAAAATTAAATAAATCAAAAAGAAGCCTTATATATAGCGGTTCTCCTTCAGGAACTACTTATAATTATTTGGGGTACTTATTTGAATACCAAAAAGAAAAAGAATATAAATTTTTTAAATATGGAATTGCAGAGGATAAAATATCTAAATACAGAAAAAAATTAATTAGAATAATCTCTGAATACAAAAATGATGGTAATATGGAACTTTTTAGACAGAGAATACTTTTTTGGGGTTCAAGAATCGTTTTCTATAATACCTCTAGAAATAAATATTCAACTAGTTTCATATGGGATGTTCTAGGTATAGTGCACTCATACGGAGAGCTAAGGAATTTTCTGTATGTAAATGATAAAATTGAAAAAATTGAAAAAGAGACGAAAGACTTTCTAAGAAATGAAATTATACAACAGGTCAATAATATAATAGGTTATTGTCCATATTTCTTAAAAACTAAAACCTTAGGTTATGTATTAGAAGATAGACTCTCTAGAAACAAATCAATAGTCTTTCATTCAAACATTGGTTGGTCGAAGAACTATCTAATTAAAATGATTAAAAAGATTGAACCTTCTTTTGATCCTAGCAAGAGATCTTATAGAAACTTAGTAACCTACTACTGTAAAAAGTTAAAGCTATAGAAAAGAACCTCAGATTTCTCCGAGGCTCCCTCCTTAAATAGCGTTTTTAGTTTGTAGTTTGAAGAAGGTATAAGAACATCAATTCAAATGAGAATTTTTGTATCTTAACCACCAGTTACTACAGAAAGCTTGTAAGCTTTCACCGATAATGTGTGTGACCGGATTATTTATGTAGTCTAAGATGAAATCCAATCACTTAGAGATTTTCTCTAACAAAATTTTATCAAAAGGTTGTTATTAAATCAATGAAGAGAAATGAATTAGATTTTTTACTTACCGAACTATTACCAGTAGAAACAAGCCACATGTTTACCTATACTTACTTTTACCAATTTTTATTAAATAAGAAAGAAGTAATGAAGGAAATTGAGCAAAAGCTATTAAAATCAAAGTATTCTAAAACACCTATATTTAATAAAGGCTGGCATGCATCCCCTCTGAAATATTTTGTGAATAAAGGTAATAATGATTTGCGAGAAATTTCAATATTAAATCCTTTTTCTGCAGTGGAAGTTTTTCTATTTGTAAGATTGTATAGCAATGAGATCTTAGATACTTTAAACAAGGAATCTGGCTCTTTCTCATTAAGATCGCATAAGAAAAATAACGATTTATTTTATAAATCAAGTAAGGGCGGAATTGTAGAATATGAAGATACTAAAGAAAAAAAGGATAAATTCACTAAAGCTCTAGAATCCTCCGGGATTTACTTTAAGTTAGAACCATATAGTACTTTGGGTCATTTTTATAACTCAGAGTACTGGTTTAAACTTAATAGTCAATTTAAATATTTTGCTAAAATCGATTACAAGGATTGTTTCGGAAGCATATACACCCATACTTTTAAATGGATTATCTCACATAACACAATTGATTCACGTGGGTTTACGAATAATAACTTATATAGTGTCTTGGATCGATTATTACAACACCTAAACAACTCTATTTCAAATGGAGTAATAGTAGGACCTGAGTTCTCCAGGATGGTTGCTGAGATATTATTACAGCATGTAGATTATGAAGTATATAACAATTTAATAGAATTAAATCTAAAACAAGAAGTTGATTTTAATATTTGCAGGTATGTCGATGATATATATATCTTTTCAAATGAAGAAAGTATTATCGAAGATATTATTACATCTTACAAGGACAATGCATCAAAATATCAATTGAAATTAAATGAGTTAAAAAGTGTAACTGGAAAACTTCCTTTTGTGTGGAATGATTGGAAAGGAAGTACCAAATCTTTTCTAACTATCTTAATGACCAGGTCTTTTTATTCTGATGAAGATATTGAAGTTTCATATTTAATTAAAGGAAGAAACTTCGTCAACTATAGAAATCTTGCCTCATTAAAGGAGGAGCTTCAAAATCTACTTTCTTTATTCCCAGAAAATAGAGAAAAAATCATTTCATATATATATAGTGCATTATTTAATAAACTTAGAAAAAACAAAAAAGAGAAGTTATTTAGAAAAAATGCCACTACTCTAGAAGTAGAAAAAGTTTTGGAATTTATTTTTTACTTATATTCATTTGCTCCTACTTTTAGAAACACTCGAAAGTTAATCTGTATCGAATATTTGTTTAGAGAAGAATTAGATCAAGATTTATTAAAACCTCTCCTTCAAAAAACAGTCAAAAAATATGAACACATCTTTTTATATGCAAACATAGCTGATATTATTGATTTATTGCCAGTATTTAGCAATAATGATATTGAATTATCTATTCTAGCTGAAGAGCATATTTGGTCTACTATTTACAAACATGAAAATCCCTTATTAGTTGCAAGTTTTTTAGTTTACTCTAAATATAATAAAAAATATTTTAGAAAGATTAAGAATGATTTAGACCAACTAATAAAAAAGAATTTGAAGATTATTACAGGGCAAAAGGATATTCTCTTATATAAGGAATTATGGTGGCTTTTTATTTATATAGACTGTCCCTATTTGGAACCTGGAGCTAAAACCCTGTTACAAGAAAAAATGAATTACCTTAAAAATAGTAATAACCACTTAAATCATAAAATTTTAAATATCCTTTTTGATTTTCTTTCTGAAAATAATGGCAGTAATAAATTCATGGAATGGGATATTGAATCATATGACATTGTGGAAGATATTACGTACTTCACATATGAAAGAACTCTATTTAGAAACAATGAAAAAGACCTATATTCTTTTGAATATTAAATGAGAAAATCACTATTCATGCTTTACAGTCATAGCAAATTCTAGGTGTAATACTTTTAAATGTATGACACCCTTGCTTTCCTAACAAACGTGCTAACTGATTCCTCTCAAAAAAACCAGCAAAATCTAACAGTCTTTTTTAACTGTTAATCAATTAGATATTAAAGACTATCAAGACTAACTAGTCACCTTGAATAATCTACTACTTTTACGCACCACCTATAGTCACAGTGACACTCCTTTTATGGCGAGTGAAACTAATAATGGAGTATTTTAGTTTGGTTTCAGACTTTGGGCAGCAGAATTTTCATGATAAGTTAAAGTCTTCGCAAAACAGGTATTATTTGTTCTCTGGAACAACACAACAAAAGTGATATGCAATTTTTAATAGAATCTTAAAAACAATGAGGTCAGAAAATGAGCGAACTTATTTTAGAAAAGAAAGATTTAACTCATGATCATCTCAATCACTGAAAACAGTCCACTTAAACAACTATCCATAAATGACAATAAAAAACCCTCTGCCTATATAGGACAGACGGTTCAAGCTGCACGGCGGTTGAAGAATCATTCAGAAGATAAAAGGCGGAAGAATTAAATCGTTCGATATTAATTGGACATGAGAAATTCAATCAGTCCGACCTATAATATCAAGTCTAATCTCATAAACTTCTTTATTGCCGATAATCTCTACCAGCTGCAGAATGTGAGCCAGATGAACTCCAGGGAAATGCACAACTATTATGAGAAGTTTTTCTATAATGAAGAAACTAAGGGAAGGGAAGATTGTTTTCGACACAGTTGAAATAAACTGTTCTTTGACTCTTCCCTAAAAAACAAAATTGTGCTCACTTATGATTTGGCTAACCATATTATAAACAGCAAAAAGTTAGGTGCTTTGGGTACGGAGTTTTCTTGGCCCACAGGAGGTTTGTCATCCCTGCTTAAATTACAGGTAATCAATTGCTACTACTTCCTTTCTTTAAGTTTTCACCACCCTAAAACACCCAGCATTGTCTTTAGTTATCTCTTAGTAAGGGATAAATCACCTGTCCCTCTATTAGTTAAACCTTTTTGAACAATAATAGTTTTTTTAATATTAAACTAAACTTTTTAATTATTGATCCTTTTTCAGTTGATTGTTGTTTTTTATCTCCTACGGGTATACTTTTTTCAGATTTCAGAAAGTCAGGATAAATTCCCCTTATTACATTATTAGATGCTGCTTTTTCCTGTTTACTCAAAGATATTATGTGATCAAAAATATTATATTTTCTTAAGATATTTTGCTGCCATTCTTGTAAAGTATTGTTTGTGAATAGAGTATAGACCTCAACTGCCCAAGTCTTCTGTTTACTAGGATATTGTTTAAACTCTTTTGCTGCATTTTCAAAGGTGACCTTTACCGGGTCCATTCCCACATCGATATTTCTTTGTTCATTTTGACTGTCTTCACTTTCTTGTAGGTACAATAGGTTGTCAAGAATGTTGTATTCTTGTAAGATACTGAGTTTCCATTTTGGAAGATTCCCCAACTTAAATTGCCTATAAACCTCTGTCGCCCATTTTTTTTGCTTATTTGGAGAAGTTTTAAATTCTTTTGCTGATACCTCAAATTCAAGTTTTACATAATTAAGTTCAAAATTTATACTTTTAAGTTTATTTATTTTTTCGTCGCTAAGTTTCAGGTTTCTATAATCTTCTCTTTGTTTTATTAACCATTCAATATCTTCTTGGTTAAAGGTAGCATCTATTTTTAGATTCCCAGCTTGAATTTCTTCTTTATATATATCTTTAATTACTTGGAAGTTTCTCTCCCAATCTGATTCTATTATAAAGTTAACAAGTGCGGCTTGCTCTTCTTCATTATTAAACAAATAACCTAAAGTGGTTAGATAATCGATTTTTTCTTGGCTTAATTCCTGGTTGTTATAATATTTTCTTTGCGATGATAACCATATTTTTAATTTCTCGTCCATTAATTGGTCAGGGTGATCAGTATATAAATGATGGTAATCTTCTTTAAATTTCTTAGCCAATGAAAGATACGAATACCATTTTTCCTCTTCACCTGTAAAGTCATATTCTAAAGTAGTTAAAAGTCTATATTGCTCTTCATCTAATTCACTATTTTTATATAATTCTAATTGTTCTTTTAACCATTCAGATAATACTAGTGACATCTGCGAGTCAGGATAATTCGTGATGATCGTTCCTTTATTCTTCTTGTGTTCTTCAGCTAAAGTATAAAAAGAATGCCACTTATCCTGATGTGGCAAAAATAGAAAACCTATTTTTTCTAATAATAAAAACTTTTTTTTAGAAAGTATCTTTTTATCCAAGTAGTTGTATCGTTGTATTTCACACCATCTCTTAAGATTTGAATGCTCTCCACTCATAAGAAATGAGAGAACATTCCCGTTATCTTCTTTGTAAAGAAGCAGGGTCTCATACATTTCATACCACTGATCTTTTATTCGATCCTCTATCTCTATCATATAGTCCAAAATTTTCTTTGTTTCATCCACAAATTTAAATTGTGCCTTTTTAGGGTGGAGGTTTCTTTCCCCTCTATAATTATTTAATCTATCCATGGCTATTTCTAGGTCTTTAATAAAATTAATTTCTTTTAACATTTCAAAGTTGTTTACCAAATCAAATATTAAAGGCATTCTGTCTTCACCAGCATTAAAAGCCCGCCCAATTTGTTGAAAGTATATTCGATGAGAATCTGTATTACGTAGTAATATTACTCCATCGACAGAAGGTATATGTATTCCTTCATTTAAACGATCAATCGTAAACAACAACTTTATAGTATTTTTTGAGTTATCTTTCCTAAACTCTTCTAAATTTTTATTCCCCTGAATCGAATCCTCACTTGTTGATTGGTATATCTTTATATCTTTGTTAAGATCAGATTCAGAAAACCAACCGTGTACAATCGCTTTCATTCTTTTAAGGTGGGGGCCCCCCTTACAAAAGACAATGAACTTACTTTCGTTTCGGATATGCTTATTAAAGACTTGTGACATTCCACTTGCACTAGCCCAACTTATCCTAAATGACTCTATTTCCTTTTTATACTTTGCCTTTATTCTATTATTACCATCAAAGATTTCAATTTGTTCATCCATACGCTTAATAACTTCATCGATTTCATATAAGGCAACTATATAATTGGGGACTGGTAAGATATCACGAACAATGGCCTCTGGTAGTGATATATTAACTGCTTTTTTATTATCAAAAAGGACTTCAGCCATATCAGTCCCATCTCTTCTTACAGGTGTTGCAGAAGTGCCTAAAACTCTAGCTTGTTGATTATGCGTTAAGAGAGTTCTTATACTTTTCCCCCACTCCTCAGACCCAACACGATGAAATTCATCTAACACAATTAAATCAAAAGACATGTTCTGTATAAATTCATCTGACCTTCTAATTAGCCAGGCATAAGTGTAATATTCCACGTTAGGGTCCAGGCGGGCTCCTTTTTCCTTTATATGTTCAAGTATTTTTTCAGATGGAGCAAAGAAAACTTTCTTTCCTTCATTAGATAAAATAGCTTGCACTATGATAAAACTTTTCCCCGTTCCCGTAGCTTGAACACAACAGACTTTATTATGAGTTTCCCACATTTTTGTTAAATTTTTAAATGTTTCAAGGTTATGGGGGTACATGTTTGTAATCAAACGATTTGATGTTGGGGAATCGTAATAATCTATAAGAAATTTTATATCTTCCCAACCAAAAAGATTAACGTTATATTTATCGTAACCAGTACAATTATCTCGGTATCCATTTACCGAGTAGAAAGAATAGACTTTACAATTACCATACTCCTTTTTTCCTTTTTTTTCATATTTGTTTATTTCTAAAGCGAGTTCGTCCTGACTTAACGGCACCCTTTGATTTTTTGCCTGAATAACTTGTATAATTCTTTCAGAGTTATCCCCATCAACTAATATAATATCTACACCCTTATCATTTACCTTCCCAATTTTCACTGCATTGAAGTTATTACCTTTTAGTAATCGGGTTAAATAGATTTCAAATAGGTTACCTTTTCGTCTTATATCAAAATAATTTAGTATTCTTTTAATTTCATCATAATTCTTTTCTCTTGTTAATATCATTAATCGGTCAATCGTCTTATTAATACTATCGGTCTCCAGGTCCAATGTATTATCCATATAATAAGTTCCTTCCCACACGATAGACTACCTAGTATTGGTTATTCAATTTTGCATCTTTTATGAGAATTATGTTTACTTAATTTTACTCAATGGTTATATTCTTCATCTTAATTCAATTCCCCTTGGGGAAACTTGGGAAATAAATCCTCTTCTTTTGACTTTAAGAAGGTTTTCTTGTCGAAAAAGATAAAAGTACTAATTATAATTTGCGGGATAGAGATAGAGGGACAGGTGAATTGTCAAATGAAAAATAATTAGAGACAATGAAGTCCGACCGCATCCATACTGAATGGGGTCCAATATTCCTGAGCTAGACAGTAAATATGGCTTTCTTCTAATGGGGTTTTTCCAGTTGTACCTTACAAAGATTAATCTAATTGGCAATAATCCACTTCGCACCAAATAGTTATATATTCACAGCTCTTTTGTTATAATGATGATGAGTATTTATTACATTTTTTTCTATATTTCGACAGAAAGTTCACATAAATACGCAAATAGCCAAAATGATTAAAATGAGGTTTTAAAATGAAAGAACAATTAATACACATGCGGGACAAATTGAATAACATCAGCAGAAGTAACCGTTCAATTCGTCTTTTGAAACTCTATAATAAATGGAGTTTTGATTTAACTGAGCTGGATAAAATAAGTGATGAAAAAGTCAGCACAAAAATTGTTGAAAAGATTGTTAACCAATCTAAGAGTGACATTACACTCTTTAAACCTTCGATGGATAATGAAGACACCATGATTCTATCCAAGAAACTCACAGACCTTTCTCGAAATATGAGAGGAATAGAAGAGGAAACAGGAGTCCATGATTTCTACCTTGGGTTTCCTTTCATTTCAGGTACTCTTCAAGATGGGACATTTTTTCAAGCTCCCCTATTTCTGTATCCCATTCGTTTGGAAAAGAACAATGTTGTTACACAAAAATGGTTAGTTCGTTTAGACGAGGGAGAACCTCAATTAAATCGGACTTTATTTTTAGCTTTTAAAAAGCTAAATAATTTGTCGTTTACCGAGGATTTCTTTGAAAAAGCAGCGGGTCTTGCAACCACACTCAACTACGATAGTTGGATAAACCTTTTTAAAGAGTATGACTTGCACGTTCGGTATACAGAGACAGGAATTAAAAAACTTACTCAATATAAAAAAGATGATATTCCTGAAATAGCAAATCTTAGTCTGCTGGAAAATGCTATCATAGGTAATTTCCCTCAAGGCGGCTCATCATTAGTAAAAGATTATGAACTGCTTATCGAAAAAGTTGAAGAAGGAGGCGGGCTTTCTCTTGCTGGTGAGCTTATAAATCCAGAAGCAAATTCTGGAGGAAATGAGGAGTTAGCTGAAACTGAAGAAGTAGATAGTAGTCATTCTCAGAACGAACCTGACATCTTAAACCTTTTGCAAGCAGACGGATCTCAAGAGGAAATCTTAAGAGAAGCCCGTTATCAGAAAGGGTTAGTTGTACACGGACCACCCGGCACCGGAAAATCACAGGTGATTGTTAATTTAATCACTGATGCTTTACAGATGCAGAAAAAAATCCTGGTTGTTTGTCAAAAACGGGCAGCATTGGATGTCGTTTATCAGCGCCTGGACAGTTTGGGATTAAGCAAGCACATAGCCCTTGTACATGATGAAAAGCAGGATAGAAAAAAGTTATATACGAAATTATCTTCTGTCTTAGATCAAAATGAGATTACACATGAAGAGGCAGTGAATATGCTGGCTTCTGCTTCTAACAAATTGAAAAATCAAGAAGATCTGTTAAACAGCATTGCAAAAGCGTTATATGAGCAACAGGCTTATGGCTTTAGATTATACGACCTATATGGTCTTGCAAATGCTGTAGGTGAAACAAAGCAAATCATCGAGCTTTCAAATATCTTAGATTCCTTAAATCGTGAGGAATTGGATAACATTTCTGAGAGTGTTTATACCTATGCAGAATGGTACGGCCAGTTTGGATCTGAGGACTATATCCTTAAGCATCGTAAAAGTTTCGCCTCAATGGATATGAAAGAAAAGCTGCAGGCTATAGAACTGCTGAACGGTGCACTTGAAAAAGCGAGAAATTCTGTAAGCTATTTAGAGTCGCTTGATCATGAAAAAATCACTCCTGCCTATACTTGGATGATAGAAAACAAGTTAGATAAGGTTTATCCGGATTTAGATGATAGCAATCAGCGTACGCTGCAAGGCCTGAGGTTATGGTGGTGGACATCTTTTTCAGGCAAGTCAATCTTAGAGGAACTTTCAAATGGGGATAAGTTCAAAGGAACTAACTCTACTGAATGGTTAGAGATTAGAAAATCACTAATTACCATGCATCAACTTGCTAAAGAAACAAAACAAATGTCTGATGAAATAGACAAGCTCAATAAGTATATAAATGATGAAAAAATTCAAGAATTCAAGACCAGAATTTCTGAAGGAGATATCCCTCTTAAAGAACTTGACCAAATCACTGAGTACTTCCATCGAGATTTTGAGGAATTACAGCAAATGGACAGCTATTGGTCACGATGCACGGAAAACGTTAAAGATGTGATTTTAAAGTTGCAGAATAAAGCCAATCAATCAGAGATGTCTCTTCCAGACTACTGGGTTGACTTATTTAGAAATTCAGCTTATGTCCACTGGATTGATCAAGCAGAAAAGAAGTATCCACAGGTGCAAAAAGTATCCACCAGTGAGTTTCAAAGAATCAGGGAATCGTTTGCTCAATTAATTGAAGAAAAGAGAAAAGTTGCCACACAGTATTTAATTCACTCACTAACCAAAAGTGTAGACTTTGTACAGTCGACAAATATTAAAAAGGTCAAAGAGCTTAAACACCAAGTTGGCAAGAAGAGAATGATTTGGTCCTTGAGAAAACTTGTTAACCAGTTCGCAGGCCAAGGACTGGTTGATATTATGCCTGTTTGGCTTGCTTCTCCCGAAATTGTGTCAGCCATATTCCCTCTTGAAGAAGGCTTATTCAATTTAGTTATTTTTGATGAGGCTTCCCAATGCACAGTCGAAAATGGAATTCCTGCTGTATACAGAGCAAAGCAGCTTGTCGTTGCAGGAGATGAAAAGCAGCTCCCACCCTTCAATATGTTCCAATCTTCAGCAAGCAGCGACGATGAGGATGAAGAACCTGAATTCGAGACTGACGAATCAATCAGCTTGCTGAATCTTTCGAAAAGGAGATTTCCAGAGAAAATATTGCAGTGGCATTATAGATCTAAATACGAAGAGTTAATAAACTTTTCAAATCATGCCTTTTATAACGGACATGTTCAAATCGCTCCAAACGTCATACCCTTTAAAAATCCACCTGCTATTCAATGGAAAAAGGTAAACGGCCGATGGATTAATCAGTCAAATGAAATTGAAGCTATTGAGGTAGTGAAAGTACTAAAAGACTCGCTGATTAATCAGCCTGGTAAAACGGTAGGAATCATCACCTTTAACTCTAAACAGCAATCTAAAATTTTAGACATTATTGATAAAACTGCTGGTGAAGATGAGGAATTCAATGTTCTCTATCAGCAAGTTATGTCAAGAGATTTAGATGAAAGGATTTTTGTGAAAAACATCGAAAATGTCCAAGGTGATGAAAGGGACATTATCCTCTTCTCAATAGGATATGCGAAAAATGAAGAAGGAAAAATTTACAACCGCTTCGGAATGCTGAACCAAAAAGGCGGAGAAAACCGATTAAATGTTGCTGTTACACGAGCAAAAGAAGGAACTATTGTTGTTTCAAGTATTGATCCTGAGGAACTAAATGTGACGAATACCGCTGAGCTTGGTCCAAAGCTTTTCAAATCCTATCTAAAGTATTCGAAAGCAGTAGCCAGTTCACAGGACGAGCACATAAATGCAGTAATCCAAGAAATTAATGAGAATGTAAATACTCACGTAAAGCAGCAAGATTTACACTTTGATTCACCTTTTGAAGAACAAGTGTATAAACAACTGAGAAACCTTGGGTATGAGGTCACCACTCAAGTTGGAATGTCAGGCTACCGAATAGATATGGCCATTGTACATCCTAACGATTCTTCCAAATTCATTCTAGGAGTAGAATGCGATGGCGCAATGTACCATAGTTCCCAAAACGCTAAGGAAAGGGACGTTTACCGTCAAGCTTTCCTCGAAAGCAGAGGCTGGACAATCGAAAGGGTTTGGAGCAGAAACTGGTGGAGAAATCCTTTTGCTGAAATAGAACGTATCGATCAGCGTGTTAAGGAATTGGTTAAAAGCGAGAAAATCGCAGAAAAGATAACATAATAAAAGTGCCGTATGAGTTGATATTCATACGGCACTTTTATTTATATCAATATTTAACAGGCAAAGGTGTATTTCTAACTAGTCTATTTTCAACTCTATCATTGAAATATCACTTCTAACAGATGATAAGTCCATTTCAATAGAATTAATGTTTGAATCAATAGAACTTATATTGGAATCAATTGTACCAACATCTAGTTTAATAGAATAGACATATGTATTTAATTCGCTCACATCTGTTTCAATACTATTCACTCTGGTATTCAGCTCTCTAACCTCTTCTAAGATATCTTTTAACACGTCATGAATATCTTCTAAATCCACCATTCCTATCTCCCCTTTTCATTTTCTACTATATTTATCACAAAACAATAATCTTCTTGAGAATACCTTAAACACATAATATTGATTTTCTTCTCCTACTAATTTCCCGTATCTCTTCTCTTAGGGCATATATTAAAGCGTAGTTTCTAAATATAAACTCTATATTCAAGAGAAATATTCAACTTCTCCTGCAATTCATTACAAGCTTTTGCATTTTGACGGTAGAAATCTTTCCGAGTCATATAAGCAGAAAATATTTGATCGTATGCCTCATCGATTCTGCACAACAATGGCCTTTCCTCATAAATGGTACATTCATTATCCTTCAGCTTATTGCAGCTGCCATTTTGGTTGTATTTTTCCAGAAACGCAATACCTTCTATTGATGAACAACATGCTCCGCAGGATGTACAAGGAAATTGAGTCATAGCTCCAGCACATCATCACTTAACATGAATGCTTCAAACTCTTCCAAGGTTTCATATTGGAACTTCACACCCAAGCCCTCTGCTAAAGATACAATTGTTTTTTCAGTTAAGCTGTCATCAACGATAGCCATATCGACCATTTTTTTCAACTCAACAAAAGTCGTCTCATACTCTTGATAATAAGAGATCAGCAGGCTTTCTTCCTCTTTAATTTGTTTAATGAGTGCTGCTGACACTGCTTCTGCCTGAAGGCGTGCTTCCTTTGCAAGCTTCAGGTCTGCCCGAGCACTGGTGAAAACTTTATGTAGCTGTTTCATTCCTATTAAGGCCACTGTTCCTGCAACAGCAGCTCCGATTGGACCAAACAAAGCTGCTCCTGCTGCAGTCATGATAATACCAGAGAAACAACTTACCGCATTTGCCCCTAAACCTTCCGCATATTCTTCTGTCGTAATTTTTTTTGTTAAGAACTTGTACGTCAGCTCAGTTATAGTAACAGCTGAACTAGCAATGGCCGTTACCACATTACCCGACATAACAGGATTGTTCTTCCCTAAATACTTTAAACCATATGAGATCCCACTTATTACAGCTCCGCGGGCAGCACTGTTGGCAGCTGCTTTTCCTGTCTCTTTTACACAAAATTCGCCTTTATATGCACCTTGAGCTGCATTAATGGTTCCACCTACAAAGGCCCCTGCCAATGCTCCACCGAGTATGGCAGTTTTAGCACCTGAAAGGAACTCCGCTCGTTTCATTTCAGCCGCAAAGGTTTCTGGGTTTTCTGCAGCACGAGTTGACTCTTCATAAGTTGTCCCGCCGCTTTTGATATTCCCATACTCCGTTTGTCCTTTAATTGAACCATGTGCATCCTTATAATCTGAGGCATAGATCCCGTTAGAATCCATACGCTTCTTAATTAACTCATTTACTTTTTCCTCATTCTCCTTGTTCACTAACCGATCCATGCCATTATATTTAGCATCTGCAACAGCTCGTGCAGCTGCAGCCGCTTTTTTATAAGATTTAGCTTGTATTTCCTTTAAAATATCTCCGTTCGGATTACGGATCAACATGTCTGCTGCAGCATGCGGTTCTCCTAGTTGATCTGTTGTCACTGCCCGTAGTACACTTCCAGCTTTTGCGGCGGCAGCATTAAATTTTGTGGATTCTATAATTTCAAACATCCGGCCTTGTGTTTTATCGCTGGCACAATTGATATATTGTTTAGCAACTTTTTTTAGATATTCTGAACCTGCAACCGTTTCAATTATTGCATTTCCTTGTCTTTCAACCGTTTCAGCAACAACTTGTCCCGCAATAAAGTCAACTTCTGATTGTCGTAAGGCGACCATACTATGCCTCTTTTATACTTGAAATTTTTTGTTTTTCTTCTGTAATAACGGACTGGAGGTTAGGTAGTAATTTTCCTTTTTCATCTAAGATTGTCGTATTTAAAATATCCCGCATTGTAACAGCTAATTTGTAATTATTATGGATAATAATTTGTTCCTCTGTTGTGTAAGTTCTGAAGTCAATGCCTTTTTGATTAATAATGTCAGCCATTTTGTTGACGTTAGTTATTAATAATTGTTGTGTGCTTTGAGCTAACTCCTGCATGCTCTTAGTTGTAGCAGTGATTTGTGCCATGACCTCTGCAGCAGACTTTAATTTCTGAACTTCTGTATTTACTTCAGCTTTTTTCGCATACATTTCCTGCAGTTTCTTTTCTGTTGATGAAGCAAAAATCAAACTTCCAATAGCTAAAGCAGGAGCTAATGCAATCCCTCCTAGAACGAGCGTCCCTCCAGCAACACCCAAGCCTCCAGCTGCCAATGATCCGCCACCCAAGAATGCTAATGTTGCATTTTGAGCTGCAATCCCGCTAAGCGTCGTGATTAACGTTCCAGTAGAGGCAGCCGCAAATGTTGTAGTAGCTCCTACAGCGCCCATTGCAGCTAAACCACCGCCTGCTATAGAAGCGATTCCCGCAGTCATTACTTGTCCTGCCTTCACTACTTGTTTCTCAACATGCAAAATGAACTGCTCAATTTCGCTATTGGCTACAAACTTGTCTGTAACTGTTTCACTATTAAAATTCACATGTTTAATTTGTTTGAAGTGATCTACAAATTCTTTCATTGCTCCGTCCAGTATCTCTAACTTTAATCGACCGTACTCTTCAAAAGTAGTATTTGTTTCGTCTCTTTTTGTTTCAAAGTTTTTATAGGCTCTTTTATACTTGGACTCAAGGCTTTCTGCAAGCTCTTTTGTCTCTTTCATATTTTGGTATGAATCATACCCTTTTTTACCCGCTACAGCTGCAGATGCAGCAGCTGCCCCAGCAACGATTAATGGAATAAGTGGCAATGGCATAGCTAGTTCCTTCTCTCTATTAATATTTATAGTTCTAGTTCTTTTGTAATTAACATTTTACCTATCTAGCCATGAATAATTTGTAGTTTTTTGTCGATATAGTAATATTTTTATGATTAGTTTTTTTCTAACCAATAAAAAAGGTTATATGATAAGGTTACCCACGAAACAATAAGGCCTTACCAAAATTAGTCCGCTTATTGCAGGATCGTAACTGGCCAGGTGCCATGGAAGCAATAGAAACCTTTAGGGATTTGGGTATGAATATCAGCACTCCCTATATTGAGAAAGAATGCGAAGAAGCTGTGGAATGCGGGGATGATGACTGGTTGGAACATCTCTATTATGCGTGTGAGAGTTTAAAGATAGATAAAGAGGATTTTAGTAATACGATTACTTTTGAAAAAATGAAAATAGCGGCGGAAGAAATATAAAGCGGTTCATACCCTATGGAAGATATTTGCTGATAAATAGATAAATAAGATCTTATTTTTAAACCAACAACTACAAATTCTTTGTGACAGGAGAGACCTAATGCATTTAAATAAAAGAGTGCCCGTAAAATCCAGTAGGCGTCATGCCTACCGGATTTTTTTGTATGATCCATCCAGCCGGCTCTCTTCAAATTAAGGATGTGTTGTTAGGCGTTGAAAACTTGGATGATAAAACATCCAACTGGTCTTCTCTTTTCGATTTACAAATGGGAGAGGCGTATATAATTAAGGAATGGGGTGCAAAATGCCAGCGTCCTTACCTGCCGCACGGAAATCTCTTGTTTTGTACTCCTTCGGGGATGGTGTCGTTAAAGATTTCCTCAATGAATTTGGTGAAAGACCCTTTGGCCTGCAGAACCAACCCATACTTTTACAGGGAGGAATATATGAGATCTCCGAAGAATGACTAGAGAGGTTATCCCTTTCGAAGGTTACTTGTGAAGTCTCATCAATTTCGTATATTGGGAGGCGTATAGGAGTTATCACCATAATGGAAATATGGGACAGTTCACCTCTGTCCCACTAGTAAGGGAACTTTCCACTATTATTGAAATCATTAAAATAGCAAGGAAATGGGGAAGTTGTTTGTTATTAGTTAGTATTGCGGCTTTATTTTTTGGGGGTATTGCTTCTATTTCTTACCACCAGGAAGTTTTTACTATAATTCTATTTATGGGATTTGTTATTTTGTTTTTTACATCTAAAGAAAAAAGATTCGTTATATTACTTATGTTTTCCTTTCTAATCAGTTATTTGTTATTTATAAGTATAAATGATTTCGTTAAACTGATGGATCTTTCTAAGGGTACAGAAATTATTCTTAACCGTCTATTTCTTGTTTTAATCATCCTGGGGATCAGTGGAAGTCATCTTTACTTTAATAATAAGGTTTCTTGGTTTAATGAGAGACCTAATTGGAAGAATTCTATCGTATTACCGTTTCACGAACTTAATATATTTTGGTTTTGGATGATTGGTATAATTATTAATGTAGTTATATATATATTCATTATTGTTCAAAAGGACATAGAATATATTCAATCGCTTATCTTGTTTGGTTTAATTTTTTCAATTATGAATGCAGTCTTTGAGGAAGTAATTTGGAGAGGGATATTGCTTACGGCTCTCACTCACCAAACATCGACACGTTATGCTGTTTTATTAACAAGTATTGGTTTTGGGCTTTCTCATCTATCTATTGGCTTTTCTATGTCTCTCAGTTTATTAATTTCAGTTGCAGGGGTCATTTACGCATTAATCACACTTAAAACAAACAGTATCTATCCTAGTATTGTTTTTCATTTTATTGTTAATATCGGAATGGTATTTAGTGGCTTTATAATCTAACGCAAGGATTGCAAGCACAAATAAAAGCGCCTGCCCCCCAATACGTTAAGTGTTAGTGTGCTGGGGGGGGGAGGCTGCGAAAATAAAAGATTTCTGGAGATTGAAAAGAGACTGCTCCCGCAAAATCCAGTAGACGTCATGCCTACCGGATTTTTTGTATGTTCCAACCGCTAAATTTCGCAGCCGAACATTGTATCTAAAAAACTTTATCGTTTACGGTTTTTTCTCTTCACTAAAAAGATGATGAAGGTAACTAACGCAGCTACCAATTTACATTAGTTTCATTCATGTTGTACCTCCCTAGAAGTTACCAGGTTAGGTATCTTACTCAGTTTAGCCAGTCCCAAAACTTGAGAACTATAAATACATTAATTGCTGTCGCTTAGGCTTATAACCGAACAGGAGAAATCAACTCCATCAATTCTTCCTCTCCAATAATCTTAATCTCTATTCCTTGCTCGATCAGTTCATAAGCTTTTTTCTCTTTCGTGCTTATTCCCGCAACTCCCACCACATTCTTGTCCTGTTTGCCGACAACCAGGAAGTCCGTTTTCCTGCTGACTCCACTTTTTACTATGCCGCCATAGTCAACGACTTTCTGCATGGCTTCTTTTCGGTCCAGCGATTGTAAATCACCAGTAAATACTACACTCTTCCCATACAGCTTATGGTTTTCGTCAAATGTACTTTCGGTTGTAACGATATCTTTTATAGAGACTTTCTCAAATTTCTTTCTTTTCTTTTTGAAGGTGGTTTGAAGTTTTAGTTGAGAGAACTTTTTCACCGGAATTCTTCCATAGGTTTGACAGTAACTTTGGAGAGATTTTCTTTTCTTTGATTGCACACTTTTTATGACAAGTTCTGCGCAGGCACGGGCATCTGAGAGAGCATCGTGATGGTTCTCTAATACGATTCCAAATCGTTCTGTTCTTTCTTTTAATGAGTTGCCTATCCGTTCTCCCTGAAGGGCACTGCTGCTGACAGGTATACTGCAGACATACTGGAACTCAGGTAGTTCAATCGAGTATTCTAACAAAGTATTCTTCAAAACATTCATATCAAATTGGGCATTATGAGCGACGAACAAGGTTTCCATTGAAAAATAATGCTGTATTTCATTCCATATCTCAGGAAAGAGAGGAGCGTCCTTAAGCATTTCAGCAGTTATTCCATGTATGTTTGTATATTCAGGATCTACTTTAAGGGCTGGAGGCCTAATCAGAAAATTTTTCTTGTCTACAATTGCGTTATCTTCCACAAATACCATTCCTAATGAGCACGCGCTGGATAATTTATGGTTGGCAATTTCAAAATCAAGGGCGATAAAATCCATCAAATACCTCCTCATTGGTCTATGCTTTTATACTATTATTATATCAAGTATTGATTAGGATTGAAAAAACTGAGAGAGTGGGACAAGGGGTCAGGTTCCTTGTCCCTAAATTCTAATCCTTTTAATATATGAAACGTCACAGCTGTATGTTTATACTTTGGTTGATTATATGTTCGTATTGTTCATCTGTGACAACCTTTTGCAGCATTTCAATCTCCTCAAGTAATTTTCACGTTGTCCATATACTCAAGGTGATTATATAATTCGGTTTTAAGCATCAACGCCGAATTACCGTGGGTGTTTCCAAGGAGTTATGCTTCTCCGACACTTTGAATAACCTCCAGCTTTATGTAGAGTTCTATGAGGCTGGATACATAGTCAGGAAAAAGCTGGCCAGTTTCAAAATACGTTAGATCTAGTACTTCCTGGATTGTCCGTTTTCCGTCCATCCAGTAGAGTATGAAGTCTTCATAGCCCATCGGTATGTTATATTGTGTTTCTTTTAACCAGCGGTACCGTTCCTCTACAGGCAGGGAAGCTATTTCATCAATCGTGCGGATTGGCCCTTGAAAGTTTCTTTTATAGATATTATTTGTCCAGTGCAGTTTTTCCTTGATAACTGTTTTCTCTGATAGTCCATCATCACCTATAGCAGCAATTATTTCCGCTTGCTTTTCAATCAAATTTTTCAGGCTTTGTATTTTTTCTGACATGCTGTTGAAACCTCGAGTTTTTGCATACTGTTCCAGCTGGGCAAGGGAGTCCTTTTCATATTGAACATAGAAGGAGAATGCAGGATGAAATTCCTTTTTAGCAGGGTTATCTTTTACCAGCCACTCTCTGGCATTATTCAAATGAAATCCTGTGGTGCCTATGTGCTGCAAAGTATAAGCAATCCATTCCTCTTCTTGTCCGTTTGCCAGACTGTAGCTATATAGGGCAGTGACAGTCCCAACCAGCTTCATCATGTTTTCATCAAGATGGTTCGTAGAATCTGAGGTGGTGTGGTAATGCTTATCCGGCCATTGAATCAGCATAGGACAAGGAATGCCGATGGTCGGGTCTGAAATGATATAGTGATCGCTTCCGCCGGAGAAGCGTGTTTGCACATAGTGAACGGTACTGTATTCTGAAGTGCCGGTGAAGTTGGTTGTGTTGTTGGCTGTACTCTCAAACAGCTTGCTGGCGAACCTGTCCAAAAATGTGGGGACAGCCATTGGCGGCTGTTCAATACAGAGCGGTCCGCCGCCTTTCGTTTGGTCACCTCCGACCATATCAAGATTTAATGCTGCGATGGTTTTGCTAATTCTATCTTGATGCTGATGAAAGTAGGCAGCCGTTCCTGTCATTTCCGGCATCATTAAAAAGCGGATTCCAAGTTCCGGCTGCGGCAGTTTTCCGTCCTTTATTAAATGTGTGATTGTCCGCATCACTTCCATTAAGGTGCCGGGACCTGATGCATTGTCCTGCCCTCCTGGAAAGGGATGGCATAGATGGCTGACGAGCAGAATTTCCTGATCTTTTTTGCCGGGAATGAAGTATTCAATGTTTTGGAAGTGGCCATCCTGCAGATCTGTTTTTACGGTTGCCTTTAAATGGACTGTTCCCTTTCTCGCCAGATTTCTCAGCTCTTCACCAATCCGTGGGGAGACGACAAACCCGAAGGATTTTACTTCTTCATCATGATGCCACCAATAGGATGTATACTGGCGGGTGTCGGGTAAATCTAATCGTGTCCTGATGGGCTTGAATTCAGCGAGGTTGTCAAAGATGAGCCCGGCGCATTTATATTTTTCAACAGCTAATGCATGAATAATAAACTGATCTCCTCTAACTAGTGCCATCTTGCCTTCAAGGTTACATCCCATATAACTGGTTTCATCCTCGGCATTTTCAATGACGACGAGTTCAGCCTTCAGACCTTCTTCCGGTGTGGAGATGCTTCTTTGGACCAGTGAAATTTCTTCCTCTTGAAATCTGGCAATTCGTTTGCGTTCCGGTGTTTCTATCCATAATTCGGCACTATGGCACGACCATTCTTTGAAGGAATGATGTGAAAGGAAACGCTCGCCAAATTGAGCAGGATAGGAAACGAGTTCAGCATCCACACCGTCTCTTTTTAATAACTTCATGACTTCATGGGCTGCCTCCCGATACCCTGGTGATGCCTGAATGCGGTGATACTGGGCGATACGGTCGGCATACCGAAAAGCCTGTCTGCCTGATAACTCTTCTTCAATAATTTTTTTCAACTCTTTGAACATTGCAATCCCCTCCAGTGCGGTTACTATTACAATTCGAGTGAGGGAGGCAGAATTCCTTTTCCGGGACAAGGGACGTGGGACAAGGGACCTGTCCCCTTGTCCCTGAAAGCGATTTATATTTTTGGTTGACAACTTGTATATACAGGTATATGATTAGTTCATAAGTTGTATATACAGCTTAAAATGTTAATTGAAAGCGGTTATAAATGTTTTGGATCCCTTAGGTTAGGTCAAAAGGATAAAGGATCCGAAAGTTACTTATACTATCAGTGTTTAACTGCTATCATTCTATAATTTGAAAACGATTACGAGGAGGTTATCTTAGTGAGTACAAACAGAGAAGCAGCACGCCAGATAGTGGAAGCTGTTGGCGGTAAGGATAATATTGCTGCAGCGACACATTGTGTTACACGCCTTCGTTTTGCACTGAAGGATGAAGGGAAAGTGGACAGTGAGAAATTGGAAAATATTGATCTTGTAAAGGGATCTTTCTCCACTAACGGACAGTTTCAGGTTGTGATCGGGCAAGGTACAGTGGACAAGGTGTATAAAGAGCTTGTTGAGGAAACTGGTGTTGGGGAAGCTTCCAAGGAAGATGTAAAAAAGGCATCTGAAGGAAACTTGAATCCTTTGCAGCGTGCTATTAAAACGCTTGCGGATATTTTCATTCCGATACTGCCGGCTATCGTGACAGCAGGTTTGCTGATGGGGATTAACAACGTCCTTACAGGACCTGGAATTTTCTTTGAGCAGTCAGTTGTAGAGGCATACCCTCAATGGGCTGATCTTGCAAATATCATTAACTTGATTGCGAATACAGCATTCGTGTTCCTGCCAGGTTTGATAGGCTGGTCTGCGGCCACCCGCTTTGGCGGAAGTCCCCTGCTTGGTATTGTATTAGGGTTAATGCTTGTTCATCCTGATTTATTGAATGCATGGGGCTGGGGTGCGGCACAGCAGGAAGGCGAAATTCCGACTTGGAATTTATTCGGTCTTGATGTACAGAAAGTTGGCTATCAAGGTCAGGTGCTTCCGGTATTGGCGGCAGCCTGGGTACTATCTAAAATTGAAATCGGCTTGCGCAAAAAGATTCCTGATGCGTTTCAGCTTTTGCTTGTAGCTCCTATTGCTTTGCTTGTAACAGGCTTTCTTGCTTTCATCGCAATAGGGCCAATCACGTTTACAATTGGTAATGCTGTTACTGGTGTTTTCGTAGGACTATTTGATGCGCTTCCTGCAATCGGAGGATTGCTGTACGGAGCTTTATATGCACCGCTTGTGGTGACAGGAATGCACCATACATTCCTTCCGGTTGATCTTCAGTTGATTTCGAATACAGGCGGTACGTTCTTGTGGCCGATTTTGGTAATGTCTAACCTTGCACAGGGATCTGCTGCACTTGCGATGATGTTTATCCTGAAAGATGAAAAACTGAAGGGCTTATCCTTCACATCTGCTGTGTCTGCTTCCCTTGGTATTACAGAACCGGCAATGTTCGGGGTGAACCTGCGTTACCGATTCCCATTCTTCGCAGCAATGATCGGTGCTTCAATTGCAGGTATGTTCATTACAATCAACAGAGTTATTGCACCTTCCATTGGGGTAGGAGGGCTTCCTGGATTCCTGTCTATCGTACCTGACAAATGGGCGCCTTTCTTCATCGGTATGGCTATTGCGATTGTCATCCCGTTCATCATTACATTTGTGTTTGGCAAGCTTAGAAAAGTAGAAAAGTAAGAGAGAACAAAAACAAAATATGCCATTGGTGCAATTTGCACCAGTGGTATTCGTATTTTATCAAATCTTTTTTTAGGTGGTGCTTGTTCGTGGAACAACCTTGGTGGAAAAAATCAGTCGTTTATCAAATTTATCCGAAAAGCTTTAATGATACATCGGGAAATGGTGTAGGTGATTTGCAGGGAATTATTGATAAGCTCGACTATCTGAAAGAGCTGGGCGTTGATGTTGTCTGGCTTACTCCAATATATAAATCCCCGCAATATGATAATGGTTATGACATTAGTGACTACTTCTCCATTCATGAAGAATACGGGACGATGGAGGATTTTGACCGTCTCCTGGAAGAAGCACATCAGCGCGGATTAAAAATCATTATGGACATTGTTGTAAACCATACCTCTACTTATCATGAATGGTTTCAAGAGGCGAAAAAATCAAAAGACAATCCTTACCGGGACTATTATATATGGAAAGACGCTAAGAAAGATGGCTCTGAGCCAACCAACTGGATATCAAAATTCGGCGGCTCCGCCTGGCAGCACGATGAGCAAACAGATCAATACTATCTCCACCTGTTTGACGTCACACAGGCTGACTTAAACTGGGAAAATGAAGAGCTTCGCGAAAAATTGTACGATATGATGCGCTTTTGGTTTGAAAAAGGCGTGGACGGCTTCCGTCTGGATGTGGTGAACCTTATTTCCAAGGATCAGGACTTTCCAGATGACGATGGCAGTGTGGCGCCTGGGGACGGACGCAAGTTTTATACAGACGGACCTCGCGTGCATGAATTCATGAAGGAAATGAACAAAGAAGTATTTTCTAAATATGACAGCATGACGGTCGGTGAAATGTCGTCAACGACGATTGATCATTGTATACAGTACACCAATCCCGAATCTAAAGAACTGAGCATGACTTTTAATTTTCATCACCTAAAAGTAGATTATCCAAATGGAGAGAAATGGGCGCTAGCTGACTTCGACTTTCAGGCATTAAAGAATATTCTGTCCACCTGGCAGGTTGAGATGCATAGGGGCGGAGGCTGGAATGCACTGTTCTGGTGCAATCACGATCAGCCGCGTGTTGTGTCGCGCTATGGAGACGACGGAAAATATCATTCTGAATCTGCAAAGATGCTGGCAACAACGGTTCATCTTATGCAGGGTACACCTTACATTTATCAGGGTGAAGAATTTGGAATGACCAACCCTAAATTTGAAAGCATTGACGAATATCGTGATGTTGAATCGATTAATATCTTCAATATGATGAGAGCAGAAGGCATGAAGGAAGAAGACATTCTTGAGATTCTGAAAAGCAAGTCGAGGGACAATTCACGCACGCCTGTTCAATGGGATTCTTCTGAAAACGCAGGCTTTACGGAAGGAACCCCGTGGATTCCTGTAGCTAAAAACTACCGGGAGCATAATGCAGCCAATGCAGTGGAGAACACTCAGTCAGTTCTTTATCATTATAAGAAACTGATAAAACTGCGTAAAAAATACGATATTATTACAGATGGCGATTATCAGCTGATTCTTGATGATCATCAGGATATCTTTGCATATGTCCGCAGCACAGAAACGGAAAAGCTTCTGGTCATCAACAATTTTTATGCAAAGAATACAGTGTTCGAACTGCCATCTTCAGTGGAAACAGAAGGATTTGAAAGCTCTATCCTGCTCTCCAATTATGATGATTCTTCTGAAGATTACCGGAGAATTACCTTACGTCCTTACGAATCAGTTGTTTATCACTTAGTCAAGTAGTGGTAAGATAAATAGTGGTGAGAAGGATGAAAACAAATAAGTTTATGGCAATTTATCAGGATTTGAGCGGGAAAATAAAGAGCGGAGAATTGCAGCGGAACAGCACCATACCTTCTGAGCATGAACTGGCAGAGATTTATGGCACTTCCAGAGAAACCATCCGCAAAGCTCTGACACTTCTGGCGCAAAACGGTTTTATCCAAAAGATAAAGGGAAAAGGATCGATTGTGCTGGATGTAGAAAAGCTTAATTTTCCGGTTTCAGGTCTTGTCAGTTTTAAAGAGCTTGCGCAAAATCTGGGCAAGCCGTCAAGGACAACGGTGCATAAGTTCGGCCTGCTGCAGCCTGACAGGTTTTTGATGAGCCAATTGCAGGCGGGCAGCAAGGATGAAATATGGGAAGTCATCCGCTCCAGGGAAATAGATGGAGAGAAAATTATCCTTGATAAAGATTATTTTTTGAAAAAAAGTGTGCCGCTCCTCACGAAGGAGATTGCAGAGAATTCTATTTATGAATATCTGGAAAAAACACTGCATTTAAAAATCAGTTTTGCAAAAAAAGAAATTGTGGTGGAAGATTGCACAGAAGAAGACAAGCTGTATCTGGATTTAGAAAACTTTCAGCATATTGTTGTTGTCAGAAACTATGTGTATCTTGATGATGCCACACTGTTTGAATACACAGAATCGCGTCACAGGCTTGATAAGTTTCGCTTTGTCGATTTTGCAAGACGCGGCCATTAAAGGAACTACATTGCATAACCGGGTTCTCCGCTCTTTCAGGCAGCTGAAGGAAAAACGGAGACTCCGGTTTTTTCTTATTGTGTGCAAAACTTGTCCGCTTTTACTGGTTTGAGATTGACCGATACACATGGTAGCCGCTGACAGAAACCCCAATTGTACCTGCTCCGGGAAAAACGCTGTCTCCGCACAGCCAGATTCCAGGTATGCCTGTCCGGTGCGAGAGGCTTTTGAAGAGTGCATGCTGATGATTTTGAGGGTATCCTCCAACCATACCACCCTTTCTTCCTGTAAACCTTTCCCACGCTCTTGGCGCCCCTGTTATTTTCATAATCAAATTCTTTTCAACGCCGGGTAGTGCAGTTTCCAGCAGCGCCATCATTTTTGCAGTGACTGCTTCCTTGTTTTTGTCATATTCCTCTTTTGTACTCCATCTCTTGAGATCAGTATGGGTGCTGACTGTTAAGGTCCGATAGCCTGCCGGAGCTCTTTTATTGTCTCCAGCCTCAGAAGTGGAAACAAAAATATGGCTCCCTTCAGCCATTGAATCACTTACTTCCCCGAGAAGTATCTGAAACAAAGGAAAGTGATCGGGAATGAGAGCTTCCTCTACAGCCAGATAAAGCGTCACAGCACCCCACTGGCTTTCCGCCTGTTTTTTTCTATATGCTGATGACAGTTTCTTCTTTAAATGTGGAGACAGGAGTGCCACAAAGTTTGCTAGTGGCATGTTGCAGACAATGTGGTCTGCACCCCAGCTGTTTCCTTTCGCATCAGTTGCCTTGTAGCTCCTTCCTTCTTTTACGATGGAGGTAATACGGGTGTTTCGCCGGGTGTGGCCTCCGTGATCAGCAATGGATGCATGAAGGGCATGTGCAGCCTCATACAAACCGCCTCTAAGGTAAAAGGCTCCCTCATGATAAATGGAAAGAGCATAAGCCCCCATCACAGCACTGCATTCGCGCGTTGTTGTCTGCATGGAATCAATGACAACCGCATTCAGAAGCTGCACAAAGGAAGAGTGCTGATGCAGGTTATGCTTTCTAAGCAGATCAAATAGTGTCATCGGTAAATACGGCAGCAACCTGACCGTTCCGGGCTTTAGTGAACGAAATAGTCTATTCCAGTCACTAAGTGAAGCGGGAGGAAGAGCGGGAAGCGGTGCAATCAGTTTTTTTACTTCATTTCCAATCCGCCATACTTCCTGAAAGAAACTCCTAATCTGTAGGGCTTCATCCTCAAAGTGAGAAGAGAGCTCCTGCAGAAAGGCCTCCTTATCTTTCACATATTTGATGGTTCTCTCGGGCGTAACAATATCCATAATGTGATGAAGCAGCTTTGCTTCCTGAAAATTAATATCGAGCTCCTGAAAGATGCGGCGGTGAATGCCGCCTTCTTCAAAGCCCATTCCCAGCGTCGCGCCGGCAGGAAAAAGAAATTCCTTTCTTGAAAACTTGCCTGCGCAGCCGCCCCATTCATTTGAGGCTTCCAGGACTGTCACTTCATATCCCTGCTTTTGAAGCAGGGCACCGGCTGTGAGTCCGCCAATTCCTCCTCCAACAATCAGAACTTTTTTCATGAGCAGCTCCCATTTCTACGAGTTTTCTTAATTTTACCTGCTTTTCCAGTGAGAAAATATTTTAAATGTGCCTTTTGCTCACCACCCGGGCTTGTATGTAATATGATATTTCAACAAAAGATATGTGCAGGTGATGATGATGTGGATATCTCTTTTATGGACGTTAGTAGCAGTTCTGGTCTGTTGTATTGTACTGTGTACACTTCTGGCAAACGCGATTATTTTCCCGCGGAAATTTTCTTATGAGGACACGTTCCGCAAGGGAGTGATGAGCGGCGAAATCAATGAAAACACCTTTCATCAGTACAGAAAAGAGGAGGTTTTTATTGATTCTTATCATGGATATGAAATTCACGGAATGCTTTTCTCTGTGGCAGAAAGCAAAAAAGCAATTCTGATCGCACATGGCATTACTTGGTCACTGTTCGGCAGCCTGAAATATGTGCCGATGTTTCAAAGAATGGGCTATTCGGTCCTGCTCTGTGATCACCGTTATCACGGGTTAAGCGGGGGCGATCATACCTCTTTCGGCTATTTTGAAAAAGATGATTTTAAAGCATGGATTGATTTTCTTGAAGAAAAATTCGGGAAGGGTGCGGTCATTGGTGTGCTGGGGGAATCTCTCGGTGCTGCCAGTGCATTGCAGTGCATAAAAGAGGAAACCCGGATTGCCTATTGCATAGCTGACTGTGCCTTTCATGATTTCACCTCGCTTCTTCGGCTGAGGCTGGTTCAGGACTTCAGAGTCAGGTTTTACCCCTTGATTACCATAACCAGTTTGATCATTAAATTCAGGTGCGGATGGAGTTTTTCACAAATCTCTCCTATCAAGGGACTCGAGAACATTTCAACTCCGATCCTGTTTATTCACGGCAGTGATGACTCGTTTATTCCTGTTGAGATGAGCAGGAAAATGTATAAGCTGGCAGCGGGGTTAAAAAGGCTCTATCTCGTCCCTAAAGCTGAGCATGCCAAAGCATTTTTGACAGATCCAAAACGCTATGAAAAGATGGTTGGCGACTTTATTAAAGAAGTTGAAAACAAACAGCTGAGCTTAAAGGAGCTGTCATGAAGGGCGGCGCCTTTCTATGTTTCATCAGCTGTAAACCGGGTACATTTTAACTATCAACAAATAAATGTGCTTGGGAGGCATGCTGACAATGAGTAAAAAAATTGCTGTTGTAATGACAGATTACTTTGAAGATGTGGAATATACGGATCCTGCGAAGTCATTCAAGGAAGCAGGCCATGAACTAACTGTAATTGAAAACGAAAAAGGGAAAACGGTAAAAGGAAAGCAGGGAGATGCTGAAATTCAGGTGGACGCAGGAATTGATGATGTGAATCCATCGGAATTTGATGCGCTGTTTATTCCGGGAGGTTTTTCACCGGATATGCTGAGAGCGGATGACAAATTTGTCGACTTTGCAAAATCATTCATGGATGACAACAAGCCGGTTATGGCAATCTGCCATGGACCGCAGCTGCTGATCAATGCTGATGCTCTTAAAGGAAGAGATATTACAGGCTTTGTATCCATTCACAAAGACTTGGAAAATGCGGGAGCAAACGTACATGACAAGGAAGTAGTCGTCTGCGGCAACCAGCTGGTCACAAGCAGAACGCCTGATGATATCCCGGCGTTTATCGAAGAATCTCTAAATGTATTATCATAATAGAAGAAACGAGTAGCCCCGCGGCTACTCGTTTCTTTTTGTCCCATCAGAAGGACCCGGAAGAGGATCAATTGTAACAGCATCCTCTGTGTTCACTGCAGATTTTAAAGCAGCAATAATAAAGAAGATTGCAATAAACAAAAAGAATACAAGAACGAGTGTAGCCAGCCACCATCCCGCCATCGTCATTCCCCCTTACTGACATATATGCAGCAAGCGGGAAAGGCAGTCTATGTATTCACAAATCTTTTTTGTGCTTAAGATTCTTTGCGGAGATTGCCGAGTTCTTCAACAATTGCCTGCATTTCTCTCGGGCTGAATGTGTCTTTTTTCATCACATGCTCATAAATATCTCTGAGTTCTTCATACATTTCCCCGTCAAAATGAGAAGGTTTAATCGCTCCAATATTAATCACTTTCAGCTTTTCTTTAATCTGTTCGATCATGTATTCAACGTTTTCAGAAGACTTCTCTGTTAAATTCAACATAACCATCCTTTCACAACACGTTTTATATGTATTGTATCACGAAAGAGGACAACTCATGAAAAAAGAAAAAGCCGGCTGCCCGGCTTTAAAGGATGGTTCATAGAGTCATCAGAGAGAGACGTCCCCTTTTTTGCTTTGTTCTTTTTCTTCCTGAATGACTTTGAGGAATCTCTTCGTTTCAGCAATAACCACCCCTGAGAGTCCCAAAAGACCGATTAAGTTAGGGAAGGCCATTAAGCCGTTCATAATATCAGCAATGCCCCACACCGCTTCCAGCGTAGAAATGGCGCCGACAAATACTGCGAGCACAAACACAATTCTGTAGTATTTTACAACCTTTTGGCTGAATAAATATGAGAAGCATTTTTCCCCATAATACGACCAGCCGATAATGGTTGAAAAAGCAAAGAACAAAAGACCGATTGCGACAATCGTTGACCCTGGTGTCCCAAGGAACTTTGCAAATGTAGCGGACGTTAATTCTGCACCTTTTTGATCACCGGTATAAAGGCCGCCCATAACCAGTGTAATTCCCGTGATGGAACAGATGATAATTGTATCAATAAATACCTGCGTCATAGACACGAGTGCCTGACGCCCTGGATAGTCGGTCTTGGCAGCCGCTGCAGCAATTGGAGCAGAACCCAGACCTGCTTCATTTGAAAACACACCGCGCGCCACACCCCAGCGGATTACTGTCCCGATCGCTCCCCCTGCAACCGCCTCACCTGTGAAGGCATCAGAGAAAATTAATGCCACAGCACCCGGTACAAGATCTGCATTCAGGATCATGACAATCAGTCCGGCAATTGTATAGAAAAGTGCCATAACCGGAACAAAATAAGAGGTAACCTTTCCGATACTCTTAATGCCTCCAAGAATTACTAATGCTACACAAATAGTAATAATAAGACCAGTCACCCAATTAGGAATTGAAAAAGCAGAACTCATAACATCTGCCACGGAGTTGGATTGTACCAGGTTTCCAATTCCAAAAGCAGCAATGGCACCAAAAAAGGCAAATAAAACACCGAGCCATTTTTGTCCCAGTCCTCTTTCCAGATAATACATAGGACCTCCGGACATTTCTCCATTCTTATCAACAACACGGTATTTGACTGCAAGGACAGCCTCGGCATACTTTGTAGCCATACCGAACAAGGCGGAAATCCACATCCAGAAAACAGCACCTGGCCCGCCGGTAAATACGGCAGTCGCGACACCCGCAATGTTACCAGTTCCTACAGTTGCTGCAAGAGCGGTCATCAAAGCCTGAAAGTGAGAGATATCTCCCTCAGATTTCTTATCCTGCTTCCTGCTGAAAGCAATTTTTAAAGAATAAGGCAAAAGTCTGAGCTGCAAAAATCCTAACCTGATTGTCAAATAAATACCTGTACCAACAAGCAAGATCAATAATGGAGGACCCCAAATAAGATCACTCACTGTTCCAATCCAAGCCATACATTCCCCTCCCGTTTATTAAGAATGGACAAATGTCTATCTACCCATATAAGAATATTCTGAAAATATCACGCAAATGTCAAGTCTTTTTACATAATTGGATTGAAAGTTGCATTTTTGGTAAAACAGAAATACGATTTAGGTATAAAATATGAATAGAAAGGAGGTCAGCTACTTGATTTCTATACTCTTTGTCTGTCTGGGCAACATATGCCGATCACCCATGGCTGAAGCAATCATGAAACATTATGCGGCCGAAGAAGGACTGAAACATAAAATTGCCGTGGACTCTGCAGGAACGGGAGACTGGCATATTGGAAAGCCGCCTCATGAAGGAACGCGGAGGATACTGGACAGCAATACGATCTCCTATGAAGGATTACTGGCAAGAAAAGTGGAAGAGAAGGATTTAACAAGTCATCATTATATTATTGCGATGGATGCTGAAAACCTTGGAAATCTTCGCCGCATGGCTGGGTATACTAAAACAGGGTATATTGGAAGGCTGCTTGACTTTGTGGACGAAGCGAACCTGTCAGATGTCCCGGATCCTTATTTTACGAACAATTTTGAAGAAACGTATGAATTGATCAGCAGCGGCTGCAAACATCTGCTGCAATACATAAAAAAAGAGCACAATCTCTGAGAAAAGGAGCAAAATACTATGGGTTTAAATAAACTTTTTAAAAGCATTCTTGTTGGAGCTGCTGCGGGGGCGGTGCTTTCACTTCTCGACAAACCAACGCGCACGAAAGTAATAGAAAGCGGGCAAAGAGCGAAAAATAAGGCGATTGACATCTATCAAAACCCGGAATCGCTGGCCGAGCAGGTTAGAACAAAAATTGATGAAACACGCTCAACTGTCGATTCTCTGCAAGATGACTGGGCATTCTACAATGAAAAATTTCAGGAACTGAAGAAAACAACACCTCAGGTACTGGAGTTTATTCAAGAAACAAAGGAAATCTTCCAGAAAAAATCTTCCTGAATCGAGGTATCCTTATATGAGGGACAACAGAAAAGAATCTTTTTTGGCAGAGCTAATGAAGCGCTTTTTCAACGATGATGTAACAGGTATGTCAGCAGAGCTAGCCTACTTTTTTCTGTTATCTCTCTTTCCGTTTCTCATTTTTCTAATTACCTTATTCGGCTTTCTTCCTCTCTCCGAAGAAGATGTACTAAGCTTTCTTGCTCAATACGCGCCGGAAGGTACAATGCTGATGATTGAAAATATCCTCTCGCAGGTCCTCAACACACAAAACGGCGGCTTGCTGTCTTTTGGAATTCTGGCAACAATCTGGTCAGCATCCAACGGTATCCACTCCATCGTGAGAGCGCTGAACAAAGCCTTTGAAGTAAGCGAAAGCCGCTCTTTTTTTGCTGCCAGAGGCATTTCCATTTTGTTAACCTTTGCCATGGTTTTTGTCATCATAGTAGCCCTGCTGCTGCCAGTGTTCGGACATGAAATCGGCCTTTTTATCTTTTCGTTATTTGGATTCTCAGAACTGTTCTTTCACCTGTGGAACGCCATTCGCTGGGTGCTTAGTGCTTTAATACTCTTCGTTGTTTTTGCAGCACTATATTTATTTGCCCCCAATAAACACCTTTTGCTGAAACATGTCCTTCCGGGCGCCGCCTTCTCCACGATCGGCTGGATTGCCGCCTCGGCCATTTTCTCCTACTTTGTCACAAGCTTTGCGAATTTCAGTGCAATGTATGGAAGCATCGGAGGCATCATCATACTTATGATTTGGTTTTACATCACCGGAATGATGATTATCCTGGGCGGAGAACTGAACGCCGCTTTTTATAAACGGCACAGCGCAAAGTAGCAGGGGAGTGCGGGGGGAGGTGTGATCATCATTGAAAAATACAATGAGTCCTGGATTCATTCAAAAATAAACGGAACTTTTCCGGTTAAATGAAAAAATCGGCTGATTTTAGAGGAAATAAGGGAAGGAATTCCGCTTAAGCTGCTGAAAATACTCCATTTTAAGGCTTTTTGGACGCATAGCCGGAATGTCTCCGTTTATTTAAGTCCACTTTCATTGTTTTTTCTGAATAGGCGGAGTTCCTCCACTAGCATTGTAAAAATATCCACAAGGGTATACCGATTTTACTCTATATGTAATTTAAGTATAATTTTACCATCCAAGCTTCTTCGTTCAGAGCCAAAAAGTCTAGGGGGTTGTAATTGAACCCAGTTATCCAAAAATTGGATATTATTTTCTTT